>NZ_FNZO01000002.1:0-1040498 GCF_900109305.1 Paenibacillus sp. cl141a
GGCCCGTTGGTCAAGGGGTTAAGACACCTCCCTTTCACGGAGGTAACAGGGGTTCGAATCCCCTACGGGTCACCACTTTCTTTAAGCATTAGGGGATGAGAATCCCGTCGGTTCGTCGGAGGATAACTTCGTAAGCATAGTCTTCGCAGTCTCGAACGAAGTGAGAGTATCCCCTACGGGTCACCATTTTCTTTAAAAAACACTTGCTTCTTATATCTGGTTTTGATATGATAAAAGTCGCTTTGTTACGGAGGCTTAGCTCAGCTGGGAGAGCATCTGCCTTACAAGCAGAGGGTCGGGGGTTCGATCCCCTCAGCCTCCACCATGATTTTCACCATTGCAGCAACCCTTTTAATGACGCGGGGTGGAGCAGTTCGGTAGCTCGTCGGGCTCATAACCCGAAGGTCGTAGGTTCAAATCCTGCCCCCGCAACCAATTTATATCGCAATAGCGATAGTGCCTCGTGGAACTGTGGTGTAGAGGCCTAACATGCCTGCCTGTCACGCAGGAGATCGCGGGTTCGAATCCCGTCAGTTCCGCCATTTTCACAAGCTTCATAGATGACTTTGGGATGAGATGCGTATCCGATATGGGTTTCGTCAAAGTCCGCAATGAGCTCTATGGCTCGGTAGCTCAGTCGGTAGAGCAGAGGACTGAAAATCCTCGTGTCGGCGGTTCGATTCCGTCCCGAGCCACCATGTACCTTTTATAATTTTATACGCCGGTGTAGCTCAATTGGTAGAGCAACTGACTTGTAATCAGTAGGTTGGGGGTTCAAGTCCTCTCGCCGGCACCATTCTGGAGGATTAGTGAAGTGGCTAAACACGGCAGACTGTAAATCTGCTCTCTTCGAGTTCGGTGGTTCGAATCCATCATCCTCCACCAGTTTTTAGGGGCATAGTTTAAAGGTAGAACAGCGGTCTCCAAAACCGTTAGTGTGGGTTCAATTCCTGCTGCCCCTGCCAATCGAATCAATTTATAGTACAATATGGCGGTCGTGGCGAAGTGGTTAACGCACCGGATTGTGGCTCCGGCACTCGGGGGTTCAATTCCCCTCGATCGCCCCATATTACAAAATCATATTGGGGATTAGCCAAGCGGTAAGGCAACGGACTTTGACTCCGTCATGCATAGGTTCGAATCCTATATCCCCAGCCATTGATTTTATGTTTGCGGACGTGGCTCAGCGGTAGAGCATCGCCTTGCCAAGGCGAGGGTCGCGGGTTCGATTCCCGTCGTCCGCTCCATTTTTATTTCTGGCGCCATAGCCAAGTGGTAAGGCACAGCTCTGCAAAAGCTTTATCCCCAGTTCGAATCTGGGTGGCGCCTCCATAACAACCATATGTGCCCTTAGCTCAGCTGGATAGAGCGTTTGACTACGAATCAAAAGGTCAGGAGTTCGAATCTCTTAGGGCACGCCATTGTGTAAGCCGGTGTGGCGGAATTGGCAGACGCGCGCGACTCAAAATCGTGAGGGAAACCGTGGGGGTTCGAGTCCCTTCACCGGCATCAATCAAAAGGAATGTAGACGATCAACGTCTGCATTCCTTTTTTTGTTGTCTCTCCATCGAAGCATCCACACGACAAGTCTACTCCCAATCACGGCTGCTGAAGATCGTTCTCCTGTAGATCGATGTTCCTTCAATTAGTGATACTGGTAGCAAGAGGGTGTTCGTTCAAGGATATAACGCGAAAACTGCAGACCAGTCCAGAGGTTGGACGTAGGTCTATAGGAAGCCCCGCCTTAGGTCTAGGTCCAAAAACCGTCCACAGGCCGTTTTAGTCAAACTCGAAATTACCTAGAATAGAGTCATAAGGTTGAACAAATGAAACAACGATCAAACAACAGAAAGGCGGTGTATAAATGAGGAATTCAAAAGGCAATGGAATGAGTATCCTGTTGATTGGTTTAGGGATCTTGGTTCTTCTGGGAGTATTCGGTCCTCTGCTTGGATGGTTGTTCAGTCTTCTAATTCCGATATTGATGGTTGCTTTGGGATATTACGGAATTCGAAGAGGCAATACCTTGATGGGATGGATCATTCTCGGTATCGGCATCATCTGGTTGATGGGTAAACTGTCTTGGCTGATCGGTCCGATCCTTGGTGTTATCTTAATCATCTACGGAGTGTCCCGATTGAAGAATGGAAGACCCCGTTATTGATAAGGAACCACTACATTATATAACCTGCATCAACAACAGATCAGATCATGATAGATGAGGAGGGCTAAGCCGATATGAGTGTTTTCCGGCGGATAAGAGACATAACCGTAGCAACATTGAATGAAAAGCTCGAGCAGAGCCAGGATCCGGTTCGATTGATCGACCAGTTCCTACATTCAACCAGACAGGACATTGCTGAGGCCGAGAAGCTGCAGCAGCAATGCCAAGTACATTCCAGACAGCTGAAACAGCAGGTGGATCAAGCGGAAACCATGCGATTTAAACGCGAAGAGCAGGCACTGCTTGCCTTGAAGGCCGGCGAAGAGCATCTTGCCAAGCTGGCTTTGCAGGAGAAGCTGATTTATGAGGAAAAGATTGAACAGTATCAAGGCCTGTTATCCTCAAGCCTGGAGTCGTTGAAAGAAATCGAGGAGCAGCTCGGTGAGCTGCGAATGGAATATCAGACGGTCTACAGCAAACGACAGTATTATGTTGCCCGAGTGGAAACCCTTCGTCTTCAGCAAAAAATGAATGAACGTACGGGATCCTATGGCGGGGGTCATGATGTACCGAAGATGTTCAATCGCCTCGAGGACCGTATCAGCGACTGGGAACTGGAAGCCAGAAGCCTTCGTGATTTACGCCGCATGGGGCAGGAATACTTGGATCAGGCTGGAGAATCCGTCTCCACGGTATTGGAAAAGGAACTTGCCCGCTTGAAGCAAAAGCTGAATAACAGCGGAAAGGAGTAACCATGACAAGATTGTACCGTTCCACCCGAGACAAGATGTTCACAGGGTTGATCGGCGGTATATCCGATCATTTCGGAGTCGAATCTACCCTACTTAGAATCATATTTGTAGTCAGTATCTTTTTTACAGGCGGTACAACGCTGTTGATCTATCTAATTGCAAGCCTCGTCGTTCCTAAAGAGCCGTATTATCACGATCCGTACGGACCGCAAGGAAGACATGGCGGCGGATACCGTTATAACGACCATCCGGGCCCGGGGCCAGGCTACAACAGCTACAATGATGCTTATGGACGTCATCAAGGCTATCCTAATCCTAATGAGCATGGAAGCTTTGGTCCTAAATATGATCGTCCCAACGGCACAAGAACGAACGCGTCCACCGATTCCGATCTGGATGCGATGATGAAGGATATTGAAAGAAAAGCCATGCAAAAAGAAATCGAAGAATTGAAGAAAAAACTTTCGAACTATGAGAAGGGAGATAAATAACATGGGAGTATTTAAAAGAATCAAGGATATGACGAAAGCATCGGTGAACGAGCTGCTGGATAAAGTGGAGGATCCGATCGTAATGCTGAACCAGTACCTGCGCGACATGGAGGCAGAAATTCATGAAGCAGAGGTAACGGTTGCGAAGCAAATGGCAAATGAGCGTCGCATGAAGCAGCGCGTCGATGAGGCTGTGAAGATGGCGGCACAACGTGAAGCTCAGGCGGAATTGGCTCTGAAAAACGGTCAAGAAGAAGTGGCTCGCAAGCTGCTTGAAGAAAAGATCTATTTCGATCAAAAAGAAACCGAGTACGTGGAACTGCACCTGCAATCCGAGGCTCAAGCGAAAGAGCTTGTTGCTCAGCTGCATGAAATGAAAGACGAGTTCTACAAAATGCGCAACAAGCGCAATGAGCTTGTAGCTCGCGCCCAAATGGCGAAAGCGAAGAAGCAAATGTCTCAAGTGAGCAGCCTGCATACCATTGAAAGCGGCAGTGCTTCGATGGGCTTCCACCGCATGGAAGAAAAAATCATGCAAATGGAAGCTGAAGCTGATGTGCTTCGCGCACCGTACCGCCCTAACAACGCAGCATACACAAGTCCAGTGGATGCTGAGAAGCAACTGAAGGTGGATGAGCAGCTGCAAGCGTTGAAAAACAAAATGGGGAAATCCTCGAAATCCGAGTAATTCCTTAGCAAGTCAGCAAAATAAGAACAAAGCGTATTCGAATACCGTGTTCATATGATATGCTATACGAATGAGATTGTCGTATAGTACAGGCAAAGCCATACAGTGGGGAACATCTCACTGATATGGCTTTTCCGAGCTTATATCTTGGTCATCAAGGAGGTGCGACATGGACAGAAACCGCTGGATAGCAGTAGGTTTAATCAGCTTGGGTTTTATTATGCTTTTCGGCCGATGGTTTGGTTTCTTCACCATTGTCGCCCTGTTGCTCATCTTCGCGGGCGTCCTTCAGATCAGGCAAGGCCATGTGAAGAAGGGGTACATTCTGCTCGGCGTCGGAGCCGTGCTGCTGCTGCTCGAGCATCTTATGTTGATTATTGGCGTCAGTTTGATATCGCTGGGTATTTTCTACGGCAAGTCCAAACGGGCCCATACCACGACCAGATATATTCAGAAGCAGAACTTTATGTCCAACTTTGACTGGGACCGAGCACCCTGGGTGATGCGCAGCTTGAGCGTGTGGCATGTGCTCGGGGAAGCGGATGTGGATCTGTCCCTGGCGCTTCCCGAAGAACGCCAAACGGTGCTCATGTTCCACGGAATGCTCGGTGATATCGATCTGATGATCCCGGACTATTACGGGGTGGAGATCGAAGCATTCATCTTGTTTGGATCGATTCATATGGACGACCGGAAGGAAACCGGCATATTGAACCGAGTGAAATATCAATCGCCCAATTATGAGACCAGCGAATATAAAGTGAAATTTATCGTTTCTTATTTAGGCGGAGATTTGAATATAAGAATGACATAATAAACGTATTGTTTTGTGTATACCATTCAGGAGGGTTGCCCCGTGGAAACGGAAAAGAAAGCAAATATCATTACCCGAAGTATGCGTGAGGGGACCCTTCTGGGATTGGTTGTCATGCTCGTTGTCCTTTATTTATTATATACATATGGTTATCTTCAACCGTTTGAGACGTGGAAGAACCGGATCGAGGCAGGCATAACCCTGGTATTGCTGCCGATCGGGCTGGGAGCGATTTATGGCTTCTTCCAGGGATACCGGGTAAAACGGCGGGTCGATCTCGTTAGGGAAACACTCGTGAACTGGGAAAAAGGGAGTCTGACGGACGTCATGCCGGACATCGGCGAAGACGAAGTGGGCCGGCTTGGAGAACAGCTGGTGAAGATCAGCAAGCGGTGGGAGGATCAGGTGTCTTCCCTGCAGCGGTTATCCACGAACAATGCCCAGCTAGCCGAGCAGGCCAGGGTTACGGCGATCGTGGAAGAGAGACAGCGTCTGGCGCGCGAGCTCCATGATGCGGTTTCTCAGCAGCTGTTTGCCATCTCGATGACGGCAACAGCTGTGGGCAGGACGCTGGATAAGGATTTTGACAAAGCGCAGCGCCAGGTGGCTCTGATTGAGGAAATGTCGGCTGTGGCACAGTCCGAGATGAGGGCGCTTCTCCTTCATCTGCGGCCGGTTTATCTCGAAGGAAAAGCACTGGAGCAAGGGCTGCGGGATTTGATCACGGAATTGCGGATCAAAGTGCCTATGGAAATTACGTTTGAGATGGACGATGACATACATTTGCTTAAAGGGATCGAAAATCATCTGTTTCGCATTATTCAGGAGGCCATGTCGAATACGCTTCGGCACTCGAAGGCGGAAAAAATGGACATCCGGATTCATCGCAGGCAGAACACCGTTCGGGTAATGCTGCGAGATGACGGGGTCGGGTTCGAATTGGACGACAAGAAACAGACTTCCTACGGTCTTACGACCATGCAGGAACGGGTGACGGAAATCGGCGGCTCGCTACAATTCATCACGGCCCCGGGTAAAGGGACGCGGATTGAGATTATCGTGCCGCTCATAAACGAAGAACGCAAACGGGGGGATGGAGATGGAAGCACCGATTAAGGTACTGCTGGTGGATGATCATGAGATGGTGCGGATCGGCTTGGCTGCCGTGCTTGGCACCGAAGACGGCATTGAGGTGGTAGGTGAAGCGGGCAGCGGCGAGGAAGGCATACGCCTGGCGCAGGAATATCATCCTGACGTGGTGCTGATGGATCTGGTCATGGATGGGATGGACGGCATTGAGACCACGCGGGAGCTGATGAAACAATTTCCGAATCTTAAGGTGATCGTACTGACCAGCTATCTGGACGATGAAAAGATGTATCCGGTCATTGAAGCAGGCGCATTCAGCTATCTGCTGAAGACCTCCCGGGCTTCCGAGGTCGCCGATGCTATACGTGCCGCCGCACGGGGGCAGTCGGTTCTGGAGTCTCAGGTCGCTTCGAAGATGATGAATCGTTTCCGCCATCCGCAAAATGAAGCGCCCGCGCATAATGACCTGACGGACCGGGAGATGGAAGTGCTGCGATTGCTGGCACAGGGCAAATCCAATCAGGACATTGCCGATGATTTGATTATAGGCATCAAAACCGTGAAGTTTCACGTGACTAATATTTTGGGTAAGCTGGGGGTAGAGGATCGAACCCAAGCTGCCATCTACGCTTATAAAAATGGGCTGGCGGAGTAAGAAGTGCCGGCTCTTTTTTTATGCTTATGAACGTAAAATAAACAGTTCCGAGATGCTGAGCGCGGTTCTAAACAGATCCGTGATGCGATCGTAGGGTATCAACATATCCATGTAAATAATGAGAGGCAGGCTTAAAGACTCCCCAATCGGGAGGCTTTTTTGTTATGGAGGTCTCTTTACAACGGTAGGGTAACGGGATCATTTTCAATGGCGAGGTATAAATCTTTAGTGAGACGGCCATCCTTTTACTAGATTGATAGATTCGTACGAGGAGGCGTGGCTGACGATGCGGAAGATACGTTTACAGCTGATTGTGATGATGTTGTTGCTGTGCGGGGCAGCAGGGATGATGGCGGGTTTTGCGGGAACAACGGAACGCAATGGGGAGGAATCGGTTCCGCAAACGGCAGAGGCGTCAGCTTGGAAGGGAACGGCGAATGGAGCATCGGAAGCAGGAACCACAGCCGAAAGCAATTTGGAGCTTCTTGCAGCCCTTGGACAGGAACATATGGATCCTTCCGCACTCCTCACGGTAAAAATTCAAGGCGAAATGATAAATTCGATTTCTAAGGATCAAGCTAAGACAGCAGCCGAAGAATTGGCTCGTGCAATGGGGATTTCCGACATTACCGCAAACGTGCTTCAAGGAAATGACGTATTCCAAGCGGAAGGCGATCGATCGGGCGTCTCCGTGCATTTGGATTGGGCCCTCACGAAGCAAGGCCATAGTTATGTCAGAGTCATGCTTGTCGGAGAGGCGGCAGCGCAGGTCCGGGAAATGATGAGCCTTCAGCAGCATGTTCAAGTACGGATGGAGCAAGCAGGCATACCGAATACGTGGAATGCGTCCATTCAAGGATATGCAACGAAATCAGGCGGCGTGGATGGAACGATGGCCCAAGTAGAAGAGGCCGTAGCCCGAAAGCTTCCGTTTCGTTCCGTTGAGGATTATGCGGATGTTACAACGATCAGCCGATCCTATGAGGCGCCTTCGCTGGGGACTTTTGTGAAGAGCGGCGACACGCCGATTCATATGCAGATCGCGGTGCATGAAGATTCGGTGAAGAAAAGAAGTAGAATAACGATCGGATTTCCCGTCATTACAATAGAATATTGAAAATAATATCTGAAACTCCGATGAAAAAATACGGAATGAGATAGCATACTTGAAATGAATATGCTAAAATGTCATCACATCGAGTTAAGTGCCGATGCATAAAAATACACTATAATTCATAGAAAGAATGAGGAGCCATGGCTGAAAATCAAAATCTAGATACAATGAAGACACCGGGAGCTGTATTTTTCATCTTTGGAGCGACTGGTGATTTGGCAAGACGTAAGTTGTTTCCGGCGATCTACAGTCTTTATCGTGAAGGAAAACTGGATGAGGATTTTGCTGTAATCGGCGTGGCGCGGCGTCCGCGCACCCAGGAGGAGTTTCGGGAGGACGTGTATCGTTCGATTCAGGAATTCTGCCGATATCGTTCGGAACAGGATAGTGAATGGAATGCATTTGCACAGCATTTTGAATATAAATCTTTAGATATCAACAATATTGACGGTTTCCGTGAGCTCCGCGAACAAACGGAGCAATTGGAAACGAAATTTAATATACCGGGCAACCGCTTGTTCTATCTCGCGCTTGCACCGGAATTGTTCGGCAGCGTATCGTTCAACCTGATGAAGGGCGGCATGCTTGACGGAGAGGGCTGGAACCGTCTTGTGATCGAGAAGCCGTTCGGCTACGATCTGGAGTCCGCTGCCAAGCTGAACGAAGAGATCCGTAAAGTGTTCAAGGAAGAGGAGATCTATCGGATCGACCATTACCTCGGGAAGGAAATGGTGCAGAACATCGAGGTTATCCGTTTTGCGAATGCTTTCTTCGAGCCGCTGTGGAATAACAAGCATATTGCCAACATCCAAATTACGCTTGGTGAAACGGTTGGCGTCGAGGAGCGGGGAGGTTATTACGACCATGCGGGCGCACTCAGGGATATGGGGCAAAACCATATGCTGCAGCTGCTGACCATGATTGCCATGGAGCCGCCTAGCCGTCTGCTCGCAGAAGATATTCGCGACGAGAAGGTGAAGGTGCTTCGCTCCCTGCGTCCATATGCCTCAAACGAAGAAGTCAAGAACAACGTGGTTCGCGGTCAGTATACGAGCGGTTCCGCAGGCGGCAAAGATCTGCCAGCTTACCGTGAAGAGGATAAGGTGAATCCGGAATCCAATACGGAAACTTATTTTGCGGCCAGAGTCTTCGTGGATAATTTCCGCTGGGCGGGCGTACCGTTCTATATCCGCACGGGCAAACGACTTCCGGTTAAGACGACCGAGGTGGTCGTAGAGTTCAAACGGATGCCAACCAACGTATACTTGGGTCAGAAGCATTCCCTGGAGCCTAACCTGCTCGTTATCCGGGTCAACCCGATGGAAGGCATCTACGTAAAGATCAACGCGAAGAAGCCTGGCTCCGAGTCCGAGATCGCTCCGGTTGCGATGGACTTCTGCCAAAGCTGTATCGTGGGCATCAACTCTCCAGAAGCGTATGAGCGTCTGCTGCATGATGCTGCCCGCGGGGATTCCACCTACTTTACGCGTTGGGACGAGGTCGCTTCCGCTTGGTCCTTTGTGGATCGCATCGCTAGCGCGTGGAGAGAGAACCAAGGAGAGCTGGAATCGTATCCTGCCGGCTCCTGGGGACCTGACAAAGCGGATGAGCTGCTGAAGGAAGACGGCTTCCACTGGTGGCCGGTTAACGGTCAGCTTGAGGATAACGTCGTGTGGTTGAAAAAATAGAAGATTGACTAAAATTTATGCGATAAAAATCATCCTCATGCGCACGGCGCATGGGGATGATTTGCGTATGAATTGTGGTACAATGATATACATGACTTTAGTTACGAAGGGATAAGTGAAATGGCAAAGCTAATAGATGAACTGCAGCAGGAAGTGGATAAGCGTCGCACGTTCGCGATTATTTCCCACCCTGACGCCGGTAAGACGACGCTGACCGAGAAGCTGCTCTTGTTCGGGGGCGCCATTCGTCTCGCCGGATCGGTTAAAGCTCGTAAAGCGAGCAAGCATGCAACGAGTGACTGGATGGAGATCGAGAAGCAGCGGGGAATCTCCGTCACGTCGTCCGTGATGCAATTTGATTATTTAGGGCATCGGATTAATATATTGGATACGCCGGGTCACCAAGACTTCAGTGAGGATACCTATCGTACGTTGACGGCTGCCGACAGCGCCGTAATGTTGATTGACGTAGCCAAAGGGGTCGAGGCCCAGACCATCAAGCTGTTTCAGGTCTGCGCGAAGCGGGGCATTCCGATCTTCACCTTCATCAACAAACTCGACCGCGAAGGACGCAGTCCGTTTGACCTGATGGAGGAGCTTGAGCAGGTGCTGGGCATCCGCTCCGTACCGATGAATTGGCCGATCGGTTCCGGTCGCGACCTGTGCGGCGTGTACGACCGGGTGAAGAATCAGGTGGAATTGTTCCAAGGGGACGACCATTCCACGATTAAAGTGCAGAAGGTCGAAGGGTATGAAGATCCGCTCATCCGCGAAATGGCTGGCGATTATCTGCATGACCAGTTATGTCAGGATCTGGAGCTGCTGGATGTTGCCGGCGACCCGTTCGATCTGGAGAAAGTAATGCAGGGTCAGTTAACGCCTGTATTTTTCGGCAGTGCGATCAACAATTTCGGCGTCCAGACCTTTCTTGAAAACTTCCTCCAGCTTGCGCCGAAGCCGGAGCCCCGCCGCAGTACGGAAGGCGTGGTGGAACCGACCGATGAGAAATTCTCCGGTTACGTATTTAAGATCCAAGCCAACATGAATCCGGCTCACCGGGACCGCATCGCTTTCCTTCGAATCGTATCGGGCAAGTTCGAACGCGGTATGAGCGTGAAGCATGTGCGGGTAGGCAAGGAAATCAAGCTGGCGCAGCCGCAGCAATTTTTGGCGCAGGATCGAGATATTGTGCAGGAGGCATACCCTGGCGATATTATCGGTCTGTTTGACCCGGGGATTTTCCGGATCGGGGATTCACTCAGCCAAGGACGCGAGGTTGTATTCGACGAGCTTCCGACGTTTTCCCCGGAGATCTTTGCCAAAGTAACCGTGAAGAATGCGCTGAAGCATAAGCAGTATCAGAAGGGGATTGACCAATTGACGGAAGAGGGGACCATTCAGGTATTCCGCACCGTTAGCTTCGACGAGACCATTCTCGGGGTGGTCGGTCAGCTCCAGTTCGAAGTGTTCGAGTATCGGATGAAGGGGGAGTACGGCGTCGATGTGCAGCTGCAACGGATGCCGTATCAGTTCGCCCGCTGGATCGTGGACGACAACATTGATCCGTCCAAGTTCCGGATTAACTCGACCCTGGTGAAAGACAAGAAGGACAACTATGTTGTCTTGTTCGAAAATGAGTATGCAATGAGAACCGCCATAGACAAGAATCCAACCGCCCAGTTTCTTGAGACCGCTCCGTAAGCGATGGCATAAATATGCAGTATAAAGAACAATCCCCTCAGCTTGAAGGCTGAGGGGATTGTTCTTTTTGTTGAGCGCGGGATTATCCCTGAAGATTGCCAGGCGTTACGGTTTTCAAATGGTCGTGAAGGGAAGAGACAAGGGTATTTTGCTGGGCAGCATCCATGTCTTTCCACATCATTTCAAACATCACGCCGAGTCCCGGCAGGGCGGCTTCAGGCCCGTCAACGGAACCCTCGATCATGGAGCGCAGCTCTTCTTCGTCCTGATTGTGGACTTTATGAATGACGGCTTGCCTTAGATCTAACAATATGGACATCGAAATGTTCCTCCTTGTTATATAAGGGTCATTGTGTAATGTGCCCGTTCCAGGGGAGTTACATTCAAGTATTCTGGACAGTATGATATACTGTTATCATTGATGATTAAGGATCGACCTAGGCTCGTGGGGGGATATATAAATGGCTAAGAAGCAGTACGCAGTAATCGGTATGGGGCGTTTTGGCACAAGCGTTGCCAAGGAATTGAGCAGCATGGGATTTGACGTATTAGCCGTTGATGCGAGCGAACAGCGTATTCAGGAAACTGCCAGCATGGTCACGCATGCCGTTTCGGCGGATTCGACCGATGAAGAGGCGCTCCGGGCGCTCGGCATTCGGAATTTTGATGTGGTTGTCGTGGCTATCGGGGAGGATATTCAATCCAGCATTTTGACAACGCTGATTCTGAAGGATCTTGGCGTACCGGCAATTATCGTCAAAGCGAAGAATGAGCTGCACGGAAAAGTGCTTAACAAAATCGGCGCGGACAAGGTGATTTTCCCAGAGCGGGACATGGGGCTTCGGGTTGCCCACCACCTGGTGTCGCCGAATATTCTGGACTATATCGATTTGTCGGACGACTACAGCATTATGGAGATGCTGGCTACAGGCGAGCTGATTGGCCACAATTTGAGAGAGCTGGATATTCGCGCACGATTCGGGTGCAATGTCATGGCGATTCGAAGCGATGCGGACATGAACATTTCGCCAAGTCCGGATGATCGGATTGAGGAAGGCGATGTGCTTGTCATCGTCGGACATAAGAACGACTTAACGAAGCTGGAGCTTGCCTATCCCAAATAGAGCCGTCAGCTTCGGATACCGGGCCACCGGGCCGAACCCGGGCTCTGATGAGTATATATGTAAAAGAACGGATGGATTAACAATGGAGATATTATCGCCGCAGAATGCCAGAGTGAAGGGCTGGGCACAGCTGCAGGAGAAAAAACATCGGGACAAGCAGAACAAGTATGTGGTGGAAGGCATCCATCTCGTACAGGAAGCCCTGTCATCCGGCGCTGACATCGAGTGCGTGGCTTATGACGTGGACAAGGGCATCCCCCAAGAGCTTCGTCATATTACGGATACAGGACAAGGTGCCGAATGGATCGGCGTATCCCATGCCGTCATATCGAAGGTCAGCGATACGCCGTCGCCGCAGCAGGTGTTTGCCGTCATTCGCAAGGAAGTGCGGCAATGGCAGGACCTGATCCTGCGCGAGAACGGTTTGGTCGTTGTTCTCGACGGTCTCCAGGATCCTGGCAATGTGGGAACCATCATACGAAGCGCCGATGCCGTAGGGGCTGCCGGCGTGGTCCTTGGGCGAGGCTGTGCGGATTTGTACAATCCCAAGACACTGCGCTCCACCATGGGATCTCTGTTCCATCTGCCGGTGCTGGAGGGCGATCTGCTGAGCATCCTGCCGGAAGCCAGAGAACGGGGAGCCAGATTGGTGACCACCATGCTGGAAGGACAGCGATCATGCTTCGAGTACGACTTCAAAGAGACAAGCTGGATCGTCATCGGCAGCGAAGGACGCGGCGTCTCGCCTGAGGTCGCGGCACTCGTGGACGATGCCATCCGTATTCCCATGCCGGGGCGTGCCGAATCGCTGAATGCGGCAATGGCCGCTTCCGTATTGATGTACGAGGCTTTAAGGCAGAGGGAGCATGCTGATCTTTAAAGACGGAATTGGCTCGATTAGGCGGGGAATGATTAGATAACATTGCTGATCATAACCGGCCTTTTTTTATTCTTGGCAGAGATGGTCATAATAACAGGCGTGTTCGAAAGGAGTTAAACCCGTGTACGAGCAAAAAACCAAAGAAACGGATCATAGCGTGGTGGAGTTTATCGAGCAAGTGGATTCACCGAAAAAACGGGAGGATGCTTATCGTTTGCTGGAGATTTTCGAAGAAACAAGCGGTTTTGCGGCCAAAATGTGGGGGCCGAGCATCATTGGTTTTGGCTCCTACCATTATCGTTACCCCTCCGGACACGAGGGAGATGCGCCGTTTGTAGGTTTCTCGCCGCGAAAAGCGAAGATCAGCCTGTATTTTGCGCCAGGCGATGATCATCGGGAGGAGCTGCTGACGAATTTCGGCAAGCATACGGCGGGGAAAGGCTGTGTGTACATCAATAAAGTGGCGGACATTGATGTTGAGGTGCTGAAGCAGCTGATTCGCGAATCGATCGCGTTCCTGAAAAAGACTTACCCGGATCAACCCTAAAAGTGAGGTTGAGTTAGTTCGCCATGCTGGCAAGGTCTCTGTTTTGAGCCGATTAGTCGTCTGTTGACCTAAGGGTTACGCTGAACAGGTGAATATTGGGATTTGACGTAAAACCATTTGGTGTCCTATAATGCATGAAGGGAAACCAAATGGTTTCATAACTTCAAGTTTAAGCGAGGGATCAACCTGATATGGACAACGCAACAAACGGCAAGCTGCCGGATATTCGTCATACTCTTGTACTGAAAGCGCCCATCGAGAAGGTGTGGAAAGCCGTAGCCACGGCTGAAGGGATTTCGGCGTGGTTCATGCCCAACAATTTTGAACCGATGGAAGGGTTCGAGTTTCATTTGAATGCCGGCCCCTTCGGAAATTCACCATGCAAGGTGACGCTAATTGATGAGCCTAACCGGTTGTCTTTTAACTGGGGCAAGGATTGGAGCGTTACCTTCGAACTGGTGGAGCAGGGAAATCATACGGAATTCACGCTCATCCACGGCGGATGGACAGCGGATCAGGTAACCGAGTTCGGGGAAGCGCATGACATCGTTCGAGGCCGCATGGACAACGGCTGGGCTGGCATTGTCCAGAAGCTTGCGGGATACGTCGAGGCGTAACCGATGTCGCAGGCCGCTCCGAAGCATGATGTCTACCAAGCCATCGCAGATCCGACTCGCCGTAAGCTGCTCGGCTTGTTAAGCGACAAGGAAATGCCGGTTAAGGAAATAACGGGACATTTCTCCATGACGCGAACCGCCGTGTCCAAGCATCTCCGAATTTTGGAGGAAGCGGGCCTGGTGCAGGACCGCAAGGTTGGACGCGAGACCCGCTATCGCCTGCAAGCAGAGCCGCTTAAGGAATTGAAGGATTGGCTGTCTTATTTTGACCGCTTCTGGGAGAACAAACTGTCGATGCTGAAATACTACGTGGAAGATCAAGAAGACGATCCAAAGAACGTTAAGGAAGAAGAGCGAGGATAAGCCATCCTTGCTCTTCTTTTTTGCCGTTTGTCCGCATACCTTCTATACAGGAGAGCTTGCCATGGTAAACATGCTCCTCGGGGCGTAAATAGGGGGGACCCAGCATGAGACGAAAGAGATGGGGAAGCAGGCGTTTAGCCTTTCCGTCGCTGTCGTGGCCTAAACCAAGGAGAGCTTACAAACCACCGCGCAGAGGCTTTCGGCCCGTACCGCAGAGCCGCGGGCGTCCTCAGGCTGCCAAACGGCGAAGCACAAAAAAATGGTGGCTGATCGGCGCTCTGCTCCTTGTGTTTGGGATCGTTGAGTTTTTTATGTATATCGAGCAGAATCTGCGGCCGCCGATCATGCATTTAGCCCAAATCCGGGTTAAGCAGATCGCTACCGAAGCCATCAATAAAGCGATCACTTCCCAGGTGACGCAGGGCAAGGATTTTGATAATCTGGTCAACTGGAAAACGGACAGCTCGGGCAAAGTGACCGGATTCATGCTGAATTATGCCGAGCATTTAAAAATCACCTCCCATACGACGCAGGTCGTGCAGAGCACGCTGGACGAAATCCATAAGCGCAAAGAGCAGATTCCGCTGGGACAGGTGTTAAAAAGCCCGATCATCGCTTCATTCGGTCCGCAAATACCTTTAAAGATCGAACCCCAGGGAGCGGTAAAGGTACAGCTGGATACGAGGCAGCAGGGAGCCGGCATCAATATGATCCTGGTGGAGGTGTTCGTCCACATCGTAACGGAGGTAGCCGTTGTCGTTCCTTTTGACATGGAGCCGCAAATCGTGGAAACCGATATTCCGATCTCGTATCTGCTCGTAGTAGGCGATGTGCCGATGTATTATTACGACGGCCAAGGAAAGGCGGTCGGCGAGAATAAGGCAAGCGCACCGAGCATCGCGATACCGCCGCCGGTAACGGACGAGAACACCCATGACGGGCAGCAGGAGATTCCGCCTGCAACAACGCCGGACCCACCTGCCCACGGAACGACGCCTCTTGTGCCTACGCCTGGCGGTGCCGACATATCAGGGCGGCATACGGAGGGAAGCGGAACAGGCGAGTAGGATGCTCATTCGCTCATTCTCAAACCGTATTGTATACGTGCAGCATGGATTGGCTGTCTATGTGTCATGAGGGTATGTCCTTAAAGAAAAAACGCGCCCCTGGTTTGAATTCAGGAGCGCGTTTTTTTCTTTGAGCGTTTTTCTTCCAGTTCCCAGTGTTTCAGCAGCGGGTAAGGATCAAAAGCCCATTCGGTCAATCCGGTGTCCCGGTAGATGCCGTAATGCAGGTGCGGAGGGAATTTGCCTTGGGTTCCGGGCTTGCCGTAGCCCGAACTGCCCACCCAGCCGAGGGTTTGACCCGGTGTAACGACATCCCCAAGCGAGATCCCTTTATCAAAGCCCTGCAGATGGGCGTAATAATGGTAATGATTGTTCAAATCCCGGATGCCGATGCGCCAGCCGCCGTATTTATTCCAGCCTTTAATTTCGACGACCCCGTAACAGGTGCTTCGAACGGGGACTCCGTATGAAGCAAACAAGTCCGTTCCCTCGTGAACCCTTTTGCCACCCCAGTTACGTCCCATGCCAAAGGTGCTTCGGTAGGAATAGGTGCTTTTGACGGGAAGGGGAAACGCATGGTCGAACAGGTCCAGCTTTCCGAAGGTCTCGTACAGTTTGGCATACTGCATGATGCGCTGTACGGCCCGCGTGTTCTGGTAGTATGACCATAGGCCGATGCTGAAATCATCGGCGGCATGCCCATAAGGGGAAAGTCTTGTCGCAACCGTGTAGAGCAGGTCGATATCATTATTGGGGTCTGCCTTGCCATCCCCGTCCCCATCGAGCCCGATCCCGGAGAACACGCTGATCGACGTGGGATTCACGTCTTCCTGATTGGGATTCAACGGGCCGGCCCATCGGGTGGAAGGGATAAAGATACCGAGGGTACGCTCCGGATGCTTTCGATCCTTGGGATGAACCCGGGTCAGCGTTCGTTCATACTGGTCAATAGCTGCCAGGCGGTACCACGGAATTTGGGTAACGGTGGAAACCTGATCGTATAATGACTTCCGGTCCGCAAAATTCGCTGCAGCATCCGAAGCTTTAACCGCATCGTCGGCCGCGCTGACCGCCATGGAGGCGGATGCGGACGCAGGTCCGCACATGCAGTAGGCAGCCGTCAAAGCAGCCATAACTGCGGCTGTGCACCGATACATGATGCCACTTGCGCGCAATGGTTGTAAAATCCTCAATTGACCTTCTCCTCCTTTTATCGATAGTCGTAATTAAGGACGGACAGTGATGCCTACCTGTAGGGTGAATCGAAACAAGGATTTTTATCCATGCCGCAACTAGATTAATCTCATATCGATGCGAAACAAGTAATATGATGGTTTTCATGATATAATATGGGGCAGCAAACGATGGGGTATGTCTTGAGTTACATCATTACATTCGAAAGAAGGTTTTTTCTTTGTCTAAAACCAAACAGCCAAAACCTGACTGGATTCGAATCAAGCTGACTACTGGCGATAATTATAAAGAAATCAAAAGCATGATGCGATCCAAAACACTTCATACGGTGTGTGAAGAGGCTCGCTGTCCAAACATTTACGAATGCTGGGCTAACCGCACGGCAACCTTCATGATTCTGGGTGACATTTGTACCCGCGCTTGCCGATTCTGCGCCGTGAATACGGGGCTTCCAACGGAGCTGGACCTGCAGGAACCCGAACGGGTAGCGGAGGCGGCCGAGCAAATGAATTTGCGTCACTGCGTGGTAACAAGCGTGGCACGGGATGATCTGAAGGATGGCGGTGCGTACATATTCGCCGAAACCGTCAAAGCTATTCGCCGACGCCTGCCGCTGTGCTCGGTGGAAGTGCTGATCCCGGATTTTATGGGAGACGAAGAATCGCTGAAAATCGTGATGGACGTTAAGCCGGATATTCTGAACCACAACATTGAGACGGTGGAGCGTATGTCTGATCGCGTACGTGCCAAAGCCAAGTATTCCCGCTCATTGCAGCTGCTGAAGAATGCCAAGGCGATGCAGCCTGACATTCCGACCAAATCCAGCATCATGCTGGGCGTCGGGGAACAATGGCATGAAATTCTGGAGGCCATGGACGACCTGCGTTCGGTGGGATGCGATATCATGACGATCGGCCAATACCTGCAGCCTTCGCCGAAACATTTGAATGTTGAAAAATATTACACGCCGGAAGAGTTTGCGATCTTGAAGGAAGAAGGAATGAAGCGCGGATTCAGCCACGTGGAGTCCGGTCCTCTTGTGCGCAGCTCCTATCATGCACACGAGCAAGTGAAATCTGCGGAACGCAACAAGGAAGAGACGGTGCAGTCTTAACCTATTGGAAAGGCAGGGGAAGCTTTCAATGATCGTTATCGGAAACAAAAGCTATGAAGTGTTAAAGGACCATCGAAACGGCTGGAATCTGGAAGCTTTCCGGGAGCGGTACAGCGAGGTGCTGGACCGTTATGATTACATCGTGGGAGACTGGGGTTACAATCAGCTTCGGCTTAAAGGCTTCTATCGGGACAATCATCCCAAGGCTGCCAAGGATTCAACCTTTTCCAGCATGTCCGATTACATTAACGAATATTGCAATTTCGGCTGTGCTCACTTTGTGCTTCAGAAAACGAAGGAGCAGAAGGAAACGAAAGAGCATGCCACCAATACGAAAGAGCCTGTAGAGGTTCGAGAATCATCCCCTAAGGATAACCGGGCTGAGGGGGAAGCACAGGGGAACAAGGAACCCCAAGAGGGTTCAAAACCGGGCAAGGAGCACAAGGATCAGCGCGAGCGGCGCGAAGGCAAAGATTCAAGACGCGAGCCGCGCGAAGCCAAGGCCCCCAAGGAGAAGGAAGCAAAACCTTCCAAGGAGCCTCATGTGCCCTCAGAGCAGCCGCAATAACCAAAGAACGGTCACCTGTATTTTGGCAGGTAGACCGTTCTTTGTTTACGGATATGGGTAAGGTAAGACTTCGTGAAGCGTTGGCCCTCCTGGTAAATCTTAACCAAGGAATGCATCGCGGACGCGGTTCCAGAACGGAAACGGCCGATAACGTGCGAAACTGACCTGCTGCTCCGCCACCTGACAGCGCACGGATACGAGGTCGTCAATCGAGATATTAACGTGATCGATGGTAAGCAGCAAACGCTGTTCTTTTCGCGAGAATATATCACAATGATGATGCTTGGGCAGAAGCAGCGGCGAGCCCAGCGTACGGAAAATCCGATTGTTAATCGAGGCGATTTCCGCAATCTGAAGCGCATCGATCGAGGGATGAACCATCGCCCCGCCGACACTCTTGTTATACGCCGTGCTGCCGGACGGCGTGGATACGCAAATGCCGTCTCCCCTGAACATCTCAAAGGTCACGTCGTTGATGTCAATCTGCGCGACAACGGTACCGTCAACGCCTTTAAGCGTAAATTCGTTTAAGGCAATGTAAGAGGACGTTCCTGATTTCTTATGGATTTCCAGTTGAACCAGGGGATACTTGACGAGGCGCGGCTTCACGTTGCCGTGTTCGCCTTCTCCGCTCATATGATCAATTAGCTCCGTCAGTTCATCCGCCTTCCAGTCAGCATAGAATCCCAAGTGGCCCGTATGGACGCCGACGAAGGCGAGGTCGGGAATACGGTCTATAAACGTATGGAAGGCGTGCAGCATCGTACCGTCTCCACCGATCGAGACCACAATCTCCGGAGATTCTGCATCCAGCACAAACCCCCGCTGTTCCGCCAGCTTGTGAAACTGCTGGGTCAGCTCGACAGACAATGGGTCACCGCGGTCCAGAACATAATATCTCAAGTTGATAAGCTCCTTTGTAAGGTTATATAAAGATGATAATCAATCTTGGAGAAGAACACAATGTTCACCTTGGGAATTAGCGGAATTTCTGCTGCAGTCCTCGAAGGATCTGAATAAACAACGCAATTGCAATCAGGAAACCGAGCAGGATGCAGAAAGCCGCCATAATATGGGTATACCCGTTTAGGGCGGAATCCGAAACAGACGGCGCCGCCAGCGTCGGTATCGAAGACCCCATGACGATTCTCCACAACAGAAACACGGCGGTGGCGGCAATAACGCCGTGGATCAGCCTGGCTACGGCAAACGGAAAATACCTAAGGTTGGTAGAGTTCAGGATGCTGATGATCTGGGCATGAACGGACAGGCCGCCCCAAGACAAGATAAAGGCTGCCGCGGCCGCTTTGTATGGCAGAGGAATAGCGGCACCAGCTTCCCCGGCATAGCGTGCCCCCAGCGTCACTTCAAACAGTCCCCCCACGATAGCAGTGGATAAGGATTCCGGCATGCCAACGAGGGATAACAGCAAGCTGATGACCTCTGTTAGCGCGGGCATGACGCCGGCCCGGGTCCAGAGTTCAAGAAACACGGAGAAGAAAACCACGAGACCGCCAACAACGATAATCAGCTGAAGCGATGATTGAATCGCTTGTCTCAGCAGCGTGCCGAGATCACGGCCGTCCTGCTCCCGCGCAGCATGCATGGCCTGAAAGGCGGACTTGAGCCGGCTTGTCTTCGTCTGGGACAGGAGGAGCGAATCGGTTGATGTATTGGACTCGCGCTTGCCATGAAATCTCATTAACAGACCTACGAGGAACCCTCCGCCATAGTGGGCCAGGGCCAGTATGAGACCTATTTTGGGATCGTGAAAGAAGCCGATGGATACCGCACCGATCAGAAATATGGGGTCCGAAGAGGTGGTAAAGGCAACAAGCCGTTCACCTTCCTCCCGATTTACCATTTTTTGCTCCCACAATTTGGCGGTTAATTTGGCACCGACGGGGTAACCTGAAACATATCCCATCGCGGCCACGAATCCCCCTGCGCCCGGAATTCGGAACAACGGCCGCATCATGGGGTCGAGGAGCGTACCGATCAGATGCACCACGCCAAACCCCAGCAGCACCTCTGAAATGACAAAAAACGGGAACAGGGATGGAAACAGCACGTCCCACCATATCGCCAGGCCGCGGAGCGCGGATTGGAGCGCCGCTTCGGGAAACAAAGCCATCAGGACAATCACGCTGATCAGAGCCGACACGAGCAAGAGCCAGCCCATTTTTTTCATGGTCATATAAGGAATACGCCCCCTGGCATCGTTGTGAATGATAGAATATGGTCCGATATTTAAAATCTATGCAGAATATAGGACAAACAGTATAAAAAAACATGAGAAAGCGGTTACATTTGTGCTTTATTTTCGGGGATATTGTGCTATAATAAAACCATCAAAGCACATCTTTCGTATTATGTTTGGATGGAGTGATGATCATGAGCATAGTCGCAGGTATCCTGGTATGCGCCTTCGTTTATGTTATACGTGCTTCTCTCGTCCAGAGTGAAGAGGACTGGCGCAGTTATTAATAAGTTCTAAAAGGTGCTAACCAACGCTTAGCGCCTTTTTTTGTTGTTTTTTTGCTATAATGGACAAGTACATCCAATCGAAAGCGAATCATAAACAGATGGGAGAATTAGCGGATATGAATCCGAACTTAAGCATCTATGATAACCTCGGGGGTGCCGAGGGTGTACGATCGCTCGTCGAAGCTTTTTATCTGAGAGTGCAGCAAAATGAGCTGCTTTCGCCGTTGTTTCCGGAAGATATCATGCCGGTGATGGAGAAGCAATATATGTTTTTGAGCCAGTTTTTCGGAGGGCCGGCTTTGTTCTCGGAAGCGTTCGGACATCCGATGATGCGGGCCAGGCACATGAAATTCCCGATTACCGACCGTCATGCCGAAGAATGGCTTGGCTGCATGGCCGGAGCCTTAATCGAAATCGGCGTGGAGGATGATTTACGTGATTTTGTGCTGCAGCGTCTTTCGGGTCCCGCCCACCATTTCGTGAATACTCCGTAGTGCCTTAGATCTAGAAACGGACAGGAATTAGACGCGAATGAAGGGATGGCGAATGGCGTGAAATTGGAACCCTTGTATTCCATCAAGGTGGTTTGTGCGCACTGTGAGCATGAATACTTAACGTCCAGGGTGCGGCCAAGCTTTAAGAAGGCATACCGTACGGATACGGATTTCTGCGCGTACTACAAATCGGAGAACCCCGATTTTTACGTGGTGCGGATTTGCCCCGAATGCGGTTTTGCTTCGACGGAACACTCGACCCTGAAATTGAATGAACGGCAGAAAACGCTCTTCTATGACCAGGTTGGATGCCGCTGGGAGAAGAGGGATATGGGCGGTCCGCGCAACCTGGAGGATGCTCTGGAGTCGTACAAGCTGGCTCTTCTCTGCGCCCAGGTGATCGGGGAGCGGGATCGCATCGTGGCCAGCCTGCTGCACCATATCGCTTGGCTGTACCGGTATCAGGGCAACGAGGATCAAGAGAAGCGGTTTTTGGGCTACAGCCTGGAATCCTATATCCGGGTGTTTGAGCTGGAAGGGGTAGGGTCCAATGATGCCCGTCTGCTGTACCTGATCGGAGAGATTCATCGCAGGCTGGGACAGTTCCAGGAGGCGGTCCAGTGGTTCTCCAGAGTGGTCCAGGACGAGAAGATCATGGATGCTGCCATGATCCGAGCCTCCAGAGAGCAGTGGAAGCTGATAGCCGAACAGATCCGGGAGCAGAAGAACGCGCCGATTCAGGCGGAGTCTTAAATGCAAACAGCCCGCTGAACGGTGGGCCAGCAGGCTGTTGATTAGCAATTTGCAGCGATGGCTCGCTTTAAGATAGAGTCACCGCAATCGCTGATCCGTGAGCAAATAGTCGATGTCGCTGTCCAGCACGGTAACTTTGTTGTGGCAGCAAGGGAAGATGAGCAGCTTCTTTTTCCCTTCCCTAACGCTTACAAGCTCCTTAGGCTTCATGGGAAGCAAGACGTTGTCGGTCCCGCAGAAGGGGCAGCTGTGTACATATACGTCGTTGCCAACGACATCATATGGCCACGTATTCGAAAAAGGAATCATGAGTTCTCCGATGAATGGGACTCATCGTCTTTCGGGTTTGCTTTCGCTTCCTCATTCTTGGCAAGCTCGGCAATCTTCTGCATTAATATATGCTGAGGCATATGCATCAGCTGTTCCAGCGGAACGCCCAGCTGCTTGGACAGTGTAACCGCCGTCTCCGGTGAAATTTGCAAAGGTCTCATGGCTTCTAGCTCCTCCAGCAGTAATTTGTTTGATCAAGAGGGATAACAGTTTTTTAGTTATATATAGTTATACACTTTTCCCTAAGTCCGCACAAATGGTATTCCGTTTGAATTCATATTTTATCTCGAAAGGTGATGAATGTTCGATGGCACTTCAACAAACTTGGGATTTGGAATCGATATTTCCAGGAGGCTCCTCCTCGCCGCAGCTCGGAAGCTTTATTGAGGCATTGGAGCAGGATGTACATAAACTTCAGCAAGACGTCAAGGCATTGACTGTTCCAGAGACCATCGAGAGCGCATCCAGTCTGGAGCGCTTCCTTGAGCAGTTCCAGAGCGCCTATGCAAGGATCCGCGAGGTTTCTGCCTTCGTAGGCTGCCTGACCGCACAGAACGTGAATGACAAGAAGGCAGTTCAACTGTCCGGGCGGGTAACTACGCTGTCTGCGGCCCTGCAGTCGGTGAAGAACCAGTTCGATAACGTGCTTCGCGGAATGAATGATGAGCTCTGGACCGCATGGACCGGTACGGATAAGGTGGCCGAGCTGGAATTCGTATTGAACGAAAGCCGCAATCTCGCGAAGGATAAGATGAGTCCCGAGCTGGAAAGCTTGGCGCTGTCGCTGGGGGTAGACGGTTATCACGGATGGGGAGAGTTCTACGACACCATCGTGAAGAAAATCCAAATTCCGTATGAGGAAGACGGAGAGACGGTCATGCTGTCGGCAGGGCAGGCGTTCAATAAAATGCATGATCCACGCCGGGAAGTGCGTCAATCCATGTTTGAGAAGTGGGAGAAGGCTTGGGGAGACTCCGCTGATTACTGCGCGGATACCCTGAACCATCTATCAGGCTACCGCCTGAAGCTGTACGAGAACCGCGGCTGGGACGATGTCTTGAAAGAGCCGCTGGCGATTGGCCGGATGAGCCGCGAGACGTTGGACACGATGTGGGCCGTCATCCAGGATACGAAGTCGGTGCTTGTGGAGTACCTGAATCGCAAAGCGAAGCTGCTCGGTCTGGACGGGTTATCC
This sequence comes from Paenibacillus sp. cl141a, assembly GCF_900109305.1. NCBI lineage: Bacteria > Bacillati > Bacillota > Bacilli > Caryophanales > Paenibacillaceae > Paenibacillus > Paenibacillus sp. cl141a. The sequence continues at coordinate 23,890 of NZ_FNZO01000002.1, forward strand.
TGGACCGATGTGGATGCTCCGCTCCGTACTTCGGCGACCAAGATCTCGTATGACGATGCCGCTGTTAACATCGTGGAGCAATTCCGTAAGTTTAGCCCGAGATTGGCGGATTTTTCGCAGATGGCGTTCGACAAGAGCTGGATTGAGGTCGAGGACCGCCCCGGGAAGCGGCCTGGCGGTTTCTGCACCTCCTTCCCGGCAAGCGGCCAGACGCGGATTTTCATGACGTTTGGCGGAACGGCCTCGAACGTCTCGACCCTGGCTCATGAGCTGGGTCATGCCTATCATCAGCATCTGATGGGCGGAATTCCGGTCCTTAACCAAAAGTATGCGATGAATGTCGCCGAGACGGCATCCACCTTCGCTGAGATGATTGTTTTTGATGCGATGGTGAAGGGGGCAGGCAGCGAAGAGGAGAAGCTGGCTCTGTTGGAAGAGAAAATTCAGAACAGCGTGGCCTTCTTTATGAACATTCATGCACGTTTCTTGTTCGAAACCCGCTTCTATGACAAGCGGAAGAAGGGTCTGCTGAGCAGCGAGGAGATCTCCGATTTAATGGTGGAGGCACAGAAAGAAGCATACTGTGATGCCCTGACATCATACCATCCGCATTTCTGGGCATCCAAGCTTCATTTCTATATCACGGGCACCCCGTTCTATAACTTCCCGTATACCTTCGGTTATATGTTCAGTACGGGCCTCTATGTTCGGGCATTGGAAGAAGGTCCGACCTTTGCGGACAAATATGATGCTTTGCTTCGCGACACAGGCGTAATGACCGTGGAGAACTTGGCAAAGAAACATCTGAATGTGGATCTGACACAGCCCGACTTCTGGCAAAGCGCTGCGGACTCCTGCGTCAACGATATTAAGCAGTTCTTGCAAATGACCGAGCATTTAGCATAAACTGTTGGTTATCCCCGAAAAAAACAGGTAAAAATGCAGTTCCTGTTATGGCGTTTGACCTCCGACTGCAAATTTATTCCCATATTCGAAAGAAGCTCCTTCGGGGCTTCTTTTTTTGTCGTAAAAGAAAGAAAGTTGACGCAATAAAGGAGCGGAAAACTAAAATATTTGTGCAATTTTAGTAATAAATACCCAAATGTGTTGAATATTGTTGATCCAATGATTTTTATCCCCTATAATGAGTCATAAGCCCTAATAATAGGGAAGATTTACTAATAAAGGAGGGGAGAAGGGATGGTAAAACTAGATCAATTATCACTGGCTAGGCAGCTGGACATCGTGTTTAAAGAGCTGGAAGAAGAGTTGGGAGGTCTAAGCTCGGGAACCGTATTTGTACAAATACGAAACAATGTAATTGGTAAATTTGGCATACGGCATAACCCATTGTCTGGGCGTAACGGGATCATAGCTCCGCAAGAGGAGGGGCTAAGTGAGGCTCAACAATTCTCTTTTCGTTCGATGGCGCTTGAAAGTCTGAAACATAAACGCCATTGGACACATGGCGAAATCAGTTATGAATTTATGGTAAGACAAGGCATCGTCGTTGTGGATGCTGTGCTTGAATCCAACTATAACATGGCCAACTTGATGATTCGGTACCCTCGTAATACATATGCCGAAGCTGCTTCGGAATCCTGAAATCATTTATTATATAGAACATATAACGAAAGAGGCGATCTTTGGGGAGAAGATCGCCTCTTTCTATTTACGGCTGGAGGGAAGAGATGCTAATTACAGGTTCGAACGACCCGATAATTGCTGCTCAGCCAATTGTACCAGACGTTTGGTGATGTAACCTCCCAAAGAACCGGTTTCACGGGAAGTATAGTTTCCATAGTAACCGTCTTGTGGAATCGTTACGCCCAGTTCTTGAGCAGCTTCCATCTTCAATTGTTGAAGAGCTGCAGTTGCTTGAGGTACGACAAGATTGTTAGAAGAACGACCTTGAGCCATGTCATGTCACCTCCTTTGATGTTGTATGAGGATATTATGACCTGATTGATAGGGATCTCATTCGTGCAGGAGGCAGATCGTCCACTGGTAAAATTACCCGTATGCATTGTTCATAGATCAAATAAAAGCAGCCCTTTGAATATTCAAAGGGCTGCTCTTGCTAAAAAGTTAAGTATATGAGGGTGTTATGTGTCAATGGAGACTGGCTTATCCTTGCTCTGCCTCCGGCGACGCATTCTGAATGCTGATCTTGGTTGTCAGATTCACGGTCTGTCCCGGTTCCAAATGAATCAGCCCGGTTTCTTCGTTCGGGAGATTCAAATTGGGTGCGTTGGGAAGCCAGGTGTACGGTTCGATGCAGAGGAACTGCTCGGCAACACCTTTGGTATAGAGTACCCAATGCTTGAAGAAGGCACGGTCTGCCGAATAATGTATTTGGTAACCATCGTCCCGCTTCAGCAAGGCCTCGGCAGGTTTGCCTTCAGGGATCTTTAATATCGTATCCAGGTCGGCATCCTTCAGGTTTAGTCCCGAATTCAGTTCTTCCAAATGGCCGAGAGGTGAAAGATCACCGGTCGGGATCAGTTCTTTATTCAAAGTGTAAATGCCTTCGACAGGCAGATCCAGCGTCCAGCGATGCGGTTCGCCGTCCAACAGGAACCACGTATGGTAACCCATGCCGAACGGAACGGGGCTAGCGCCCAGATTCGTTACGCGAAGGCTCTGCGTTAAGCGTGTCCCCTGAAGACGGAAGGTCATTTCCAGCTTCAGCGGCACAGGAAATTGGGCAATCCATTTCGGATCATCCGATGAGATGAACTCGGTCGAAACGGCGCACCCGTCATCATCTTCCTCTATGTCGCTGACACACCAAGCCTGTGATCGGTGGAGGCCGTGGATATGATTGTCGTTCGCGGTATTTTGATCAAATTGATACGACGTTCCGCCATATTCGAAATGGCCCTTGGAAATCCGGCCTGGCGGTATGAGCATCGGAATGCCGAAGTGGTAAGGCTTCTGTAGATAGAATGCAAGCTCGCTTTCATCTGGTTTTCGGAGGATTTCGCGTGAGTTTTCATTGTCTTTAATCCCAATGACGTTATTACCTAGACGAGGAAGGAGAGTCACTTCAAGACGGCCGCTGTTTAAAATATAGGTGTCGTAACCATTCCACTGGCCTTTGGTCACTTGATTCATATCGATGCTCCTTTACTAACAGAAATCATGGTCGGACGATTAACCACATCATAACAGATTTTTGCGGAAAGGGTAAAAGAAATGCTTCAAAAAGGCCTGGACATCTTGATTCCAAGGAATTGACAAGGCAGAACAAGAGTTTTATCATTGCATGTAATAGTGATCCATTATGATTAAACACGATGACAAGGACAAGTAAGCAGGTGCGGCCCATCCTTCAGAAAGCCGGTGGTTGATGTGAACCGGCGGATCCGCTTTGCTGAATGGACCTTCGAGTGCCGGGCTGAACGGGAATGCTGTTATTCCTTAATATGCCGGCCGGGTATTCTCCGTTACAAGAATGGAAGGCTGCAGCCTGCGTAGGATGATGCTTGCAGCGAATAAGGGTGGCACCACGGTCTCACGTCCCTTGCGGATGTGAGGCTTTTTTGCGTTCCTATATGCTCACGCAGGGCGCGGCAGACTTGGATTAAATGAAAATATAAATAAATGGAGGGCTAGTCATGAAAACCGTATTATCGGGAATTCAGCCAAGCGGTAATTTAACGCTCGGCAACTATATCGGAGCCATTAAAAATTTTGTGAAGCTGCAAAACGAGCATGACTGTTATTTTATGGTGGTCGATCTGCACGCAATAACGGTACCGCAGGAGCCTAGCTCGCTGCGGGATCGCTCGGAATCAGTCGCGGCCCTGTACGTTGCAGCCGGAATCGACCCGAACCGCGCCAATATCTTTTTGCAGTCCCATGTTCCTCAACACGCCGAGCTGGGATGGATCATGACCACCCTGGTGAATATGGGCGAGCTGGAACGGATGACCCAGTTCAAGGACAAATCGGAAGGCAAGGAATCGGTTGGGGCCGGCTTGTTCGTTTATCCTGCGCTCATGGCCGCAGACATTTTGCTGTATAATGCAAATCTTGTGCCGGTGGGAGACGACCAGAAGCAGCATTTGGAAATCACGCGCGATTTGGCTGCACGCTTCAATCATCGGTTCGGTCCGTATTTCAATATTCCGGAGCCGTTCATCCCTGAAGTCGGTGCGCGAATCATGTCGCTGGACGACGCCTCCAAAAAGATGAGCAAGAGCAATCCGGTTGAGGGCAGTTATATCGCGATGCTGGATACGCCGGATCAAATTCGCAAGAAAATCAGCCGGGCTACAACCGACTCCGGAGCCGAAGTGGTGTATGATCCTTCCGCTAAGCCTGAGGTGAGCAATCTGATGAGCATCTATTCGGAGTGTGCTGGGGTGTCTTTGCAGGAAGTGCAGTCTCGTTTCGAAGGAAAGATGTACGGGGCATTCAAGAAGGAGCTTGGCGAAGTTGTTGTAGCCGCTCTGGAGCCGCTTCAGAACAGATACCACGAAATTCGCCAAACCGGTGAAATTCATGACATTCTCGCCAAGGGAGCCGAGCAGGCGCAGAAGACCGCAGCCCAAATACTCGATGGCGTGAAGGACAAGATGGGATTTCTGGCTCCTAAATAAACAAGGGTCTTCTAGGAAGGCTTGCGTTTGGCTTTAATAATGAATCCCCAGCCTATGTTGAGGATGGAGAGCAGCGCCAGACCGACGGCCAGAAATCCGTTGTAGCTGATGGATATGGCGGAGGCGGTCAACAGGACGATGGAAGAGACCGCAAACCATAGGGATAAGCCTTTACTCATTATGAAAAAAACCTCCAAAGATTAAAATTTTTAAAATACGTATAACGTTGCAAGAAGGAGCCATAATAAGTTTGCAAGCTTGCACTGGAATAACAGACATTCAGTGAAGGGAGATTTTTAATATGGCACGTCGCAGCAACAATTTGGTTGTACCTCAAGCTACTGCAGCATTACAACGTTTGAAACTCGAGGCCGCTCAAGAACTAGGCGTAACGATTCCTCAGGACGGTTACTATGGTAACTATACTTCCCGTGAAACAGGATCCCTGGGCGGATACATTACTAAACGTTTGGTACAGCAAGCTGAACAGGCTCTTTCGGGGTCTGGCCGCACGCTGTAATCTCTCTCTCATAACGTGAGTATGGAAGCCCGGAGCGCTATGTCAGCGCTCCGGGCTTTGTATTCATATCAGGGGCCCGACAGACATCCTGCTACATAGACAAATTGTGCCTTAAACAACGGCGAAACGTCAAGGTGATATCCCTTCCAAATGTCACTGAATTGTCATATAGATGGAATGAATTCCGAAGGATTGCTAAACACTTTTTACTAATGATATGATAAACTTTATAGCGGAGGCAGTACTTCCTCCATAACGACAGATACAAGGAGGAACGTTAACACGTGGATAATCACTTGAGATACCAGGCTCCTTCAGAATCCGCAGCACTGGCCTCGGCAGCGCCTGCACCTCCCGATAAGGCGGGGACTTGGAAAGATTTTATCACGGTGACGAAACCCGGAATCATCCGGTCAAATTTGATAGCGGCTTTTGCCGGATTTTGGCTGGCATCGCGTTGGGATATCCAATTTGGATTGATGATTATGACACTTCTCGGAACTGTGCTTGTCATGGCTTCGTCCTGTGTTTTCAATAACTATTTCGACCGGGAGCTCGACATGAAGATGGAGCGTACCCGGAATCGCTCCCTTCCAACCGGGCGTTTGACACCCAAGGTTGTTCTTTGGTATGCCGTCATTCTGGGGGTCGTGGGACTAGCCGTCCTGTTCCTGTTCTCAGGTGTGCTAGCAGGCCTATTCGGAGCCGTCGGAATGTTCGTTTACGTTGTGGTGTACACTCTCTGGCTTAAACGTTCTTCTACATGGAGCACGTCGGTTGGAGCGATCTCCGGTGCCATGCCTCCGGTAATCGGCTATGTGGCCGTGACCGGAAGCGTGGATATGGCAGCCGTCCTGCTCTTCGCCCTGCTGTTTCTCTGGCAGCCGCCGCATTTCTGGGCGCTGGGCATTCGCCGGGTGGAAGAATACCGAGCAGCGGGATTCCCTTTGCTGCCGGTTGTCAAAGGAATTAAACGCACGAAGTATCAGATGATTCCTTACCTGGTGCTTCTCATACCGATTCCCATCCTGATGTACGCATACGGATATGCCGGTATATTCTTTCTGGTCATCGGACTCCTTCTGGCTATTTGGTGGCTCTACGCCGCACTCCAAGGTTTTCGTGCCAAGGACGATGAAGCTTGGTCCAAAAAAGTATTCATTATCTCCATCAACTACTTGACCTTGAGCCTGATCGTTCTCATACTCAATACCACCTTTTAACGGGTGGCTGGGCTTTTAGCGATACACTAAAACCTGATAGAACAGGGATTGCCTGAGACGAAGGGAGAACGGGGAAGGTCATGAATGCATTCAAACGTTACAAATGGACTTGGGTACTGCTCGCTGTATGCGTAATAGCAGCCATCTACCTGGTATACAACTCGCTTGGATTCGGAAAGGAGAAGTTTCCGATCGTTCGTGAGGTTGCTGCCTATTCCATGGAGAATGTAGATGGGAAAACGATCACGTCGGAGGATACCAAAGGCAAGGTGAAGCTTATGTACTTCTATTTCACCAGCTGCCCGGACGTGTGCCCGATTACGACGCTGGTCCTGTCTCAGATCCAGGAGGACTTGAAAAAAGAAGATTTATTCGGTAAAGAAGTTAACTTTGTGTCCATCTCCTTTGATCCGGAGACCGATACGAAAGAGAAGATTAAGGAATTCGGAGACCGATTCTATGCCGATTACAGCGGCTGGTACTTCCTGCGTGGAGACCAGGAGGAAACGCGGAAGCTGATGCAAGAGTCTTTCAAAATTCCGCTGCTGGGCAATAACTCGACGAATTTCACGCATGGCAATTCCATTGCATTGGTGGACCGGGACAATAATATCCGGAAGACCTATAATGCTGCGGATCCATCCGAAGTGAAGACCGAGGATATCGTGAAGGACATCAAGGCTTTGATTAAGGAATAAATTGCAGGTAAAACCAAAAGGCGCGCTCTATCGTTAAAGATGGAGGACGCCTTTTTATTTAAATAGCGAAAATTGGAGCCATTCAAGATGCTCTTGTGATCCTTGACAATAGACACGGTTCATCAGAATACGTCAGGGGGCGGGTAGATGATGAATTCCTCCAGCCCTGCCTTCTCCAGTTGGGCAATCAAGTATTCGTCGGGAGTTCCCTCAACGCCGGCATATCCCCGGCGGGTATAGATTTGTTCGGCATCAGGAAAGACGTCGCGCAGAGCTCCGCGAATTTTCTTGCCGGAGCTGTCGTTATCCATAAAAAGGTACACCTCTTGATCCTTCACCTGTTTATGCAGACTCTCAAGCTTGGCGGTGTTTAACGTTCCGAATGTGCAAAGGATGGTTATATCCGAAGTCAGCAGCCGACGCAGCCGGCTCCGGTCGTTCTTGCCCTCTACAATGAGAAATATCGGCATCTTTTTTTCACCTCTGTCATGATACGGAGATCCTTGGCAGCATTCCCCGGGAAATGTTGATCTGCCGTCGAATGATGTAGGTATAGTGTAACTTGTTTTCTGCCGATCATGCAAAAGAAGCATAATAAAACAGCCATCCAGTGGATGGCCGCAATAAGATTAATCCATGTATTCTGGTTAGAAGCAGCTCAGAATGATGACGAGCAGAATGTACAATACCAGGATCATTCCTACGGAATTTCCATGGCCGCCATGGCAATGTTTATGATGAACATGACTCATGATTACTCACCCCTTGGTTAAATGTTCGTGGTCATTTGCCACACTGTATCTTATGTGGGTTTACCCATATGGACTGTGTATTGGCCCATCCGCGTAGATTTGGGCGCTGTTGTTAGCATGGTACAAATTCATCAGACGGTTGTGATTGGGGTTTCGGGCGAGATGGCTGTCAATGGTGCTTCACGATTGCGTTTGGGGAGCAGCAGCAGAACCGTCATCAGCATAAGAAACGCAACAAAATAAGGGGATACCACCGATCGCAGCTGTCCAGCCGCGATCGGGCCGACAAAGGATCCCAGCGACATGGCGATGGACTGAAATGAGAACACTTTGCCAAGCTTGCCTCCGCCGCTGAGCTGAATGAACAAAGAGGATAGAGCCGGGAATAGCAAGCCTTTGGCAAGTCCGAGCGTAAACAGGATAATCATAATCGGTACACGGTCTGCTGCAGCGAGGGCGTAGAAGCATATGGCCAGCCCGAATACGCCGATGGTCACCCTGATATGAGGGGCATAACGGTTGAGGAACAGCATGCTTAGCGTGACCAAGGCTCCAAGGCTGATGACGGAGAAGAGTAGCCCGGTGGACATAATGCTTGCCAGCCCGCTTTCCCGAAGCGGTATTTCAAAGAACAGGATTCCCTGAGAGCAAGCGATCGCAAAAGGAATCAAATATAAGCGCAAGCTAAACGGAAGCCGTGCCGGCTTCTCGTTGTTGATCGGTTCAGCCTGCTGCCCCTTGTGTTTAGCTTTAGCTGCGGCTGGCATCGGCTTCGGGAGGCTGAGAAACGCCATCAAGCCTGTGAAAATCAAAAGCCAGCCCAGACTCTGGAATGTGCCGGAAAATCCCGCATTAGCGACGATGAAAGCTCCAGCAGCCGGCGACAAGACAGAGGCAAGGGTGTGGATCACGCCATGACCGGACATATATTTGCCCTGCGTAACGGGATCCCGGGAGAGCGACGCCAGCAGCGCCAGGCAGGCCGGTGACAGAAAGGCCAGCACGAAGCCGCTGATCGAGCGGAGAACGAGCAACTGCCAGGGCAATTGGACATGGGCCTGAAGAAGCAGAATGATACCGGCGGCGGTTAGACTGAAAATAATGTAGCGTCTGCTGCCGTGACGATCGATCAGACTGCCCGCAAGCAGGTTGCCAGGCAGATGGGTTAGAGCATAAATGCCCATCATCCAGCCGATAAACGTAGGGGCTGCTCCAAGTGAAATGGCAAAGGGCGTCAGTACAGGATACTGAGCATGCAAATCAAAAAACGCCAGAAACAAAAACATATAGAGCCATAAAGCGGTTTTCAATATGGCACCCTCCTATCCGGCTAAAGTTGATATGGTACTACTACTTGTACGTACGAAAGGTCAAGCTTAGACCTTTTTGTGAAAAGACCCGGTTGGCTGACAGCTTTGCAGGGTATCATGTATAATTAACAAGACGGCCATAAACCGCCGCTTTTGAAACGATTGACGGGAGTGAAAACGAATTGGATACTCAGGTCTGGATTGAATTTCTTAAACAAAATTGGCTGGTCATCGCCATCGCCTTAATCATCTTGTTTATCGTGCTGAATGTGGTGAGAACCGTCATTAAGTGGGCACTTGCCGTGCTCATCATCGCGGGATTGCTGGTGTACAGCGGAATTTCCCTCGACAAAATCGGCGAGGTAGTAACCACGGTCAAGGAAGAAACGGTGGATACGATAAAAAAAGAAGCGCTGAACATGATGATGAAGGAAGCGAAGGAAGCACAATATACTTCGAATGGAGACGGTACGTACTCCATTAAAGCGCCCAATCTCGAGCTGAAAGGAAGCGCCGGTTCGAAAGAGGTGGAAGTCACCGTCCGCGGTGTTTCGGTAGGGAAGTGGGACATCAACGATACGATTCAGAGCTTTATCGATGATGCCAAGAGCAATTCGGCATCATCGAAATAACAAATGACGAACGCAATCGGATGCGGATGTAAGCTGGCAGCATGTTCATTGCGGTTAAGCTTACGTCCGTTGACAAGACATCATGGGATAGGAGGGGATACCGTTTGATGTCGGCATGGAAGGAAAGTGTGCTGGATGGGAACGGAATCACCATCTTGCTGCTGCTGATTGTGGCTTTTTCACTCATTCAGGGATGGAGTCGCGGAGCCTCCCGCTCAGCCGGGAAGCTTGTTTTTTTTCTGGGGGACGCGGTGCTTCGCCTCGTCGGGCTTGCGATCTCCGTTCCTTTTACATTATGGCTGTCGCCTAAGGCAGGCGATTGGCTGGGCACGTTCTCCGGTTTACCGAATCGGGAGCTGCGCTTCTGGGAGCAGATTTATTATACGGCCGTAAAATCGCTGGCGGATTTCCCGCTGCTTCGGTTTGCGGTCCTGTTTATGCTGAGTTATGCCGTTATCGTGTTTATGCTGCGGCTGCTGGTTTCCCTGATCATGGGAGGCGGGCTGGGACTCTTCGGAACAAAAAAAGAAACCTCGGCATCGCTGCTGAGCCGGCTGACCGGTGCCGGAATCGGCGTCATTATGGGTGCAGCCCGGAGCATTATTGTCATTGCTATCTTATTCATCTTCGTCAGTCTGAATCCTGATCACGGCTTCAGCCGGTATGTCGAGGCTTCTCCGGTTTATCAGCAGGGAGCGCGGGCTGTGATCGAGCCTTTGTCGGGTTCGCTCGTCAAGGAAAAGCTGCCGGTGTTTACCCAGTCGGTTCAGGAAGAATTGAATGGGATCATTCAGCGAAAGTACGAGGTCATCGACCATCAAATCCCGGAGGGCATCGAGCAGACGGCTGCCCATGTCGTGAAGGGGGCGCCAACCGATGAAGAGAAAGCGCGAAAGCTTTATGATTGGGTAGGCAGCCGGATCGCATATGACCACGACAAAGTGACGCTGTATGAAGAACAGCGCATATGGAAAGAGCAAACGCCGCAGGATACCTACGATACGAGGTTAGGGGTATGCATCGATTACGCCCGGTTGTATGCCATGATGGCGAGATCCCAGGATCTTGAAGTCAGAGTGGTTACCGGCAGGGGATATAACGGACAAGGCGGTTATGGTCCGCACGCATGGAATGAAGTCTACTTGAGCGAAGAGAAGCGCTGGATCCCTCTCGACCCGACCTGGGCACAGAGCGGCAACTGGTTTAATCCGCCGCGCTTCAACGAGACGCATATTAAAGAGCAGGTATTTTAATAGAGTGATATAGGCAGGGGCGGCTTTCTAGCAGGGAAGTCCGCCCTTGCCTATCCGATGGGCCTTCAGATGAAGTGGGGGGGCGTTTATGTTAATATGGGTTTATGTGATTGTGGATAAAGGGGAGAAGCTTACGTGAAAGGGTTTAGGCCGGACAAGCGCAAACAAGAAGAACGAGATGCCGGCAGTCAGTTTAACTTGCGGGTTAATCTATTTTTTTTCAGCACTTTTATCATATTCTGTGTCATTATTATACGTCTTGCCATACTGCAGTTCGTGGAAGGGCCTGAGCTAAAAGAGCTTGAAACCGGCGGGCAGGTTAAAAATTTCCCGCTTCAGCCGATCCGGGGCAGCATCATCGATGCTTCCGGTACGCCGCTTGCCTACTCGACACCCTCCCAAGCCCTGTATTTAACACTGTTAAAGGATTACAGTTCATCCGAACGAGGGAAGAAGAACCGTCCGGAAATCGAAAAGCTGGCCGAGGAAATGGTCAGGGTCTTCGAACAATACGGTGATCCGAAAGCAGAGAAATTAACGGTGGACGATGTCATCAAAGCGATGGACCTGGAATTTAACAAGCAGCCGGGTTATGAGCCGAGACGCATCAAAGCGGATCTCTCGACTAAAGAAGTGGCTTACTTTATGGAGCATAAGAACGAGTATCCCGGAGTCGAGGTCGTGGAAGAGAGCCAGCGTCAATACAACCCGGACAAAATCGCCGTTCAAACGATTGGATATTTGAAAGAGTTCCGCGGCATTAAGACACTGGATAAATATAAAGAGATTGATGAGCAGAACAAAAAGCAAAAGGATCCGGGACTCATCTACACGGAGCAGGAGAAGGTCGGCGTAGACGGACTGGAAATGATGTTCCAGGATGAGCTGCGCGGCAAGAACGGATATATCGGCATTCCGATTAATCCGCAGAACATGGCGGACGGGGTACCGACCATGATTGCCCCGGAGAAGGGTTACAACATCCATACGACGATTCATAAGGATATCCAAAAAGCTACGCAGCAGGCGATCATCGATCAGCTGAAATGGCTGCACGCCAATCCGGTTTCCGGCAAAACGCATCCGAATGCGCTCACGGGTTATGCGGTAGCGATGGAAGTGGATACCGGCAACATTGTCGCCATGGCCAGCATGCCGGACTATGACCCCAATGTATGGGAGAACGGAACCGACGATTGGGAATCCGTCATGAAGTATTACGGCAACGGTACGATCTCTCCGTACAGTTCCGGGCGCTCCGGCAACAATCTGGAATCGGTCGTGCTGCTTGGCTCCACGATGAAACCTTTGTCGGTGCTGATCGGGCTTAACGAAAACTTGTTCGGGCCGAACGATTACTATCCTGATTCAGGTGCTGCATTCTTTGGTAAAGATAATACGAGGGTTCGGAACTCCGGCGGTAAAGCCTACGGGTCCCTGAACGCAAGAAAAGCGATCGAGCATTCCTCCAATGCCTTTATGGTCGATTGGATCGGGGAAAAGCTGTATAACAAGTACGGCTCCGAATCCGTTGAGGTATGGGATAGATACATGAAGAAATTCGGGCTTGGGGTATCCACCGAATCCGGTCTGCCGAAGGAGCATAAAGGCATCATCGAATATACCAACATCGAGCAGGCGGGAAGTTATCTGGCTGCCATGGCGTACGCCTCCTTCGGACAGTCGGGCAAATATACGACGCTCCAATTGGCGCAGTATGCCAGCACGCTTGCCAACCGGGGAGAACGCATCCGTCCGCAGCTTGCGAGCAAGATTGTGGATCAGGACGGCAATGTGATCAAGGAGTTCAAGCGCGAAGTATTAAATAAAGCGGAATTCCCGCAGCAGTACTGGAATGAAGTCATTGCAGGGATGAACACGCAGGGACTTCGGGCTTTCGAGGATTTCAAATATGATTTTGCGCGGAAAACAGGAACATCCGAGCAGGATATTTATAAAAACGGCACACGGATCCGGGTGGAAAACGGGGTGTTCATCGCCTTTGCACCGCGGCAAAACCCGAAACTGGCCGTTGCAGTAGTCATTCCGGAAGCAGGCTTCGGTTCCCAGAGTGCCGCGCCGGTTGCCCGTAAAATTTTCGACGCTTATGACGAGATTTACGGATTGGACGGTACGCCTCACCCTAAAAAAACCGAGGGTGAGAATGAGGACGGCAGTACGAACGAATAATCAACAACAGCAAAACGGCAGCCAATAGCCCTGCAGGGTTGGCTGCCGTTTTTTTTGTCATACATGGGCGTCCGGAGCCTTGTCCGCGACGAGATTCAGAACAACGCCAAACTCCAGCAGCGCTTTGAGGCCGCAGAGCACCATGGTGTATCCTCCCATGGAGTCAATGGCTCCAAGCATGATCTCATCATCACTTCCTGTAAATCCGGAATGGGTAATGGCAACGAAGGTCTCATGTTCGCCCCGCGGGGTGAATATCCACTCGGTCCTGGTCTGATCGGAAGATTCGATGGCGATGCGGCGGTTCTCCTCGATATCGTGCACATACAAGTCATCAAACACGCCATACATTTCCCAATCCCAGCGGATATGCCGGCCCTTCTCAAGTCTGCCGCTGCTTTTGGTAAACCAGAACTTGGTTGTGATATCAGGGTCGATGAAAGCCTTGAAAACTTCTGGAACGGGTCTTCGAATCAACATCTCTGCCGTGACGACGGGATTCTCATTGAGCTTGGTCATTGGGGTGCATAACTCCTTTCGGGTTTGTCTTCGTATTCATCCTAGCATACCGTAACGAGTATTCTTTCTTTTACATTGCTTATTTATTTCAAGGGTCTTGTCGTTTGTTCGAGCACCCTCGAGGAAATCTTGCGTCAGGCCGGGTTTTACCTGGTTTGGCATGCATCGAGGGACTGCTCATTCAGGGGAATGTTTTGACGCCCGGCCTTTTGTGGTAAAATGTCGTTATGTTTGCTTTGAATCGTAAGGGGGTTAATACCATGAAACATAAATATCGGTTGTTGGCACTGGATATGGATGGTACGCTGCTTCAGGACGACCATGAAGTATCCGAGGAAACGGTGAAGTGGATCAAGGAGGCGGTGCGGCACGGCATTCACGTCTGCCTCTCGACGGGCCGGCCGTTTCAGGATGCTTATCCGTATGCCAAGCAGCTTGAACTGACGACGCCCATGGTAACGGTGAACGGCGGCGAAGTATGGCGTGCGCCGTATGAATTGCATCGCCGCACGCTGCTCGACAGCAAGCTCGTGGAACAAATGCATGCACTCGCGATTGAAACCGGATCGTGGTTCTGGGCGTATTCAGTAGAAAGATTGTATAACTCTGAGCACTGGACCGACGATGTCGCGAATCAGGAGTGGCTGAAATTCGGTTATAACACGAATGATCATGAGGTACGCCACAATATCATGATGCGACTGCAGGATATGGGCGGACTGGAGATCACGAACTCTTCGCCGGATAACCTGGAAATCAATCCGCAGGGCGTCAACAAAGCGACCGGGATCGGGCAGGTGTGCGAGCTGCTGGGCATCAGCATGTCCGAGGTTGTAGCCGTAGGAGACAGCTTGAACGACCTGGCCGTCATCCAGCAGGCCGGCCTCGGCGTGGCCATGGGCAATGCCCAGCAGACCGTGAAGGATGAGGCGGATCTTGTGGTTTCCAGCAACAATGAGGACGGCATCGTCGAAGTCATCAGGGATCATATTTTGATCGAAGGGTGAGGTGTTGATGGACGTATTGGGCTGGATTATCGTCATCGCTCTGTTTATCATTGGGATGGCCGGGGCGATATACCCTATTCTGCCGGGGGTTGTCGCCATTTACCTGGCGTTGTTCGTTTACGGGTGGTTCTTTACATTCGAGCATTACAATGCATGGTTCTGGATTATCCAGACCATCATTCTGGTGGTGCTCTTCATTGCCGATTATGCAGTTAATGCCTGGGGAGTCAAGAAGCTCGGCGGTTCCAAAGCCTCGATCTGGGGCAGCACGATCGGACTTATTATCGGACCGTTCGTGATACCGGCCTTCGGCTTGATTATCGGACCGTTCCTGGGGGCATTTCTGGGTGAAATGCTGGCAGGCTCGGGAGCGAGCAAATCCATGAAGGTTGGATTCGGATCGGTTGTTGGATTGTTCAGCAGCATTGTGGTGAAGATTATATTGCAGCTTGCGATGATCATCATTTTCTTCATCTGGATTTTCTAATAGAGCATAGCAATCGCTGTAAGAGGCGCTTTGGAGGAGAAAGAAGGGTACGGTTTTGTCTAAGAAAGAGTCATTTATTAAAGGCACCATCATCTTGGCCGCTGCTGCGCTGGTAGCCCGGGTGCTGGGCCTTGCTCAGCGGGTGCCGCTGGAGCATATGCTGAATGATATCGGGGATGCCTCGTTTACGATTGCCAATAACGTATATCTAATGCTGTTAACGGTAGCCACGGCCGGCATTCCCAGCACGCTCAGTAAAATGGTATCGGAGCGCCATGCTTTGAACAAGCCTGCGGAGGCTCGGCGCGTCTATCATGCTGCGCTTATTTTTGCCGGGGCAGCGGGCGTAGTCATGACGCTGCTCCTTTACTTTGGAGCTCCTTTTTATGCCACGCATATAGCCAAGCAGCCGGAAGCTGCCGCTGCCATTCAAGCACTCGCTCCGGCGCTGCTGCTCTTTCCGGCCATCGCCATGATGCGGGGTTACTTCCAAGGGCGCAATAACATGACGGCTGGCGGCATATCGCAAATTATCGAGCAGATTGCACGGGTTCTGACCGCGATCGGCTTGGCCTATGTGCTGCTGCGTTTGGGATATGACGATACCTGGATCGCGGCGGGTGCCTCCTTCGGGGGCGTCCTCGGCAGTATCGGGGCATTTGCGGTCATGCTGTATTTTACGGTGAAGCTTCGCCGAAACGATCGTGAGCTCAAAATGCCGGCGGCGGACCGCTCGATTCCGCTTGGCGGGATATACCGGGATATCTTCACGCTGTCTATACCGATTGTGCTGTCTTCCCTGGCGGTTCCGGCGGTCAACTTCATTGACAGCTCCATTGTGAAGCCGCTGTTGATCGGGCAGGTTGGCCTGGGAGAGGCTACCGCAGCCCTAGCGGTATTAGGAAACCGGGCGCAAAGCGTAGCGGGCATTCCGCCGATTCTAGCCATTGCCCTCAGCACCTCGCTCATTCCGATCATCTCTGCCGCTTTTGCGAGGAAAGATCAGGAGCATTTGGAACAGCAAGTATCGCTGGCCATGCGCGTTGCCATATTGACGGGGATGCCGATGGTGATTGCGCTCTGCGTTGCATCCTATTCCATCAACGGATTGCTGTTTAGTTCCCTCGGCGGAAGCGGGATCATCGGGTTCCTGACATTCGGTACGATTTTCCAAATCACTATGATGACAACGAACTCCATTCTTCTTGGAATCGGCAAGGCCAAGCTCTCGATGGTTCACGTGATGATCGGGATTGCGGTCAAGCTTGTTGCCAGCTTCCTGCTTGCTCCGTTGTTTGGCATTTACGGCATCATCGGGAGCACGGCTCTCTGTTTCCTTGTCATTACGATACTGAACGTCAGATCGATCAAGGCGATCGTATCCTTCTCGATCCTGGGCAAACGCTGGATGGGCTTCATACTAACGGTTGCTGTCGCAGGGGGGATCGGTTACGGCCTGAACCTGGCCGGTATTCAGATGGTCGATGTCATGCCGGCAAGGTTGGCATTTCTGCTGACCTGCCTGGTTGTAGGCGTAGCCGTAGTCATTATATATCTTGTGCTGCTGGTGGTGTTTGGCGTACTGCGGCAATCGGAGCTTAGCAGTTACCCGCGTCCTTTGCAGAAGGTGTTCCGTCCGCTGATGAGGCTGCAGCCTGCGCGTATGCGGGAGCGGGGATAAACCTATGATGCAAGAACAGCACATCTATTCATTCATCCGTTAGAGAAGAGACCATTCCGGCCGTATCGGAATGGTCTTCTTTTATTGCCGGCGGGACGGAGCGGATACGTCATGGGCGATGGAGGTTTTCTTCAGGGCGGCCCGATGGGCGTGGGTGATATCCGGCAGTATCGGCGGTTTCGGTTTGCGAATATGCTTAAACATCGCGTGGCCCTGAAACCAGTCGTACCGGGGAATCGGTTCCGGGGTTTCATCCTGCCAGATCTCCTCAAGATGGGGGCTATACAGACGACGGCCGTCCGGCAGCCATTCCGATTGGATAAGCTCAAGCCCCTCGTGGCCGTGATTCATGGCTTGATCCCGCGTCGGCGTGAATAACGCCGGCCAATATTCAGCACGCGAGCCCTGATGCTTGGTGGAACGAGCGAATTCCAGCACGGCATGATAGATATCCTCATAACCGAACAGTAAAGCGTACAACGAGCGGCCTGCCTTGATCCGGATAGACAGGTCGTCAAACTTGGGGATGGTGAGTCCGGCCAGCGGCCGGGTAGGAGAAACGGGATAATCGGCAGAGTCTGTGCTTGTCTGATGGCTTTGACCCAACGGGAACACGATTTGATTCAACCGGGACAGCTCATGCACCCGAAAGAGCGGATCCTGCAAAATATGCTGACGGTAAAAAGGATGTCTTGCCACGCGCCCCTCAATATAGTTCTGTTCATTAATGATGAGGGCGACCGTAAGCAGCGAACTGCCCTGGTCGTGCCAGAACCGTTCCCAGAACGGCGTCATGAACGAAGAAACATGGAAGCGGGGGAGCAAGTGGAATAAGGGCTTTCCTATTTTTCGACTGTGCATATAGAGAAGCAGCTGCGGATAGGCATCCTGAAAAATCAGCGCATTGCAGCGCTCCAAGAAACGGTACAGATGGTTTTGGAAATGGGGAGCCATCAGATCCGACATCAGCCCGCCCTTCAGATCGCTCATATTCCATCCGGCATTGCGTGATACCATATGGGCAAGCAAGGCCCAATGCAGCTCCGGATGCGACTCGTAACAGTCCAAATAGGCCTCTGTTCGGGTTACGTTGCTTCGGTTGGCGGCGGCAGCGGCCTCCTGAATGCGATGAACCAGCTCTTGCTCCTCATCCGTTGGCTGCAGGTCCGGTTCATGACCACGAATATCGCTGCGACCTTCTTGCAGAGGGAGAAACGAAGAAATGCCCTGCGGCAGATAGGGATGGGAGGAGAGAATGTTCTTGAGCTGCCTGCGAATGGCCCTAACGGCTGTAGGATCCCACTGCAATTCATGCCTGTTGGTCCGAAGCTTTATGGAATATCGCCAAGCTGCCATCATACCGGACCAGGATTCTGCCAGGGCTTGCGAAATGGCAGCTGGCCATGACCCGTAATCCTTGCCCCGATTTGGTTTGTCCTTGGCTCCGTGCGAGTGCATGCCGGTTGTCACCTGCACTTTCTGATGATAATGCCAGACCATGAACCTCATACAGTCAGTATGCACTTAATATTTGACTTCCACTCAACATTTTGATTCACTAGGGGGGAAGGAACTCGACGTAAAGGGGAGATAATCAATGGAAAAAATCACTTCAGAAGCAGAATTTCAGGTTGCAATCCAGTCTCCACGACTGACCGTTGCCGTATTTAAAGCGGACTGGTGCGGCGATTGCAAGTTTATCGATCCATTCATGCCGGAGGTTGAGACGAAGTTCTCCAACCAATTGACTCTGGTGGAAGTTGACGTCGATGCTGTCGGTGACGTGAGTCAGCAGCAAAATATACTGGGCATCCCTAGCTTTGTTGCATACTCTGACGGACGCGAGCTGGTTCGCTACGTTAACAAACTCCGCAAATCGCGCGAGGAGATTGAAGATTTCCTGCAGCGTGCCGTGGACGTATACGGTACGATTCACAAGTAAGCAGTGACGATAGCACCGCCGCCTTTGAGCTATAACGGGCGGCGGTGTTGTTTTTACATTGGATCATTGTGAGGGGAATTGCGAAGTCAAGTACCTTGAGCATGAAGGTTTTGTTCATTTTTGAACATTTTGTCACAATCGCTCAAGTGACCGTAGCTGCAGAATCAGGTATAATGAAATGTGGACTGTATATGATGCGATCCTGTATAGGTTTTGAATAGTGAATGATTATGAGCAGCAGGTGAGATAAGTGAACGATAAACAATTAAAGTGGCTGAGTTACATAACATGCTTAATTATGTTCTGCGCGACTTTTGGCGGCATGGTTGTAACAAAGACAGGGTCAGGGCTTGGCTGCGGCCAAGAGTGGCCGCTGTGCAACGGTAAGTTTGTTCCCGCTTACACGGTGTCCTCGATGATCGAATATTCCCACCGGGCCGTAAGCGGAATGGCTGGTTTGGCCGCCTTGGCATCGCTGATAGCGTTCTGGAAGTACAAGCGGGACCGCCGGGATTTGATGGCTTACGTCATCGGGACCTCGGTATTCGTCGTGGTACAAGCCATCATGGGGGCCCTTGCGGTGGTTAAACCTCAATCGGCTGCGATCATGGCGCTGCATTTTGGCTTCTCGCTGATTGCTTTTGCCAGTTCGGTCATGCTGGCTTTGGGCATGCGCCGAATCGAACAAGCGAAGGGGCCCTCTGACCTGGAGCGTTTGCCGCGGGTGGGCAAGGGCTTCCGCAATTTGGTCTGGGGCACAACGTTGTACAGCTACATCGTGGTGTATATCGGTGCATTCGTCAGCCATACCGATTCCCGGGAAGGCTGCTCCGGCTGGCCATTGTGTAACGGAGAAGTGATACCGGAGCTGAGCGGAGGGGTCGGCATCGCCTTTATGCACCGCGTGGCCGCGCTGCTGCTGCTGCTCGTGGTGGCGGTGATGGGGCATTTTGCATATTGGCGCAATCGCGGTAACCGGGAAATCCAGATGCTGGGCATTTCGGCAACCGTACTGTGCCTGCTGCAGGTATTCAGCGGCGCCCTCATTATGGCTACGATGCATAACGAGGAAGTGTACGTATTCTCCGCACTGGGTCATACACTGCTGATCTCGGCGCTGTTCGGCGTACTGTGTTATTTAAGCGTCCGGGTATGGCAGCTCAGCAAGCCGCTTGAAGCCGAAATACGGAAGGGCCACGATGTGCCTCGGGAAAAGATCGTATAAGGAAGAACGCCGATCATTCCGTTAAGAAAATCCTATATTCTATAGCATACATGCATGCAAAGTCCCCGGACCGGAGTTCGAGGGCTTTGTTGTATAGAAATGAATGGAGCTTCCGGCAGCCGTATCGAAAAGGTTTGATAAGGCAACGAATTTGTTTATATTTAATAACACCGGAGAAATCACAAGTCGCTCCATGCTATGGAGTTGTCTTCCCGTTTCGGGGGCATCCTAACAGGACGAGCCCGGATTGGCGCAGCAGATGATGACAGTCATGGGATGCCCAAGGGCCTGATGGCGATCCGGATGAGTTGCCCCCGCGCGAGGATATCGCCGTGAAGACGGCCGCTGAGCGCTGGAATGACTATATTGGCATTGGCAAAATCGAGATCAAGAACCAAGGTTAATCTGATAACGCGAGGGGGTACCGCCATGCTTCGAATGTTACTTGGGGAACAGCCCCGGCAGAACAACGGCCTGCTTGAGGAAGCCATTGAATCGATGGTGAAGACAACCCGGCTGCTGCAGGAGGAAATGGATAAAAATCAGGATCCGACGCATGATTTTCGCAAGCTGGAGATCTGGACCCGGGGACTGATCGTCTCCCTGGAT
The DNA here is from genome assembly GCF_900109305.1 of Paenibacillus sp. cl141a. Classification (NCBI taxonomy): domain Bacteria; kingdom Bacillati; phylum Bacillota; class Bacilli; order Caryophanales; family Paenibacillaceae; genus Paenibacillus; species Paenibacillus sp. cl141a. The sequence goes on from NZ_FNZO01000002.1 coordinate 44,545, forward strand.
GAGCTGGAGCAGAGCTGGAATGCGGCCAAGCATTTCAGTCAATCGGTCCAATCGGGTTACATCGATGATATGTCGATTCAGGAGCAAGGGGAATATCAACGATATGTGTATTTTTACAAAAACGGCTTCATCCGCGTATTCTCGATCCTTGACAAGTTGGGCACGGTGCTGAACGATTTGTTTGATCTGCATACTTCCAAGGTAAAGGCGCATTTTTCTTATTTTACGGTTCTGCGGCAGTTCAGATTTTTGAAGGCCCACGGTGAGCTGGCCGAAGAGCTGGAAGCGATCAAGGATCGCTACAAAGCGCCGCTGAACGCGCTCCGCAAAAGGCGCAACGCTGAAATTCATTACATGAACTCCGAGATGCAGGATGATTTGTGGCAGCGCCATCAAGGGCTGTCCGACAAAATCGAGCTGGAGGATATCGACAAGCACCTGGACGATCTCCAACAGGGCATCGATATGGTATGCCGCACCCTGGCCGCTTCGTATAAATATACGAACAAGCTGTGGGCTGAAAATGGAGTGCGGGCTTAGGCACAAAATCGCCATGAAATTCCTTTTGACAAAAGCCTGAAAAGAATCTATACTAACTATTGCATTCATTAAATGTTATCAAATCAGATCAATTTAATCGGAAAAATTTCATATCGATGTTTTCTTATCGAGAGAGGCGGAGGGACAGGCCCGATGAAGCCCGGCAACCGACTTCTTGCGTACCATTGCTTAATGCGATGACGCTTGGAGTGACATGGTGCTAATTCCTTCAAAGCTAGGGGATACCTTCAGCTTTGACAGATGAGAAAAGGCGTTGACTTTTACGTAAAGAGGGCCCTTTTTGATTCTACAAAAAGAGGCTCTTTTCTTTTGGGTAAATAGATATGAAGCTAAGGAAAAAGGAGGATAATCGGATTGATTGAGCTCAAGCAATTGACGAAGCAGTACGGAAAAGCCGGGTCATTAACAACTGCGTTGTCCGAATTGGATTTGTCGATTGAAAAAGGAGAAATTTTCGGAGTGATCGGACACTCCGGTGCAGGGAAAAGTACATTGATCCGCTGCATCAATTTACTGGAGCGTCCCACCTCCGGCGAGGTGTGGGTGAACGGCAAAAATTTGACGTCGCTCGGCAAGAAGCAGCTTCAGGCGGAGCGCCGCAAAATCGGGATGATCTTTCAGCACTTTAACCTGCTGTCTTCCGCGACGGTGTACGATAACATTGCGTTTCCGCTGCGTCTGATCAAGACGCCGAGGGCCGAATTGGAGCGCAAAGTATCCGAGCTGCTGGCTTTGGTCGGCTTGGAGGCGCATCGCGACAAATATCCGTCCCAGCTGTCAGGGGGCCAGAAGCAGCGGGTGGGCATCGCCAGGGCGCTCGCGAGCGATCCCGAAATGCTGCTATGCGACGAGGCCACTTCGGCCCTTGACCCGCAAACGACGGATTCGATTCTGCGCCTGCTGCTGGACATTAACAAAAAGTTTCATCTGACGATCGTGTTGATTACCCATGAGATGCACGTCATTCAGAGCATATGCGACCGGGTCGCCGTTATTCATCAGGGCGGCATCGTAGAGCAAGGACCGGTAACGGAAGTGTTCCTGAAGCCGAAGCATGAAGTGACGCAGGAATTCATCCGCCAGGAGATGGACAGCGGCGAAGCGCTGCGGCTGGCTATGCAGGGTCAGGTAAACGGCCCTTCAAGAGCGGTTCAAATCACGTTCCTGGGGTCGAAAACGTACGAATCGATCCTGTCCCATACGGTTCATGAGACGGGCGTGAATTTTGCGATTCTGCAGGGTACGATCTCAACGCTCAAAGATACGCCGTACGGCCAGCTCATCGTCCGTTTCGAAGGGGAAGAGCGCGCGATTGAAGATACGATCCGGAAGCTGCTTGAACAAGGACTAGACGTGGAGGTGATTCATTGATGTTCGGACTAGATTTTACCCAGATCGACTGGAAAGAGATATGGACGGCAACATTGGATACCCTGCGGATGCTGGGGGCTTCGGCCTTGTTCAGCTTCATCATCGGACTGCCGGTCGGCGTGCTGCTCTACATGGCCGCAAGATCCACGTCCGGGTTGGTACGCTTCGGTTACACGATCCTGTCGTTCATTGTCAACATCCTGCGCTCGGTTCCGTTCATTATCTTGATCGTGGCGATGATTCCGATTACGAAGTCGATCGTAGGTGTTTCGTACGGCGTGCTGGGCACCATTCCGCCGCTGGTGATCGGCGCTGCTCCATTCTTTGCAAGGCTCGTGGAAACGGCTTTGAATGAAGTGGATAAAGGCGTGATTGAGGCGGCTCATGCCATGGGCTCCTCGACAAGCCAAATCGTATGGAGGGTGCTCCTTCCGGAGGCGCGTCCGGGCCTATTAGCCGGGATGACGATCACGATTGTAACCCTGGTATCATATACCGCGATGTCCGGTCAAGTCGGGGGCGGCGGTTTAGGGGATTTGGCCATCAAGTATGGTTATTACCGTTATGAGACCGAGATCATGATTCTGGCTGTCGTGCTGATGATTGTCCTGGTCCAGCTGCTGCAGATGGCAGGAGATCGTCTGGTGCGGCATTTTACAAGAAAATAACGGATTGATGAGGCTTCAAGAAAGACAACATATAAATCATATATTTTTCGGAGGGAGACTTTTAGAATGAAAAAATGGACATTGGCATTGATCAGTTTGACCTTGGTTACGGTGCTGGCTGCATGCGGCAGCAAGCCTGCGGATAACGCAACTGAACCGGGAGGAACAACAGGCGGCGGCGCACCAGAAACCGTGACCTTGAAAGTAGGCGCTTCGCCTTTACCGCACGCCAAAATCCTGGAGCACATCAAGCCTGCGCTTGAAAAAGAAGGCGTGAACCTGGAAATCGTGGAATTCACGGATTACGTACTGCCGAATACGCAAGTGGATTCCAAAGAAATCGATGCGAATTTCTTCCAGCATAAGCCATATCTGGACAATCAAATCAAAGAGCGCAAATTGGACCTGGAGTCCGTGATCGCCGTGCACGTCGAGCCGCTGGGTGCTTACTCGAAAACCATTACATCTGCGGATGAGCTGAAGGATGGATCGGTTGTAGCCATTCCGAATGATCCTTCTAATGCTGGCCGTGCATTGACGCTGCTGTCCAAGAACGGCGTGATTAAGCTGAACGACGAAAGCAAGCTGGAAGCAACCGCCAAGGATATCGTAGAAAATCCGAAGAACCTGGAGTTCAAGGAAGTTGAAGCCGCCATGCTGCCGCGCATGCTGGATGAGCTGGATCTGGCTGTCATCAACACGAACTACGCGCTGGAAGCAGGACTGGATCCAACGAAGGATGCGCTCTTCATCGAAGACAAGGACAATCCTTATGCGAACCTGCTGGTAGCCCGTCCGGACAACAAGGACTCCGACGCTATCCAAAAACTGGCGAAGGCATTGACTTCCGAAGACGTGAAAACTTTTATTGAAGAAGAGTACAAAGGTGCCGTCATCCCGGCATTCTAATTCGGGCAGGAAAGCTCGATATGCTGTATATGATTTTCATCGTATGTGTGAAGAAAAGGGCATTATCCAAGAGACCTATCGGTCTTTGCGGATAGGCCCTTTTTCTTTCTTTTTCTGTCGAATGGCCAATCCTGGTCGGAAGCAAGTTGTTCGGCCTTATCAAATCTTTTATACTGAAGGAAGGATATCCATCTGAGGAGGGAAAGCCTTGAAGGGAAAAGTGGCGCTGATTACAGGCAGTGCGACAGGTTTGGGGAAAATGACGGCACTGTCGTTAGCACGGCAGGGATGTCATATAGCCATAAATTATGTAAACAGCAAGGATGAAGCGGAGGCGCTTTCCCGTGAAATCGAGGGGTTTGGCGTGAAATCCATCGCGATTAAAGCCGATATCGCCAGCGAGCCTGAACTGTATTCATTGGTGGATCAGACGGAGGAGCAACTGGGCAGCGTCGATATCCTGGTTAACAATGCTGGACCGTTCATTCGGGAACGCCGTCTGTTCTCGGAGTACAGCCGCGACGAAATCGTACATATGGTGAATGGCAATTTAACCGGCGTCATGCTGCTGGACCATCGCGTTCTGCCGGCCATGCGGGAGAAAAAATGGGGACGCATCATCCACTTTGGTTTCGGGCATGCGGGTGAAGCCCGCGCATGGCCTCAACGCTCCGCCTACGCGGCTGCGAAGGTGGGCCTGGTCTCCTTTACGAAGACGCTGGCCGTGGAAGAAGGGCCGTATGGAATCACCGTGAATATGATCTGTCCGGGGGATATCCGCGGTGCCAACAAAGAGAAAACCATCGATGAAGTATCCGGCAGTCAGGACGGGTTGACTCCTCGCGGACGATCGGGCAGCGGTGAGGACGTCGCCAGGGTGATCGAATATTTATGCCTGGATAAATCGGATTTCATTACCGGCAATATTATGGATGTATCCGGCGGGCTGGACCCGATTCGCCCATTAATCAAGCCGGAATAAAACAACCCCACAAAGTGGAGACTATGCTTCGATGCGTATTCCATTTACTTTGCGGGGATCCCAAAATAATTAAATGCGACTCAAGAATTGCTAACGATTCGCAGAAAACTTATATCTTCTTTCATCTCAAAAAAAGAGTCTTGGTCCCTCGAGGGAAACCAAGACTCTTTATAGTTAAAGAAGATTTAGAATACTTGAACTACTTCTTGGATGCCTTCTACTTCTTCAACCAGGGCCCGCTCGATCCCTGCTTTCAGAGTAATGGTGGAGCTTGGGCAGCTACCGCATGCACCCATCAATTTCAGCTTAACGATGCCGTCTTCAACGTCAACCAGTTCCACGTCACCGCCGTCGCGCTGCAGGAACGGACGAAGTTTATCAAGCACTTCAGCCACTTCATCATATACAGTGGTTTGCGTGTTTTCACTCATCTTGTTCAACTCCTTTCCTCCCTATATTATAGTACATAAACCGGCAAAATAAAATGCCAATCTTAAGGCAGGTCTAATAACAATGTCCATTATCATTGAGTTTTGCACAAGCAATTCCTATTTTGGCACGGATAAAGTGCTGCAGACGCTTGAAGGCAAGTACGATTGCCAAGTCATCGAATATGGCTGCCTGACCAGCTGCGGCCAGTGCTATTTGATGCCCTTCGCTTACGTGGATGGCGATTGGGTTGAAGCCCCTACGGCTGAAGAGCTGCTAGAGGTTGTCACCCGCAAGCTCGAAAGCTTTCGGGACGGCGAAGAGGAAAGCTGACTTTCCGATCACCTCCGCGGCGTCCCGCCACAGGAGCATCATCAGCGCCCGTATCCGTCCGACTAGTAATGACGCTTGGATTTCCAGAGCACGCCGCTCTTTAATATTCTTGGTACCCGGCCCATGACCGACGTGCTGCCCATGAGTCCAAAGCCCGCATGTTTGCCGAGGGAACCCAGCGTTCCTTTCAGCTTCAGCGGAGATACCTTAGGCGTATCGTCGCGCCATAAAGCTTTCATGACATGTCCCACTTGCTCGGCCTGAGCCCCTGCCGCTTGCGCGCTCGGGACGAAGGGGAGGCTGGCGCAGTCGCCGATCACATATACCTCGGGATGGGACGGAACCTGGTACCACTCGTTCAGCAGAATGCGTCCGCTGCGGTCTTTTGGCAGATCCAGATCCTGTACGACCTTTACGGGCTGAATGCCGGCCGTCCATACCGCCAAATCGGTTGCGATCGGCACATCCAGATTGTACACGGCGCCCTTCTCCACTCGGGATACGGATACGCCGCTGTGGATGTCCACGTGGTGCTCCTCAAACCAGCGATGAATATAAGCAGACAAACGGTTAGGAAAAGAAGAAAGTACCCGTTGTCCCCGGTCCAAAATGGCGATATTCAGGTCAGGCCGGCTTTCCCGAAGATCGGCAGCGAGCTCGATGCCGCTTAAGCCTCCGCCAATGATATGAACTTGACCATATGGTCTGAGGTTGTTCAGGTTCAAATAGGTTTCCCGGGATGCCGCAAAGGATTGCAGGCTGAACGTGAATTCTTCAGCGCCCGGTACTCCATGATAACGGTCCGTACATCCAAGGGCAATGGCCAGTTGATCGTAGTCCACTGGATCGTTGTTCGTCAGGTTCACAAGCTTCTTCTCAAGATCAATGGATAGGACTTCACCGTATACAATATGGAGGCGGTCATACACCGGGAATTTAACACGAACGGCGGTATCGGCCACGGTGCCTGCTGCCAGCGCGTAATATTCGGTTTTGAGTCCTTGGTACGGCATGCGGTCGATGAGCACGACCTCCACGTCCGGAGGAAGATAGCCGCTGAACAATTCTTGAATTAGGGCAAGACCACCATAGCCTCCGCCGAGAATGACGAGCTTTTTCATAAATTTCTTCCTTTCTCAAGAGATAAGAAGGTGAGCGCCGATTCGCAAGAAAAACGCCGCTGAAAGCGGCTTAGGTTACCCACGCTATATTATCTCTTTAACCTGTTTTCCGTTTTTTGGAACGTCTGCTTTGCTTGCGTCTTTGCTGGTATGGCTTATTCGTAAACCTTGATCTCGTTGTAGAAGGTATCGCGTTCGACCGGAATGCGGCCGGCGCCTTGGATGAGCCACACAAGCTCTTTGCGGGTCAGCCCTTCTGGCGTCAGGGCTCCTGCGGCATGGCTGATGCGCTCCTTCAGGATCGTGCCATGGACGTCCGATGCGCCGAAGCTGAGAGCGACCTGCGTCAATTGGGGCCCGATATTAATGAAGTAAGCCTTGATGTGGTCGATATTATCCAGCATCAATCGGCTGATGGCAATGGTTTTCAAATCTTCGTAAGCCGAATTGCGGCGCATGATGCCCGCATTCTTATTCTTCGGCTGCATGGACAGCGGAATGAATACCATGAATCCGTTCGTTTCATCTTGAAGATCCCGAATTTGGAGCATATGGCGGATCCGGTCCTCATGGCTCTCGATCGAGCCGTACAGCATGGTCGTGTGCGTCTTCATGCCGAGCTTATGCGCGGTACGGTGAACGTCGAGGTATTGATCCACGTTGGCTTTATCCACCTTCATCTTCTGACGGTACTGGTCAGACAAGATCTCGGCTCCGCCGCCCGTCAAGGTTTGCAGACCTGCCTTCTGCAGCTCCTGCAGCACTTCCTTCGTGCTGAGTCCGCTGATGCGGGTGAAGAATTCGATCTCCGCCGCGGTGTAGGCTTTCAGGGTAACTTCAGGAAAACGTTCCTTCAATGCCTTCAGCGAATCTACATAGTACTGGAACGGGACATGATTATTATGTCCGCCAACGATATGAAATTCACGGATGCCGGGGTGAATATGCTGTTCCACATACTCAATCATTTCCGCGCCGGAGAGGGTATAGGAGCCTTCCTCGCCTTGGTCTTTCCGGAAATTGCAAAAAGCGCAGCGGGATTCGCATACATTGGTAAAATAGAGACTCATGTTCTCAATGAAGTAAACTTTCTTCCCGTTCTTGCGCAAATTGGCTTCATTAGCCAGCTGCCCGAGGGTCAGCAGGTCATCGGTTTGGTACAAATACACACCGTCTTCAAGATTCAGGCGTTCGCCGCGTTGGACTTTCGCAACGATCTCGGCCATTCTCTGATCGGTAAATGGTGTCACAATCGTGGACATGTTCAATCCTCCTGTTCACACTTTGACTTGCCGAATATTCGGCAGATCAAGTGATCATAAAGTGGATCACTCCCCGCGGGGAACGGTCCGTTTATAGTCGTGTAACAACGAAATCGATAAATGGGCTGAATAAATAAATAACTTTGTGAAAAAATATACAACTGTGGACCAGCCATAACCTTTGCCGCATTTTAGCCGGGGGATGTGACAATTATCCAACAGTTGCCGCCCATGTTCCTTCCCTATTATAAACCTGACCCCTCGGGGTAGCAATACATATAGAGGAATTGAAATAGGTTATTGACCATATGGTAAAATGGCCAGCATCTCAACCTTGAGCGAATTCGCGAAGAGGAGTATACTTAAAGAATGAACGAAAAGGAGGGTGACCTATGATATCTATCAGCGAAACAGCTGCAGAACGTTTGAAAGAAATGCTTGCTGAACAGGAAACGCCCAATATGTTCCTTCGACTGGGTGTCACTGCCGGCGGATGCAGTGGTTTTTCATATGCAATGGGCTTCGACGATCAAGAAACGGATGCGGACGTATACATGGACCTGCAGGATATGAGAGTCGTTGTCGAGAAGGACGATCTGAAATACCTGAACGGTCTCGAAATCGACTTCGAGGAATCCGGCATGACGGGCGGGTTCACCATTCACAACCCGAACGCGACCGTTACTTGCGGCTGCGGATCTTCCTTCCGCACGGCAACGGATGCGGGCAAACCGAACGAAGAGCCTTGCTAAGCAGCGGGTTTTCGGGGAGTGAGCTCTAAGCCAATAGATAAAGGACCTCTGCGACCCTATTGTCGTGGAGGTCTTTTTTTTGCTGCCGCCCATAAGCAACAAAAAAATGCAGCGGCTCCCAGACGGGGGCAGCTGCATTTCGTTGTTCTTCCTATTTGATCAGACCGGGAAGAAGAAGGTATCGTTCAGCATCAGCACGATCATGCCGGCAGCCACGAGCGAGAAAACGATGCAGCCGGCCCCGAGTCCGCGGCGCTTGTCTTTGATGAACTTGAAGCCCATGACAAAGATCAGAACCGTGATGGCTGCAAGGGCAACCGACATGCCGACAATGGCAATCCAGTACAAAACTTCAAACAATGCTGCCAAGGTGACAAAGCCTCCTTTAGGGTTATCCATGGATGGATGTATTACGGACAAAGCTCTGCTCTTACTATACGATAGATCACATCATTTGCAAAGGGAAGCTCGCTTCGCGGCCATGAATGCGTCAAATTATTAGGCATAACGATCCCGGACAATCATCCAAGACAAAGTGCGGATAAGAGAATAGGATAACGTATGTCATGAATAAAAGGAGGCGAAAGCAGCATGGCGGGAAGACAATTGGCCAGCAAGTGGCTGAAGACGGAAGCGCTGCTGACCGATCCGCAGGTTGCTCCCTACATTCCGGCGACCCAGTCGTATGGAGGGGATACCCTGGTCTCAATGCTGGATGAACACGAAATGGTCGTGATCAAGCCGATTGTAGGCACCGGTGGTAACGGAGTCATCCGAATACAGAAAGACGGAACGGGATACTTGGTAACCCATAAGAGGCGTACTGTTCATGTAGATACATTGAATTCCCTGTTGCACGTATTGAACAGAATGAAACTGAAACGGCGCTACATGATACAACAGGGGATTCACCTGGCTAAAATTCAGGGACGCCCGCTGGATTACCGCGTGAAGGTAGTCAAGGAAAGAGGAAGATGGGAATTCCGGGCCATGCTAGGACGGCTCGCAAGCCCGGGGCTGTTTGTCACGAACATTTGCAAAGGAGGAACGCTGCTTCGTTGCCGCCATGCTCTCCGGCTGTCGCTGCCCGATATCAATGCCAGGGAGAAGCGTAATGAAATGCGCCACTTAACCAGACAGTGCATCACGATCCTGGAATCGCGCTTTCCCGGAATCGGGGAACTGGGATTCGATTACGGACTTGACGTTGAAGGCAAGATATGGATTTTGGAGGTAAATACAAGACCGAGCTGAATTTTTTGTTTAATATTCCCAATAGAATTCGTTTATATGATTTTTTAATAGGGTAATAAAAAAATAACCGTTATCTACCGATATAATAATTGATCAAATTTTTTTATGGTAGATTTACCCCATATCCTGTGTATAACATTTATCCCCATAATCCACTTTGATATGACCTTGTTTCTTACACTTACCAACAAATTATACACAGGATTTCCACAAGAGGTTGTGGATAAGCGAACAGTTGTTCCGTTTTCGCATGTTTGATATGATAGATTCAGGAAATATGAGGAAGGGGTGTGAGGGGATGGCTATGTTGACGGATGAGATGCTTCTCGATTCCTATCATATGGCTGTTGAATTGAAGTTGGAACGAGAGTTCATCACTCTACTGCTAGCCGAAATTCATAAACGGAACTTGGACACCGATTCCGGCAGCATCCTGCATTAATCAGATTTTCGTATATAGAATAGATAACTTACGACATGATACGCATATAATGTGGGAGCTTTCAACCAAGTTCTACATATGGTTTGAAGAAGAATAGAAAAGGTATCTTACGTTCTGAGCGCGCATCGCCCTCTGGAACGTTAGATACCTTTTTTTCTGTATGTCGAAGCGTTAGGAAAATCCGCTTACCTTTACAATTTCATGTTGCTGCTGTGGCCCGGAGCCAATCTGGCTTCAGGATCGAAGTATACTTTGGCATTGTTGACGGCGGTTGGCGCTTCGCCGAATCCGACGGCAATGAGCTTGACCTTGCCAGGATAGGTCGTGATATCGCCGGCCGCAAAAATACCCGGGATGCTGGTTTCCATGCGGGAGTCCACGACGATGGAGTTGCTTTCGATGGCGATGCCCCACTCGGAGATCGGACCGAGGGAGGAAACGAAACCGAAATTGACAATGACATCGTCAACTTCAATCTCTTGCGTCTCTTTGGTCTTAATATGCGCCAGCGTCACCTTCGTAATGGCATCTTCACCATGCAGCTCCGTAATTTCGGTTGGCGTCACGATGTTCACCTTCGAGGCCATCAGCTGCTCCACGCTATGCTCGTGGGCGCGGAACTTGTCGCGGCGGTGAACCAGCGTAACCTGCTCGGCGATCGGTTCGATCATGAGGGCCCAGTCTACCGCGGAGTCACCGCCGCCGCTAATGAGCACTTTCTTACCTTTAAAGCGGCTGAGATCGTTGACAAAATAATGAAGGTTCGCCTTCTCGTACTTCTCGGCACCTTCAATCTCCAGTCGGCGGGGTTGGAACGCCCCAACGCCGGCCGTAATGATGACGGCTTTGGCATGGTGTTCGCCCAGATTCGTTCTCACGACAAAATGACGTTCTTCAAGCTTTTTCACAGCTTGGACTTTCTCTTCAAGACGGATGTCCGTTTTAAAGAGCTCCATTTGCGCGGACAGATTGTTCACAAGCTCCTGGGCGGTAACCTTCGGGAAGCCTGCCACGTCATAGATATATTTTTCGGGATACAGCGCAGCCAATTGGCCTCCGAGCTGAGGCATGCTCTCGATAAGTTTAACCGAGGCTTGGCGCATTCCGCCGTAAAAAGCGGCAAACATGCCTGCAGGTCCGCCACCGATAATCAAAAGATCCGTCATATTGTTGTCTTGTGGCATCGTTGTCATGCGGGAAGCACCTCCATAAAATGAGTTTATATTCGAATCAGACAGACGTTCTTGTCCGGATATAGCTGATTCATGAATTCCTTACCTATTATAATCGTCCCGAACCGGCATGAAAAGACGAGAATTGAGTTAAAATACCTAACATTGGAATGGTTGCGCTTACTTAGCAAGCAAGGGGAGAAATGGCGGAATGATTTGCATATTTCATGGCAAAAAAAATCTTGATATTTGCATGGTTTATGCATATGATTAACGTGATAACTTGTGTTCATTGCAGGGTTCTCATATCGATTGGTTACGGCAGCAATCATAAGGAAACCGCAGGATTACTGCTGTTTTTGAACCGTAATGAACCATCAGGTCAAATGATGAAACGGGCTCTGATAAGGGCTCTTCTCTTTTTTTGGATGCAATTTCACAGAATGTTAACATGTGTACCATACTGTATATATAAAGAGTAAGCTGGAAGGAGCAGTAGAATGAGCAGCATACCGAAGATCGTAATCCTTGGCGCGGGTTACGGGGGCATATTGACAGCGCAGCGGCTGCAAAAAGAGCTGAATTATAATGAGGCCGATGTTACATTGGTGAATCGCCATGATTATCATTATATTACAACGCATTTGCATATGCCGGCAGCAGGAACCGACAGCATTGAGAATACCCGGGTATCCATATCCAAGTTGATAGACGAGTTCAAAATCGATTTGGTCAAATCCTCGGTTCAGGAAATCCGCCTTCACGATAAGAAGGTTATCCTTGAAGATGGAACGTTATCCTATGACTATCTTGTCATTGGACTCGGCGGCGAGCCGGAGACCTTCGGGATCCCGGGACTCGCAGAGCATGCAATGACGATCCGAAGCATCAACTCGGTACGATTGATTCGAGAGCATATTGAATATCAATTTGCTTTATATAAGAATGAACGCAGACCGCAAGAGCGCATCAACTTCGTGGTTGGCGGAGCCGGGTTCAGCGGCATCGAGTTTGTAGCCGAGCTGGCGGACCGTATTCCGAGACTGTGCAAGGAGTATGACGTCGATCCGACATTGGTGAACATTTATAACGTAGAAGCCGCTCCGTCCGCGCTGCCGGGGTTTGCACCCGAGCTGGTGGAGTACGCCATGAACGTTCTCGAGAAGAAGGGCGTTACCTTCAAGATGGGCATTGCGATCAAGGAATGCCTGCCGGGCGGGGTCGTGCTGAACAACGGCGAAGAGATCCGGGCGGCAACGGTCGTATGGACCGGCGGCATCCGCGGGAACCGCCTGGTTGAATCGGCCGGCTTCGAAACGATGAGGGGCCGCGTGAAGGTTGATGAATATTTACGCGCTCCGGGATACGAGAACATTTATATTATCGGCGATAACTCCCTCATTTTTAACGAAGAAGGCAGACCTTATCCGCCGACCGCCCAAATGGCGATGCAGCAGGGCGTGTGCTGTGCCCAGAATATCGTTGCGGCGATCCGGGACAAGTCCATGCGCAAATTCGAGTTCCATAATAAAGGCACGGTCGCTTCCCTCGGCCGGGGCGAAGGCATTGCGGTTGTCGGGGATAAGAAATATCAGGGATGGAAAGCGGCCCAGCTGAAAAAATTGGTTGATCTGCGCTACCTCTTCATTATCGGAGGCATTCCGCTCGTCCTGAAAAAAGGCAGGTTCCTATAAAATGAGACATTGCAGTGTTCAAGTACGGGGGCTGCTCACAAAAGATGAACTGGATCGCTACAACGCCCTGATGGAGGTCGGCTCCTACCTGGAGTCGCAAGAGCGGTACGATCTGGCTTATACCGTTCAGCAGGAAGTCGACATTCTCATTCTTCCTGCCATTGAGCGCCTTAAGGATAAAGGGCGGGCCCGGGACCGGGCCACCGCTGAATATCTTGAAACCTTGCGCAAGCAAGAGCAAGATGAGGAAGACGGCGAATAACAGAAGAAGGGATGCTCTCATTCGGAAGAGCATCCCTTTTTTTGATATGCCATTTATGTGCGGAAGGAATTATACCTTCATCAAGTCGGTGAAAGAAGCCTGGTCGAGCAGGTTGCCGACATAGAAAGGACCGAACTCGCCGAAACGCGCGCTCACTTCGTCAAATCTCATTTCGTACACGAGCTTTTTGAATTGAAGCGCATCGTCGCTGAACAAGGTAACGCCCCATTCCCAATCGTCGAAGCCGACGGAACCGGTAATGATCTGCTTGACCTTGCCGGCATAACCGCGGCCGATCATTCCGTGGCTCTTCATCATGGATTTGCGGTCATCCATGCTCAGCATGTACCAGTTGTCCGCCAACTCCCGCTTTTTGTTCATCGGGTAGAAGCAGATATGCTTCGATTTTGGCAGGACCGGCTTCAAGCGGGCGATGACATGCGGATTCTGCATCGGATCCTCATCGGAGGAGCCGGCCAAGTAATTGCTCAGCTCGACGATGCTGACATAGGAATAAGCCTTGGTGGTGAACTGGGCGAACGTCGTTTTGTTAAAAGCGTTCTCGATCGCGTTCAGCTCTTCCAGCGTCTCGCGCAAATGCATGAAAACAAAATCGGCTTTCTGGCCGACGATGGTATATACGGCGGTGCTGCCTTGCTTGGCGGTCTCGACGGCCTCCCATTCCGCAAGGAACGCATTCAGCTCGTCCAGCGCAAACGCGCGTACTTCTTCGTCTGCAGCTTTCCAGGCCGGCCAATTGATGGTGCGGAAATCATGCAGCGCATACCAGCCCTCAAGCGTCATTGCAGCTTCGTTCATGTGATCACTCCTAAACATTATGTCGTTATAATTGAAGCGGATGGCCGCTTGCATTAACTTCCTATATTGTACTGTAAGCGCAGTCGGAAGGGCAAACGCCGACACAATGTGTTCACGATTGTTCGTTGATCTGTGACATGATTTTTAGTAAACTAGCTATTAGCTAAAGCTTGGTGTGCTGTTTCTTGCTGCAATAAAGTAGGATAGCTGCTATGCGTAGGTGATAAAGAAGAGGTGAAAACAGCGATCATGCTTCAATTTATTCCTGTGCTCGTGCTGATGATTTTGTTTTTTGTCATGATGTTCGGTATCGGTTTTATCCTAAATATGTTGATGAAGACGACCTGGTTTCCGTGCTTTCTGTTCGTGATTGTCATTCTACCGGTCGTTGTATACAGCTTGTGGGATCGGGGCCAAATGTCGTTCTGGACTCACGTTGGATCGTTCCAGTTGGTGGATTACTTAACGGGAGTTGCGGGTCTGATCGGGGCTTACATGAGCGGATGGACCATTAAGACATTGCGTATTAAAGGGTTTAGAATGTTTTAACCGCGCTTGGCGCAAATTGAATGGAATGTTAATGGCGGCTCTTCGATACGTGGGGGCCGTCATTTATATTTATGGAAGCTCTGCCAAAAGGCAGACGCGAGAATTCCATAATTTTTGATGCGAAAGAACCGACTTCTGAGCATCGGATTTATGATAGAATAGAAGAAGTCTATTTTTGGGCGACAGGGGGAGCATAAACGATGCGCATGACTAATTTTTTACATTTTACAGAGAATCACCGTTACTGCGTATACCGTGACTTCTGCTTAAGCGGCCTGGACGACAAAATGCTTGGTTCGATATATCAACCGATGGTCGGCGCGTTTGCGGTCAGCCTGTACCGTCTTCTCGTATCGCATGTGCCGCTGGAGAAGGTGGGCTATTCGGCCATTGAACAGCAGCGAAGATTATTCTTGACATTAGGGCTTGAGCCCAGTGAAAAAGGACGCCGCTATCTCATTGAGCAAACCTCCAAGCTGGAAGCGGTAGGATTGCTGCAGACCAGCCGGATGTTCGTCCCGGAAACGGACGATCATGTTTATGAATATGAGCTGCAGGCGCCGCTTAGTCCGGCGGAGTTCTTCAATACCCAGCATCTGACGCTGCTGCTTCGCGACAAGGTGGGGAAATTCGCCGTCCTGTCGCTGAGGGAAGAGCTTTGGAGCAAGGAACCCCTGGAATGGTCAGGCATTTCCCTGAACAAGGAGAACATTTCGGTTCCCTTTTACGATATTTTCGAGTTGAACACGCATGTCATTGATTATGAACTGGAGCAGGCGCTGGAAGAGGTAGCGGTATCAAGGAAGCCGGTGCTGCCGCCGAATCCGCAGGGAGAAGGCCTGAACTACGCGGACATTATTCTGCGATTCCCGCGCGAATCCCGCAATCGCGTCTTTGTTGAGCGTCTTCGCTACGACCATGAGCAGATGGGCATCGTGAATTACGTCGTACGCAAGTACGATCTCAGCACGCAGGATTTGTGCCGCCTGCTTGACGAGGACGGCATCTTTACCGAGCACGGCGAGGTTGTCCTGGACGATTTGCAGCACAAAGCCAGCCTTCACTTTAGGCAGGGAATGAAGATGCAGGAGAAGCGGCAGATTACGGCGGGCAAGGTGGTTGCCCTGCATCAGGAGATGACGGCCGATCCGGACGAGCCTGCCCAGGAGCATGCCGTACAGATGGAATATTATGTCGAGGTTCCGGCCCAGTTCCAATCCAAATGCGATATTCACCAATATAATATGATGCTTCGCAACGAGCCTTATACACGGCTCCTGCAGACGTTCTTCCCGGGCTCGGTTCCCGCGCAGTTTCTGGACATCTTCGAAAAGATCGACCTGAGCTACAAGCTGCCAGGCGAAGTCATCAACGTGCTCATTCATTATTTGATGTCGCTCATTGCCGCAGGCGGCGAGCAGCGGATCAACCGCAACTTTGTGGAAGCCATCGCTTCCAACATGCTGCTGAAGCAAGTAAACAGCTATGAGAAAGCCGTTCAGTATATACGGGATCAAGCCAAAATGAAAGGCAAGCAGAAGTCAGCCTCGCAGCGCACGCGTACATACGCTAAAGGCGGAAAGGCGAAGCCGGAAATTCCAGTGGCTTTGGAGTCTGATCAGGCGGAGGCCGTATCGGATGAGGAGTTCGAAGAAATGATGCGGTTTGCGGCAGAAATGCAGGCTGGCAACAAGAAGGGCGGATAAGGAAAATCCTGCTTAAGAGAGGAGGGAACAGGTTATGGAGTCCCTTGGTGAACTGCTGGAAAGCATGAAAAGTACTGCGCTCCTGCGCAGAACCGAGCAGATTACAGAGGATTTGCTCAGGAATCCGCTGATTCAAGCACTGCGAAGCGAATATCCGGAGATCGATGACCGGGTCATACGATTGAATTTAAGCAAGCTGTATCAATATGCGGGAGATCAGGCCCACTGTCAGGCGTGTCCGGGTCTGGACCGGTGTCCGAATGATTTCCAGGGACATTTCAGCAAGCTGGATATCCAGCGGATGAACGGCACGGTGGAGATCTATGAACGGAAGGCGCCGTGCTCCCTGCAGATTGCAAAAACCAATGAGGATCAGATCAAAAAGCGGATTCGCAGCTTTTATGTCGACGAGCATGCCTTGAGCGAAGGTTACGACAATATGGAGATTATGGCGAAGGACCGCTTGCGGGCACCTGCGGTGCACCAGGTCTTCAAATATATCCGGGATACGAAGGAGAACGGCTTGTCCCCGCGCGGCTTGTATCTGACCGGTTCGTTCGGTACAGGGAAGACGTACCTGATGGGCTACCTGATGCATGAGCTTGCGAAAGCGGGCCACTCCGGCGTGATCGTCTATATGCCCGATTTCGTGGAAGATCTGAAAACCATGATGCAGGACGGCCAGAAGCTGAAGGACATGGTCGAGACGATGAAGCATTGCGACCTGCTGATCTTTGACGACATTGGAGCGGAGAATTTGAATCCGTGGGTACGGGATCATGTCCTCGGTTCCATTCTGAATTTCCGGATGAACCGGCTGCCGACCTTCTATACGTCGAACTATCCGCTCGACGGGCTGGAGCAGCATCTCAGCTTCACGAGCAAGGACGGCGAGGAGCTTCACAAAGGGCAGCGGTTGATGAACCGGATCGCGCCTTTCGTGGATGTCGTTCATTTGTTCGGAGAGAACCAGAGAGGGAAGTTCTAGACCTTTGCAACGACGGCATGAACAGAGTGGACAAACGTCCCTTGAATCGTAAAAAGTCTGATCCCGCTTGCGCATGGAGCGCGCAGGACCAGACTTTTTATCTGTGCACAAGGAATCATCAAATATTAACCAACCAAGAACTTGATAATGACGAATCCGAAAAAGATGATGGTCATGAAACCGAACATCCCCACGAAGCCCATCATCAAATCGCCAAAGTCATTGCGTGGTTCTTCATTGATGTGCTCCCGTGGATCGTTAACGCGTACGTTTACATCCATGGTGCTTGCCTCCTCAAAAGGTGAACATGCCGTGCGAACACGAAAAACTTGACCGTCACCCGACTTGTTACTAGTAGTATACCCAATGCGCAAATCATTTGTAAAGATTGCATAAAAATCCCGTGAAAACCTCTTTCTTTAGGTGAGTATATTTCACTTTTTCCGGCCGATTGTGGTATACTAAATTCGTCGACCCATTCGACAATTATGATTCGCACTTTACTCGATCTTATCCTGTGAGGAGGAGAATACAATGGCTATCGTCAATGTTACCGACCAAACCTTCGTCAATGAAGTAGAAGGACAAGGCACGGTTGTAGTTGATTTCTGGGCGCCATGGTGCGGCCCTTGTAAAATGCTTGCTCCGATTCTGGACGAATTGTCTTCAGAACTCGGCGATGATGTAAAAATTGCAAAGGTGAACGTGGATGAGAATCCGGAATCCGCAGCACGCTTCGGCGTCATGAGTATTCCGACCATGATCTTCTTTAAAGACGGCCAGCCTGTCGATAAAGTCGTAGGTCTGAACTCCAAAGAAGCCTTGAAGGGCATCATTGCAAAACATCAATAAGCAGGATTTGCCATAGACTGCAATCCGCTTTCATACAGCGCCTTCGGTGTAACCCGGAGGCGCTTTGTGTGGTTCCTTATCATGGTATATATTTATAACGTTACTATCATACAATCTCCTTGGAGAGGAGGAATAGCATGGACGATTTTGCCAAACGGCTTCAGGAGCAGGAGAAGGCGCAGGAGAATATTCGCCACAAGCTGGCATTGCTGCCGGATCAGCCGGGCTGCTATCTTATGAAGAACCATGAAGGCACGATCATTTACGTGGGCAAGGCTAAAGTGCTGAAGAACCGGGTGCGCTCGTATTTTACCGGGAGCCATAACGGGAAGACCCAGATGCTCGTTTCGGAAATCCGCGATTTCGAATACATCGTGACGGGCAGCAACATGGAAGCGTTAATTCTGGAGTGCAATCTGATCAAAACCCATCAGCCGAGATTCAATGTGCTGCTGAAGGACGATAAAACCTATCCCTACCTTAAAATAACGAATGAAGAGCATCCCCGCCTGGAAGTGACCAGAAGGGTGCTTAAAGATAAAGCCAAATACTTCGGTCCTTATCCGAATGCGTATGCGGCGCAGCAGACCAAAAAGCTGCTGGACCGGATGTATCCACTGCGCAAATGCGGCGTTATGCCGAAAGAGGTCTGCTTGTATTACCATATGGGACAATGCTTGGCTCCATGCGTGAAGGAAGTGCCGAAATCCGCCTATGAACAGATTACGGGAGAGATCACTTCCTTCCTGAGCGGCGGGCACGAAGAGATCAAGAAGGAACTGCAGCGGAAAATGCAGGAGGCCGCGGAGGATTTGTATTTCGAGCGTGCCAAGGAGCTGCGGGACCAAATCATCCATATCGATACCCTGATGGAGAAGCAGAAGATCACGACAACGGATACCCGGGATCGCGACGTATTCGGTTATGCCGTGGACAAAGGCTGGATGTGCGTGCAGATTCTGTACATGCGCCAAGGCAAAATGGTGCAGCGCAACAAGTCCGTTTTTCCGTTCTACGGGGATGCGCACAGTGACTTCATGTCGTTCATAGCCCAGTATTACAGCGATAATCCCGCTTTGCCGCAGGAAATTCTGCTTCCGGGGCCGCTGTTGGCAGAGGAGGCCGGCTCCGAGACGGCAACCGGAAGCGCCGGGGATCAAGGTGCCCGGGACGCAGGCGAAGCGGAGGAAACGGAGAAGAAGCTGACCGCGGATACATCCGACGAACAGCAGGAAGTCCTTGTCCAAGCCCAAGCGGAGCAGGCGGAGGCCGCGGGCCTCGTGGATGCTGCCGGGGGCGCTGCCGCCTTGCAGGAATGGCTGGGCGTGAAGGTTCACGTGCCGCAGCGGGGCTTGAAGAAACAGATGGTCGGCATGGCGTCGGATAATGCGAAGGTGTCCCTGGACGAGAAATTCCGCTTGATTGAGCGCGATGAAGAACGGACATCGGTTGCAGCGGCCAATCTGGGCGAGGTGATCGGCCTTCAGTCGCTGGACCGGATCGAGGCGTTTGATAACTCGAACATTCAAGGCGCAAACCCGGTATCGGCCATGGTGGTATTCACCAACGGAAAACCGGATAAGAAGGAATATCGCAAATATAAGATCCGTACCGTGCAGGGGCCGGACGATTACGATACGATGCGTGAAGTGATCCGGCGGCGGTATGAGCGTGTATTGAAGGAGAACCTGCCGCTTCCGGACCTCATTGTCGTCGATGGGGGGAAGGGACAGATCTCAGCAGCCGTCGACGTGCTGGAGAATGAACTGGGGCTGTTCGTCCCGGTCTGCGGGCTTGTGAAGGATGCCAAGCATAAAACGGCGCAGCTGATGGTCGGAGACCCGCCGGAGCCGGTGTCGCTGCCTCGGGACAGCCAGGAGTTCTATTTGCTCCAGCGCATTCAGGATGAGGTTCACCGTTTCGCGATTTCCTTCCACCGCGAGCAGCGCGGGAAGTCAATGGTGACGTCCAAGCTGGATTCGATCCCGGGCATCGGGGAGAAGCGCCGCAAAATGCTGCTGAAGCATTTTGGCTCGGTCAAAAAAATAAAAGAGGCTTCAGTCGAAGACTTCAAGCCCCTTTCAATCGGTGAAAAATTAGCAACGGATATTCTTAATGCACTTCGTGAGGAGGAGTCGTGACATACGGCTTCTCTTTTTTTGTCGGGTTGAAACGGTAAATCGCAAAGGCGACAATCGCCGGAAGCACCATGTAAAAAACGCCAGTCAGCAGGTTGGCTGCATCCTTGAGCATGATCAGGCTGATGCCCATCAGGATGCTGTTGAAGATGACATGGGAGAACATGGCCGCTAAATACCCGTATTTCAAGAAGATGTAGCTGAACAGCAAACCGATGATGACCAGCTCAATCGGCCGGGAGATCACGGGGTATATCGGATAGAGCGTATGTCCCAGCGCCCAGATGAGTGAGGTGATCAAGCTTGCGACAAAGGTATTGCGAACGATCTTTTTCACCATCTTGATGCCGAACAGCCGGTACACGGCCTCCTCGGATATGCCGGCCAGCCAGGCCATCAATGGAAACAGCCAAGGATACAGCATATTGTAAGGCGATTGCGTCGCATCCGTGGTGGACCATGTATTCAGGGTCAGACTAAGACCGATAAAGATGACGGATTGGACGCCAAGCAGGATGAAGGCCCACATATACCCTAGCTTCATGCTATCCAGCACGTAATGCCCGTATCCGGGTTCTTTGGCGCGCGGCCATGGATTGAGCCCGTCTTCTTTATGCCATAGCCCGCTGCCGCCGACAAGGGAGAAATAGAGCAGGGCGGAGAAAACGAGCGAATAGACGGCATAGAAAATCATCATCCCGAGCACGCCGGTTTGCGACATGCCTTCGGATTTGAAAACGGGAATCAGATTGTACGTATTCAGCATCTGAATGACGAACAGCAGCGCCGATAAGAACAGGCCGCGCTTAAACGAGGTGTAGGCTCTGGTCTTCACGCTGTACACAATTGCAAGAATGCCCAGGATAAGGGTGAACAGTCCGTACCCTGCGAGCGTCAGCAGCGTGGCATCCTGCGTCTGCTTGTTGACATAAGCGGAGTGGGCGGCCGGGACCGAGAAGGAGGGCTCGTAAGAGCGCAATTTCCCCTGCTCGAAGGTGAAGCGGTGCTCCAGCCTGGAGTCCCCGATCCTGGATTCAGGGTCCACATATTGGAGACGGGGCTCCCCTTCCTTCGTAACCAGCTCCAGATTCGACAGGTCATAACCCGCCCGCTGAAGCCATGGCTCGGCCAGCGCCTGCTTCTCGGCCAATGTCATGCCGTCCTCAACGACGAGCAGCATCTGCTTCTGAATCTCGCCCTTGTTCAGCTCGATCCGGTCATAGCTGGAGCGGGCATAATCATACGAGAATCCGACGACCCCCGAATTCTGCATGTGCACGTCCACATTGAGGGCATCGCCTCCAGGCTCGCTGAAGCGAACGCGGTATACGTCATAGGGATATTTGGCTTCATAGGTTTTGTTATATTCCGAAAGCCTCTTCTCCTTCGCCAGATATCCGTAAAGTTCCGATTTGGATTGATATGTAACCAAGGCTTCGTCCGTGTCCGCAGCCGCAAACTGCAGATGCTCCTGAGCAAACCTTGAAGCTGCCTGCCGAGCCTGCTCCTTGGAAATAATATCCGGCGAGGCCATCTCGGTATCGTCCGGATTCGCCCACGGAAATACCTGAAATAATAGGAACAGAATCAGGCCGACTGCGGCAGGCGCGATGAGCTGCTTCAGATTGGGCTTCAGCTTCAAGGGCTCTCTTGCACGATTCATGAAACTCCTCCTCTAAGAAAGTTGATACTCCCACTGGTATTCGATATGTCTGATTAAGAACGCATAGAGTCAATATAACATAGTATGAAAGCCATAAGCAGCTTATCCCAATTATCGGAATATTGAAATAAATCGATGAAAATGAATGAAAGGTTTCGAAAACGTTAGAGAACCCTACGCTTGTATTCTTGAATATGCCCAATTCGCGCTCTTTTAAAGATATTTCGGGCGAAAAACGGCATTGGGTTACGTACCGGATTGAGTTATAATCACATCATGCTTGAAGGAACCGAATATTCCAGCCGAATTTCGTAATGAAAATGGGGGAACCATGTAATTGGGGTGAATTTCATTATTCCCGGAATAATGAATAGGGCGACCTGTGGAAATGCCCGAATCCGTCAGCTAACCTCGTAGGCTGTTGCACAGGAACCAGACCGAAAGGCACTGCGTTTTCCAGTGTCTTTTTTCGTTGATTTTTTTAAAGAAGGTGTCCGATTGAACGCTAAATTGCACTGGCTTACATTGTCTCCGCCTCAAATTCTCGTGCTTGGTTTTGCGGCCATCATCTTCATCGGGACCGGGCTGTTAATGCTGCCAATCTCGACGACGACGGGCGAACCGCTTGCATTTATTGATGCCTTGTTCACTTCGACCTCGGCAACGTGCGTAACGGGCCTGGTCGTGGTGGATACAGGAACGACATTCAGTTCCTTCGGAGAAGTCGTGATCATGCTGCTGATTCAGATGGGCGGGCTCGGATTCATGACGATGGCTACTTTATTCGCCTTGGTTCTGAAGAGGCGCATATCGCTCAAAGACCGTCTAATCTTGCAGGAAGCGATGAATCAGTCCTCGATGGAAGGCATCGTAAGGCTGATACGCAGAGTATTGCTGTACTCGCTTGTCATCGAGGCCTGCGGCGCAGTCCTTTTATCGGTTCGTTGGGCGTTTGATATGCCGCTGGGCCGGGCGATATATTACGGTGTTTTTCATGCGGTGACGATGTTTAACAATGCCGGCTTCGATTTGTTTGGCGATTTTCGGAGTTTGACCGGGTATGTATACGATCCGGTAGTCAACTTCGTCGTGATGTTCTTGATTGTTTCCGGGGGCATTGGATTTATTGTGCTGTCCGATCTGATCGATTACCGAAAACAGCGGAGGCTCTCCCTGCACTCCAAGGTGGTGCTCACGATGACGGCTGCCTTGCTTGCGGTCGGATTTATCGTCATTCTCATATTTGAATTTACCAATCCGAGAACGCTGGGTTCCCTAAACTGGGGCGGGAAATTCTTCGGCGCGTTATTCCAATCCGTAACGCCGCGTACGGCGGGAGCGAATACTATAGATATTACGGGGCTCAGACAGGCAACGCAATTTTTTATCGTTATTCTGATGTTTATCGGAGCATCTCCAGGGTCAACCGGCGGCGGCATCAAAACCACGACCTTTACCATTATGGTAGGCGCGGTCATTGCGATGATGCGCGGGCGGGAAGACATCGTCATGTTCCGTTATCGCCTGGCCCAGGAGCGGGTGCTGAAGGCACTGACCATTGCCTTGCTGGCCCTGCTGCTCGTTCTTACCGTCTCGATGATTCTGTCGACGACAGAGGAAGGGGACTTCCTGGAGATTCTATTCGAAACGACATCCGCCTTCGGTACGGTGGGTCTCTCCATGGGCTTAACGCCCGATTTGACCGTGTTCGGCAAGATCCTGATCAGCCTTACGATGTTTGCGGGTCGATTGGGACCTTTGACGCTTGCTTATGCACTGGGGCCGAAAAAGGGTAAAGAATTATATCGTCATCCGGAAGGCAAAATGATAATTGGATAAGGGGTACAGGAGAGCCATGAAACCAAAGCAATTTGCAATCATCGGTTTGGGGCGATTTGGCGCCAGTCTGGCGCTGGAGTTGATGGAACAGGGATATGAAGTGCTCGGCATCGACCGGAACGAAGAGGTCGTCGAGGACATGAGCGAGCTGCTGACCCATACGGTGGTGGCGGACGCGACGGATGAGGAAGTGCTTAAATCACTTGGCATCCGCAACTTCGACTGCGGGATCGTTGCGATCGGGAACGACATTCAGATGAGCATCCTCTCCGCCATCCTGTTGAAAGAGCTGGGTGTCGCGATGGTCGTTGCGAAGGCGATTTCGGTGCTGCACGGCCGGGCGCTGGAGAAGCTTGGCGTGGACCGGGTCATCTTTCCCGAGCGGGATATGGGGATCCGGGTAGCGCACCAGCTCGTGACGCCAAACCTGCTTGATTATATCGAATTATCCAAGGACTATCTGATTGTGGAGATGACAGTCACGGACTGCATGGACGGAAAAACGCTGAGCGAGCTTAATACGAGGGTCCGGTACGGCGTCAGCGTGGTGGCGCTGAATAAACAGTCCGGCATTATCGTAGCTCCGACGGCCATGGACGTCGTGAACTCCGGCGACATTATGGTCGTCATCGGCTCCAATGACAACGTGGACCGCTTTGAGTCCGAAGTCGTGAATATGCTCGAAAAATAAATATAGTAGAAAAAACTGACGATCGCGAAAAATCGTCAGTTTTTTTTCGATTTATTTTCCTCCAGCTTGCGGAACAGGATCTCCGTTTCTTCGATCCAGCGGCTGGCCGCCTTGCTCAGCTCCGAGGCTTGACCGTAGATCAGCGAAGTCGTTCGCCGGGTTTCGATGAGTGCCGGAATATGAATGTCGACCAGCCCGTTATCGGACAACAGCTGCGGCCTTAGATAAGATTTGGGCAGCAGCGCGGCCGCCTTGCAGGTCGGGATCAGCCTGACGATCGCTTCGAAAGAGTCGATCTCCATCCGGATATCGGGCATGATGCCCCAGCGGTGAAACAGATCGTCCGTCAGCTTGCGGTACCAGGTTCCGGTCGAAAATATGATCATCGGCAAGCCTTGAAGCTGTTCGATGCCCACATCCTCGATTTCCGCCAGCGGATGTGAAGACGGGATGACAAGCTCCAGGTGGTCATCGAACAGCGGGATGCAATTCAAGCCCGGCTGATTGATGGATGAAGCAACAATGCCGACATCGACCCGTTTATCCCTTACATAAGACACGATTTCATGGGTCTTGCCGGTGATGAGCTTGATTTCGGCTGACGGATGACGCTCCATGAAGGCATTGACCAGTGGGGGCAGGGTGGTCTGCAGCGTGGTCAGACTGGCGCCCAGGTTAATCGAGATTTGGTCCCCTTCCCGGTAATGGGCCAAGGTCTGCAGAAATTTGATCTGCTGCTGGCGCTGCTCCAGGGCGAAGGTATACACAATCTGCCCGATGGAGGTAAGCTCGAGCCTTTTGCCGCGGCGGTTGAACAGCTGCAGTCCGAGCTGGTCCTCCAGCTTGGCTATTTTTCGGGACAGGGCCGGCTGTGACAGGTTGAGCAGCTTGGAGGCTTGATTGATGCTGGATTGCTCCACGACGACGGCGAACACGTCCAGTTCTTCGAACATGGAAATCCTCCTATTAAAATAGACATGCGTGTAAAACGTTGCTTATGCGTATAGATTATAACGATTAATAATTATATTGCAATTCCATTATAAGAAAAAAAGGAGTAACATGAAACATGACACAAGTTGTTCACACGATTGCTGAAATAGGCAACTTTTTGTCGTTGCAAGGCTTTTTGAACAACCTCTTTTAGGGCAGGGGAAGTGTAATTGTTCTGAAAATAGGAAAGATTGAAAATGAAAACGCTGTACATTGGAAAGGGGAACGTCAACTGATGAAAGGGTATTATTCCAGAAAGCTGCATTCTTTGCTCGGTGTCATACCGCTTGGGGCATTTTTGCTCAGCCATATGATTTCCAACTTTAAGGCTTTCGAGGGTGGAAAGGAAGGCTTCGCGAGCGCGGTGCATTTTTTGAACAGCATGCCGCTGATTTTTTTCCTCGAGCTGTTCCTGATCTGGCTGCCATTGCTATATCACGGCGTCTACGGGTTATACATCGCTTACCAGGCGAAGAACAACGTGGGCAACTACAACTATGAACGGAACATCCGCTTCACCATCCAACGGATCACCGGCGTTATTACGTTCGTTTTTGTCATCTGGCATATGTACGATACGCGCTTCCAAATCATGATCGGCAAGATCACGCATGACGATTTGGGCGCCACGATGCACGGCATCATGAACAATCCGGTTCTGTTTATTCTGTACGTCATCGGCGTTGTTTCCGCTACCTTCCACTTCGCTAACGGCTTGTGGGCGTTCCTCGTCAGCTGGGGCATCACCGTCGGTCCGCGCGCGCAGAAGGTATCCACTTACATCTGCATGGGCTTGTTCGTATTGATGAGCGTGCTGTTTGTTCTGGCCATGACAGCATTCCGCGGTTCCGAATTCCAGGCGGCGACGGCAGCGATCGATGTAGTTAAGACAGTCTTAAGTTAAAGGGGAGTGAACGAAAAATGGCATCTAATATTATCGTAGTGGGCGGCGGCCTCGCTGGGCTGATGGCAACCATCAAAGCGGCGGAAGCAGGCGCTCACGTTCATCTATTCTCGCTTGTACCCGTTAAACGCTCTCACTCCGTGTGCGCGCAAGGCGGCATTAATGGAGCCGTAAATACGAAAGGTGAAGGTGACTCTCCTTGGGAGCATTTTGACGATACCGTTTACGGCGGCGACTTCCTTGCGAATCAGCCTCCGGTCAAAGCGATGTGCGAAGCGGCGCCGGGCATCATCCACTTGATGGACCGCATGGGCGTTATGTTTAACCGCACGCCGGAAGGCCTGCTTGATTTCCGCCGCTTCGGCGGAACGAAGCGCCACCGTACCGCGTTTGCCGGCGCGACCACCGGCCAGCAGCTGCTGTACGCGCTTGACGAGCAGGTTCGCCGCTGGGAAACCGCAGGGCTTGTGACCAAATACGAGAACTGGGAGTTCCTGAATGCGGTCATCGACGACGAAGGCGTATGCCGCGGTATTGCCGCTCAGGATCTGCGCTCGATGGAGATCAAGTCGTTCAAGGCTGAAGCCGTCATTCTCGCCAGCGGCGGTCCCGGCATTATTTTCGGAAAAACAACCAACTCGGTTATTAATACGGGGACAGCGGCCAGTGCCGTGTATCAGCAAGGCGTTCATTATGCGAACGGCGAATTTATCCAGATTCACCCGACGGCCATTCCGGGCGACGACAAGCTCCGCTTGATGTCCGAGTCGGCACGCGGCGAAGGCGGACGGATTTGGACTTATAAAGACGGCAAGCCTTGGTATTTCCTCGAAGAGAAATACCCTGCTTACGGAAACCTGGTGCCGCGCGATATCGCTACGCGCGAAATCTTCTCCGTCTGCGTTGATATGGGACTCGGCATCAACGGCGAGAACATGGTCTACCTGGACCTCTCCCATAAGGATCCGAAAGAGCTGGACGTCAAGCTCGGCGGCATCATCGAAATCTATGAAAAATTCATGGGCGACGATCCGCGCAAAATCCCGATGAAAATCTTCCCGGCAGTCCATTACTCCATGGGCGGCATGTGGGTCGATTACAACCAAATGACCAACATTCCAGGGCTGTTCGCAGCCGGAGAATGCGAGTATCAATATCACGGCGCGAACCGTTTGGGAGCCAACTCCCTGGTATCCGCCATTTACGGCGGCATGGTGGCCGGACCGAAAGCGATCGAATATGTCAAAGGCCTGAAGAAATCCGCAGAGGATGTATCCTCCACGGTCTTTGACCGCGCAGCGAAAGAGCAAACCACCAAGTACGAAGGCCTGCTCAAGATGGAAGGAACCGAGAATGCTTACGTGATCCATAAAGAGCTCGGTGAATGGATGACCAACAACATGACGGTGGTTCGTTACAATGACAAGCTTGAAGCAACCATCGGCAAAATCAAGGAATTGAAGCAGCGTTACCGCAATATCAATATGACGGATACCTCCCGCTGGAACAACCAGGGCGTAGCATTCACGCGTCAGCTGTGGAACATGCTGGAGCTGTCCGAGGCCATGACGCTGGGTGCGCTTCTCCGGAACGAAAGCCGGGGCGCTCACTACAAGCCGGAATTCCCGGATCGTAACGATGAAGACTTCCTCAAGACAACCAAAGCAACCTGGACGCCGGATGGACCACAGATTTCATATGAAGAAGTGGATGTTTCCTTAATCCCGCCGCGGATTCGCGACTATTCGAAAGACAAGTAAGAAGGAAGGGGGATTTACGATGTCTCAAACGGCAGCTGCCTCAAAGAGCGTTAAATTTATCATTACACGTCAGGACAATCCGGAGACGAAATCCTATACCGAGGAATTCGAAATTCCGTACCGTCCCGGCATGAACGTTATTAGTGCGCTGATGGAAATTCAGCGCAATCCCAAAAATGCGCAGGGCCAAACCACCGCACCCGTATGCTGGGACTCCAACTGCCTGGAAGAAGTGTGCGGAGCTTGCTCCATGGTCATCAACGGGAAGCCGCGCCAAGCATGCGCAGCATTGATCGATAAGCTGGAGCAGCCGATTCGGATTCAGCCGATGAAGACGTTCCCGGTCGTGCGAGACTTGGTGATCGACCGCAGCCGCATGTTCACGGCCCTCAAGCGCGTGAAAGCGTGGATTCCGATCGACGGCACCTATGACCTGGGTCCCGGCCCCAAAATGGCGGAGAAGAAGCGTCAGTGGGCTTACGAGCTGTCCAAGTGCATGACCTGCGGCGTATGCCTGGAGGCTTGCCCGAACGTCAACGAAAAAACAGACTTTATCGGACCGGCCGCGATCTCCCAGGTTCGCTTGTTCAATGCTCACCCGACAGGCGAGATGAACAAGGAGGAGCGTTTGGAAGCGCTGATGCAGGACGGAGGCATCGAGGGCTGCGGCAACTCGCAGAACTGCGTGCGTTCTTGTCCGAAGGGCATTCCGCTGACAACGTCCATTGCGGAAATGAACAAGGATACGACCAAACACCTGTTTAAGCGCTGGCTTGGCGTTTAATCGGTTAACTTCAACACCAAGGCGTCTGACCGGGGCATGGGCTTCGGTACAGGCGCTTTTTGTTGTGTGCTATAATTTATGTGTTTATTAATTAGGATAGGAAATCTTCGAATTGAATCTGGAGTGAGTTACTTGATCATAGAAAGACCGATTACGATAAAGGATATTAGCAATGATTTGGCCGCTCTGGGCGTTCGGAAGGGCATGACCTTGCTCGTCCATTCTTCGCTCAAGAGTGTGGGCGGGTGGATCGTCGGCGGTCCGGAGGCCGTCATACTGGCACTTGAAGACGTGCTGGGGGAAGAAGGGACGCTGGTGATGCCGACCCAATCCGCGAACTTAACCGATCCAAAGACATGGGGAAATCCGCCGGCCGATCCGAAATGGTGGAATCTGATTCGCGAGGGCATGCCGCCCTATGGTCCGGATTTGACGGTCACTTCGGGCATGGGGATCATTCCGGAAGTGTTCCGTAAACAAGAAGGGGTTATCCGAAGCGCTCATCCGCATGTTTCGTTTGCGGCACGCGGCAGGGAGGCCAGGGCCCTAATGCAATCCCATCCGCTGGACCATAGCTTAGGCGAAGCATCTCCGCTGGCACGCTTGTATGAGGCGGGTGCGTACGTGCTTATGCTGGGCAGTGGTTATGGCAACAATACGTCGTTCCACCTCAGCGAATACCGCGCGAATTGGAAGGGCAAGGAGACGGTCACCGCTCACGCGCCAGTCCGCAGGGTACAGGGAGTGACAGCGTGGGAGGCGTTTCAGGATATCAACTATCATTCGGACGACTTCGAGGCATTAGGGGCTTCTTTCGAAGCGCAGTGCCCCGATGCGTATATCCATGGACGCGTAGGAAAAGCCGACTGCATATTGGCTGAACAGCGGGCCATGGTGGATTATGCCGTGTCGTGGATGGAGAAGAACCGATAGATCTTCGCAAAGCATCGCACAAGCTTTCGGAGTGGTCGCATGCAAGTGTTGGAGCCGACGCAACATAAGATATCCGGACATCAACCAGGGCTAAAGTCAGCTCTTGCCAGCTGCCAATCCAATGACCTCCAGGTGCAGAGGTGCCGTTTCGAGGGTAATAGAAACTAACGGCTCGGCCTGCAGGTTGCGGTTGCGGGCCTCAAGGAGGGACTTGAGATGTCTTGGTGGATGTGGCTGCTCAATTTGGCGGGCTTGCTGTCGTTGATCTATCTGTTTTACAGCATGGACAAGAAGTGGTCCAGCAGGCCCTTGCTGCTGGCGCCGCTGCTCATTTATGTCCTGATATCGGTCGAGGATCTGCTCGGCTGGATCGATCTCATGCATGTCGTACCCGGCGAAGGTGGCATGCGGGCCTTGATCCTGCTGTTTTCATTATGTTCCGTTATTTTTTATGTGCTGTATATCTTCGATAAAATTGCGGACTCTGTCCATCAGCATGTCGATATGAAAACGACCCTCGTTCGGATCAGCATGGCGGCGGGGATGTGCATTCTATTTTTCACGGTGGTGTATATGTCGATCTATAAGCTGTTCGGAGGCGTTTCCTTCGAAGGCGAGAACCTCGGTCAGGATTTGCTGAGCCAGTTCATTACTTTCCTGTATTTCAGCATGGCGACGTTTGTCACGGTCGGGTATGGCGATGTAGCCCCTGTCGATAATACGTCCCGGCTTGTCGTGGTGCTGGAGATTGCCTTTAGTTTCGTTACCGTTGCTTATGCGCTGTCCATGCTGGGGACGCTGCGCCGGATCTTTAAGCCCGGCGACGACGGACTGGAGACGGAGGGCGGTGAAGTGAAGACAAAGGGCAATATGCCGCATCGCAGAAAACATTCATCCAAGTGAAACAGGCGCACCGACAACGGTGCGCCTTTATTAGTTATAGCTAACGGGGCAGGAAAGCGAAAGCTGGATGAAAGCTAAGGCTTCATCAGCTTTTTTAAAATGCCCAGCCCGTTCTTGGAAGGATAACGGAATTTAAAATCAAACCGGTTGGTTTGCTTAAGCACGCTTTTTCTATGGGAGAATGTGTGGAAGCTGTATTCCCCGTGATACGAGCCGATCCCGCTCTCGCCGACGCCTCCGAACGGAAGGAAGGGGGTTGCCAGGTGCATCAGCGTGTCGTTGACGCATCCCCCGCCAAAAGAAACCGAGGAGAGCACGTAATCCTGTACGTCTTCATTCTCGGTAAACAAATAAAGCGCGAGCGGCTTGGGACGGGCTTGAATCGCTTGGACCGCCTCGTGCAGATCCTCATAGGTCAGGATCGGACACAGCGGGCCGAAGATTTCTTCCTCCATGATCGGCATATCCCAGATGATATCGTCCAGCACGGTGGGCTCGATGAGCAATTTATCCCGCGACGTGCCCCCGCCGTGGCGGAGGGTTCCGTTGTCCAGAAAGTTGGAAAGCCGGTCAAAATGCTTCTCCGAAACGATGCGCCCATAATCGGGATTGGTTAGCGGGGTCTCGCCGTAGAAGGAAGTGATGGCGTCTTTCAGATGCGCGATGAACTTCTCTTTCACCTTGCTGTGCACGAGCACATAATCGGGAGCGACGCACGTTTGGCCTGCATTCGTAAACTTGCCGAATGCGATACGCGAAGCCGCCAGGGCAAGGGGCGCATCCTCGTGGACGATGCAAGGGCTCTTGCCCCCGAGCTCCAGCGTTACCGGTGTCAGCTGCTTGGCGGCGGCTTCCATGACGATTTTGCCGACGTGGGTGCTGCCGGTAAAAAAGACATAATCCAAAGGCTGCTCCAGCAGGCTCGTGCTAACCTCGGGGCCTCCCTCTACAGAAACCACGTATTCCGGCTCAAACGTCTCTTTCATGATGGCCGTAATGAGTGCGGATACGTTAGGTGTCAGTTCCGATGGCTTCACAATGGCCGTGTTTCCGGCGGCCAAGGCTCCGATCAGCGGAGAGATGGCCAGCTGCCAAGGATAATTCCAGGGAGCGATAATCAGAACCGTCCCATAGGGCTCAGGATAAACCATTCCCTTGCTGCCCACATGCGTCAGCGCGGTTTTGACGCGCTGCGGCTTGGCCCAGCGCTTCAAATTCTTTATGATAAAGGAGAGCTCCTTGTAGACGATTCCGATCTCGGTCGTGAAGGCTTCCTGTTCACTCTTGTTCAGGTCCCTGCGCAGCGCCTCCATGATATCGTTCTCTCTGGCAATCAGGATTAGGCGCAGCTTGGTCAGCTGCTGGAGACGGAAATCCACTTCCTTGGTGATGTCTTTATGAAAAAAATGCCGCTGTGCCGAAACTATGGCTGCGATCGAATCGTTAACAGTCATATATAAACCCCTTTCTCTTGTTATTTCATGTATATGAATAAACATAAGAGCGTTAATACTTGAATTCTTTCATTATTATATAGGAGGATGTCCCCCTATGAGAAATCTATCTTCGGAGATGCCCCAGGGTACAGCCGGCGGGGAGGCGAAGCGAGATCTTAAACAGAAGAGGATGTCACGCCGCCGATTTCTGAAGATCGGCGTTTCCGTCTTGGCCGGAGCTGGCCTTACGGGCGGAGCTTATGCGTCGTTATGGGAGCCACGTCAATTGGATATTACGAGACACACGCTAACGTTTCCTTCGCTGCCCAAGGCTTTTGATGGCATGAAGATCGTCCAGTTTAGCGATTTGCACTTGGGCTTTCATGCAGGGGCGGACAACGCGGCCCGCGTGGTGCAAGCCATTCATCATGAAAAACCGGATATGATTTGTTTTACGGGAGATATGGTGGATGGCAATGCGGAAGATATGAGGGCTGCCATTCAACCGCTCGCTCAGCTGAAAGCCCCGCTAGGCTTATTCTCGATATTAGGCAACCATGATTACGGGGACGTAGAGAAGCTGATTGCTCTGGAGGAGGAGGCCGGGTTTCAGGTGCTGCGCAACGACGCCGTGAAGCTGAGGCGGGAGGGTGCCGTCTTCGCCGTTGCGGGTTTGGACGATGGCATCTGGGGAACGCCGGATCCGGAAGCTGCCATTCGGGATCTGCCCGAAGGCATGTTCAAGCTGCTGCTGATGCACGAGCCAGATTATGCAGATACTGCGGCAGCCTATCCCTTTCATCTTCAGCTATCCGGACACAGCCACGGAGGACAGATCCGCCTGCCTTGGGTGGGCGAGGTGGTCACGCCGCCTGGAGCCAAACGTTACGTGCAGGGCCTGTACACCGTGGGTTCCCAAGGCATGCAGCTCTATGTAAACAGGGGAATCGGCACGACGCATCTGCCTTTTCGTTTCTTATGCAAGCCGGAGCTTACTGTGCTTACGCTGCGGTCCATGGTTTAAGCGAAAGCGGAATATGTAATCTGAAAATTTCAAGATGAAAGGATCACTTGGAATTTGTTACACAATTGAAATATACCTGTTATCAAACTCTAACAGCCGCGGGTTAAACTTATCACATGACCCCCTTTTGAGAATATATATTATGTTTCGGACCCGGTAACGGGTCCACTTTTTTTGCCTATTTTTTTGCCAATATACCGGTATAAATGAAAAACAGAAGGGGCACCCCGTTAAAGAGGTACGGGCACCTTCTGTTTTTGTTCGAAATAGACCCATTCCGTGTATCCGATTTCCTTAAGCACCTTGGCCACTTCGTCAAATTCATCTCCGACCCGGGATGGTTTGTGGGCATCGGAGCCGAAGGTGACCTCGACGCCGTGATGGTGCGCTACTTCCAATATGGCGTTCGACGGATACCAGCCGCCGCACAGCTTGGTTTTGCCGGACGTGTTGATTTCGATGGCAAGGCCCGATTCCGCAATGACTTTCAGCGTTTCCTCAATCGCTTCATCGGCTTTGATCTCGGAGAACAGCGGATAATTGCCCTTCATCGCATCCATATGGGCAATGATCTGGAACATTCCGCTTCGGGCGGATTGGCGGATCAGATTGAAGTATTCCTCTTTATCCGCAACCTGCTGCTGAGGCGTCAGCTTCTTCCAGCGGTTCTTGTTGAAGATGCTGACATCCCTGACGTGATGGATGGAGCCGATGATGTAGTCAAAAGGATAGGCCGATAACGCCTGCTGGTAAACCTGGGCATGGTTCGGGAAATAATCGGATTCGATGCCCAGCAGGACCTTGATTTTCCCCTCATATTCCCGTTTTAAGTCCAGAACCTCTTGCACGTAGGCCGCAAAGTCCGCTTTCGCCATGGAGATGGCCGGGAAGGGCTGTTCTTCCGGGCTTCCGAAGTATGGCGTATGGTCGGAGATCCCGATGACCTTTAAATCTGCTGCGATCGCAGCCTCGATGTAATCCCGGATATTGCCGTCGGCGTGGCCGCAGCGAAAGTGATGGGTATGCAGATCGAATTTCATATTGACCTCCTTCATGTCGCTTGATTGGTTATGGTTCTATGGGACGGTCGGCATTATTCA
This sequence comes from Paenibacillus sp. cl141a, assembly GCF_900109305.1. Lineage (NCBI taxonomy): Bacteria > Bacillati > Bacillota > Bacilli > Caryophanales > Paenibacillaceae > Paenibacillus > Paenibacillus sp. cl141a. The sequence continues at coordinate 78,839 of NZ_FNZO01000002.1, forward strand.
CTGCTGATGAATTGGGTCTCGGGCATGCCCTTCAGATCGCTAAGGAATTGGCGCATGGCCGAGCTGACATAACGCCCGCTCTTATAGATTACGCCGACAGGGTGGCTGACTTCAAGCTCGCTTAGGGGAACGATCTGCAGGGTGCCGTTGCGCAGCTCCGTCGCGACGGACTGCTTCGATATGATCGCTGCGCCCAGATTGATCTCGACCATTCGCTTAATTTCTTCGCTGCTGGACAGCTCCATGACCACCTGAGGATCAACGCCGTGCTTCTTCATGACTTCATCGGCGAAGCGGCGGCCGACGGTGTCGCGCGTTAGCAGAATAAGGGGGGTTCCGGCCAGCACATCCATGTTGGCCGTGGAAAGCTTGGCCAGCGGATGCTGGGGGGATACGACCAGCTCAAAGGTATCGTAATACAGAACGGATGTGCTTAAGTTGGGATTGCGCTCGATCAGATAGCCGATCCCGATGTCGATGAGCCCGTTCTCCACGCTGTGGTAGATTTGGGAAGAGGCCATGGATTGAATGGTTGTTTTTATGTGAGGGAATTGATCCTGGAAGTAGGAAAGTACCCGTGGCAGGATCTGAATCGCTATGGAAGTGGTTGTGCCCAGCTGGATATGACCCTGGGGGGTTTGATCAAGGTCGGACAGCCGCTGCTTCAGCTCATCCACAATGCCGAGGATCTGCTCGGCATGATCCACGAAGACCTGGCCCCGGTCCGTTAACGTCACGGGTTGGCTCCGGTCTACCAGCACCGTCTTAAATTCTTCTTCCAGGCTCTTGATCTGGGCGGATACCGCCGGTTGTGTCAGATTAAGAAGCTCTCCCGCTTTGCGAAAGCTCATCGTTTTGGAGATGGTAATAAGCGTTTCCAATTGGCTGATGTTCATAGCCTTCCTCCTTCTTGATATATTCTTCCGCTCATCTATCGCGTGCAACCTGTATGTTATAAATTATAGGTTATTCTCCCCGGTGGAGCAACGAAGGGAGCAAACCGGATCGTTTTCGGCCGAAAAAGATGAAAAACATTTTTATTTTCATTTTAATTATTATTAAAAGATGGGGAAACCATCCGATAATAGTAAAGTAGACATAGAAAAAAGGTGAGACCTAAGGCCCGTTTAAGCGAAAGGAATATCTTCGTACTAAAGCGTCTCAAGCGATAGCTGACATCGTAAGACAGTGGTCGGAATGAGGGCTGTCGCTATTTTGTGATGATTTATTACAAGGTATCCATTATAATGTTTAAATATAGAGGTGGGACTTTGGGACCCTGACCAACAACCCAGTGAAAGGGGCGTAATGAGGAATGAAAGCGGAAGTCATCAATCCTTTTTTAGAGTCCGCACGACACGTTATCGAACAAGTCATACAGGTTTCACCCTCCACGGGGAATCTTGGGGTCAAAGAGATCGGATACATGGAGAATCATATCTGGATCCAAATCGGCATGACAGGCCAAATGAACGGTGACATCGTATTTGGAATTCAGGAGCAGGTAGCGCTGCAGATGGTATCGGTGATGATGGGCGGCTATGTCATTACCGAAATGGATGAGATGGGGCAAAGCGCGATTTCAGAGCTCGGCAACATGATCAGCGGCAATGCCAGCACCATTTTATCGAACCAGGGCGTCAGCGTGGATATCACACCTCCCAAGGTAATGAAGTCGGATAGCACCTCCAGTCTTATTCAGAAGAAGGCGCTTTGTATTCCGCTTCGAATGGAAGGAATCGGAGAGCTGGATATTCAAGTCATGATTTCATAAAATAGGAGTAATAACCCAAGTCCGTGCGTGAAGCTGCTCTATGGATAATTTAGAATGGAGGGCTGCGCCGGTGAGGAAAGGGATAATGAAATCATGCTGAATCATAAAGTTGTAGTTGTTACGGGAGCATCCAGCGGAATCGGTGCCTTGATCGCGGAGAAGCTCTCCGCTCAGGGAGCTTACGTTGTTCTGTGCGCCCGTTCGGCCGATCGTCTGCAGGAGGTGGGTGCGCGTTTATCCGGTCCCCACGAGCTGGCAACCATGGATGTTCAGAACTCTGAGCAGGTGTCGTCTGTCATGGAGGCCGTATTTCAAAGGCACGGCAGAATCGATGTGCTGATTAACAACGCCGGATACGGCAAGTTTGAAAGTATTATGGACATGCCTCAGGAAGAGTTTCAGGATATGATGGACGTCAACTATATGGGCATTGTACGCTGTACGCAAGCCGTGCTGCCGGGCATGCTGAAGCAAGGCGACGGTCAAATCGTCAACATTGCATCCATGGCGGGGAAGATCGGAACGGCCAAATCCACGGCTTATTCGGCTACCAAGCATGCCGTGCTAGGGTTCAGCAATTCACTCCGGCAGGAGCTGCGGAACACGGGCATAACCGTATCGACCGTAAACCCCGGGCCGATCGATACTCCGTTCTTTTCCTTGGCCGATCCGACCGGCGGGTATGTCAAGAATGTAAGCTGGTTCATGATGAAGGCGGATTATGTTGCGGATCAGGTAGTAAAACTGGTTCATAGACGCAAGGAAGAACTGAATCTTCCGAGGCTGGCCTCCTTTGGCATAAGGCTGTATCAGCTGTTTCCGCGGTTTGCAGACCGTGTGTCTTACAAATGGATGAATAAGAAATGAGGGCCGTGTGCGCTACAAAGCTTCCGTTTCGGCTATAAGGTCCTGAAGCAGCGCAGTGGCTTGTTTTGTTTTTTCTGTATCCGATGAGAGCAGCGTGATCACTTGGTCCAGGCGTTCCTTGTAATTCGCCGGTTTGAGGGAGAAGGTCTCGATCATGGACACCGCACGCTTCTCATTGATACAGTACATTTCATTTTTGGCAAAGAGCACTTGGTTCAAGCACGAAATGGAGCGGAAGCAGTGACCTGTAACATAAGTGATGTCATCGCTGGAAGCCGTTTTATTCGCCAACATCAAAGAGAAGGATGCCTCGAAAGTGAAATTGCCGATCATCGCATCCTGCAGAGGCTTCGGATAGGGAGCCGTTTTGGCTTTCAGAGTCTGTATGCGGTTATCCGAGTCCCATAATATGCGGCAGATCGCAATTTCCCCCATGTACATGACATTCAGATAGGCATGCGGATGACCGGTTTGGTAATGCGCGGACACCTTTCCTGCCGAACAGTCGTTGATGATGCCGGACACGCGGTGCACATCCCGGAATAAGAAATCCACATGATACCCCTCGATCACTAACCATCCGCCCCCGTTAACCCAGGCTCCCCATTCGCCCAATGAAGTGATAATCCCATCCCGATGCTCGTCATCTAATTCCTTCGCGATTTTGGCGATGTCCTCCACCTTGAAACCTTGGGCTTCATCATAATAAATGCCGATGTCGATATCGGAATCCGGTCTGGCGGTTCCTTTGGCCCTGGAGCCCCCGAGAACGACTCCTGTAACGCCGGGTACCCCGCGAAGCTCTTCCGTTATCCGCTTAATTAAGCGATCCACTTGTGAAGTCATGCATATTCTCTCCTTCATTTCTCCCAACTGGGATTGAGTTGTCCTTAAGTATATCTTAGCCTCATGGATTCAATTTTCTCTTGGGTCCATAAAACCGCTTCGGCTGGCGAGGTGATGACCGCCTCCTCTCCGAGACGCCACACATAGTCCGCATAAAAGTTGACGTTGGTTGCCGGTATTTCAAGCCGAACAACGCCGCTGCCGTCCGTGTTCCGATGGATATGGGAACCGAGCCGTGTATCCGTCTCAAGCAGCCAGACCCCTTTGGAAGTTAATTCTACCTCAAAAAACTTCATTTCAACATCCCCGATCCCGGGCATGTCCTGCAGCGTTTGGCTCGCGATATCTTCACGGATCGATAAGGATTCATTGGGGCTGGCCGCCGTCATCCGGTCCACCCTGAATTGCCTGATGTCCTCTTGCGTAAAACAGTAGGCGGGACAATACCAGTACCCCGAGCTTGCATATAGCCCGATCGGCTGAATATGCCGCTGGCTGCTTCCGGCGGAAGAACGATAGGAAATCGTGACCGCTTGCCGGACCATGACGGCTTGCATAAGCGTTTGTAAAATATCGGCCGACATCGGCCGGAACGGGCTGTGAATCATGACGCGATCCTTAAGACGTTCGATCTGCTCCTTAATATCTGCCGGCAAGTAGTGATAGAACTTATGGAGCGCCGTGGCGGCTCCGTCACCGAAGGGCAGCGTACTGAAGTAGCTCAGGGATTGGCAGGCAAAAAAGATGGCAATCGCTTCGCTTTCCGTGAAACTGATCGGCGGCAGCATCCGTTCCTGCAGCAATCTGTAGCCGCCGCCCCGTCCTTGCACAGAGTAAATGGGGACGCCGAGCCCGCTCAGCTCATCCAGATCTCTTGATATCGTTCGGACGGAGAGTCCGAATTCGTCGGCCAGCTCTCTTACGGTAAACGATTTTTTTGCATTGATCATCATCATTAATTGAATCAGGCGCTGCGATTTCTGCATAATGAACCCCCAGTCTCTTGATTATTTATTTTATCTTATTCTCTAAATAAGACAACATTTGTCTTATTTAACGGATATGATGTTTTCAAGCAGCAAGGGTTCCATTGAATCCTTGGATGAAAGGTACATTATGGAAGGGGAATATGCATGACTAAACAACAAAAAATGATGCAGGAAGAACTGGGGTTTGTTTTTTTATATGGGGCCGGAATGAACGGAGGCGTGTGGGATATCGTTGCGGAAGGACTGGGCTACCCGTGTTTGAAGGTTGATTACCCGTCGCGGGAAGAGGCTGCAGGGATGCCCGGGCATCATTTGACGCTAGAGGATTATGTAACTCATATAACGGAGCAGGTGAGGAGATGGGATACGGACAAGTTCGTCCTTGTGGCGCATTCCCTGGGCGGGGTGTTGGCCATGGAGCTGGCTGCCAGGTTAGCCGAACGGGTAGCCGGATTCGTTGCCATCGGTGCCGCCATACCTAAGCGCGGCGGTTCGTTTGTTTCGGCGCTTCCGTTTCCCCAGAGGATCATCATGCCGGTTTTATTAAAAATGGCCGGAACGAAGCCGCCTGAATCGGTGATCCGCAAGGGGTTGTGCAGCGATTTGCCGGAGGAGCAGGCCTCCCGCATCGCTGCAGAGTTCATCCCGGAATCCCGTAGGGTCTATACGGATCGCGTTCAAGCATCCGCACCCCAAGTGCCTAAGCTTTACGTGAAGCTCACCCAAGACAAGGAGTTCGGAGAATCCTTGCAAGAGCGCATGGCAGCCAATCTGTCGGCGGACAGGGTGGAGAGCCTGAGCACCGGTCATCTGCCGATGCTGAGCGATCCCCTTGGTGTTCGGCGGATTCTGGAAGGCTTCGTTGGCCAAGTGAAAACAAGCCGTGAATCAGCTATCTCATCATAATCTGATCCCGTCTCGGGCCGACGGAGATCGTCTTGACGGGTACGCCAATGGACGATTCAATAAACTGTACGTATTGCTGCGCGGCTTCCGGGAGCTCGTCGAAGGAACGGATGTGCGACAGGTCGCATTTCCAGCCCTTCAGCGTTCGCAGGACAGGCTTTGCGGACTGCAGATCGGACGTTACCGGAAAACGGTCAATGATGCTTCCATCCTCTAATTCATAGCCGACGCATACCGGAATGTCATCCAGATACCCCAGTACGTCAAGGTTGGTGAGAACGGCTTCGGTAGCTCCCTGAATCATGCAGCCGTAACGGGTGGCTACCGTATCAAACCATCCCATTCGTCTTGGCCGGCCGGTCGTAACTCCGTATTCGCCTGCATCGCCGCCAAGGCGGCGGAGTACATCCGCTTCATCCCCATGCAGTTCGGTCACGAAGGGGCCTGCGCCGACGCAGCTTGAGTATGCTTTAACAACGGCAATGACTTGGCTGATAGCGTACGGCGGAAGTCCTGCGCCGACCGGTGCATAGCCTGCGAGCGTGGAGGAGGAGGTGGAAAACGGGTAGATTCCGTGATCCGGGTCGCGAAGTGCTCCTAACTGCCCCTCCACGAGGATCGGGTCGCCTTTCATATAAGCTTGCTGCAGCAGCGTGGTCGTATCCTGGATATACGGGGACAGGAACTGGAAAGGCTCTAACAGCTGCTTAACCATCTCGTCAACGCTTAGTGGATCTCTTCCGTAAAGATGCTGCAGCTGCACATTCTTGATGTCAAGCATCTGCTCGAGCCGTTCACGAAGTCGTTCGGGGTGTAACAGATCAGCGACCTGAATGCCCAGCTTTGCATATTTATCCGCGTAGAAGGGCGCGATTCCGCGTTTCGTGGAACCGAATCCCCGGGCGCCGAGCCGTTCTTCCTCGAGTTCATCCAGCAGCCGATGAATGGGAAGCACGACCTGGGCGCGCTCGGATATAAACAGCTTGGGCGCGGGAACGTTTCTGGCCTCCAGTTCCTGCAGCTCCCTGATCAGTACCTCCATATCCAAAGCCGTTCCCGGACCGATGATATTCGTTACGTTTGGATAGAATACACCCGATGGCAGCATATGCAGCGAAAATTTCCCGTAATCGTTGATAATGGTGTGCCCCGCGTTACTCCCTCCCTGAAATCGAACGACATACGACGATCGCGCCGCAAGAACATCCGTCATTTTACCTTTGCCTTCATCTCCCCAATTGGCGCCTACAATGGCTGTGACTGTCAAAACGTGTTCCCTCCTACGATCATTTTCTTGTACATGGCTCATTATATGAGCCGCTTGATTATAAATAAAATTGATATTAGTAATAGTGGACATTAGTTTGGCTTATGTTATACGATTCTTTAGAGAAGAATACGGGGAACGGAGGAATTCGAAGTTGAACTCTCGAATGTCCATCCAAGATTCCTGCTATCATTTGATAAAATCGAGGTCATCATGATGGAAATCAATATGGAGTGGTATCGCGTCTTTTATTGGACTGCGCGGCTCGGCAGTTTATCGAGGGCAGCGGATCATCTGCATATCACCCAGCCAGCCGTCAGCCATACCGTTAAGCATTTGGAGGAAACGATCGGAGGTCCGCTGTTCTTTCGGACCACCAAGGGAGTGAAGCTCACGTCGGAGGGCGATGTGCTGTTTCGCTATATCGAGCAAGCCTTCGGTTTGATCGAAATCGGCGAGAAGGCGATCGCCGACATGCATAATTTGCACAGCGGCGAAATCAATATCGGGGCAAGCGATACGCTGTGCAAGTATTACCTGCTGCCGCATTTGGAGTATTTCCACGCCGCCTATCCGGATATTCGCATCCGCATCACCAACCGCACCACCCCGGAAACGCTATCGCTTCTTAAGGAAGGGAAGATTGATTTCGGCATCGTTCATTTACCGGCTTCCGATAAACAAATCGACTTTCGCGCAAGCTCGCCGATCCATGATTGTTTAGTGGCCGGCAGGTCGTATGCGGAGCGGGCCGGATTACCGCACCCATTGTCCCTTCACGATATCGGCAACTACCCGCTGCTTATGCTGGAGACTGGCGGAAGCACGAGGAGGTACGTGGATCAATTCGCCGAACGCCAAGGCGTGAAGCTAAAACCGGAATTCGAGCTTGGCAGCATCGAGCTGCTGGTACAGTTTGCCCGAAGCGGCTTCGGGCTGGCTTTTGTCATTCGCGACTATGCCAACGACGAATTGCAAACAGGCCAGCTGATCGAGGTGCCGCTCGATCCGCCGATCCCCGAGCGCAGCATTGGAATTGCAACGCTTCGAGGCATTCCGCTATCTGCGGCGGCCAAGTCGTTTCTCGCTCTACTGCCCTAGGCATGCCCATCAAGCATAGATGAAATAGCCTGCATGAAACGCAGAGCATGGCCGTTTCTCATGTTTGATTTGGTGGCAACTCCTGTTTTGGCATATAATGAGAAAGAGTGAACAAGACTCGTTCGAAAAAACGCCTGCTATACCTTCAATAAAGCAAACAAACTGCACGAAACGGAAGTTTCTCCAGCGATATCAGGCAGACGCGCTTTGGAATCATAGACTTCTGATATCTAAAAAAAGGATGGACTAACATATGACTGGAACTACATTTCATACATTGGGAATAGCGGAGGATTTGTCCTCCCGATTGGCGGAGTTCGGCATTGTCACGCCTTCTCCCGTTCAGGCTGAGGCGATTCCTCCCATACTCGAAGGCAAGGACGTGCTGGCGACTTCCCAGACGGGCACGGGAAAGACGCTTGCTTATTTGCTGCCCGTTCTTCAGGGCATCGATCCGGAGATCAAGGGAGCCCAAAAACTGATTCTCGCTCCAACGCAGGAGCTCGCCGTCCAGATTGTGAGAGAGAGCGAGCGCTACGGGGAAGCCCGCGGAATCGGCGTGCTCGGCCTGATCGGCGGTGCCGCGGCCAAGCGTCAGATTGAGAAGCTGCGGCTGCATCCGCAGCTGATCGTGGGAACGCCGGGACGCGTGCGGGAACTGATCGAAATCCGGAAGCTGAAAATGCACCAAGTGACCACGATCGTGGTGGACGAGGTGGACCAGGTGTTTAATCTGGGCGGCGCCGGCGATGTGGATCGCATTCTGCGCAGTGCCTTGCGCGACCGTCAATTGGTATTCTTATCCGCAACGGTGAGTCCGGAGACGGCCGAACTCGTGAAGAAGGAGATGGATCAGCCCGTTGAAATCGGGATCGATCCGGAGCGTCGGACGCCGTCCGCGCTGGAGCATTATTATTTTGTCTCGGAAGAGCGCGACAAGCTGGACATGCTGCGCCGCGTGGTTCGGCATTACAATCCCGACCGTGCGATCGTGTTCGTCAATGCCACCGAGGATTTGGCAGAGGTGGAGGCGAAGCTGAATTACCTTGGATTAAACGCAGCTGCTCTTTACGGGGACGCCGACAAGATGACCCGAAGCCGGGTTTTGAACGCGTTTAGAGAAGGGCGCACCAAGCTTCTGGTGGCTAGCGATGTCGCCGCCCGGGGGCTCGATATCGAAGGGCTCGGCATGGTGATTAATTACGATCCGCCGATTGATGCCGAGCATTACACGCACCGCGCAGGCCGTACGGGACGCATGGGGCGGAGCGGCATGGCGATTACGCTTGTCACGGACCGTCAAACGTTCATCATGCGCAAGTTCAATCGCGAGCTGGGCATATCGATCGAAGAACGCGCCCTGTATGGCGGCAAGGTAAGAACCCCGCGTTCCGCTGTAACCGAACGGGGTCAAGGTCCCCGCGGGTCAGCTGCGGGGGCTGCCCGAAAAGACAAGCCTGCCCGAAAGCCCGCTTCCATCAGCGTCAATGGCAAGGCCGGAAACGGCAAGGCATCGGGCGAGCGTCAAAGTGAACGGGAGCGTGACCGCAAGAACAAGGGCGCTCCGAAATGGTTGAAGAATAAGCCTCCACGGGGCTAATGCTGCGGCCTCCGCGAGCGTAGGGGCTTGCAGCAATGATGTTGTTTTTTGGGTCCGAATTATGCGGATTCGGTAAGGTCATCATCCGTGTGGATTGGACTCTTTTCAGAATAAGAGGTGATCGATAATGAGCGAACAGCCGGTATTGTCTGTTCAAGGATTGAGCGGCGGATATAGCATAAACCGACCGGTTCTGCATGACGTAACCTTTCAGGTGGAACCGGGGGAAATGGTAGGTTTGATCGGCCTGAACGGCGCGGGCAAGAGTACGACGATGAAGCATATCCTCGGTCTGATGAATCCGCAAAAGGGGACCATCCAGGTCCAGGGGAAGAGCCGCTCGGAGCATTCGGAAGCGTATCACAGCGCCTTGGCTTTCGTCCCCGAATCCCCGCTGCTGTATGAGGAAATGACGGTGCGCGAGCATTTGGAATTTACGGCTCGTTCCTACGGCGTGTCCCGCGAGGATTATGAGACGCGCTCGGCGCAGCTGTCGAAGATGTTCCGAATGGAAGAGAAGATGGACAGCCTGTCCACGCATTTGTCCAAGGGCATGCGCCAAAAAGTGATGATCATGTGCGCGTTCGTCGCGAGACCGTCGCTGTACATCATCGACGAGCCCTTCCTTGGGCTTGATCCGCTCGGGATCCGTTCGCTGCTTGACTTTATGCTGGAATTGAAAGCATCCGGTGCTTCCGTATTGCTAAGCTCCCATATTCTCTCGACGATCGAGAATTATTGCGACCGGTTCATCGTGCTGCACCGCGGCAGCATCATTGCTCAGGGGACGCTGAAGGAAATCCAGGATCAAGCGGGAAGACCGGGCATGTCCCTGGAAGAGCTGTTCAATGTGCTGATTCAGGACGGTAAGGGCGAATGAATCTGCGTGAGCTGTATGTCAAACGACGCGGGCAGTTCTGGGGTGAAATCCTTCCCTATCTGGGTTATGTCATACAGAGCGGCGTCGCCGTCGTATTCCTGTTCCTGCTGATTGCATTTGCGGCATGGTATACCGCACTTCTGCAGCAAGTTCCGCCAGATCTGCCGATACGCTGGATCATGCTGATTTTCCTTGTCCCCCTGATGATCAACAGCAGCATCCGCACGTATCTGCGCACGGCGGATACGGTATTCCTCATTCCGCAGGAATCCCGAATGAAGGAATATTTCCGCAAAGCATGGTTTAGCGGAGTCTTTTATAAAATCATCGGCTTGGGATTGGTGCTGCTCATTCTATGGCCTTTATACATACGCAGCGATGCTTCGCCAAAGACGCTGCTGGCTACGTTTGCCGTCCTGACCGTGTTCAAGCTGCTGTCCAGCTATGGCAGCTGGAAGGAGCAGCTTATGGTGTCACGGAACGCGGCAGCAGCCTATCGGGTATTCCGCTGGATCGTTCCGGCACTGAGCCTGGCTGCCTGGCTATGGCATCCAACGGGCCGTGCCCTCCTGTTCATGGCGCTGCTCGGCCTCACGTATGTTGCCGCGTTATCCGTTCCCGTCAAACACATGGTCGCCTGGGAGCGATTAATTGCCGTCGAGCAGCGGCAGGCAAGCCGGGTTATGATGGTGCTGAGCTGGTTCGTGAATGTGCCTCAGCGGGAGCAGCGCGTCCATGCGCGGAAATGGCTGTCCGGATGGGGGAAAGGATTGGCCTGGAAGAAGGAGAGTGCTTATCGCTTTCTTCTTATCAAGAGCCTGACACGCAGCGATATTCTGGGCATTCTGATCCGTGTCGGACTCCTTGGAGCCTTTATCGTATGGGCCACCCGGGACAGCCTGGTATCGGCGCTTGTATATCTGATCAGCCTGATGATTGTCGGGCTCCAATTGTCTGCGCTGCGCAAGCTGCATCCGGAATCGTTCTGGCTGCACGTCTATCCGCTTCCGGAAGGAACTCGCCGCGACAATGAAGGCAAGCTGATCTTCCAGGTACAGCTGTTCTGGGCCGTCCTGCTGTGGCTTCCGCTCGTTCCGGGCATCCTTAGCGCGCCAGGGCGGATACTCGGTACGATGGCTGCGGGCATCGCGGTTGTGTTCCTGTTCCGAAGCGCCGCTGCCCGAAAGAGCCGGCGCGAAGACGATGACGACGAATAGAATAAAACGGGAAGAGGCCGGGACGTTAGCGTCCCGGCCTTCTATCGGTGGTTATCGTATGGGTTAGGGTTGGCTGTAGAAATCGCAGTGTGTCGTGAGGCTACCTGCGATTTCTAGTATAGGCTGTCAACTGGTTGTCATTACACCCAGAAAGAACGAGTGATGATAACGAGCAGGATAAAGAGAACCAGGATTGCTCCAACTCCGTATCCACCGCCGTATCCGCCATATCCACCGTGTCTTACTTCTTCAACTGCACCCATGTTCATTCCCCTTTCAGTTCGTTGATTTATAGTACACGGTATTGTATGTAGCTATTGGTCTATGTGTATGGGCGAGCGTTTAGATATGGCAGAAGAAAAAAAAAAGACCGGGGAGAAATCCCCGGTCTTTATTTTACCTAAACGGTGATATATTCGGATGCAATGGATCATCAGGCCTTCTGCAGATCCTGAATCCCTTTGTAGACCAGGTCGAACAGATCCTCCAAATACTCTTCGTCAATACAAGAGAAGGCGATCCGGAGATCATGCTCGCCGAGGGCGATAGTTCCTACGCCATACTCATGAATGAGATGGGAGCGGAGCTCCTCGGCGTTTACCGTATTCAGTTTAAGGCACATGAAGTAGCCGGAGTTGAACGGATAGTACTCCCAAACATCGCCGTATTTGCCGCTGTCCAGGATGGACTTCACTTTGTTGGCTCGGCCCTTCATGATGACGAATTTCTCTTCCTTCTGCTCTTGGAATTCCGGCGATTTCAGCGCCTCCAGAACAAAGGTCTGCGAAGGGTGGGAGGCACTGGATATCGTTGCGCGGATAATGCCTAGCGTTTTCTGCTCCAGAGCGTCCAGCACGTCTTTATCTTCAGCCGCATACGTAATGAAGCCGACCCGGAATCCCCATACGAATTCTTCCTTCGTAGCACCGTCGACTTTCACGGGAAGCACGCGAGGATGAAGGCCTGCCAGGCGTCCGAAGAGCGATTCCTTCAGCGAATCTTCAAAGAACAAGCCGAAATACGCATCATCCGTTACGACAACAACGTTTATGCCGGCCTCGGCAGCTTCCTGGATCGCGGACACGATGGCCGCCCCTTCCTCCGCGCCAGGCGTGTAGCCCGTCGGGTTGTTCGGGAAGTTCAGCAGAACGACGGCTTTGCCTTTATCCTTCTGGCTCAGCAGAGCCTGACGAAGTCCGTCGGCGTTAAATTTCATATCGTCCGTGAAGAGAGGATAGGTTACATGAATGCCATGGCGGCGAATGCCGAAGGTCAGTTCGTAATTTTCCCAGTTTTTGTCGGGATAAATGACGGCATCCCCTTCATCCACAAACAAATCGGCTACAATGCTAAGTCCATGCGTCAGCGCATTCGTGACGATCGGATTGCTGAAGTTCTTGCCTTCAAGCGAAGGATTCTCCTGAATCATCTTGTTCCGCCATACGGAGCGAAGCTCCGGCTTGCCGGCCGGAGGGGCATACGGGTACAGATCCTTCGGCTGGTAAGCCGAGAGTTTGTCTTGGATGACGCCCAGATGCATCGGGATTCCGCCCTCGGTTGCAATGCCGATTGTAGCGTTATATTTTTTCGCATGGTTCGTCGCTTCCGCGGATTGGCTCAGGATGCCTTCCTTCGGGAAATAGATTTCCCTGCCGAGTGTGGAGAGCATGTCGTACACATGCGGATTGCCAGCTTGCATTTTTCCATTCAATTGACCAACCAATGGGTTCATGAACTGATTCCTTCCTTCCGAATACTTTTGGTTAAGGTAAGAGCAGGTGACAAGTTGCCTTTACGATTTCATTGCCTAACATTATACCACCTACCCTAGGAACCGTCACGGATAAATGTAACGCTTTAACGCGGTCCAGGATGATACTTGCAAATCAGTCCTGCCGTCTCCTCGTCCCGATTCTTGCCGCGGCATGCCAGGCCTTCGACGACGGCTTGGAGCCGATCGGGCTTCAGGTTCTGGCCGAACTTGAACTTGGCGCTCATTCGCTGCGGAGTCAGCCGGATGACGGCTACCCCTTTCAGCCTGGAGGTGTAAGCCCGGTCGTTCGCGTCGATAGCGCGGTATCCGCCTTCAGGCTGCAGCTTTTGCATCAGCTCCTCCATCGCAAGCGCTTTTTCCTCCAGATCGTCCACGATCACGGCCTCGCCGATAGCGGTAACGCTTTTGAAATAGGCCGTGGCCGGGCATGCCATCTCGGGGTCGGAGAAATAGGAAGGGATGAGGGCATACTCATCCGCTATGGTGAAGCATACGGCGGGCGTCCGGCGGAGATGGTCCATTTTCTCCCCCATCCGGCTGCCGTGAAAATAGAACGCTCCGTTGACATAGGCAAAATTCAAAGGCGTTACACGCGGGATTCCCTCTTCATCGGCTGTTCCAAGGAAACCAAAGCTCATCCCGCGAAGGAAGTCCTCGATCTCTTGGGGATCCTCCATCGCAAATTCGTCTCTTCTCATGGTTACATGCTCCCCCTATCATTTTGAATAACAGCATACGATGTTCATTGACAAGAAAAAAGCGCCAATTTAGAGTAATTTGTATAGTCCAATTTAATCGTAATCCCAAAATAGAGGAGACATCGTCATGGAGCTTGGATTGCCGTTCGAGACCTATGTGGAACAATATCGATATAAATATTTGGCTCTGTACCACGCGATTCGCGCCGCGATACATAGCGGCAAGCTGCCGGAAGGCACGAGGCTTCCCGCCACCCGTGAGCTGGCCAGGCTCTACGGGGTGTCCAGGGGATCGGCCGCGCAGTGTTATGACATGCTGATGGCCGAGGGTTACGTCGTATCCCGGCAGGGCAGCGGAACTTACGTGGCCGAGGGAATAGCCGCCGCGGCAGACCAGCCGCCATTGGCCGATCGGGCGCCGGCGCTCTCCGCTTGGGGGCAGCGCCTGATGAGCCAAAGCGGGGATTATGTCTCGGCACAGCTGCTGCTGAAGGAGCCTCCCCCGGGTACGATCTCTTTCGCGAATGCGAGGATGCCTATGGAGGATTTCCCTTATTCGGAGTGGCGGAGCGCGTTATCCTATGCAGGGGGAAGCGGGGGAGCCGAGCTGCAGAACGGAGCGCCGCCGGAAGGGGATATCGAACTGCGCCGGGCGATAGCCGGACATCTTCGGTTCACGCGGGGCATACAGGCGGAACCCGAGCATATCGTGGTTTTCAGCGGTTCCATGCAGGGGCTTGTCCTGATGTTTCAGCTGCTGGTTGATCCCGGCGATCACGTGGTGATGGAGGATCCGGGTTATCAGGGAATCCACCGGGGCATAAGCTTGAGCGGCGGGATTCCGCTGCCGTCCCCTGTCGACGATGCCGGATTGATTCCGTGCGAATGGGACGCCGGCCTGCTTGTCGTAAGCCCCAGCCGTCAATACCCGACGGGCGCGGTGCTGCCGCTGGAGCGAAGAAGGGCGCTGCTGAATTGGTCGCGAAGCCGCCAGGCCTTTATTATCGAGGATGATTACGACAGCGAATTCCGCTGGGGCGGCAAGCCGATCGAGCCTCTGAAAATGCTGGACGATGAGGGACGCGTCATCTTTGTCGGTTCATTCTCCAAAACGATGTTCACCGGCCTCCGCATCGGTTATGCCGTGCTTCCCCCGAGCCTGGTTGAGGCGGTCGTTCAGGCCAAGGCTTTGTATGAGCCGATCTCGCCAGCCGTATTGGAGCAGCGTGCCTTGGCCCGCTTTATTGTAAGGGGAGGTTACGGGCGGCATCTCAGAAGAATGACCCGGCTGTACGGCGCGCGGTATGAGGCGCTTCGCCATGGGATGGAAACCCATGCCTCGGGCTTGTTTCGCCTTCACCCCGGCGATGCCGGCCTGCACGTTTACGCGAACTGGCTGCGCTCCGAGGAAGAGTATGCCCTGTTCCAGGAGGCTGCCCGCAAGCGCGGCGTCATGTTTCGGGATGCGGCGGCCTATCATCGTACGCCCGGGCCGCCTGCCGCCTGCTTCGGCTTCTCGCATCTCGGCATATCCAGCATCGAAGAAGGGGTTGCCCGGATGGCGCAGGCATGGCAGGACATGCAAAAAACATAAAAAACGGGTATGATGGGAAAGAGGTCAATTTTTGAATGAGATGAGGGGGTTATGACGAGATGCTGAATGCATCGCCGTCTTCGTTTATAATCATGCCTGCGCTTGCCAAAATCGTTTGCGAGCCGGGCTGGAAATGGCAAAAACGCGAAAGGCCCATGCAGAACTACGATTTGTTCTATGTATGGAGCGGCGAAGGCACGGTCGAGCTTAATGACGAGCCCTTTACCGTGGGAAAAGGAAGCTGCTTCCTGTTCCGACCCGGAGATCATACGAGCGCGACGCACAATCCGCAGAAGCCGCTCGTATTGACATATATCCATTTTGACGTGACCGACCCGGTCGAAGAGATTCCGGCATCTTATCGCAAGCTGACGGAAACGATGGATTTCGAATATTTGCTTGCACGCTATGTGCGTTTGTATCTGGACAAGCCCTATGGTTCACTGGAAGAGGGCCAGCTCATTCTGAAGCAGCTGATGATTCATCTGCTGCGCTCGGATCTGGATGCGCCGGTGGTCAAAAAAGCGAGCAATCAGCTGTCCGAGGCGATCCATGAAATCGCGAATTACGTCCGCCAGCACCCGGGGGTTCCCCATCGGGTCGAGGATTTGGCGGCCAGAGCGGGGTTGTCTCCCCGCTACTTCTCGATCAAGTTCAAGGAGCTGATCGGCACGCCGGTGCAATCCTATATCATTCAGATGCGGATCGAGCGGGCGCAGCATCTACTGCTGCATCAAGGGATGAACGTAACGGAAGTGGCCGACGCGCTGGGTTATCGGGATATTTTCTTCTTCAGCCGACAATTCAAGCAGTATACGGGCAAGAGCCCATCCGAAATTCGGTGATTCCCCGCCCCTCCATAACTTACCTGCTTGGTGGAAGGGGCCTATGGGTTTCATAGCTAGCGATTTAGGGTAAAAACGACGTACAGTTTCATTTTAAGATATCAGAAAGTATAAATTCGAAGCAAGAGCCTTCCTGATATCGCAAGAAAAACTTCCGCTAAATGCGGTCTGTCTTCTATGCAAGTACGTCGATAGACGTTTTTCTTATGAAGGGGGGAGAGGGGAATGAGCCCAAGAAGACGGGTGCGTGGACGTTTCTTCAGTCGTGGCGGGTGCGGTATTTTCAGAAATCGCTTGCGCCGCATGAAGACGACGAATCCGAATCATCAGGACGTTTGGTTTTAAAGGAACCTTAGCCTACATACGGGTGTCGTTGAATCCCGTTATCATATACGCATTTCGATGGAAACACGCAAAAGGGAGCTGACAAGCTCCCTTTTTTTGATATGTTTTGGAGTCCCCGCAAAGTATCCGCTTTGTGGGGCTATTTAGTGGGTGCCTATACGGACAGGGAGTTTGTCTGATTACGTTGTAAAGGGATGCAGCTGCGATAGACTCTGTTGACATTGCAAAAATTTGTTATATTGGAAATATACATAAAACGCTTAAGAGCAGAGCTCGAAAAAGTAAGGGATTAGGCATTTTGGATAAAGGAAGGATGTTGGCATGTGAGAGGAATAACGGCATTGGCGGAGCCGGCGGTGATCCGGTGGTAACGGCGGGGGCAAGGAAGGTTGCGCTGGTCACGGGCGCGTCGAGCGGGTTCGGATTGCTGATCAGTCTGGAGCTGGCAAAAGCAGGTTATGACGTGGCCGCAGGTCTTCGCAGACCTGAAGCGGCAGCAGAGCTGTTGACTCAGGCTGAACAAGCAGATGTTACCGATCGTATTCACATCTTCCAACTGGATATATGTGCCGAGGAGCAGGTCAAGGCTGCTGCTTCGGCGCTGGAGCAGAAGTTCGGCCGCTTGGACGTGCTGGTGAACAACGCCGGCGAGGCGGTGGGCGGCATGGTGGAGGAAGTGCCGCTGGAGGGCTGGCGAAAGCAGATGGAGACGAATTTCTTCGGGACCGTATCGGTGACGCAGCATATGCTCCCGCTGCTGCGCAAGACCGGACGGTCCAAAATCATTCTCATGAGCAGCATTAGCGGCAGGGTCGGCTTTCCGGGTTATGGTCCCTATGCCGCGTCCAAATTTGCATTGGAGGGGTTCGGCGAGAGCCTGTCCATGGAGTTGATGCCCTTTGGCATCGATGTCGTGCTGGTCCAGCCCGGTGCCTACGGCACGCCGATCTGGAATAAGAGTTTTGGGGGGCTGGCGGTCAAGGAAGGATCACCCTACAGCGATCTGCTGAAGGGCGTGCTGGATTATTCCGAGCGGACGGCCAGGGAAAGCGGGGATCCGCAGGAGGTAGCCCTTCTTGTGGCAAGCATATCGTCCATGACCAAACCGAGGTTCCGCTATACGCTGCCCCGAGGCACGCGGCTGACCGCTCGGATCAAGGGACTGCTGCCGGATCGGCTGTTTCAGCGGATCATTTACCGGCTGCTGAGCAGGCGGTAATCCTCCTTCATCCGTCGCATGTTTCGTGGACTTAGCTTATAGCGTATGCTTGGAAGGAGAAAGGAATTACCCTTTTCGGGCTGTGGAAGGGTGCAGCAAACCGAGCAGTTCTCCCATCTTCACCTTGGAGCCCGGTTCCAAGTCGCCGCGCGGAGTAAACGTGCCGTTCTCTGTCAAGAGAACGACGGTAGAGCCGAATTCAAAGTACGCAAGTTCGTCGCCGATGTCGTATTTCTTCACGCTCTCGTCGGCATAACGGATGCTGCTTACGTTCATGGCTCCGACCTTCACGACCGCAACTTCGCCGAATTCATGGGCAATATAGGTAATGAGGCGCTCGTTGCGGCTGAGCACGTTCCGGATATGGGTCATCGCAAAATCGTTCACGGGGTATACCCGGCCCTTCAAATGCTCGCTTTCCGCTTGAATGCCGGTTACCGGGGAATGTATGCGATGATAGTCGGTCGGGCTTAAATACAATACGAATGCATAACCGTTGATATAATTCTCCATTCTCGGTGACTTGGCGAGCAGCTCGCTCAGGGTATAATCCTGTCCCTTGACGCTGAGGATGGTGCCGGCGTTGACGGTACACATCGCCGAAATCGTGGCATCGACGGGGCTTATCATGGCATCGGCGGTGTCGTCTATGGCACGGAGGCCTATTTTTAACCGGCGGGAAAAGAATTCGTTCAGCGAACGGTATTCGTGGATCTCCTTCTCCGCTTCATGCGCCGGGATTTGGTAGATTCGTATAAATGCAGGTATTAGATGACGGCTCAGCCGGCTGTGGGAACAATGCCCCATGATGCGGGACAGCCACTTGCGGGAGGACAGCTCGGTCATCAGACGCAGCAATTGTTTAGCCATGTCATTCTCCTTTGTGCATAGGTGTCGGCAATAAAACGTTGGGTGGAAAAGCCAATCACTCTGATATTGACATAGAATGAGCCGGAAATCAATAAATAGCCATTTTTGAAAAAAGGTTCTTGCTAATTGGGGAACGAATGTGTATTTTAAGATTAACATGAAACCGAATAGGGAATACGGGGGCTTGAGTGAATCAGGCTGAGATTGCAGCTGCTATCCGCTGTTGACCGTTAATCTGAACTGGGTAATGCCAGCGTAGAGAATATCCGACCCTGCCTACATAGGGCCTATTTTTCCGTCTGCGCGTTTTTCCAGACGGTTTTTTGTTGTGTTTATACAAAAATAGCGGTGGAGAGGGGAATGTGTTGTTATGGGAACGTCAGTGCAGGAAAAATTGGGGGTACAGCCTAGAAAAGGGCTGCGTTTGAGCGATATTTTGGTGACGGTGCTGGTATCGCTGGTGCTCGGCGTCATTTATCACTTCTGGGGATCGGTTTACAATCTGCTGAAACCGCTGTTCTTCGAAGCGGATGAACTGTTATACGGCATGTGGTTCGCAGCGGCCACGCTCGCTTACCTGCTGATCCGCAAGCCGGGAGTGGCCATCATCGCGGAGGTGGCGGCGGCTCACGTGGAAGTGCTGTTCGGGAGCGGCTGGGGACTGACGCTGCTGCTGTACGGGCTCATTCAGGGGCTGGGCGCGGAATTGGTATTCGCGGCGTTCCGTTACCGGAGCACCTCGGCGTGGACGGTGGCGATTGCCGGTGCCGGCGCGGCGGTCGGCTCGATGGTGATGGACTTCTATTACAGCTATACCGATGATCTGCAGACCTGGATGTTCCTCGCCAAGTATGGCATGCGGGTTCTCAGCGGCGCCGTCATCGCCGGCTTGCTCATGCTGCTGCTGGCCAAAGCGTTGGATCGTACAGGCGTTACATCGCTGCTGCGCCCTGCGTCCAAGAAGGATTATGAAGCACTGGATGATCCGCGCCATGTCTAAAACCGCCGCCCGCTGGGTTTCGTCTTCAACCGCCGAGGCGGGTACGGAGCAGGCCGTGCATGTGGAGGGACTGCGCCTGAAGTATCCGGGCGAGGAGCGTTTGATGTTTAAGGACTTGTCCTTCTCGGCTGCCCGCGGGGAAAAGGTGCTGCTGCTCGGTCCGAGCGGCTGCGGCAAATCCACGCTGCTTCAGGTGCTTAGCGGAATGATTCCCCGCGCCACGGAGGTGCCGATGAAATGCGAAGCCCAGCTGGTGCCTCGCTCTTGGGGATATGTATTCCAAGATCCGGATACCCAGTTCTGCATGCCATACGTGGATGAAGAGCTGGCCTTCGTGCTGGAGAACCTCAGCGTTCCCCGCGACGAGATGAAGGAGCGGATGCAAGCCGTCCTGCATGAGGTTGGGCTTGACCTTCAGGAGCTGCATATGCCGATCAGTCATCTGTCGCAGGGGATGAAGCAGAGGCTTGCGCTGGCTTCAGCCCTTCTGCTGGAGCCGGAGGTGCTGTTCCTTGATGAGCCGTCCGCGCTGCTCGACCCGGAAGGCAGGGAGCAAATCTGGTCTGCGGTGAAGGCCGTATCGGAAGGGCGTACGCTGATTATCGTGGAGCACCGGATTGAAGAAATGGCCCAATACGTGGACCGCGTGGTGCTGTTCACCCCGGATGGCGCCATTCTGGGCGATGGTCCGCCGGCAGCGATATTCGCCGAGTATGCGCGCGAGCTTCAGGCGTATGGCATCTGGTATCCCGACGTATGGGAGGATTATGCGGAGTCTCGGGCAGGACGGGAGCTGTTTGCTCCGGTAGACGCGCCAGGCGATGAGCTGGGAAGTTTCATGCATGAGGCAGACTCATCGTACCCCCAACTCGGGGAGCCTGTCATTCGGTTAGATGATTTCCGGGGACTGCGATGGGAGAAACCGGTCGTCTCTCTTCCTTCGGCTGAGGTATACCCCGGAGATTTCATTGCGGTGATCGGGCCGAACGGCGCAGGCAAAAGCTCGCTGCTGCTCAGTTTGATGGGGCTCCTGCGCGCCGAAGGGACCTATGTGCTTTGCGGGGAGGAGGTTATCCAGGGCAAGCGCAGGAAAGTGCGGAAGAAGAGAGAGCGGCAGCTGCACCAAATCGGATTCGTGTTTCAGAATCCGGAGCTTCAGTTTCTGACGGAACGGATTGGCGATGAGGTGATGTACTCGCTGCTGGTGGACCATATGCCGCCGGATGAAGCGAAGGCACGGGCCGACCGCTGCCTGGAACGCTTTGGGCTGGACGGCATGGATAACAGGCACCCGTACCAGCTCTCGACAGGCCAGAAGCGCCGGCTGAGCGTTGCCACGGCCATGGCAAGGCAGCCGGCCGTCCTGCTCCTGGATGAACCGACCTTCGGACAGGATGCGCGGAACACGTTCGCGATTCTGGAGATGTGCGAACGGCTGCGCCGCGCCGGAACCGCCATTCTCATGGTGACCCATGAAATGGAGATCGCGCAGCGGGCGGCCACGCACATCTGGGAGATTCGAGAGGGGCGGTTGACGTCAAGTTTGCCTTCCCCGCGCTGGTGTAGCGGGACGGAATCCGGACGGGAGACGGACGGAGCGAATCGCGCCGATGCGTCGCGAGATACGCTGGCTGCGTCCGGTTATCTCCATACGGGGGTGAACGCATGAATATATGGAATCCTGTGCGGATCACTTGGCTGCACCGGGCGAATCCGGTGGTGAAGCTGGGACTGATCTGTGCGCTGTTTTTTATGACGGTGCTGACCCATGATCTTGATTTTGTCATGTATCAGGCCTTTGTCTTTATGATTTGCCTCGTGCTGCTCAGCGGGGTGAAGCCGTGGAAGATGCTGCTGTTTTTCATTCCGTTCCTGCTTGCCTTCATATCGTCCGCCTCTTCCATGATGCTGTTCGGTAAGGGGGAGACGATCTGGTGGGAATGGGGATTGTTCCGGGTATCGGAAGAAAGCTTCTATCGGGGGCTGCATCTGGGCTTTAAGGGGATTGCCTTTGCATCGGAGGGGCTGCTGCTTGTCACGACAACGTCCTCGGTGGATTTGTTCTACAGCCTGATGCAGAAGCTGAGGCTGGCACCGAAGTATGCGTACAGCTTCATGGCCTCGATCCGGCTGCTGCCCATGGTCTGGGAGGAATATGTGATCCGCCGCCAGGCTTTGAAGGTACGGGGAGTCCGCCCGATTCGGGGAGTTCGCGGCATGGTGAACCGTGCAGGCATGTATGTGGTGCCGCTGCTGGCGCAAAGCATTCGCCGGGCACATCGGGTGGCTGCGGCGATGGAGGCGAAGCAATTTGACGGGGACCGGGCGAAGGCCCGAACGTATTATTACCCGTCACGATATTCCCGCTACGATCTTCTGGTCGTCGGTTTACTGGCAGCCGCCGCCTGCTGCGCCTATATTGCGGCCGGATATTTTCCTTGGTTCGGCATTGGCGACGTGCGGTTTGATTAAACCGTTGTTCTCCGGACAAGAACCTGCTTACGGCTTGTAAGCAGGCTCTTTTTTGTTGATAACTCCAGAGGGTCTGGCTTGCTTGCCTCGCAAGATAAAACGTCCGTTCTATGTGATCCAGCTTCCGATAAAGCATGGTCTTTGAAGGTTTTCCATATGTATCCTCCTGCGATTCTAGTGCATGTAAGGTGTACTCTATCCTGTTAATTTAAAAATCATGTCTGGATTTTATGCTGATTGAGGCGTTATAATACTAATGGTACCAATAGAGTATTTACAGTACCAGAAGGAGGGTTTGGCCACTTGCGCGAGCGAATATTGAACGAAACGATCCGCTTGATTCAGCGGCAGGGGTTTACGTTTACGGTCAGTGATCTGGCCCGCGGCCTTGCGATCAGCAAACGGACGATATATGAGCATTTTTCATCCAAGGAAGAAATCGTTGAGCATATCATTGACGGGATGATTCGTCACATCCAGCAGCGCGAACGCGAAATTGCGGCGGACGAGACGCTTACCGTTCTGGAGAAAATCCATCAGATCCTGATCTGTCTGCCTCAGGAGATGGAGAAGATGGATTTGGGGATGCTGCCGGATCTGAAGCGGTCGCATTATCCGCAGTGGGAGAAGCTGGACACCTTTTTCCGGGAAGAATGGGGCATTGTCACGGAGCTGATGGAGCAGGGCATGGCCGAGGGCAGCATCAAGCGGATTCATATGCCGCTGTTCATCGACCTGTACCTCGGGTCGCTCCATCAGATTTACGATTTGAGGGCGACGGTGAAGCATCAACTGCCGCTGGGGGAGCTGCTGCAGTCCGTCATGGATATTTTATTGTTCGGCATTGCCGCTGAGAAACGGAAGGAGTCTTGAAATTATGCATTGGATCTATCTAAGTTTGGCTATTCTGTTCGAGGTGGCGGGCACGCTGAACATGAAGCTGTCGGAAGGATTCAGCAAACCGCTGCCAAGCGTGCTGCTGGTCGTGTTCTATATTTGCAGCTTGAGCTTCCTGACATTGAGCCTGAAGCAGATTGAAATATCCGTGGCTTACGCGATCTGGTCGGGACTCGGCATCATGATCATTACGCTGATCGGTTACATGTTCTTTGCGGAGCAGATCAACGGGCTCAAGGTATTCTCGATTCTGCTGATCATCGCAGGGGTCGTGCTGCTCAATTTATCCGGCAGCGCGCATGCGCATGAGCAACCGAAGACGCACCAGTCCGGTCATTAAGGACGGTCTCATGAATGATTTTCGCTTAAGGGCCGTACTCGTTACGGCTCTTGTTCTGCTGCAATAATGTACTATGCCCCGCTTCGCGTCCGGCTCTATAATGACAAAGGAAATTCCTTTGTTAGGAGCTATCATCATGAACCTGTCTTCGTTTTTTATTTACTGTTTTATCGTGGCTTTCTCGCCGGGACCGTCCAATATCGTCATTCTGTCTTCGGTCCAGAACTCCGGCATGAAGAAGACCTTGCGCTACATCGCCGGTGCCTCCATCGCTTTTTTCTTATTAATCGCCGCTTCGGTCGTATTAGGCCAGCTGCTGTCCTCCGGCATGCCGATCATTCTGCCGATCATGCGGGTAGCCGGCTGCCTGTTCATGCTGTATCTTGCGTATCAAGTGTATAATATGGACGTATCCAAGTCCGGCGTTAACCAAACGGCTTCTTTTACGTCCGGATTTCTGATGCAGTTTCTCAATCCGAAGGTGGTAATGTTCACGCTGACGGTCATTCCCAGCTACGTGATGCCGTATTATACGGCAGGCCCTGTCGTTTCGGCGTTTGTGGTCGCTGTATCGTTAATCGGGCTGTCCGCGTATATGACCTGGGCCGTGTGCGGTAGCCTTTTTCAAGGAATTATGCAAAAATATCGGAGGACGACCAACACGATCCTGGCTTTGTTTCTGCTGTATTCGGCCATCGTCGTATCCGGCATACCGGAGCTCATAAAGGGGTGAAGGAAGATGGAGCAGTTTATTTACAAAAAAGCGGTGGGCATCACCGCATTGTCCGCGAGCCTGACGGATTTCAAATACAAGAAGCATTACCACGAGGAGTACGCCCTCGGTGTCACGCTGCGCGGCATACAGAAGTACGTCCTTGACGGCAGCCAGCAGGCTTCTTACCAAAGCGGGGTCATGCTGTTCCATCCGGAGCAGAATCATGATGGCTGGTCCCAGGAACGAACGGGCATCGACTACGTGATGATCTATATTCATCCGGAGCTCTTTCTGGAATTGACTCAGAAAAAGGATATCGCGCGGTTCCAATCTCCGATCGTATATCATGCGGGACTGCGGCAGAGCATTCTGGATGTGACGAGGTCGATCTTCACGGGTCAGCCGGAGGCCAGGAGCAGCGAGCTGCTGCTGGGCCTGGCGGGGCATTTTAACGAGGATATTCTGAACCCGGACAGCCGGAAGGACAGCGTATTTACGCGGAAGGCGAAAGACATGATGCACGATCATCTGGAGCATGTCCTCCGTCTGGACGAATTGAGCGGGGAGTTCGGGATGTCGAAGTATCAGTTCATCCGAACCTTCAAAGCGAATACGGGGCTGTCGCCCTATCAGTATTATTTGAACTGCAAAGTGGAGCGCGCCAAGCACCTGATCGAGGACAGCCGGGATGTATATCAAGCCGTGACCCAATGCGGCTTCACGGATCTTGCCCATTTGAACCGGCATTTCAAGAACGTGTACGGCACGACGGCGTTTGATTATATGTCCCATCTGGATAAGTAGAGGCGGCAGGAGCCGATCATTCGCGCGATTATTCAATCCAGGCTTGGCATTTGTGAATAAACTCCGTTATGATGTGTATAGAATGTAAAAGGGACCGTGCGCGAACACGATCCCGGCGTACAACGTACCGCTATAAGAGCGGCCTTACTATAGGAAATCCGATCAGAAATAGACCGTGATCCTGACCAAGGGCGGTCTATTTCTTTTTAAGATTATAGAATTTATAAGTTTTCAGCGAAGCTGAACTCATTGGATAATCGCAAGAAAAACGTCCTCTAAACGCGGTCTGTCTTCTGTGAATGTACGTCGATAGACGGTTTTTCTTATGGAACGAAAGTATTAACACCACCAGCGTCGCGAACGAGATCATTAGCGTCAATGTTTGGTATACTTCCATGGCATCACCTCCCATCCCGGGGAGATTAGCCGACCGCCCTTATTAGCCGATATATTGTACTTCCCAAATTATAGCATACAAGCCCTGCGTTCAGGGGCTTTTTATGGTCGGATCGAGAGAGGTTGTGAAGCTTCTGTTAGCTGTGATCATGCTTCCACCGCGACATCATTGCGGTTTTACGCGTGCCCAACCGTCCTTCGGTCATATCGAAGAGAAAGGTAAACCGTTCGTTGAAACTGTGAGCAGGGAGTTGCAACCGGATTTTGAGATATGGGCCAACGGATGTTAATCTGTATGAGGAATCATTGGAAACTACTCAGGCTTTAGCCGGATGGAAGGAATCATTCGAATGGAATATATCTATGAATCAGCCCAGCGCAGCTACGAGGATTTCGCGAGCGGCCGGGTACTGTATAATGCGCAGGGAACGACGTCGTTTCCCGTCAGGCTGGCCAGCGAGATTGCCCAGCGGTGCTTTCATATATTAGAGGAAAAAGGCGTACTGGGGCCATATACCTTATACGATCCCTGCTGCGGCGGGGCGTATCTGTTGACGGTGGTGGGCCTGCTGCACGGGCGGCGCATTCGCCGCGTGATCGGCTCGGACATTAACTCGGAGGTGCTCGGCATCGCCGGGAAGAACCTGTCGCTGCTCCGTAATGAGGGGCTGGAACAACGCACCGAACAGCTGAAAGAGCTGCTCGCGCTCTATCATAAGCCATCCCACCAGGATGCGCTGGAAAGCGCTGACCGACTAGGGGAGCTGATAAGAATGTCCCGTGTGGAAGAAACGGTTTGTTTTCAAGCCGATATTACCCAGCCCCAACCGGAGGAAAGCCTGGCCTCCTGCAAGGGGACCCAGATCGTCATGACCGATCTTCCTTACGGGGACATGGTTAGCTGGAGCGGCGGAAGCCAGGCGCCGGTGGAGGATTTTTTTAACGGCATTCATGCGATCCTGGATCCGGCCCGTTCGGTGGTTGCCGTCATATCCGACAAAGGCCAGAAATTAAAGCATGACCGGTTTAAAAGAATTCAGCATCTGAAGATTGGCAAGCGGCAGGTTGCCATCTTTGAACCGTTCTGAGCGCAGTTAAACGAACCGGATAATAGATGAAGTCTCTCTGCCTTCCTCACGGATAATTTCTTATCCAATGGAAGCATTGGCTTCCCCAGCAGCCCGCTTTTGGCGACAAGCCAAAGGGGGGTTCTTTTTTGCCCATCGGTGGTTGAATGAACGCTATTAAGGAACATATGTTCGTTTAAAATCTAAAAAAATATAGCATTTCTTGCGGAATGCCGGCTCTCAGATAGAATTCGTGCAGGGACTCTCCCGGTCCGGGCGCGAGACCCGCGGTCAACAGGGCAATGGCAAAGCGGTTCGCTTGCCGCTCCAGTTTGCCTGGGCTGAAATAAGAATGCTCCTCCAGAAAAAAACGGCTGATTCCCTTATGAAGACGGTCATGCCCCAGCTCATGCGCGCATACGAAGCGCTGCCACGGCGGCGGCAGCTGATTGTGGATGACGATGAATCTCCGTCTTAGTTTACGGAAATACAGTCCTTTGGTCGTCTGGCCTAAATCCGCGAACCGAATATGTATGCCCAAGGAAGCCGCTATTTCAAAGGGGCAGTTGGTGTGATGTTTTTTGATCAGCTGACGGATTAAAGGTTGTAATTGATCATCCATGGCAGTTCACCTGCAATATTGGTTTTGGTTGAATCGTAAGAATCGTTATGTATCTCCTTATGCATGTGGATTTATTTCTTGCGTTTGTTCATCTGCTTGGCTTCCCAGAACAGTCCGGTCAAGACGTCCTTGATGCGCTGCTTGTCCTCTCCGCTCAGAGGGACCCCGTCAAACATGAGCTCGCCGTCATCCTCGAGCATTTTCTTGAAATCCCGTTTATCCCTGGAAGTTGACCAAGCTGGAGCCGGTATCTCTTCGTGCTTGGCGGCATCCTGCTGCAGATAACCTGCTTTGTTCATCAGCTCTTCATAGGGAACCTCGAGCGGCTCCGCCATTTTGCGCAGCGTTTGCGGCTTGGGTATGCCCCGCAGCCCATTCTCGATCCGCGAGATCTGCGATCCGCTGATGTCGGCGGCCTGGGCCAGCTGATTGATGCTCCAGCCTTTGTTCTCCCTCATTTCTTTCAAGTACGATCCAAATATGCGTTCCACGTTCCGGCCACTCCTCACCATAGTCCATCTGAAACATCTACTTATAGTATAAACGCATTCCCATCCTTTGCCAACAGGTAAAATAAAAGAGAGGATTATTGCCAAAAGGCAAGGAAATGAGAGGGATGTCCCATATTCCTCTATATAGTTCGTCCATCTGAAGGTTTACGCCGGTCTCCAAATAGTGGTATATTAATGAAAAACACGAACAATATGCGAACAAGAGATGAAGAACCGGCTTCTGCCAAATGGCAAATTGTAAGCTTGACCATGACAATAAAAGGGGAGTGTTTCCGAATGAATCCATTGTTACCGGAATTGGATCGCAGAAAGACCCAAAGCGCCGTTGAAGCGATATTCGAAAAATATCGCATCTATAAAACCATTACATTCGAAGTCAGGGAGATGAGCTTGACCGCATCCTACACGGAGCGGTTCCACGGACCGACCAACGTCACCTCGGACCCGACGGCAGCGGTTGCCATATATAATGTAGATATGCCGGCTGCCAGGAAGCAGTATTGCGAAACGATCGAATCGATCGTGGAACGGCTTGGCGAGCGGGAGCAGACCCTGATTCGGGAACGGTACATGAAACAGGACGACGTATTCGATTACAAAGTGTACAACCATATCCTCGAGCCGCCGGTCAGCAAGGACACGTACACGAAGATCCGCACCCGGGCTTTTTATAAATTGGCCTTGGCCTTGGCGGACAGAGGACTGCTGAAGCTGCAGGAATTGGAGAAAGCCGCCAAGAGCAAAATGAGCTGACAAGCGCGAGCATGGATCATCACATCGAACAAAACCGGAGGACCCCAGAATGGAGGTCCTCCGGTTTTTTATTTCTAATATAGAAGGCAGCATTTCACGGAAAAAACAAGTTAAGACTGGGAAATCAACTATAAATACGAACATAAGTTCGTTCTATTTTCCGCCGACATTCCGCTTAAAGTTCAGCATGAACCGTCCCATAAGGCGTCAGCGCATCCGATTTAGGGGTGTAAGATTGTATTATCGGAAATGAAGTTAAACAGAGCGCACCGAACACACACAGTCGATGTGAGCCGGCCTTGAGAAGGACCGGTTTTTTGCTGCGGTTGATGCCTGGAGCGTCTCATTTCCGATTCTTTATACGAAAAGAAAGGAGGAGGTCATATTGCACAAGCATGTGATCGTCGCGAGCAGCTGGCTGTCCTATGGCCGACCGGAGAGCGTCCGGCAAACCGCGGAATGAGAGGGGCGGTCAAACAGGCCGTTGCATTCCTCATTCCGGAGCTTGACGGCCATGTATATGACGTGCATCCGCCGGACGGGGTAAGCGAACCGCTGTATGCCGTGATCACGCTCGGCGAGGACGTCTGGAAATCTTCATGGGCCGGGTACCGGCAGGTGGTGCGATTGAAGCTGCATGGGGATCGTTCCGATCTGCCGCAATTGGATCGATGGGCGGATTTACTCATTCAGGGACTTCATCGCAAGCGGGTTTCCGGAGCCGACGGCAATGCATTCAAGCTTCATTATTTGGGTGTTCCGGAGGCCGACAAGCTTGATCCTGTTTCAGGCAACATGATCCGGGTCTTGCGATTCGGGATCTATATGCCGCAGGCATCCGGGACAGGCTCCGCCGGACAGCCGGATGAATGGCTGAATACGCTGACAGCCTGGACAGGAGATATGCTGGGTGGTCCTTGGCGCATCTACCATACGGCATGGCCTGCGGGGCGGGAGGATCACGCCGTATTATGGCGGATGACCGGCTGCGAGACCCGAATGGCGGGAGCTTCGATGTTCGAGGTCCGCAAAACCTTTATCGGGCATATCGCCTCCCTGGATTCCGCGGACGAGCAGCTCACGGCTGCAAGGCTGGTGGAGGAGCTTGGCACCCAGGTCCAGCTGGTTCTGGACTTACAGGAACGCCGTTATTTATCCGTTGCGGAAATTTCCTCCGATATGCAGGCCGATCCCATTCTGGACGGTCAGCTTAAGCTGACCCTGGCCCAGCGGAAGAACCGTTCGCCGGAGGAAGCCGCCTTGATCAGGCGCGTTAACATTCATCCTATCTTAAAGTGAGGTGGCCAGTATGGCTGTGAAAAAAACACTCAAATCCGAAGCTCCCGGGAGCAGCGCTCCCCGATATGCCTTGGCGGAACTTGAAGCACACGCCCATGAACTGTTCCAGGTTCGGGCGGAAGTGCTCGCGGGTGCCATGTATGGGGCAGATAGAGAGCAGTTCACGGTAACCGAGGTCAAAGAAAGAATCCAACAATTCATGAAAGCGAAGGTGGTCTAATCATGGCAGGTGGAACATGGGAAAGCACGAATAAACCGGTACTGCCGGGTTTGTATATGAATTTCAAGGCGGCAGCCGCGTCGGCTGTTCAGGGCGGCAGTCGCGGTACGGTCGTCGTGCCGGTCAAAGCCAATTGGGGACCGGTGCGGGAGTTCGTGGAGATCGGAAGCGAGTTCGCGATTTCCGAGCTGTATTCCGCGGATAGCCAGGATGGCGCTACCGCTTACGAGACGCTTTATCTGGCCTTGCTCGGCGGTCCGAAAAAGCTGCTGGCCTATCGTTTGGCGGACAACACGGCGGCAGCGGCTAGCGTGACGCTTCAAAATGCGGAAGCTGCACCTTCCGACGTGCTGAAGCTTGAGGCCAAATACCCGGGCAGCCGCGGCAACGGCTTCTCCGTAACGGTGCAGCCGTCGCTGATCGACCCGGCCGCACGCGAGCTTCGCCTCTATGAAGGCGCCAAGCTGCTTGGCACCTATTCCAGCCCGGACGGATCCGCCGCGTCGATGGCGGCGCAGATCAACGAAGATGCCGAGAACCTCTGGGTGACGGCAATCGCACTGGACACGTCCGGCGTTCTCGCTGACGTGAACGGAGCCGCGCTGTCCGGAGGCAAGAGCGGCAACGGGGGTCTGACGAATGCGGATTATGTCGAGATGTTGGATGCAGTCGAAGGCCAGGAATTTAACGTACTCGCCCTGGATTACGCTGCGGATATGGCTCTGCTGCAGAGCTTTGCGGCCTGGGTAAAGCGTCTCCGTCAAGAAGGACGCGGCGTGATGGCCGTATTCGGCGGAAGCGAGGCGGACGATATCTCCAAGGATGCAGCCAAGCTGGCCGCAGACCGGTCGCTTGCATTGAACCATGAAGGGATCATCAATGTGGGTACGGGCGTACGTCTCTCCGGCGTGAACTACAGTTCCGCGCAGACGGCTGCTTACGTAGCCGGACTTATTGCCGGTCAGCGCTTGAACCAATCCGCTACATACGCGGTAACGCCATTCGAGGACGTGACACGCCGCTGGACGCGCTCCGAGCAGGAGCAGGCCGTACGCAATGGCGTATTCGTCCTGTTCTACGACGGTCGTCAGGTCAAGGCGCTGCGCGGCATCAACACGCTGGTGAATCCGGCGGAAGGCCAAAACAATGCCTGGAAAAAAATCCGTTCCATCCGCGTGATGGATGCGATCCATGCGGATTTGCAGCTGGCCGCGGAACAGACCTACATCGGCAAGGTGAACAACACCGAGGAAGGCCGACTCGCGCTGATCGGCGCCGTGAAGGAATATCTCGCTTCGTTGTCGCTCAGCAATGTCATCGAGCCGGACGGTTATGACGTCATTCTCGATCCGGCCTACTATGGCGATTCCGCCGTGAACACGCCGGAGCCGGACCAGGTCTTCCTGCAGTGGAACGTGAAGCTGACCGACGTGATGGAGCAGCTGTTCGGCACGTTTTACGTGCAATAACGAGAACGTGCAATAACGAGAACGTTCATCAGGTTATTTAAGATGAGAACCGGTCTGTCTTCTATGGATGCATGTCCATAAACGTTTTTCTTATAAACTTATCGAAATCGAGGAGGAACTTAACATGTTGGATGCTTCAAGAGTCATTATGGGGACATACGGCCAGGCATATATCGACGGGGTTTGGCAGACGCACATTAACAAGCTGGAAGCCAGCGTGGAATTGGAGAAGCGCGAGCTGAAGCTGGTCGGCAACGACTGGACGGTGCACAAAAACGGCAGCAAAAAAGGAACCGGCACAATGAGCGGGTACAAGGTTACTTCCGATATGATCTCCCGCGGCTTCACCAAATTCGATATCATCTCCAAGCTGGACGATCCCGAATCCTACGGCCATGAGCGCGTTCGCCTGATCCGCTGCATGCCGGACAAAATCCAGCTGGCCAACTGGACGGCCGGCGAGGAAGTGCAGGAGGAAACCTCGTTTACCTTTGAGGGGTACGAGCTGTTGGATCCGATTCAGGGGGATTAATAGGTTTCTTATTATCAAGGTCAAGTGCGGCGGAAAGCATGGGTTTGCCCGGTAAGGAATGCCTGATTCGGGCGAGCGTCGCCCGCTGAGTTGGGGGCTACTATTTTATAAGTAAAGGAGAGATATACGCATGAGCTTACATGAGAACATGAGCGAAGAGCAAATTTTGGACAGTCTGTTCGAGGCGGCAGAGAAGCTTCCTGAGGAAACGGTGCGCATTAAGCGGCTGGATATGCAGATGGTGCTGCAGGGCTTGACTTCAAGCAAGGTGGACAGCATCCGCGAGCGCTGCACGGTTCGCCGGACGGTGAAGGGCGCGGTGGATGAAAAGGTGGATACCGAAACCTTTAATGCGCTGCTCATCTCCGAAGCGACGAGCAGTCTGTCGGTGAAGGGCTTGACGCTGAGCGGCTGGGGCGATCCCCGGATTACGAGCCGCTTGAAGCTGTCGGGCGGAGAACAGGCGGTCCGCCGCATGCTGCTCGCCGGAGAGCTGGATGCCGTAGGCGATAAAGTGCTGGAGCTGTCCGGCTTCGGGGTCGAGATCGCTGACCTAAAAAACTGATCGGCTCCGGGGGAATGACGACGATGCTGTATCATCTATGGGTCCGGCATCACCTTCGTCCCGGAGATTTTTGGCGGCTCCCGCGAGGCGAGCGCCTGCTGCTGGTCGCTTTCTCCCAGGAGGAGATCGAGGGCATGGCCGGTCAGAGTGTGAAGTGAACAGGAGGTGAAACGAAATGGCTGAAGCCATGAACTACCGCATGAATCTGGTCATCGATCCGAAAAACGTGATCAAGGCCAACCGCGAGCTGCGGGCGATGGAGCGTTATTTTGAGCGGATCCAGGGCCGCGTCATGCGAATCGGACGTACCCGCATGGCGCCTGAAATCGTGCTGAAGGACAGCGCCTCGAAGGGGCTGGACAACCTGCTGGCCAAAATGCAGCGGGTGAAATCGCAAGTCATCCAAGCCTCGGCAAATGTGAAGCTGAATGTGCAGAAACAGGTTGATACGAATCTAAACCTGAGCGTGCAGAAGCAGATCGAAGCGAGCGTTCAGGTGGATTTGCGGGCGGCAGGGCTTGGTTTTTCTCCGTTGATACAGGCGCTGGAGACGAATACCGGGGCGTTGAATCAGCTTACGAGTACGCTTGGATCGCTTGAATTTGGAGGTGGCGGTGGTGGAGAAAAATCTGGATGGGATACTGCTCTGAATTTTTTTGTCAAAGCAGCCATGTGGGGGGGAGCTGTGCGAGGCGGAGCTCAGTTGAAAGGTAAATACAAAGACATGCGGGGAGCTTTCGGGAGTAAAACTGCTGAAAATAAGGCCGCTGAAACTAAAGGCACTGGAAAGCCCGCTGGAACTATAATCACCGGGAATAAGTCCGCCGAGAAAAAAACTGTTATAGCAAATAAAGATAAAAAGGATGGTAAAAATAAGGGATTACCACCCCGTCAAAACACAGCTGCTGCTCCTGAAACTAAACAGGTAAGTAAGTCTTCAACTATGTTAGGAAAGTTTCGCAATAAAGCAGAAAAAGTAGGTGACTTTGTAGAAACTGCTGGCATGTTAGGACAAGGGGCAGTGAATGGGCTTAAATTGGTCTGGGATGGAGCCAAAAATGTATTTGGCGGCGGCGGTGCCAGCGGCATCGTATCCGGCGGCGCGGCGAGCACTGTTAAGGCCGGTGCAGGTTCAGATGCAATAAAACAGGCAGCAGATGGAAGTATTCGAGCTAGCGTAGCAAAAAATGCCGGCAAAAGTGGCCTAGGCTCCGGCTTAATGAAGGGGCTTGGCAAACGCGCCCTTGGCCCGTTGAGTTATATAGCCGATGCAACCGCAATCGCTACCGCTAAGCCTGGGAAGGAACGAAACCAAGCGATAGGCTCTACCGTTGGCGGCGGCATCGGAAGCACAATTGGCGGTCTTGTTGGCTCCGTGATCCCGGTTGCAGGTACCATGATCGGCTCAACGCTCGGCGGCACCGTAGGAAGCTATATTGGCGAGAAGGTGGGCGGCGCCATTACCGGTATCGGTGATAAATTCAACGAGGCTAAGGAGACGGTGTCGAAATGGTTCTCCAACACGTTTTCCTTTGGGAAAAAAGACAAGGAAGCTGCTCGACCGAAGGAACCCCCTTCGAGTGCAGCTGCCCTTCCGGCTCCCATTATCCCGAAACCAGCGCCGGCTGAATTCAGTAAGCCGCTGCTGCCGAATCCAACATTGAACCCGACATACGGTCCATATATGCCGCCTAGCCATGCTACAAGCATGAGTACTATTGGGCCACCCGCGAGTGCAGCGCAAAACCAAGCTTTTGCAGGGAAGCCGACGTCCCCGCAATCCGTTCAGATCAGCCCGGAGCAGATGAGCACGATATCCGGCCTGCTGATGGATTTCAAAACGGAGACAACCGTGAATTACAATCTACCTTCAGGCGCGGTACAGGTAACGGTGCACGAGGAGCACCCGATCGATGTGGAAGGATTGATTCTTCTGATCGGGCAGCGGCTGAGAGGCGAATTCAGCAAAGCAGCCCAGAACCGGAAGCCGACTCCGATGGCCTATTGAAGATGATGCGGTTCGAAGGCATCCATACAGAAAGGAGGGGCCCCAGGTGGAGTTTATTTTGAAGAACGGCAAAGGCATGACATTCCGATTCCCGGTCAATCCCGAGGAGGTAACCATTTCAAGGCAAAAGGGACTGGAAACGGCCACGATTCTCAACTATGGAGAGTTTGATTTTCCGCAAGGGAATCGGATTAAGGAGATATCGTTCTCTTCCTTTTTCCCGCAAGAGTATGATGCAGCTTTTTGTAAAGGCCATGAGAGAGATCATATCAAACCGCAAACCGCGATGAACAAACTCAATGAGTTTCTGGCGTATAAGACTCCTCTGCAATTTGTCATTACCAAGATGGCGGTGAACGTGCCGGTGTACGTCGCCTCCCATCAGTCCACGTTCCGGGGCGGAGAGGTTGGGGATGTGTATTTTGACATCACGCTCCGGATATGGAGCGACATGAAGGTGGCCAAAACGGCAGGCAGCAGCGGGGCAGCAGGAACCAATAAAAAGCCCCGGGCCGACATGAAGGAAAAGAACAAGACGTACACCGTGAAGTCAGGGGACTCACTCTCCAAAATCGCCAAGCTGGAGCTCGGGGACAGCTCGAAATGGAACCAGATCTACAAGTTGAACCAGAAGACGATCGGCAAAGACCCGAACGCCATCAAACCCGGGCAGAAGCTGGTGCTGTTATGAGTTACAAGGTGATTTTGCAGGATCAATACGATCTGTCTCCCTTGGTGGAAGCTATCAACCTGCGGGATTCGCTTGAACAAGTCGCTTACCAGGGAACCGTCAATCTGGTCGTCACGCCGGATATGCCGCCGATTTCGCCGGGAATGGCGATCCGGATCAGCGGGATTCCATACGGCAAAAAAGATTATGTCCCCCTACTGCACCCGGCTGTCGTGTGGGAAGTGGAAACCTCCAATAATGGGGTGAAGCGGATGACCCTCACGCTGTACGATCGGACGGTATATCTGGACAAGTCGGAGGATGAATATCTGTTCCCGGCGAAGCAGACCGCCACCCAGCGGTTCAAAAAGTACGCGGCGGACTGGAACCTGAAAATTGCGGTTTTGCCCGATACCGAGAAGCAGCTGGGGCGTTCCGTTTACCGGGCGCAGTCGATCTACGCGAGCATGTTCGCTGATCTGCGGGAGACGGCCAAAGCCGGCGGCAAGCTGTATCATCCGCGGATGATCTCTTCAGGGCTTGAGCTGTATGAGTTGGGAACGAACAAAGAAGTCTATATCTTGGAGGCTATCACGGATACCACGCAATCGCGGACGTTGGAGGGCGCGGCGACCAAGGTCAAGGTGCTGGCGACAGCCGCCAGCGAGACCGGGCAAGAGGTTCCTTCCAAGGTAATGGCCATCGAGGAGAAGGATATCGCCAAATACGGCCAACTCCAAGCGATCATTCAGGATGATGAAGTGAAGTCGCCTGCGGCTGCCCGCCAGCTAGCACGGAGCAAACTGAGGGGAATCCGGGAGACCATCTCCCTTAATGCACCCGATATCAATACGATCCGTGCAGGTGATGCGGTCATGCTGGGCTCGATGAAGCTGCTCGTGATTTCTGTCAGCCGTGAGCTGGGAAACCCCGGGAGCATGATGCTGGAGCTGGGGAGTTATGACGATGTAAAAAGGAGGTTTTACCTTGAATAAAGACCCCTATGGACAATTGGCGTCCTCCTTATATGCCTCATTGAACAAGCAAACCCGTCAAGCCATGGGCGGCGTAGGGGCCGTTCTCGGCACGATAACCTCGACGGGACTTAAGCTGGATGATTTTAAGCATGAGCTGCAGGATTATATGGTAGCAGAGCTGCCAGGAATGCTGTCCTTGCCCCGTTATACGGCTGCTGGTACCGCCACTTTGGGAGGACAGCCGCAGGAAATGACATTTGATGTGGAAGAAAATGAAGTCGAAGATACCCTTTTTGAGCTAGGGAAAGGCTTGAAACCGGGGGACCGCGTGCTGGCCGTTCGGGTCAACAGCGGCAATGACGTGGTCGTTGTGTGTAAGGTGGTGAGCAGCGGTGGCTAATTTGTTTCCGGAGAACGAGGACATGGTTTGGACGGATGCCACGGATCCGGAGGTACTGGAGGGTGAAGGAGCTGTTTTTGGACGGAGCTGGCGGTATGATTTTGATGCCGGTGAGTTCGTGA
Organism: Paenibacillus sp. cl141a; assembly: GCF_900109305.1. Classification (NCBI taxonomy): domain Bacteria; kingdom Bacillati; phylum Bacillota; class Bacilli; order Caryophanales; family Paenibacillaceae; genus Paenibacillus; species Paenibacillus sp. cl141a. The sequence goes on from NZ_FNZO01000002.1 coordinate 115,471, forward strand.
TGACTCCCACCCGGAAGATTCCGGTTGCGGACGACAAGGAAGCCTGGGTCATCTGGTGCGAAAAAGCGATTCGTACGCCGCGATACCGCCATTTGATCTATACGCGCGATTATGGCAGCGAGCTGGAGGAACTGGTCGGCAAAGGCTATGACCGATCTCTGCAAGAGAGCGAGATTCAACGCATGGTGACCGAGACGCTGCTGGCGGACGCACGAACGGAGAGTGTGGATCAGTTTCTTTTTGAATGGGAAGGAGAAGCCTGCCGTTTCAACTGCCGCATTACGAGCGTCCGGGATGAGACGGAAATCATAGAAAGCGTGGTGATCTGATGGCAGATTTGCCGTTATATTTGTTGGATCAGACGGAAGAGAACATTATGAACCGCATGCTGAACAAAGTGCCTTCGGACATCGACAAGTCGGAGGGCTCTTTTATTTGGGATGCGCAGGCGCCGGTTGCCTTTATGCTGTCTGAGGCTGCCTTGTGGGCGCAGGAGCTGCTGCGTCGTGGCTTTGCGAGCACCGTAGCAAGCGATCATCCCGATATCCGGTCTGCCGAACTCGATCTGAGGACGGCAGAGCATGGGATTACCCGGCGTGAAGCGGTCGCATCGTCCGGCAGTGTTGTGTTTACGGGGAAGCCGGGGACGACCGTGCCTGCCGGAACCTATGTCGCTACGCCAGCAGATGAGGGCTCCGGGGAATCCTCCGTGGAGTATGTGACAACATCAGGCGTTATGCTGAGTGATTTGGGTACCGGTTCGGCGCCAATCCGAGCTGTCATGCCGGGCAGCAGCGGCAATGTTCCTGCAGGCGTCATTCAGCTTATGATGACGTCAGTCAGCGGTGTAACATCGGTTACGAACCCGGAACCGACGCGGAGCGGGACGGATACCGAAAGCGATCAGTCGCTTCTGGAGCGTTTTTACGCCAAAGTCCGAAGTCAGGGAACGAGCGGCAACAAAGCGCAGTACATGCAGTGGGCCAATGAGATTGCCGGCGTTGGCGGCGTGGAAGTGGCGCCGTTGTGGAAAGGGCCCGGCACCGTTGGGCTGTATCTACTGGATACGGACAAGCGTGCGGCAAGCCCGGATATCGTGGATGCCGTTCAGCAGCACATTGACCCGTCCCAGGATGGACAGGGAGAAGGCGTTGCTCCGGCGGGCCCCGTTATTACCGTGATGCCCGCGGCGGAAGTTCCAATTAATATCTCCGTCAAAGTGCAGCGTACGCAGGAGCAGCCTTCGACGATGGACGAAATTCGGAAGCTGATCGAGGATGGCGTTCGGACGTATTTACAGCAGATTGCTTTTAATAGGAAAGATCCGTTGGTAAGATACACTCGTATTGCCGCCGTACTGCTGGATATCCCGATTATCGTCGACTACTCGGATTTGACGATTAACGGCCACACCGAGCAGCAAAACATCGAAATTGGCTCCGGTCAGGTCGCGGTGCTGGGGACGGTGAACGTAAGTGAATAATGTCCGAATGAACAGCTTGCGCGGACGCGAGCTGTTTTCTTATCTTCCGGCTTATTACGAGACCTCCCGCGTCATGCAAGCCGATATGGATGCCAAGGGCAGCGAGCTGGACGCGCTTTATCAAGCGCTGAACTCGGCAGCAGACCAGTTCTTTGTCCGTACAGCGACCTGGGGCCTGGAGCGCTGGGAGATGGAGCTTGGCATTCCCACCGACCGGAACAAGCCGATCGAGCAGCGGCGGGCGGTGCTGGAGTCCAAGCTGCGTGGAGCGGGAACCTTCTCGGGTGCGCTCGTGAAAAATGTGGTGGAAGCTTATGACGGCGGCACGGTCGAGGTATCCTTCCAGCCCGAGGAATGGGGCTTCACGGTTAAATTCGTGGATACGCTCGGCATCCCTCCGAATTTGGAGGATTTGAAGTCTGCGATCGAGGAGATCAAGCCGGCGCATCTGGCGGTGGCGTATGCGTTCAACTACTTGTTGATACGCGATATTCATGACGTGATGACTTTGGGCGAGCTTGGGCAGACGCCGTTAAACAAATTTGCAGGAGGTGTTTGAGTTGTCCAGTAACACACCGAATTTAGGACTATTAAAGAAAGACCCTATGGTGGATGGCAATGAAACCTTTAACATCGAGACGATGCTGAATGAGAATTGGGATAAGATTGATGAGGCTGTGGGGCAGGTCCGGGAGGATCTCGATAATGTGACAGTGACGGTACCGGATGCCTCGTTAATAACAAAGGGTATCACTCAGCTATCAAATGCAACAAACAGCACATCTGAGTCTATGGCAGCTACACCTAAGGCAGTTAAGGATGCCTATGATCGAGGAAGTGTAGGCATAACGGCAGCGGCGGCGGCACAGACCAAGGCAGATGCGGCAGAAACACCAGTAGGTTCGCAGGCGAAGGCGAATGCTGCGGAGACGAATGCGAAAACTTATGCAGAGAATTATACTAAGCAGAATTCGGCCATTGCAGCATGGTCGGCTGGGTATAGATCGGCCAAACATCTGTCGAGTGGTACAGACCTGAATACAGTCTATGACACGGGATTTTATGATGGCTATGGTCTGGGTAACGCCCCTAGCAGTAGTGATTGGTATTTCTATCAGATGATTTCCCACAGTTCAGGACCCACAACTTGGAGGACGCAAATCGCATACAGCTTTAATGATGCCAATTCGACTTTCAGACGTACGCAAACAAACGGAAATTGGTCGCCGTGGATGCGGATAGGTGAGAATCTCATCGATGCCCAGACTATGGATGTCAGCATACAGGTACCAGGACAATACCCAACCATCCAGGCGGCAATTGACTCCCTAAAAAAGGTCAACTTCGGCACTAGAATCATTGAAGTAGCGGCAAATCACATCGAGAGTGGTAATGTAGAGATTAGGGGGTTCATCGGCGGTGCTATCAGCATTTCAACCCTCTGGACGGGGGATGCAAATGCGAGATTCCGCATAAACGGGAATATAAATGTCGTCAACTCAACATGTACGGTGAATCTCTCTAAAATAACCCTCAACACCGCTGGTGCCTTCATCAACTGCCAAGCAAATGTCGAACTATACTGTTTTGATATTTACAAGTCAGTTGGTGGTAATGGCATCTGGGCGGGCAAATGTACAGCCATTATAATTGGAGGTAACATATCCAACTGCACGGGTTCGGCGATCTCCGTGTTTAACAGTGGCCGATGCACAATCAGGGGCGTTACTGGGTCCAACAACAGCATCGGTATCGATTGCACGTCGGGTATTGTTCACATCGGTGGCGGGTTCTCTCTGACAGCCAGTACGTTATTTTCCACATCAGACGGCGGTAGGGTATTCCAAGGTAGAGCTTAATGAAAGGAGATGATTAGGTTGGCTACAGCTTACATTATTAATCAAGAGTCCAGGGTGGTAGTGGTTATTCCAGATGTGGAGAAGATAGAGGGCAACACTGTTTGTGGAAAAAATGCCTCAGCCTCGGGGATTGACCTCAACCAAACAAAAATTATCGTCATCGAGACATCCTTGGATATTAAACGTGGTGATACATTCCCAGATGAATATGAGGATATAAGTGAACAATTCAGGAAGTTAAGCAAGGATGACCAGATCGATGAAATGAACACAACGATCGGAGCACTCTTGTTAGAGAACGCTAATCACAGGGCTATGTTAACATCTCTCGAAGATAATGTAGGGGGGCTCTACTATTTGAAATAGCTGAGTTTAAAGGAGGAGCTATATAAAATGTGGTATCCAACAATTAAACAGTATTATGATAACGGTCACCGGTCGTACACAGACGAAAACCTGAAGACGTTTGTGGTGGCCAAGATGATCTCACCAGAAGAATATAAACAAATCACCGGAATTGAATATGTATCGTAGTGCGCCGCAAGGCGTATTTTTTATGCCCCTGGGTGGTCCTCCGGGGGCTCTTTTAATGCTCAGTGAGTTGGTGGGAAGAAGGATAGACTGGACAGTGCTTACAGTGATCATTTCTGTAATAGCAGCTTTCAACGGCATTCCACTGGGTCGGTATGGGAAGACAAAATCCTTCAAAGATGAGGTAGCTAGAGAAGCTACAACTGATGCATATTTATACACAGATGTATCTTACATCAAGCGCGGTATTGATGATATTGAAGTGGATGTCCGTATTCAAGGACAGCGAATGGAATGGTTGACAGAACGTTTGACTCGAGTTGAAGAATCCGCAAAACAAGCGTACAAGTGAATAGATGAATTGAAAGAATAGGATAGGAAATGAATATGGATTGGCATATGATTTTTGAATTGATTGATCCAAGGCTGCTAGCGGTGGTTGCTGTATGCTGGGTTATTGGGTTCGTTCTTTAACATACGCCGTCTATACCTGATTGGAGCATCGTGTACATCGTGGTTATAGTTGCCGTTATTTTGACCGTCAGCTTGCTTGGCTGCTCGATTGAATACGTAATACAAGGGATCTTGTGCGGGTCCTTTGCAGTGTTTGGGCATCAGGCAGTCAAGCAGGCTAAGAATGGGGCATGCGAATGATCTACTGTAATGACCATATACCCCAAGCAACGCCTTGTAACCGTCGCCCTGGGCTTGCAATGTCACCATCAATAATAACCATTCCCTGACACGATACCCAAAATAAACAGCCCAAACTATAATTGCGATCCCTAACCCCCTATAACCAATAGTTAGTTCCAGATTTTGGTTTGCGATGACTGCCGATCTTGGCGAGAATGCCGGCGGCGTAAACTCGGTCGATCCCAGAAACGGAGCGTAAGCACATGGCGCCAGGTATGCCTTCGAGAATGCGCTCGATCGCTTTGTCTAATTCCTTGAGCTGAGCTTATATACTCCCGATCGCTTGAATGGACGTTCCAAGCATAAGGTTCAGAAAAGCTCTCAAAAGAAATACTCTGCGAGGAGGAAGAATTATGTATGAGCACATCGGTCAGTTGTTTAAGATGCTGGTGGCGGGGACGGGGGCCGTGACAGGGTACGTCTGGGGCGGATGGTCGCTGCCGCTGCATCTGCTGTTGTGGTTCGTGGTGATCGATTGGTTGACCGGATGGGGCGCGGCCTGGATGAACGGCGAGCTGCGCAGCCGTATGGGTTATACTGGAATCGCACGCAAAATGACCATTTTTCTCATCATCGCCCTGATGCATCTGGTAGATCGGGTGCTGGGAGAGATGAATTATTTTCAGAATACGGTGATCTTCTTCTATCTCGCGAATGAGCTGCTGTCTATTATTGAGAACGTAGGAAGAATGGGGGTACCGATCCCCCAGTCCCTGCGTAATGTGGTACAGGTATTCCAGATCAAATCCGAAGAAGGGGATAAGCCAACCGCACGAAAGGAGGAGAAAAAGGATGAAGCCCTCTGAATTTATAGCCAAGCTGGCACCTATTGCTGCACAGGACATGCGTCGGTACGGGGTACCCGCTTCGCTTACGCTTGCCCAGGCAATCCTGGAATCCAACTGGGGAACGAGCGGCCTGACGCAAAAGGCGAACAATCTGTTCGGCATTAAAGGAACCGGCCCAGCGGGCAGCGAGACCATGCAGACAACGGAATACCGGGGACAGACGCCCTATACGACCCAAGCTTCATTTCGAAAATACAACCATTGGCATGAATCGGTTGCCGATCATACCTGGCTGATTCTGAACGGTACGCGTGACAAGCCGCAGCGCTACCATGGCGTGTTATGGGCGAATTATAAAACGGCGGCAACGGAGATTTGGAGAGGTGGCTATGCCACAGACCCCAATTATCCCAAAAAGCTCATTTCCATCATAGAGCAGCATTCGCTCCATCAATATGATGTGCCTAGTCCGGAGGAGGAGGAACGCATGAAAATCGAACAATTAACGGCAGAACTGCAAAAAACACAGGACCAAGTTCGGCAGCTTAACGAGCAATATGCCTCGGCAATGAAACTGCTAACCGAGCAGGGCAATGCCATCAAGCAGATGAATGCCAGGCTTAAGGCGGCGGAGGCGGAGAAGCCTGCGAAGGTTCCGTCTTGGGCGGAACCGGCGGTACAAGCTGCAAAACAGGCAGGAGTACTTCATGACCCTGAGGGCAGCTTCGATTTTTACCGGATCATGACCGTGCTTTATCGTCTGGGGATTATCCATAAAGAGAGTAAGTGAAATCTGAGTTTTCTGTAAGAGACGATTCCATCTAATTAACATGGCAGGGGTTTATTCTTTTGAATGACTTTGGATACAGCTTTCCTTGAACTTGAAGTATATGGAAAAAATAAAAAACCGCTTGGTCGCCAATAGGCGGCCTTTCGTATTATCAGGTTAGCCAGAATCTTCTGGTTGGCCTTTTTTTGTGGTCGTTTTACGATGGGGGGAGCCGGGAGAACGTGGCGGCTTTAGGGGCAATGAACCCGTAATAAAAACTGTTCTCTCACGACCTCCAAAAGACCATGTTTGAGCTGGTAGGGGCGGTAGACCCCGCATCACAAGCGAAGCTATGGATTTGGAACCATCGTGAAAAGACCGGTGAAATCAAGGAGAAGGAGTGAGGAAATGGTGCTGACGATGATCCGGCAGCTGGACGAGTTGGAAAAGCAAATGGAGGACATGGCGGCAAACCTGTCCGAAGTTGAACTCGTGAAAAGCATTCCGGGAATCGGAACGAAACTGGCCGCAGCCATTATAGCTGAAGTGGGTGATGTCAAGCAGTTCAGCGATGCAAAGCAACTCGTGGCGTATGCGGGCCTTGACCCGTGCATCTTCAGTTCAGGAAAGTTTACAGCAACGAATACAAGAATAACGAAACGGGGCTCTAAAAGACTCAGACGTTCTCTCTATTTGGCTGTGCAATGTGGGATGCGGAAAAACGCGAATGCAAGAATTCGTTCGTATTATGAGAAAAAAAGAAAAGAGGGCAAGCCCTACAAGGTGGTCGTGATCGCTTGCGCCAACAAGCTGTTGCATCACATTTTCGCCATCTTGCAGAAGGGGCAGCCCTACCAAGCTTAAACCATATTTAACCAAAACCTCCATAGATGTGGAGGTTATTCGGGTTGGTCGGAAAAAGTATATCACGAAAAGAGAATTCATCCAAGCTGAAATGCTTGACAAACATTAGCTGGTTTTTATTTGGCACGGGTTTTACAGGGAAAATCCCTGATTATATAAACCAGAAGGAGAATAATCATGATGGCAAAGTATCTGTTAACGCATGTAGAAGGGGAAAAGGCTTATCCGGGTGTAGAGGAATTCGATGGGGATATTCATGCTTACATGGAATCAAAGGCATTGTATATCCGTACCATTCCCTTGACTAGCGGTGTGAACGGAAATTATGTCTACGCCGACGGTCAGAAGGACCGCTTCGGTGATTCCGTCACGCTGGGACTTCTGACTTTTGTGCAGAATACGATCCCCGCCCGGCATATTCGCTGGATTATTGCCCCGTTGTAGAAGGAGCTGGCGCATTGGCGGTAGGCGCGGTATAAATTACCGCTTATATGTAATATTTATCGGTCAATATGTTTAACCAAGCATGAATAGCCGGAAAAAGAAAAGTCGCCTAGCGGCGACTAAAATAAAGCAGCGATGCAGTTTTCGATGATTTTTCTACTCCGGGTTGCCATAATGTAATATTTATCAGTCAATATGTTTAACCAACTGGGAAACCAACTAATTTCTCGACGTAAAAGTTAGAATAACGTGCCTCCCCACGCGTTGCAGGCATTATACCTCACCTTACCTCACTTCACTTCACCCTCACCGTCCCCACCGAATTTGCTTGATTCCCCGCATGATCCGTAACGGTATAGGTCACCGTGTAGATTCGGCTTTGACCGCGTGCCGATTTCTCCGCTCGCAGCCGGAAATGAGTGTCATGGGTACCGAAGTCGGCATCCTGAACATCCGGTCCTCGATTACCTCCCTTGCCTTTGCTTTCGCTATTACCTGCGTCCTTATCTTTCTCAATCAAAATATCCTGGATATCTCCTTTCTGCCCTTTGCCACCTGTACTCTCCATGGTGATGGAGGTTAGCACGATGGACGCAACGCCAGAGCCTTCATCGCTGGATTCGAGGCTGGCGCGAATATCGACCATTTTGTGATTCGGCGCCTTCAATAGGGAAGGCGAGAGCGTAACCGTAAGCACCGGGGCGATTTTATCGATGTTCGACACGGTTGCCGTTAGGGTGCCTTCGTTGCCGTCCTCATCTGCATATTCGAAGGTAAATGAACCATTCTCGGTAAATTTGTAAGTTGGAGATCCGTCGTTATTCGTAACGGTAATCGGACTCTCCGAGACCAAGGCAACTACAACGTCCCCATTCGTTGGGGCCGTCGTGCTGTTCTCCAGGCCCACCTTGAAATCGGTATACGTGACGCCAGGTGCTGCCGTGAAGTTCTCGCCGATATTGTCCAGCGTATTGCCGCTTAGCTTGATATTCTTGCCTGCCTGGAGCTGAATTCCGTTGCTGTTGCCGGTGATGACGTTTTCCAGAATCTGCACGTTCTCCGGGTCTCCGGCTCCGATGCCGCCCGCGTTGGTGTCCCCGTTGTCGTGCTCGAGCAGGATGCCCCAATAATGCTCGGCGGTGTTCTGGCGGATCGTGTTGCCTTTGATGATCGTGCCCGGTCCGTTCAGAATATTGATGCCTGCCGCGTTAGGAATATCGATGGTATTCTCGATGCGGTTGTTCTCTATGATGGTATCCGGCGAGCCCATCGATACGACAATGCCTTCCCGGGCATTGCGGATCGTATTGTCGTGGATATAGTTTTTCGGGCCGGATTTGCTGTGATTGGTCGGGGCGGTCCCCCCGGTATTCCCGATGCCGATGCCGCCGCCATACGGCATGTCGGTGATCAGGTTATCGTGGATCTCGTTAAAATACTCCAGCTCCCCGTGCAGATCAATTGCATCCAGCCGGACCTGTTGGAATTCGTTGTGCCGGATCACATTGTTATGGGCCACATATTGAATGAGTGCGCCGTGGCGCAGGTAAGGCCCCTCGAAGGAGGAGTCCTCGACCAGATTCCACCTGGTATCGTTGGCAAACCCGCTGCGGTCGACCTTCGGCATGCCCTGAATGGATACGCCGTACCCGGCACCGCCCGGCCCAAGGTCCGTGGCATTACGGAACGTGGTGCTGCGGACGACGATGTCATGGCTGTTCTCGATACGGACGCCCATGCGGCTGAATTTCTCGATCGTCACGCCGTCGATCGTGATGTTGTACGATGGCGCCTCGCCATAATTGGCGGCAATGATCATCATGTCGGGGCCGCCGGCATCCGGGTTGTTGATCCTGTGATCCGTCGTGTACTGGCCATCCCAGGCAGATGTCAGCGTCAGATTGGAGATGGTCAGATCATGCTGCTTGGCAGATCTCAGCATCGTGCTGTTGCGGACCTTGTTCAGCGAGGTCTTCAGAATCGCGCCGTTCTGGCTTTCCCCGCGTAAATTGACCTCGGATTTCAGCATCAGATTGGTCAGTCCATCGGGCGCACTGTTTAAGTTGTAAACCCCATTCGGGAAAAACACCTCGTCGCCCGGGAGCGCTTCATCCATTGCTCGTTGGATCGCCGGTTGATCGTCCGTTGCATTGTCTGCAGGATCAGCCCCGTAATCGACCACGTTCAACGTCCTTCCGGTAGCAGCAAAAGCCTGGTGCACCGGATGGTCGCTGCCGTCCGCATTCTTCATGCCTGGAGCGGTAAAAGGAACGGTACCCTCCGGCGGCTGCGGCACAAAATCCGGAATGATCGCAACGGGCGTATCCCCCTTAGCGAAAGGCGGATAGATATGAACTTCGGTTAGGCTCGTATAGGCACTGCCGTCCGAATTGCCGCGCCCGGTCAGCTTCACGTAACGCGCACTCGTGTCCGGAACGTCAAAAGGCTGCATCGCGGTAGTGGTTCCGCTGCTCGAACCGTTGAAGAGCGGAGACCAGGTCACGCCGTCATCGGAGGCTTCGATATCGATCTCCGTAGCGCGAACGTCCCCTTTATAGAAGGCGATGCCGAGATAACCGATGTCCCGGGCCTCGCCGAGATCGTACTTGATCCACGGACCGTCGCCAGCAGCAGACCAGCGGGTGTACAGATTTTGGTCCAGGGTATTATCCTCGATGTTGCCGTCGCTGCCGCTTGCCGTGACCGAGGCCACTGGCCAAGGCGCTAAGGGAGCGCTAAGCGTCGTAACCTGCAGCGTCAGCGGAACCGGACTGACGTTTCCGGCGGCATCCACGGCCTCGACCTTATAGCTGTACTCCGTGTGCGGTGATAGTCCCTCCGCTTCATGGCGGATGATGTCGGAGCCGAGCTCCATGACTTTGACGCCGTTTTGATAAACGTTGTACTTCGCGACGATCTTGTTGTCTTCCGCCGTCGGCCATGACAAATGTACATAATCTTCGCCAATGCTGCCGATGGACAGGCGGCTTCCGTCCGGCCAGGACGGCGGCGTCGTATCCTGACTGGAATCCAACCATTCGCTCACGACCATGGCAGGTCTCGGATTGCTGGAGCCGTTGGCTTCCTTGGTATAGATATTGACGCTGACACCGGTATGGGCCGCATCCGCCAGGAGAAACGATACGCTGCCATCTGTTAGGTGACTGCGGACATAGTCCGTCACATCGACGCTGTACACCTCCGGCCGGCCGCCATTCTCGGCCTGTACGGTAAACGATCCGATATAAGCATTTGGATCGAGAACGTTCATGGGTGCATTGTTCCAAGTCAGTTGGCTTTCGCTCCAGGCTGTATCCTCGATCCCGTAGATGGAGAGCTCAAGATCCGTGTTGCTGGTCCCTTTTTTTGCGGCGACCTGGAATTCGTACCGGTAATCGGGATCGCTCAGAGCGGAAGCATCGAATTTGAAATAGACATACCTTTTGATGGTTGTACCGGATGAAACGCTAAACAGACCGACGCTTGTGCCTGTAGCGGAATTGATATTGGCGGCCGGTTTGGAGCTGTCGATCAAGGCATCGTCCGAGGGCTCCAAACGGCCGATCTCAACGGGAATGCCCGGTGAAGGATCGGTCGGGTCGGAGGGATCAGTCGGATCCGTCGGATCAGGAGGCGTGTAGCCGTCTTTGTAGAGAATCGGCGTCGTGACCTCCAGATTTTTTACGTGCTGCTCCATGAAGGCCCAAGCTTCCGCGTCCGCGGTTGTTTTGGCTTCTCCGGCAAAGCCATGGCCTTGGCCGGGAACGACTTCGAAATCGACCACAGGAACATCGGCAGCCGTCAATTGATTGGCGAAGGTGACGCTGTCGGTATAAGGTATGGTGGCGTCCGCGTCTCCATGCCGAATCCAGAACGGCGGATCATCGGGAGTGGCGTACGTTCCGGGCATGGCAAGCCGTGCTTCAATCGGGACGGACAGGGCGTTATGCCCGCCGAGCAGCTTCGTGACCGAACTGTATCGGTCGGCAAAATCGGTCGTGAAATCGGCAGGTCCGTACCAGTCCACCACGGCCTGCACCTTGGTGGAGTATTCCGGCCAGCCACCGGCGCCTTCGATATCAGGCAGATTTACCGTATCCCCGGTATCCAGCGTGACCGTGTCCTCCAGGGTCAGGTCTCCCGTCGTTCCGAGCAGGGAAGCGAGATGCCCTCCCGCCGAAGTGCCCCAGACGCCGATTCGGCTCGGATCGATGTGGTATTGCTCGGCATGGGCGCGCAAATAACGGATGGCCAGCTTCACGTCTTGAATTTGGGCCGGGTAAGGCGCTTCGGGAGTTAGACGATAGCTTAAGGAAACGCCGATGTACCCGCGTTTAAGGACATAGTTGCAGATGCTGCCCAGGGCGTTTTTGCGGTCGCCCTTATTCCAGCCTCCGCCGTGAATGTAGATCATGACCGGCATGGGCTCGGCCGGGGGAGTGCTCGGAACGGCGATGGACGTGTAGAGGTCCCGGTCGCCGGCTTTGCCAATCAAAACGTCCTCATAAAGGGTTACGCCTTCCGGAGCAGGGTAGGGGCCGGTTTCGGCCGGCGGGGGTTCAGGCACGGGATCGATCGCAGGCGGAATGCCCGGGATGGCCTGACCGGACAGCGAGACGTTGTCGATATACATATTGGCGTTCATCGGATCACCTACCCGGAACTGGATTCGCACGTTCGGATTGCTGTTGGCTTCCGGCGGCAGCGTCCAGGTTTTTAACGTGTTGGATTCGCTGCGCGGCGCTTCAGGAGTTCCCGGGGCCAGCTTGAAATCCTCCAGCAGGCTCCAGGTCGCGCCTTCGTCGCCGGACCACTCTGCCACGATGCTTCCGCTGACATAAGAAGAGGCCCTCGTATAATAGCTCAGCTTGATGTTGCCGTAACCCGTCGTATTGACGGGCAGATAGACGGAATCGGTCACGTCGATTTTCATGAGGTTCGGCGTGGACGGCGCGCTGCCGGATACGGAGGTCTTGGCTTTGCTTCCGCCTTCCCCGGTTTGAACCCAGGGCAGGGGAACGACGACTCCTCCGGTGGTGCCATATCGCTCGGAATCGAAGTTATCGGAGAAGAATAGAACATCCGGACCTTCTGGCTCCGGTAGGGGATCGGAAGCTGAGGCAACAGATTCTGCCGCAAGATCGAATTCTGCAACAGATTGTGCAGATATAACAGGAAGCTGCCCTGGGGATGCCATGACGCTCATGGTTATGAGCAGGCAGAGGACTAGGCATGAGAACCGGTAAAGTTTCTTCTTCAACGTTTCATCCCTCGCTTTTCGATTGGTAGTTGAAGCGTGTTTAAGAACGCCCGGAAGCAGGCGCTGGACTGTCCCGGGCATCGGATGGACTAGCGGAGGTTACGGATGCACGTGCGTTAGAGAGAAGAACGTAGCTCTGACATGGTCGGATTGATCGGAGGTGGTATCGGATTTGTTCTGGTTATAGACGCCTGCCTTGAAATAAAGATATTTATCGTTGTAACCGCTTGGGAGGGTATGAGTCACGGTGGTGGCCGATCCGCCCTCCGGGGTTACTTTTACCGTCATGAGCAGTCCGGTCACCTTGATTTCATAGCTCCATGTCTGGCCGAGGGCAATGCCGTTTACAGGGTTAAGCTGGTTCGGTCCGCCGAGAATGTTCACCCAGGTGTTGTTGTTGTCCAGATCATCGGTTCCAAAATAAACGGCCCCCCTGCTGTCCGAAGGACGCTTGTGGTAATAAAGCCGTATCGGCTCGGTGCTGGGTCCATGGATTTGCCCGACCACGACGCGGCCGATTTTATCGGCTTCGCTACCGCTGACCGATACACGATCCACGCGTAAGGTAGCCTTCATCGCTCCATCCACGCCGCCGGCCTGCGACTTAATGGATGGGGAGGAGGTAGAGGTTACCCAATTATTGGCCCATGAAGAGGCGCTGTTCGTCGACGGATTCAGCATTTCCCGAAGCTCGGAGCGGGTGTAGGTGCTGTTCGTGGTGGTCTCGCCGATATTAGGGGATGTGAATACCATGCCGCCGGTGACGGGATCGGTATAGAACCAATCCGGATGCTCATAGCCGCCGGCGAGTGCGCTAGCTGGAATCTCGGACGCGTCAGGCAGGGTGATTTTCCACTTGGTTAGGTCAAAATTGCCCGAAGGGGGTTTAGCCGGGTCAAGGGTTCCGCCTCCTCCATCCGTAGTACCTCCCCAAATTTCGACCTCTGTGTAACTGTTCCAGTCATTGGAGGTGTTGCCGTAGCCCACAATGCGTACATACCGGGCTTCAGCGACGGGGATGGAGAAGGATTGCAAATGGTTGTTTTGAGCGCTAGTGACAGCGTTCCGTGCTTGAAGCCAGTTGGAGCCATCGATTGAAGTTTGGATATCGAAGGTGAATGTGCGCGAATCTCCGTTGTAAAACGCGATCTTGACTAATGAAACCGGTTGGGCGGACCCCAGATCCAGTCTCAGCCAAGTGCCGTCGCCTTCGCCGGACCAGCGTGTGCTAAGACTGCCGTCCACCGCTTTCGATGCATCGCAAGCACAGCGGGTGTCGTAGCTGCTGGCCGATGCGGAAGCCGGGTACTTGCTCTCATTAGCTGCGATGCTCTGTCCTTCAAATAGAGGAGCAAGCAGCATGGCTGCACTGATCAGGCAGAAAGTCATTTTTTTGGATAACGCAAACCTTCGTTTCACGGCGATCCCTCCCGTAGGTTGATTGAATCGTTAATAAATATCATGTCCCTCCTTTCTGCGGTGCGCTTCAGACTGTATGACAGCGCTTACCTAAAACGTAGCAAGAATGTGCGCACAGGTCTTGTGTTAATCCTATAAGCACTTGGTATTTTTGCATAATGGGAGGATTTATTGCGCCTTCTGCCCTCCCGCAGCTTTCCTGGACGGTGAAGCATCACGTATTTGGATTTCGTCATACCTGACTCGGACAGGAAATATCTTGCTTGGCGATAACGGATAGGATGAGCCGGGTATACAATGAGGGAACAGGCAAAAAGGCAATAACATTTTTCTTCGGATGCCGTATGGCATATAATCTAAAGAACGAAAGATTCCGAATCGACCCTAAATAGATAAAAAACAGGAGTGGGACAAATGACACTGAAGGAGCTTAGAGAGCATCGCCAATATCCGGAGCAAACGAAGTCGGATGCTTCACGCGCGGTATACGAGCGGGATTATTCGCGCCTGATCCATTCGCCGACGTTCCGCAGGCTGCAAGGAAAATCGCAGGTATTCGGCGCCGGCACCGGCGATTACTACCGGACGCGCTTAACGCATTCGCTTGAGGTGGCGCAGATTGCGAGAGAAGCGGCACGGAGCCTGACGCGTCTTTATCCCGAAGTGCTGCCGGAGCAGGCCGAGAACGCAGGGCTGATGATTGATCCCGAGGTGGTGGAATGCGCGGCGATCGCCCATGATTTCGGGCATCCTCCGTTCGGCCATAAGGGCGAAGAGGTGCTGCAGGGCATTCTGGAGAAACTCATTGACCGGAGGACCGAGAAGGAGCTGACACGCCAGCCCGGTACGCCGACACCGGAGCAGGCGGCCGAGGTGCAGCAGGCCATGCGGCGCAAATATGAGCATTTTGAAGGGAATGCGCACAATTTCCGACTGATCATGTTTTTGGAGAAAAGGGAGAACGTAAACGGCCTCAACCTGTCGGATGCGGTGCTGCTTGGCATCAACAAATATCCGTTCTCCGGCCTGGATAATCCCAAGGGGATGTACCGGCATGAATGGGAATACATTTCCCATATCCGGAAGGAGTGGCAAATACCCGGCACGCACAGAACACTGGAAGCGCAGCTTATGGATCTGTGCGATGACATCGCGTATTCCGCGCACGATCTGGAGGATGGCATCAAAGCCGGGAAGATTGAGGTGCACGAGCACTTTTTGCGGGACAGCCATCTCAACAAGTTGATCGTGCAGAAGATCATGACGCTGGAAGACGAGGTGTGGAAGGGATGGACCAAGGAGCAAATCCAGCCGAAGGTGGATTTGGTGCTGGACGAGTTTCTGAAGATATGGAACGAAAAAATGCCGACCTGCGAGAATGATTATTCACGTACCCGGCGTGAGGTCAAGGCCTACTGGGTCAGCCTGTTTGTGGGCAGCCTTGGCGTGATCGCGAACGGGGATTGGAAAAAGGTCACGTTTGTCAAAGACGGCGTCGAAGACGAGGATATGCTGCGCACCGTCAGCGTCCTGAAAAGTTTCGCTTGGGTGACCATGATTCGCGACCTGCGGGTTCAGCGCCTGCAGAAGCGCAGCGAATGGATCATCAAGCGCTTGTGGGATGCCTTTCTGGATCCTGTCGCTTCAACGGCGATCATTCCATCCGACTGGCTCCAGCGATACGAAGCGGACCAGAAGCGGGCGAATCCGATCTGGACGTGGGAGCATATGGTGATTGATTATATCGCAGGGATGACGGACGCTTTTGCCGAGAAAATCTATAACGAGTTGTATGGACTCAAGGTAGGTTCAATCTATGATTTGGATTAGTACCGACGATACAAGGGGGATGGCATGAATAGCCAATTGAAACTGAGCGTGCTTGATCTGGTTCCGCGATGGGGAGAGAGCTCGTTCGAAGAAGCCTTGCAGCAAGCGGTGATACTGGCACAGTCTGCGGAACAATGGGGCTACGGGCGATACTGGGCAGCGGAGCATCATGATCTGGAGCATCTGTCCTGTGCATCGCCCGAGATCCTGCTGTCCCATATCGGCGCCCGAACAACGCGCATCCGGCTTGGTTCCGGGGCCGTGCTGCTGCCCCATTACAGCCCGCTGAAGGTGGCGGAGAATTTCCGCATGCTGGCGGCGCTGTATCCCGGTCGCATCGATCTCGGGATCGGGCGGGCGCCGGGAGGTTCGGCCCATACGAGCATGGCGCTTAGCGGGAATTTCCTGGGGCATGTGGCGGATTTGCCGCAGCGAATTCGGGCTTTGACCGAACTGCTGGAAGACCGGTATCGCTACGACGATGTGCCGGTGGCAGCCAAACCGGTACCCGCAGCGCAGCCGGTGATGTGGATGCTGGGCACGAATACGAAAGGTGCCGGGTATGCAGCCGAATTCGGGACGGGCTATGTATTCGGACAGTTTATGAGCGATACGGACGGGGCGGAGATTCTCCGTTCTTACAGGGAAGGCTTTCAGCCAAGCGCTGATCTGAGAGAACCGCGTGCGATGGTGGCGGTGAGCGTGATTTGCGCGGAGACGGAGGAGCAAGCAAGAAAGCTGGCCGCGTTATTTCCACGGCCTGGGGAGAGCGACCTTCCTTCGGAACCGACGGATTCCGATTCTTCAGGTCCATCCCGGAGGCTAATCATCGGCACGCCTGCAAGCGTGAGAGATAAGCTGCAGATGATGGCGGAAAAATACCGGTGCGACGAGTTCCTGGTCGTTACCCCCGTGAGCGATTACGATGCCCGGCTGGAATCGTATCGGCTGTTAATGGGGCAGTAGCGACTGCTGCACACTGCTGCACATATATAATAGAAGAGAGACGAAATACATGATGAATACGAACGACTTTGACATGACCTTCGGTCCGTCCTCCATGAGCGATAAATCATCTTATCTGTATACGTATGCCTGTCATGAAACCGAGCGGGCGCTATGTTTGATGGAGCTGACGGAGCTGTTCGGTCAGGGGCCTGACGGAGCGGACTGGCTGGAAAGCGAGCGGCGGGTCGATCCGGATCGCAGCCCGTTCCTATCGGCCTGCCTTGACGTCAAGATGACTGGAGATTCCATCGAAAGCATCGCCGAGCAAGCAGGCCGCATTCGACTTAACCAAACGACCTTCAAAGTCGTCTGCCTTAAGTCTAGCGACCGTTTCAGCTATGATCAATTGCGCGGTTACGAACGGATGGTAGGTGGCCAAATCGAAGGAACGGCGCAGATGAAATCTCCGGATGTCACGCTCGGTCTGATATCCCTGAACGGAATCTGGCGATTGGGGCTATTGCACGAGCCTGAACGTGCCTGGCTGGAGCATAAGCGGAAGCCGCAAAATTATTCGACAGGGCTCAGCTCGAGGGTGGCCAGGGCACTGGTCAATCTGGCCGTGCCTCGGATAAGCGGTGCCACGCTCCTGGATCCCTGCTGCGGAATGGGGAATGTATTGATCGAGGCCTTCTCGATGGGAATCCCGGCCGAGGGCCGTGACATCAATCCGCTCGCGGTTCGTGGAGCAAGAGTGAATCTGCGGCACTACGGTTATGATGACAACAAAGTTGCCATTCAGGACATGAATACGCTGCAAGGACATTATGATGCCGCTGTACTGGATTTGCCGTATAATCTGTGCTCCGTCTTTCCAGAGGATGAGCAGTTGCGGATGCTGAAAAGCTTACGTCGCTTGTCAGATCGCGCTGTCATCGTTAGTACAGAGCCGCTTAGAGAGCAGCTGACGGACACAGGGTGGAAGGTGGTGTCTCATTGTACGACCCGCAAGGGGAGCTTTGCGAGAGATATTTGGCTGTGCGAGTAAACGGCCATCCAATTTAATCGGCAGGATCATATCGATACTTTTCCAAATCAATGATGCCTTTGTGATTGACGGCAACGCCTTCGTCCTGCAGATACAGCTCCTGCATGAGCCTGGACTCATCGTCTTGGATGGCGATTTCTCCTTTGGCGTTGATGACCCGATGCCACGGCAGCTTGTGAATATGACTGAGGGTGTGAAGTATTCTAACGACCTGCCGGGCGCCCCTTGGGCTGCCGGCCAGTCTGGCCACCTGTCCATAAGTCATCACGTATCCTTCCGGAATGCTCTGAATCACTTCAATGACGCGTTTTGTAAACGGCTGCATTTATGTGTGCTCACTCCATTTTCCATATAAATAAAAAGGGCGTCCCGACAGGCATGGAAAACCTCGGGACGTTCCTTTTTTTGACAAGCTCCTTAAACCAAAGCGCGGATCTAGATACGAAATGGTGCTTCACGACTTGTTGCCTGGTCTTAGTACGACTTGCTGTAATCGATCACATTGCGGGACAACGGCTCTCCGTTTACGTAGTGCTTTAAATTCTCCAGGAAAATATCCACGGCACGCTCGCCGTATCGATCCGTATCGCCTGCCATGTGAGGCGACATGATGACGTTGTCCAGGTTCCACAGCGGATGGTCCGCAGGAAGCGGCTCTTCCTCGAAGACATCCAGTCCCGCGCCTGCCAAACCTCCGGATTGCAGCGCTTGAACCATGTCGTCCGTGACCATGGTCTGGCCGCGGCCTACGTTCACGAAGAAGGCGGAGTCCTTCATCGCCGAGAATCTTGCCGTATTGAACAGTCCGCGGGTTTCATCGGTCAGCGGCAGGATATTGACGATATAATCGCCTTGCGCCAGCGCTTCATCGAGCTGATCGACCTTATACATCGATTCCACGTTAGGATCAGACTTGCCGGAGTTGCGGACCCCGACGGTCCGCATGCCGAACGCCTGGGCCACCCGTGCCGTATGGCTGCCGATTTGGCCGACGCCGACGATGACGATGGTTTTGCCGGCCAATTCCGTGAACGTGCCGGATGTATCCCACTTGTTGTTCGACTGCTGACGGATCGCGAGATGAAGGTTGCGGTTGAAGGCCAGGATCATCGCAAAAATATGCTCCGTGATCGGTACGCTATGTACGCCGCTGGCGTTGGTCAACTGAATGCCTTTTTCCTCAAGTTCCCGGAGCGGCATTTTATCCACCCCGGCCGACCAGGCTTGAATCCATTTGAGTTTACTGTCGGCGGACAATACCTCGTCCTGCATGGAGCGTGACCATCCGATCATGATGTCGGCATTCCGAACGATGCTTCCCGTCAGCTCTTTCGCTTTTGTCACCAACAGGTCATAGTCGGGGGCAATCTCCTTGATTTTTTGCTGCTGCTCGGCGGTTAAATCATGTATGGACAAGATGTTCGGCATGGTACTACCTCCTAAGGAATATGATGTTCAACCAGAATCATAGCGAAAATCTCTTAGGGAACATATTATCAGAAATCATCGCCTTGCGCATGAACGAACGGACGCGATTGGTAAAATTGTACATGAATTATTGTCCGATTTATGGTAAATTGAAGCTTCATCATATTTTTAGGCGAAATTTGATGTACCCCTCATACTATTTTCAGATGTTCTTGCTCAAACTATAAACGAACCAGGAAAACATGGTGGCAGTGCTTAGACTGCTAGCGATAAAAGATGATTGGAAGGAAGTGTCGTAGTTGAGCCATTCGGCTGAGGGAGCTATGGATCGTTTGTTTGTTGCCGTGCGTCTGCCTTCGGAGGTCTCCTCCCGAATACAGGATTGGACGGAAACATTGAGGAAGCAAGCCAATTTCAAAAAATGGGTTCATCCGCAGGATTATCACATTACGTTA
Source organism: Paenibacillus sp. cl141a (assembly GCF_900109305.1). Lineage (NCBI taxonomy): Bacteria > Bacillati > Bacillota > Bacilli > Caryophanales > Paenibacillaceae > Paenibacillus > Paenibacillus sp. cl141a. The sequence continues at coordinate 135,293 of NZ_FNZO01000002.1, forward strand.
CAGTTTCTGGGCGATACGCCTTCTCATCGCATAGCGGAGCTGACCGGGGCGCTCCAGGAGGTAGCCAAGGAACGCAAGCCCTTCAAGCTCAGTCTTTATGATGCCGGCGTGTTCGGGGCAAGCGGCTCACCAAGGATTCTATGGGCTGGGGTCGGCGGGGATCTGAATGCGCTCGCTGAGCTGCAGCAATCGGTCGTGTCGCGGATGGAATCTTTCGGATTCGTCCCGGAGGAGCGTCCATTTCGACCGCATATTACGGTTGGCCGGAAATTTCAAGGAAATCAACCATTTTCTATGGATGTTATCGGAAAAGGACCCGAACCTATCCAGTGGGACGTGCTAGAAATGGTTCTTTTTCGAACAAATTTACATGCGAGTCCGATGTACGAAACCGTAGGTGTGGCGCGGCTTTCGACCATTTTCTGAAATTGAAAATAGAATGTTCATAAAATTACCATGTTTTCAACGCCTAAAAATGTGGTTACATAGTGTAGAAATGTGCCGACATCATAGGAGGAAAAATATGGTTATGAAAGTGCTACGGCAAAATCGCTGGGTTGCGCTGCTCATCGGAGCGCTCTTTGTGAGTTTGTCTCTTATAAGTTTGCTTGGAATGCAATCGAAATCGACGGAAGGGAAAGAGCCAAAGCAGGACATGCCCACATTTGTAACGGCTGCTCCGGCTCCGGAAGGCGTCCCTGATCTCTACGTAAAAGCTGCGAGTACGCAGCAGGATAGGGAACCTGTCAACATTTTGTCTTCAATTGTTTTCCAAGAGTGGAATAAGCCGGGGAGCAAGGTCCATGCTTTTTCAAACGCAAAAGGCATTGGTTTAGCCTCCGGGAAGATCGACTCGAAAGCATCATCGAAGACTGCAGATGAGAAGAAGAAAGCAACCAAATCTCAGGCTGCGGACGGGAAACCGGCAAAACAAAAGGGGACTCATGTCGTCAAATCCAAGGCAGAAAGCCTATCACCCCCCACAACATTATTCTTCACAAGAACAAATACGTTAACCCAGGACCAAAAAGACAAAGCGACCTGGACCTATGATTTGTCAGCTGAAGAAGTGCTTCTGCTCCAGAAGATTGTCATGGCAGAGGCGGAAGGCGAACCGTACGAAGGCAAGGTGGCAGTTGCCAACGTTGTCTTAAACCGGCTGCGGTCAGCCAATTTTCCCGATACGATTACCGATGTCATCTATCAAAAGCATCAATTTAGTCCTGTAGCGAACGGGCGTCTTAAACGTGTCCAGCCGAACGAAGAGACGATTAAGTCCGTGAATGCGGCGCTTCATGGCCAAAAAGAGGTGAAGGACGATACGTACTTCTTCCTGTCTTTGAAGCTGGCTCAGGATCTCACGGTGCATCATTCCAGGACGTTTGTTAAAAAAATAGGAAATCACTCTTTTTACAAGTAGTGCCCATAAGGGTAAACTAGGATGTAGGAGGTGTGTTTAACCATGAATATTACGTATTATGGCCATTCCAGCATATTGGTGGAGGAAGGCGGCGTTCGTGTCATCATCGACCCGTTGCTGTCCGGTAATCCCGGTTCCGGCATCGAACCCAGTGACGTGAAAGTGGATGCAGTGGTTCTGACGCATGGGCACTCCGACCACTTTGGCGACTGCATCGAAATTGCGAAGCAGAATGATTGTCCGATTATCGCGGTGTACGAACTCGCCGTGTATTGCGGCCAGCAGGGAGCCAAATCCCATGGAATGAATATCGGCGGAAGCGCGCAGTTCGATGGTTTTAAGGTGAAGTTTACCCCGGCCTTCCATTCTTCCTCCATCTCGGTGGGGGATACCTGGATCTATGCGGGGCAGCCTGGAGGCGTCATTCTGACCATGGGCGGAAAAACGTTCTATCATGCTGGCGACACAAGTTTGTTTGGCGATATGCGCCTGATCGGAGAGATGAACGACATCGATGCTGCCGCGCTGCCGATCGGGGATATGTTGACGATGGGCCCGCAGGACGCCCTGCTGGCCGCACAGTGGATTCGTGCGAAGCATGTCATCCCGGTGCACTATGACACGTTCCCGGGCATTAAACAGGATGCAAGGGCCTTCTGCGACGAACTGGCCCAAACGGGCATTCAGGGTCATCCGTTGAAAGCAGGAGAAACGCTGGAAATATAGATCGATTTATACTTAAAAAAGCTTCCCTGCCACATAGGACAGGGAAGCTTTTTGGTAGAGGATAAGTGCATAAGCGCGTGCTTGGAACAGGATGCATATTAGGGCTGGTCCGCCAATATTTTGACGGCATCTTCGGGATAAACGGGGATGCGTCCTTCGGTCAGCAATCCCATCACCTGGCCGGCGCAGTGGTCGGGCTCCAGATGCGGCGTGCGCTGCCGGACCGCTCCGTTACGCTTCTTCTCCACCTGGTCATAATGATCGGACAGCAGGTTCAACCACTTGTCGATCACGGCAAGGGAGTCGAGAATTTCCCCGTAGCCTTCGCTGACAAAGAAGTGGGAATTCACTTCTTCCTGTCCCGGGATAGGCTCATAGAACAGCATCGGAATTCCCTTGGCGGCTCCTTCCGTGCATGTCATCCCGCCGGGCTTCGTAATGAGAAGATCGGACACGTCCATCAGTTTATGTATATCGTCCCGATAACCGAGAACATGGATGTTGGGATGTTGGAAGATCGGATCTTCGCGCATGCTGGCAACCAGCTTATCGTTCTGTCCCATACAGAAGACCAGCTGGATATCATCGGCCCTGGCGGCCAGCTTGCTGAGCAGCTCCTTGTTGAATACGAGGCCCCATCCGCCTCCCATGATCAGCACGGTGGGCATGTTCTTTAATTCAAGCTCGGCCTGCAGCGCCATCCGGCTGCCTCTTTCCCAGAACTTCGGATGCACCGGAATGCCGGTCACATGGATGAATTCAGGCTCAATCTCCCGCAGCATAAGCATTTTTTTTACAAGAGGCGTCGATACGAGATATTCATCCACTTCCGGATTAACCCAGGTGCCGTGCGCATCATAGTCGGTAATCAGCGTATAAAGCGGAACATCAAGCCCCTGGCGCTTCAGACGGGAGACCACGGCGTTGGGAAACGGGTGGGTGCATATGATCAGATCCGGTTTCAGCTCCTCGATGACCCGCTGGGCCTGCGCATAGAAAATCCGATGCAGCGCGAGCCGCGCCAGACGGTTTAACGATTTCTTATATTGCGAACGGTACAGCATGCCAACAAGGCGCGGCCGGGTGCTGACGGTTTTTCGATAAGCGGACAAGATCAACGGCCCCACGGTGGGATTCAAAAAATTGCCAAGTTCAATGACGCGGCAGTGGATGCGGGGATTCATCCGCTGTATACCTTCAGCCAACGCATACGCCGCTTGCGTATGTCCTGTGCCGAAACCCTCTGAGAAGAGGAGCACTCTTGTATATCGCATGGTTTCACCTACTTCTTTCTCCCTCTATCTTACAAAACAGGAATCATTTTTTGAAGAGCGGCGCGAAAAAAAAGAGTATGCATCCTAAGTATACGCGCAAAAGGGAAAAGCATTTCAATTATTTTACCGGCGGACTTTTTCTTTCATTAGACGTTATGATAAGATTTGAACCCTGCATCCGCATTTTCAAAAAAATTTAACGAAAGATATTGCAACGCATCCGATAATCTGGTAAAGTGATTTTTGACCGAATGACCAGAATTGTATTTTGGTCATTTTCGAAAGAAAAGGCCAATCATTAGAAGATCGTAGAAGGAGGGGTAAGCATGCCAGCTGTGGACCGACGGAAGCAGGTGCTAGATGCTGCCTCCAAGTCGTTTGCTTTGTTCGGATACAAAGCGACGACCATGGAACAGGTGGCGAAGATTGCAAATGTTGGGAAAGGCACGATCTACACGTTTTTCACGAATAAGGATGAGCTGTTCGACGAGATCCTGCTATCGGCCATCATGGAGATGAAGCGACTGGCCGAACGGGAGATACGGAAGGACAGGGATTTCTTTGACAATCTCTACCGGGTGCTGGATGCGCTGCTTGAATTCCGAAGCGAGCATGAGCTGTTCATCAAGCTGTCGCAGGAAGTTCGGGACATCGGCACGCCGAAGGCGCATGAGGGATTGACGAAAGTGGAGAACGGAATCGTCGGGTATCTCAAGGGAATCGTGGAGAATGCCATTTCGATCGGTGAGATCAAGCCGCTGGATGCTCAGGTGGTATCCTTTGTGATGCTGAAGCTGTACGTTGCGCTCACGACCGACTTCAATCAGCTTCACAAGCCGCTCAGCAAGGAACAGATCAAGGAATATATGATGGTGTTCTTGGCTGACGGGCTCAAAGCCTCCTCGTAAGAGGAAGATGCAATCTCCTTCGTGATGAGGAAGGCGGACTCTCTTGGCTTGAGGGATCGCCTTCCTTGCCAGGGATCGTTTTTTTTGGTCTAAACTGACCGAATGAGCATATTGGTCATTGTGTGCTGGAATGAAAATGTGATCTGCCGTAAGCGCAGATTCATGTCGGCTGGTAAGCTGCTGTATCTAGATAAAAAGAGGAGAGAGACTGGATGAAGTCATTATCTGTGTTTGTCAAAGATCTTGGCGCTGCCGTTCGGAATAAAAAAATATTGATTCCGATCATCGCGGTGCTGTTCATACCGGTCATGTACAGCGGTATGTTCCTCGGGGCCTTCTGGGACCCGTACGGAAAGATGGAGGATTTGCCCGTTGCGGTCGTCAATAACGACCAGGGCGCCGTTTTTGAAGGAAAGACGCTTCACGCCGGCGAGGATTTGGTGGCCGAGCTGAAGAAGGGAAAAGATTTTAATTGGCAGTTCGTTAACCGGAGCGAAGCTGAGCAGGGCATGCAGGATAACAAATACTACATGACCATCAGCATTCCGGAAAATTTCTCGCAGCAGGCGACAACGTTAATGGATGAACATCCGCAGCCTGCGCAAATCGTATTTGAGCCGAACGAAGGCTACAACTTCCTTGCGGCACAGATCGGCGGATCTGCCGTGAAGCAGATTCAATCCAAGGTGTCGGCGAAAGTGACGGAAGCCTACACGGAAACCCTGTTCGATCAAGTGGCCAAAGTATCTGACGGCCTAAGCGAAGCGGGGGGCGGCGCCACGAAGCTGTCCGAAGGTGCCGTGAAGCTGGACGACGGCGCGGTGAAGCTCAAAGAGAACCTGGCTAAACTCGTCAGCGGCACGCAGGAACTGCAAGACGGCATCGCGCCATTGACGGAGGGCGTGCAGGAGCTGAATCGCGGTGCCGGCAAGCTGAACGCAGGAGCGGGTACCCTCGCCTCCGGCTTGGATCAGCTTAAGGCGGCCCACAGCCAGCTGCAAGCAGGGGCTGAAGAGGCCGGCAAGGGCGGCGCCAAGCTTCAGGCGGGCATTGAATCGGCTGCAGCCGGCAGCACGGCGCTGAATGAAGGCCTGCAAGCCAACCAGGCAGGGGCGGCCCAGCTAGCCGCTGGCGCGAAGAGCGCTCATGATGGCAGCGGCAGCCTGAAGGCCGGCCTGAATCAATCGCTGGAAGCCACGGCTGCGCTGGAGCAAGGCGCAAAGGCCGTTGCGGACGGCCTGAAGCAGCTGGCCGAGGGCAATCCGGAGCTGGCGCAAAGTCCGGAGGTTCAGCAGCTGCTGGCCGCGAGCCAATCCGTTGCCTCCGGCACGAGTGAGCTGAATGCCGGTCAGAAGCAGCTGGCGCAAGGCGCAGCGGAGCTGAACCAAGGCACGCAGCAGCTGCAGGAAGGCGCAGGCAAGCTGAGCGCCGGCGCGAACCAGCTCGCTGACGGCGGCAAACAGCTCGCCGCGGGCGGCCAAGAGCTGCTGGCCGGCGCCAAACAGCTGAACGCCGGCCAAAACCAATTGGCCGACGGCATGAAGCTGTTCGGCACGAAGCTGAGCGAAGCGGCGGCCGGCGGCAAGGAGCTTGCCAGCGGCGCGGCCGCCCTGTCGCAGGGCACGCAGCAGCTGGCAGGCGGAGCCGGCAAGCTGGGAAGCGGCGTAACGACCCTCGCCGACGGCTCGAAACAGCTGGATTCCGGGGCTGGCGAGCTGGTCAACGGAATGAACGAATTGAAGGAAGGCAGCGGGGAGCTCGCAGGCAAGCTGAACGAGGCTGCCGACAAGACTGGCGGTATCCAAACCACCGACGAAACGGTCACGATGTTTGCCGGACCGGTACAGGTTGATGAGCATAAAGTGAACGAAGTACCGAACTACGGTACCGGATTCGCACCATACTTCCTGTCGCTCGGCTTGTTTGTCGGAGCTCTGCTCTGCACGATTATTCTGCCGATTCGCGAGGCATCGGTACCGAACGCATCGGGCTGGAACCGGTTTGTCAGCCGTACGCTGTCCTTTGCCGGCATGGGATTAATTCAAGCGCTGCTGGCTTCGGTTGTCATGCTGTACGGATTGAAGCTTGAGGTTCAGAGCGTTCCGCTCTTCTATCTCTTCTCCATCATTACCAGCTTGTCGTTCATGTTCCTGGTGCAAATGTTCGTCACATGGCTGGATCAGCCTGGACGCTTCGTTGTCATCGTCATCCTGATTCTTCAATTGACAACGAGCGCAGGCACGTTTCCGGTAGAGCTGATTCCGAACTGGATGAAGGCTTTGAATCCGCTGCTGCCGATGACCTATAGCGTAAAAGGCTACAAAGACGTCATTTCCACGGGAAGCTTCGACGGCATGTGGGCCAACGTGGGCGTACTGGCCGGATTCGGTCTGGTGTTCCTAGTGTTGACCGCCGTGTACTTCCTGGCAATCCGAAACAACAAGCAAGCAGTAGACGCCGATACAGCGGTGACTGCATAAGAAGAGCTTCTATATAATATGTAAGGAAAAGGACTTCCCCGAAGGATCGAACCGATCCAGGGGAGGTCCTTTTTTGATGAGGCGATATAACGTGGCGATCATCGACGCGATACCGGGTATGGTTGCGTCAAAGTTCATCGGCCCCCCTCAACCTGCTGCTGGAAATACTCCCGAGAACCGATCATGAAGGAGCTTCATTTTATATAGGATGGATGGTCAGGATGATCACGGCTTCACTGCCGGAGAGAGGAGTGAGCGGCCAAAGCGGAGCGATATGATAACAAATTACGAAAAAAGTGATGAAAACCGCTTGTTCGGAATGTTCTATTTGCATGTTTTTTTGCACTATTCTACATAATATTTAACTAACTTTTGTGATTACTCTCACAAAAACAATTCTTATCAAATTCATAAAAACTTTGAATTGCCTGCATTGTATGACGGTGATAAAATATATAGAACTAATTAATCTTACGTGTTAGGTAAATGTTAACCCTTGTCGCTTTTGCACAATACTGCATCGCCTCAAGACAGTGTGTCCACTGCAGGAGAGGATTGATGTCCAACCTTTACGTTTTTTCTCTTATTGATCAGCAGCATTTATTCTATAAAAAGAAAGGTTGCATCTTATGAAACATACTGATTTTCCCCAGAAACAGGGCCTCTATGATCCGCAGTTCGAAAAAGATGCTTGCGGTATGGGTTTCGTTGCCCATATCAAGGGTAAGCCATCCCATGAAATCGTCAGCAGCGCGCTGACCATGCTTGCCAATATGGAGCATCGCGGCGGTCAGGGCAGCGAGCCGAACTCCGGCGACGGTGCGGGGATCATGTTGCAGATTCCTCATTCCTTCTTTGCTGCCGAAGCGGCAAAACTGGGCTTTGAGCTTCCCGAAGCCGGACATTACGGTGCAGGCATGCTGTTCCTTTCCCATGATCCTGCCGTCCGTTCGGCGCATGAGGAGCAGTTGGCTTCGATTATTGCCGAAGAAGGCCAGACTCTGCTTGGCTTCCGCGATGTACCTACCCATGATGAAATGCTGGGCAAGTCCGCAAAAGCGGCAAAGCCGTATGTCCGCCAAGTGTTCATCGGCCGCAGCGCCGACATTCAGGATGATCTCTCGTTCGAGCGCAAGCTGTATGTCATCCGCCGCCGCGCCGAGCTGGCGATCCGTTACAGCGGCAAGCCCGAAGGCGACAGCTTCTACGTATCCAGCCTTTCCTGCCGAAAAATCGTATATAAAGGCATGTTGACGACGGAGCAGGTGGGGGAATTTTACCTGGACTTGCAGGATGAGGGTTTGGAATCGGCGATTGCGCTCATTCACTCTCGTTTCAGCACGAATACGTTCCCGAGCTGGGAGCGTGCGCATCCGTACCGTTTCATGATTCACAACGGCGAAATCAATACGCTGCGCGGAAATGTGAACTGGATGCACGCGCGCCAGTCCATGTTCGAGCATGAGCTGTTCGGAAGCGATCTGGAGAAGGTGAAACCTGTCATCAACCCGGACGGTTCCGATACCGGGATGTTCGATAATACATTTGAATTCCTGTACCTCAGCGGTCGTTCTCTGCCGCACGTGGCCATGATGATGGTTCCCGAGCCGTGGAGCAACCATGAGAGCATGGATAAGACCAAAAAAGCATTCTACGAATACCACAGCACGCTGATGGAGCCATGGGACGGACCAGCGGCGATGGCATTCACGGACGGCGTTCAGATCGGCGCCACCCTGGACCGGAACGGGCTGCGCCCATCCCGTTATTACGTAACGAAGGATGATCTGATCATTCTGTCCTCCGAAGCGGGCGTTCTGGACGTTGCGCCGGAAAATGTGCTGTACAAGGATCGCTTGCGTCCTGGACGCATGCTGCTTGTCGACACGAAGGAAGGCCGTATCATTTCCGACGAGGAAGTCAAGGCCAGCATCGCCGCTGAGCTTCCGTATTCCGAATGGCTGGATGAGCATCTGGTAGAGCTGCATGATCTTCCTGATGCGCCGGAACTTCCGGATCCGAAGCATGAGAATGTGCGTCAGCTCCAGCAAGCGTTCGGCTACACGTACGAGGAGCTGCGCAAAGTGATCGAGCCGATGGCGATCACGGGCGCGGAAGCGATCGCTTCCATGGGATATGACGCACCGCTTGCGGTGCTGTCCGACCGCCCGCAGCGGCTGTTCAACTACTTCAAGCAGATGTTCGCCCAAGTGACGAATCCGCCGATCGATGCGATCCGCGAGGAGCTGGTCACTTCGACGGCGACGACGATCGGACCGGAGCGCAATCTGCTGAAGCCGGAACCGGAGAGCTGCCGCCACATACGCCTGGATTCGCCGGTGCTGTCCAACGAAGAGTTTGCGAAGCTGCGCCATGTCCGCCGTCCTGGCTTCAAGTCCATGACGATTCCGATTTTCTTCCCGGCGGCCGAAGGAGCCGAAGGGCTTCGCAAGGCGATTGACACCCTCTGCGAAGCCGCGGACCGAGTCATCGCCAAGGGGCATAACATCTTAATCCTGTCCGACCGCGGCGTGGATAAGGACAATGCGGCGATTCCTTCGCTGCTAGCCGTTTCGTCGCTGCATCATCACCTGATTCGTCAGGGAACCCGGACCAAGGTGGCGATCCTGCTGGAATCCGGCGAGCCTCGCGAAGTGCATCATTACGCCCTGCTGCTTGGTTACGGCGTGAGCGCGGTCAACCCGTATCTGGCGTTCGAAACGTTGGACGACATGATACAGGAAGGCATGCTTCGCGGCATCTCGCATGAGAAGGCTGTGAAGAATTACATTAAAGCGGCAAGCAAAAGCGTCGTGAAAGTGTTGTCGAAGATGGGGATTTCCACAATTCAGTCCTATCGCGGCGCACAAATCTTTGAAGCCGTCGGCCTGAAGGAAGATTTCGTGGAGAGCTACTTCACGCGGACGCCGTCCCGCATCGGCGGCATCGGCCTGGAGGAAGTGGCCAGGGAAACGCTGGCCCATCACGAGCGTGCTTTTACCGACAAGGACGGCAACGATAAAGCGCTGGATTCAGCCGGCGAATACCAATGGAGAGCGGACGGGGAAGAGCATTTGTTCAATCCGAGAACCATCCATTTGCTGCAGCAAGCCGTCCGGACCAATGACTACGCAACTTACAAGAAATACGCCGAGCTCGTGCAGGGTGAGAATGAGCAGCATCTGACGCTGCGTGCCCTGCTCAAAATCAAGCCGGCAGGCAAACCGGTGCCGCTCGATGAGGTTGAATCCGCGGAGTCCATCATGCGCCGATTCAAAACGGGCGCGATGTCCTTCGGCTCCATCAGCAAGGAAGCGCATGAAAGCCTCGCGATCGGGATGAACCGCATCGGCGGCAAGAGCAATACGGGTGAAGGCGGAGAGGATCCGGCCCGCTTCATTCCGGATGCCAACGGCGATTCCCGCCGAAGTGCCATCAAGCAGGTGGCGTCGGGACGTTTCGGCGTCACCTCCAATTACCTGGTGAACGCGGACGAAATCCAGATCAAGATGGCGCAGGGAGCGAAGCCGGGTGAAGGCGGACAGCTGCCGGGCCGCAAGGTATACCCTTGGGTGGCCGAGGTCCGCGGTTCGACGCCGGGCGTAGGGTTGATCTCGCCGCCGCCGCATCATGATATTTACTCCATCGAGGATTTGGCGGAGCTGATCTATGATCTGAAGAATTCCAATCCACGCGCGGATATCAACGTGAAGCTCGTATCGGAAGTGGGCGTGGGCACGATTGCCGCAGGCGTTGCGAAGGGCCGCGCGGACATCATTCTGATCAGCGGCTACGATGGCGGCACGGGTGCTTCGCCGCAAGGCTCTATCCGTCATGCAGGTATGCCTTGGGAGCTTGGGCTTGCCGAGACCCATCAAACCCTCATCATGAACAATCTGCGCGACCGCGTGGTGCTGGAGACCGACGGCAAAATGCTGAACGGGCGCGATTTGGTGGTGGCGGCTCTGCTTGGAGCCGAAGAGTATGGATTCTCAACGGCACCATTGATTGCCGTCGGATGCATTATGATGCGCGTCTGCCAAATGGACACCTGCCCGGTTGGCGTAGCCACGCAGAATCCGGAGCTGCGCAAGAACTTTACGGGAGATCCGGAGCATGTCGCCAACTTTATGCGCTTTGTCGCACAAGACATGCGCGAGCTGATGGCCGAGCTTGGCTTCCGTACCATTAACGAGATGATTGGTCGTACGGATTGCCTGGATGCCGTCAAAGCGGAACATCACTGGAAGAAGAAAGGCGTGGATATTTCGGCATTGCTGTATACGCCGGAGCTTCCGGAGGGCAGCACGCGCTACCGTACCCAAAGACAGAATCATGGTCTGGAACAGACGCTGGATATGCGTTCGCTGATTAGCACCGCGGCGCCGGCATTGGAATCGGGAGCTGCGGTGAAGGGGACCTTCCCGATCACGAACGTGGACCGTGCCGTGGGAACCATCCTGGGAAGCGAAGTCACGCGCAAGTATGGTGCTGCCGGGTTGCCGGAAGACACTATTCAATTCAACTTCGTGGGTTCCGCAGGGCAGAGCTTCGGCGCATTTGTGCCGAAAGGGATGACGCTGACGGTTGAAGGGGATGCCAACGACTATATCGGTAAAGGCCTTTCCGGCGGCAAGCTGATCGTGAAGCCCTCACCTAAAGCAACCTTCAAAGCTGAGGAGAACATTATTGCGGGGAATACCGCATTCTATGGGGCTACAGGCGGAGAAGCCTATGTAAGAGGCATTGCCGGCGAGCGCTTTGCCGTACGTAATTCGGGCGCGAACATCGTCGTTGAAGGCGTCGGCGATCATGGATGCGAATATATGACCGGCGGCCGGGTGGTCGTTCTCGGGGAAACCGGACGCAACTTCGCGGCCGGGATGTCCGGCGGCATAGCCTACGTCTATGATCCTGAGGGAACCTTCGTGGATCGCTGCAATCTGGAGATGGTGCTCCTGGAACGCGTCGAGGATGGAACGGAAGCGGAAGCCCTCCACCGTCTTGTCCGGCAGCATGAGCAGTATACCGGCAGCGTGCCGGCACAGCAAATTCTGGGAGACTGGGATCAAGCGCTCAGCCGCTTTGTCCGTATCATTCCGAAGGATTACAAACGCATGCTGCTGCATATCGAGAAGGTGCAAGATCAAGGCCTGACGGGGGAAGCAGCGCTCCTCGCCGCCTTCGAGGCGAATATGAAAGAGCTGGCACGTACAGGGAACTAGTATTTCAAAACGAATTACGGGAAACCACATTGTATTCTTTAATGAATGCAATGTGGTTTTTCTTCATATATAAATAAATTACAAGGGTTTAAGCATCTTCTATGATGATGACAGGATTCACCAAAAGAAAATTCGACAAAATTAGAACCGGAAGCATAGGACAAAGGCTCCACAAGACGACAGCATCATGTGATTTCATTCGTTATAATATTGGTAAGTAAGTTGTTGAGAAGATATGCGTTATCATCGTGTTCATGCAGCAGGGATGGAGATGAAACTATAGATAAGCGAGGTAGTTGAAGAAATGAGTGTGGACAAGGAGAGAGGCTCCGGAAGCACCGAGCAGCGGCTTGACCAGCAGAAGACGAACATCGACATCAATAAGCTCATGACTCAATTGGGAATCCATCCTGATAAATGGCTGCAAATGGAGGAAGCTCATAACGATTAATACATTGGTCATTGCTAAACATGACTCTAGTGAAAATCCCCGATACCGCTATGTTGGACATAGATGAGTAACGGGGATTTCCATCTTCATGATCTGCATTATTTCATGGAGCGTTCCATGCGAACAAAAGCAATAAATCTTTTGGCTTCCTCTTCGGTTAACTTGCGGCCATCCACCGTGAGATTGAACCGCTCCAGCAAATCCTGGTCCGAAAGCTCAAGTCCGTCCACAAATGAGCGAACCTCCGGATCAAGTACCGATTTCTCCAATGTTGTTCTCCCGATCAGATAATCTATGGATACGTCAAAGAGGTCTGCCAGGCGGGTCAATGTTTCAAAATCCGGCTTGCGCCGGTTTTTTTCGTAATGGGATAGTGCAGCACGAGTAATGCCGACAGAGGTAGCGAGTTCTTCTTGAGTCCACCCGCGCTGTTCACGTAGTTCTGCAATTCGTTCTCCGTAGTTCATGCTTGGATCCCCCTTTCAATTGCTTGGCATACCTGATGGTGTGATTAGAAAAATGCGTCGATTTTATATAAAGCAGCTTAATGTACGTAAAGTCACGGTTTGGTGATGAGAGGGTCGTAAAATTACGCAACATCCTAAATTTACACACGGAAGGTAGAAAATGACGATTTTTCTATTGACTCGATACGATATGTATCGTAAAATTGGAAAATAAAACGATACAATTTGTATCTGTTATCATTTTTAGGGTGACACTTAGTATCATTTTATCCATCGATAAAATGTCCCATACCAGAATTTATAGAAATAAAGGAGAATTAAATTCCTGATGTCAACCGAAACGAAGCATCTTATTAAGGTAGGGATTAGAGTCATGGAGATTGGTCCCCTGAGCCTGCACGGCAGAAGCCACGATGTGACGCCGATCGAGCTGGGTCCGGAGAAGCTTGTTTTCCTGTGTCCCTGGGATATCCCCATGAGTCCCAAGATAAAGCTGCGTTATGAGATCGATGACATGTTTGATCATATTCAGGTTTATGGGAGGATACAGACTCAAGAGCCATTGCATGATTATCGGTTGTATCAGGTTCAAATATGTACGGATCGTGATCAAAAAGCACGGATAACGGGCATGCTTAACCGGATGATAAGCAGTCACGTGGCGTTTAGCCATGCCGTTTATCAAAATTACATATATCGTTCGCCAGGCCAATATAATAAAAAGCTAATCATACAGTAACAAACTAGATACAGACATTTTACTATATTTAAGATGCTTGGTCATTAGTTCTTTTACCTTAAATCCGCTCACTCTTATCACAGGGATCGGACTATTTTAATAGGCAGGTGAGTTAAATGGCGAGAAAATACAAAAATCCTCTGGTTACCGTCATTAACCCGAAATCTCCGGCAGCGGAATCATATCGGGGGCTAAGGACGAACATTCAATTCTCTGTTCATGACAAACAGGTTAGGGTGATCATGGTTGGCTCGGCTCAAATGAACGAAGGCAAAACAACCACAGTTAGCAACTTGGCCGTCGCCTATGCGCATGAAGGCAAAAATGTGCTGTTGATTGAAGCGGATTTGCGCAAACCTTCACTGCATCACGTATTCGGCGTATCGAATGATACCGGATTGACCAATGTCTTGGCCCAGCAGGTAGACGTTGAAGACGTCATTCGGCCGACGGCGGTTACGAATCTCTCCGTCATAACTTCCGGCTCCATTCCATACAACCCTTCCGAAATGCTAGGTTCCCACAACATGCAAATGTTAGTTCACGATCTTAAGCAACGCTACGACATGATTTTGTTTGATACCCCACCCATATTGGCAGTGAGCGATGCGCTTATTGTCAGTGCTTTATGCGATGGCGTCGTTTTGGTTGTACTGGGTGGGAAGGTGAAGAAATCCCAGGTGAGAAAAGCCAAAACTCAGCTTGAGCATGTTAAGGCCCATCTTCTTGGGGTAGTGCTTAACAATATAACGATCAGAGAAAATGAAGCAGAGCAGCTTTATTACGGTAGCAAGTGGTTGAAATGAAGAACCGCGACATTCTGGTTATGTTTCTGGATGAGTTGTACCAGGGGAGGCTTCCTTCCCTGAGTGAATCTCAATATGACAAACTGATGGAAGATATCGAATTGTTTGATATCGGGCCCCAGGTTTACTCAGAGCTTCAGCGAAAACACCTTCTTCTTCAAATCCCGGAAAACTTCCGGCGCAAATTAAGCTCTGATGCCAATACCGTACTCTTACAGAACCTTTTTATAAAAATCGAGCTCAAAAAGATCCTGCAGACCTTCGAAGCGTCCTGTATAGAAGCGATCCCTCTCAAGGGAACGCTGCTTGCAGAACGCTATTTTGGCGGTCTCGCAGCGCGCGGCACGACAGATATCGACCTGCTTGTAGGCAAGGAGGACTTACATCGAGCCGCCACGCTGTTGACGAATGCTGGATTTATTAAAGCAGCGGGCGATGCTACGCATTTTCATGAAGAATACGTCAAATCATTGGATAACGATAATTTTCCCTCGCTAACCATTGAATTGCATTGGAATATCAGCAGAGAGGATTTTACGGCTACGGATGTGTCCCGTTTGTGGGACGAAGCTTGCGTGATGAGCGATTTTAATTACATTTACGAGCTAAGCCCGTTGCACACCTTTTACCATATTTGTCTGCACGGCATGAACCATCATATGATGTCGATGAAATACTTTGTAGACATTGCAACGCTTATACATTCCCTTGATACAAGGCTGGATTACGAGAAACTGTTGGATATGGCCGCTGCGGATCGAAATCTCTCGAAGGTATGGATCGCTTTGAATCTGGTTTACAGCATGTTCCCGCATCTTCAGGCACGATGGCCGCTGCCGCTGCTTTCATACAAGTTTAAATATCCAGGATGGAATCTTGAAAAGGCGCGTAAAGTTATGCAGGGTCGCAAGGGCTTTAGTTACTCATGGTTTAGAATGATGACCGCCTTCACGGTCCATGATACTTGGAGGCAGCGCTGGTCCCAGGTAGGATTCCTTATTTGGAATTTGCCGCTGTTGTGGATAAGAAAACGTGAAATTTTCAGATAGGATATTTTTACTATTTTTTGGTTGTGATATGTAGCATTATCTAGTTGACATGATACAAATTGTATCATAAACTAATGCTCAAGAAGGAGGTGTTAAGTATGAAAAAGACCTACGAGGCTCCAAAAATTTTGGCACAGGGCAAAGTGGAGTTTGGCACGACTCGTCCCAGCAACCCGGGCGGCGGCGGAAACCCTATTTGGTAGTATTTATACATTCCTTTGTTCATCGGTCCATAAAGCGCTTCGCTGGAATTGAATTATTATAGGTGGAAGTCGAGGTTGATCATATGTATGTAGCAACGGCAATAGTCGGAAAGTCCCGGGTGTCCTTTAAAACCGAATCGAAACGGATAGCCGAATTTGTCGCCAAGCGATTTAGGGTATCCGCCATTTCTGGTCAGGATCCTCAGGCTGATTTGTATGTTCGTATTCGAGGTGGGTACGGAGAGCCATTTGATGATGGACCTGTCCAGATTTCTGTATCCGAACATCTAATTAACTTCAAACGCTGTGATTATCATATGATTTCATCCCGGGATTACAGTTCGGCGGAAATCCATGTCTATGACGAGTTTGCCCTGAAGCATGCATTAATTAATTTGTACAGCTCATGGCTAATCCATGGAGAGCGCGGACTGCTGATCCATTCCTCTTGTGTGGTTCAAGACGGCAAAGCGTGGATGTTCGCAGGCCAATCCGGTGCAGGTAAGTCGACTGTCGCTGAGCTGTCGCGTCCCCGTCCGATTTTATCTGATGAAGCTACGTTTCTGTACATAGAAGAAAACGGACGTGTAACCGTGTTTGATTCTCCATTTCGCAGCGAGATGGAGAATCCCTGTGAACTTGAGGAAGCCGAATTATTCGGCATCCATTACATTATTCAATCCCCTGAAGTGGAGCGTGTGTCCATAACGCCGTTAGATGGATTCGCGCTAATGCTGGATAAGGTGTTTTATTGGCGTCATGATCCTGAGGAAACAAGAAATATGATTGCTTTATGCAAGAAGGTCGTGCAGCAAGTACCTTCCTATCAGCTCTATTTTCAGAAAAATGATACGTTTTGGGAGAGGATTTCATGAGCCAAACACAAACAAGGCTGCTGATTAGAAACGAGCATGTTGAAAGCGAAATGATCGGAAACGAATGGATATTGCTGAATATGAAGGAGCATGTGGCAACCAAGCTGAATGAACTCGGGGGGTATATCTGGAGCATCATTCCGGAATATGGGCACATGGACGGAATCATTGAAAAAATTGCGGAGGAGTATGACATTGACCGTCATACTGCTGAGCAGGACGTAAAACCATTTATTGAAGAACTGTTGGGCAGCGGCCTTCTGACGTATGCTGGATGAGGCCAGAATCGCCAACGAATGGATGGAAAGACGCGGGGGGATCCAACTTCCCTCCTTGGGGCGCAGCATGTACCCCTTCATGGTGGAGGGGGAGCTAAGTTCTTTTGAAAAGCTCAATCATGAGGAAGCCAGAATCGGTGAAGTCTATCTCTTTGTTACAGGAGCGGGAAGCCTCGTCTGTCATCGGCTTCATGACATTCAGGGCGAAGGCAGCTTGAAACGATACATATTTAAAGGGGACACCAACATTGTCCCGGATGAGCCGGTACGGAAAGAACAAATCTTGGGACGGTTTACCGGTACTTATAAAAGGAAGGGTTGGATTCCTGCCGATCATTGGAAATTGTCGATTCTAACCTGGATAACGCTCAACATACCGCTGTGGCCAAAGATGGTAAGGCGGTATTTGTCGTTAAGAAGGCTTTAAATAGAAAGATGTGATGATATGAGGATATTACGAAAACGAGGATCGAGGATTTCGGAACGACCGGAAACGCACGGCAAAGAGACGCCTTGGTTAATATTGCACGGAGACCTGAATCGTGATGTGCGTTTTGAACCGTTGCAGCTTGTGTTTACAGCTTCCAGGCTGCAGGTGCTGGATCGGGAAGGAAGGGAATTGCTGGAGATTCCCAAGCGTAAAATGATGAACATCGGCCTGGTTGAGGTCATCGGCGGTGGTTGTCTTGTCGCTGGAACTGCGGATGGCCCGATTGAAATTTTACGATTCACGGAACCGTACCTTGAGTCCTGTCGCAAGGCTCTGCCGCAAGTCGAACAGTGGGTGGCAGATTCATCGCCGCATCGTATGGACCGGCGCGGCGATTTGGATGAAAAGAAGGGGAAATGCGACCGCTGCGGCCGGGCAAAACGGACAGCTTCCGGTTTCTGCATACGCTGCAATCCGAAATGGAGTACGGTGTCCCATCTTCTTCAGCGGAGCAGAGCCTATAGATCTTCTATCATGATGATGGGGATCATCGTAATCGTTACCGTTCTTGTATCCCTGGCTCCACCCTATGTAATCAAATGGATTATTGATGAAATATCATCGCCTGCTCGCTCGGACGGGGATTCCGCGTCATTGATATGGTTGGCCGCAATGCTCGCCGGTTTGTATATTCTGCAGGCATTGCTTCAGATGATCGAAGGTTATACGGCCATTAGGATCGGTGGACGCTTCCTTGGGGAAATTCGCAGAGATATGTTTCATGCCCTGATGAAACAATCGATGCGTTTTTTTGATAATCGGCAGGTATCTCAATATATCGGACGCATTAATCAGGATACCGATGCGCTCAAGAATTTTATGTCCCAAGGGATTGTTCATCTGACCTCTCAGTTTTTATCCGCTATTTTTATTATGGGAATGCTGTTCTATTTGGATTGGCGTTTGACCCTGATGATCCTTCTGCCGCTGCCGCCGCTTGGAATCCTTGTGATGCGTCTGTGGCCGAAAGTCCGGGACATGTGGTATGCCCAGTGGCAGTCGTCCATTCACGTTCAAAATATGGTAGGGGAGGCTCTTCAGGGAATACGAATCATAAAAGCCTTCTCCAAGGAACATGCCGAAAAAGCACGTTTTGATCAGGTCAATCAAAAATATGTTCATCGCATGATTTCAATTCAGAACTTATGGATGTTCATGACGCCGCTCCTCACGTTATTCATTTCACTGTTTGCAGCCCTCGTATGGTTTGCCGGAGGACGGAGCGTGCTGGAAGGCAGCATGACTGTCGGAACATTAAGCGCCTATGCATCGTATTTGATCATGTTCTTCGGTCCTGTCAAATGGTTGGCGCAATCCGCCAGCTGGATCAATGAGGTGCTGGGATCGGCCGAACGAATCTTTGAGGTGATTCAAACGCCTGCCGAAGTGAAGGATGACGAGAAAGCTCCGCGCTTTAACAACGTTCAAGGTGAAATCGTCTATAATCAGGTGGCTTTCGGCTATACGCAAGATCGGCGAATTCTCCAAGGGATCAACCTTCGAATAGCACCTGGCGAGATGATAGGCATCATCGGTCCGTCAGGAGCGGGGAAGTCGACCTTGATCCATCTGTTGTGCCGATTTTATGATCCGGACGAGGGAGACATCTATGTGGACGGACGAAGGCTTACCGGCATTAAGCAAGAGGAATTAAGGAAAAATATTGGGGTAGTGTTTCAGGAAACCTTCCTCTTCGATGGGACCATAGCGCAGAATATCGCTTATGGATGCCCCGAAGCCAGTACAGAGGACATCATTCAAGCGGCAAGGACCGCAAATGCGCATGACTTTATATGCCGCCTCCCTGATGGCTATGAGACAAAGGTAGGAGAGAGAGGGCATCGGTTGTCCGGAGGAGAGAGGCAGCGTATAGCCATTGCCAGAGCCGTGCTGCTCGATCCCCCGATTCTGATCTTGGATGAGGCGACCTCCTCGGTCGATATGGAGACCGAAGCTGTCATTCAGGAGGCGCTCGATACGGTGGTTCAAGGCAGAACGACTCTTGTCATTGCTCATCGGCTGTCGACTCTTCGGCGAGCGGATCGGCTTCTGGTTCTTGAAGGAGGGAGGCTAGTCGAGAGTGGAAGCCATGAAGAGCTTCTGAGACGCCAAGGGGTATATCATCGTTTGCTTCATGCAGCGCAGGCGAAAACCCCGAATGACGAATGGATACCGATGCAGGAGGTTGCTACATGATGGTAGCGAGAAGGGAAGTAGGGGCTCAGGACCAAAGTCTTCGACTCTATCGTAACGGGAGAGGTGAACTAGAGGCGGAAATGAACCGAGAGACAATCGGTAAAGTGCGCCTCGTTCTGACATTTCCGATCACGAAGCCGGAAGGGTACATTTCTGTACGCTCTGTATTGGATCAAGAGGTTCATTTTATTCTTTCGCTGGATGAACTGGATAAGAAAAGCCGGTCGGCTGCCAGGGAAGAACTGCAGCGAAGCTATTTGATACCCGAAATATTAAAAATCATGGGAATCAAGCGCCGGGGCAGGAATTGGCTATGGGAAGTGGAGACGACGTACGGCCGGATCTCATTTCGCATAGACCAGCCGCAAGAGAGCATCGATTTCCTCTCGGAGAATGATTATACAATCAAGGATACGGAGGGCAGACGATACGTCCTCCGCGATGTGGCACGTCTCGACAAACAGAGCAAGCTCTATTGGAATAAGATCAATTAGTTATAACGACTCACAAATGAGAGAATAGAGTACCAAAAAATGTAAACGCCTGCCGAATGGGGGCGTTTTTCTTTTTTGTTTCAGCCATGCATTTATATTTGTGTACGCTTACATGCCTAGAAATCATGTTAAAAGATCTGAATTTGCTTTCGATTGTGTAACAAAATGTATCGTTTGTAGGTAAATAAGACCAAATCAGTATTGACATGATACGAATTGTATCGTAAATTGAAGATGCTATATGATACAAAATGTATCTACGGAAGCACATTTGCTTATGGACGGAGGAAATTCAGTGGAACTTGAAATTAAAGAGTATGCAACCGTGTTGAAGAAAAGGCTGTGGTTAATTCTCCTCGTGGTTGCCGTGGTCTGCGTACTCGTTGGATTTTACAGTTATCGAATGGTTGAACCCCAGTACGAAGCAAGCAACAAGATGATCGTGACCAATAAGACCGAAGAAAAAAAGTCTGTCCTTAGTTCAGATGATATGGATATGGGGATGCGTCTGGTTTATACATACAAAGAAATTATCGGAACTAGCGTGATTCTGGAAAAAGTGGTTGCGCAGCACCCGGAGTTGAAGCTGACCGTGAAAGACCTGATGGATATGATGGTGGTCGATACCGTACAGGATACACCGGTCATGACGATATCCGTCAGAGATTATAGTTACGATGGCGCGCTCAAAGTCGCAACGGCTGTTGCCGACGTTTTCAAATCCGAAATATCCTCTATCATTCCCGGCGGGAACATCACCATCCTCTACGAGAATAACGCCGATCCCAGACCGGTTACTCCAAGTCCCCTGTTGTATGTTGTGATTGCTTTCGTTGTATCGCTGATGCTGTCGATAGGTTTCTGTTTCTTGCTCGAATATTTGGATGATTCCATCCGCACTGATAAAGAGGTTGAACTGGTTCTCGGGCTTCCGACACTGGCCGTCATCCAGCACTTCAGGTCAAGCGACTTCAAAGCCAGAGGCAGCTCCGTATCAAGACGCAGTCCGGTTGAACCGCCCGGTTCCGGAAAGGCCATCGTTAACGCGTCCGAATAAGCGCTGATTGTTAAAGCATACATCAGGTAATGCCTACTGAACCTCTACCACCGTAGGCACTCGATTATGCTGTGGGCATCCGTCAAACAGGATGGCTTAGACGTTCATCGTCGATGGCGTAAAGTGAGGAAGGGTTAGATGCCCTCTCTTGTTTACATAGAGCTTCACATGGAATACCCAATTTTCCGGTAAAACGAACGAATTAGGATAGAGGAGGAACGGACAATGGCAACCATTAAAAAGGCTATCATTCCTGCTGCCGGACTGGGTACGAGATTCTTGCCAGCTACAAAAGCAATGCCTAAAGAGATGCTTCCGATCGTGGATAAGCCTACGATCCAGTACATTGTGGAAGAAGCGATTGAGTCCGGTATCGAGGACATCATTATCGTTACAGGCAAAGGCAAGCGGGCGATTGAGGATCATTTCGACCATGCATTTGAACTGGAGCATAAGCTTAGGCAGACCAAGAAGCTTGAATTGCTTCATGAGGTGCAGCGCCCCTCTCGCATGGCGGACATTCATTATATTCGCCAGAAAGAACCCAAAGGACTCGGGCATGCTGTATGGTGCGCACGAAAGTTCATAGGCAACGAACCGTTTGCCGTCCTGCTCGGGGATGATATTGTTCGTGCGGAGAAACCCTGCATCAAGCAGTTAATCGAACAGTATGAACAGACCCGGAGTTCCGTGATTGGCGTTAAGTACGTATCTCCCGAGGAAGTACACCGATATGGAATCATTGACCCGTATCCGGTGCCCACCATCGGAGGGCTGTCCAGAGTGCAAGGAATGGTAGAAAAACCGAAAGCCGAGGACGCACCTTCCAAACTGGCGATCATGGGACGTTATATTCTGACCCCGGCGATTTTCTCTTACCTGGAGCAGATGGAGGAAGGAATCGGCGGAGAGATCCAACTAACGGATGCCATTCAGCGAATGACTGAAATCGAGGAAGTGTATGCCTATCAATATGAAGGTACGCGCTATGATGTCGGGGAAAAGCTCGGGTTCATTCTTACATCGGTTGAATTCGCTTTGATGAAAGAGGAGCTGCGGCTCCCCCTTTTGCACGGACTAGAGCAAATGATACATAAGAACCGAACGTTGGCTAGATAGGAGATTGAATCAAGCCATGAATATCGAAACGATGGAAACAAGAACGTTGGAAACTGCTGCAGCCGAAGAATTTCCCGTGATGACAGGTGCGAGCTCTTTTCCGGTGAAGCCCCGTTTAGGGTACTTCCGGTTGAAACGGGCGACGGATGCCGTGCTATCCGCTGTTGGCCTTATTCTTCTTCTGCCTCTGTTTATGATCATCTTCGTGTGCATGAAGGTGGAGAGCCCCCGAGGACCGATGCTGTTCTCGCAGATTCGGGTAGGCAAGAACGGAAAAACGTTCAAAATGTACAAAATTCGCTCCATGGTCGTTAATGCGGAACAGCTTCAACAGAAGCTGGTTCATCTAAATGAGGTTGAAGGTGCCATGTTTAAAATGAAGAACGACCCACGGATCACAAAGGTGGGACGCATTCTTCGAAAAACGAGTCTGGATGAACTCCCGCAGCTGTGGAACGTACTGAGAGGCGAGATGAGCCTGGTCGGACCGCGGCCGCCGCTCCCTGCGGAAGTAGAGGCCTACACCCCTTACGACATGCAGCGGCTGAGCGTGGTTCCGGGCTGTACCGGCTTGTGGCAGGTAAGCGGCAGAAACGCCCTGGGGTTCCGCGAAATGGTGGAGCTGGATTTAAGGTACATCCGTGAACAATCCACGACCCAGGACATTCGGATCCTGTTCAAGACGGTCCGGGTGTTCATGGGGTCCAAAGATGCTTTTTAGTTAAAGTGCATGTTCAAAAAGGCTGGTTTTCAGCACCGAGAAGGTTGGATGAAGCTAGGGACGTCAGGAGCGGAGCGTACGTAGTTTGTACGTGAGCACCGGAAGGCCCGGCTGAATTCAAGATTCGATGCCGAGTGGCTTCCTGATTCACTTCGTGATCAAAGGCGGGCTTTTTGAACAACCACTTAAAAGGAGATGGCGGTTATGAATTTGGATTCCCGAATATATGTGGCTGGTCATCGCGGTCTCGTGGGATCTGCCATAGTCAGGGCATTGGAGTTGCAAGGATATCGCAACCTGGTTACCCGTACCAGCCAGGAGCTGGACTTGCGTGAACGTGATCGCGTGGAACGCTTCTTCAGCAGTGAAGGGATAGAGTATGTGTTTCTAGCCGCCGCCAAAGTCGGCGGCATCATTGCGAACCGGGATTACCCAGCGGATTTCATACGGGACAATCTTCTAATCCAGAATAATATCATAGATCTTTCCTATCGGTACGGGGTAAAAAAACTGCTCTTTCTCGGGTCTACCTGCATCTACCCCAAACTGGCTCCGCAGCCAATGAAGGAAGAATATTTGATGACCGGCGCCCTCGAGCCCACCAATGAGCCCTATGCCGTAGCCAAAATCGCGGGAATCACGATGTGCCAGTCGTACAATCGGCAGTATGGTACCCGGTTCATTTCGGCTATGCCTACGAACTTATACGGCCCGAACGATAACTACGATCTGGAAACCTCGCATGTTCTTCCCGCGCTGCTGCGCAAGATACATGAGGCCAAGGAGACAGGTCAACGCGAGGTGGAAATTTGGGGTACCGGTCAGCCGAAGCGCGAATTCCTTTACGCCGACGATCTTGCCGATGCCTGTTTGTTCCTGATGAAGCATTACGAGGAGAATTCAATTGTCAATATCGGTTGCGGAGAGGATGTGTCCATCCGTGAACTTGCAGAGAGCATAGCCTCCGCTGTCGGTTATGACGGAAGTTTTGTCTATAACGCCTCAAAGCCCGACGGTACACCCAGAAAGCTGGTGGATGTCAGCAAGCTGACGGCCCTTGGCTGGAAGCCGTCGATCAGCCTTGAGCAAGGATTGGCCCGAACCTATGAGCACTATTTAGAATCGCAACAGATCTACAGTAAATCCGTTGGAGGATCGATATGAAAAGAGCATTAATCACCGGCGTTACCGGTCAAGACGGTTCGTATTTGGCTGAGTTTCTTCTAAGCAAAGGGTACGAGGTTTTTGGATTGCGCCGCCGGACCAGCACACCCAATTACGAGAACGTGATCCATATTAAAGATAAGATTCACTGGATATCCGGGGATCTGACCGATCTCGCCTCGTTAATCGAAGCGGTCCGTATCGCCGATCCGCACGAAGTGTATAACCTGGCAGCCCAGTCCTATGTAGCCGCTTCTTGGCCGCAGCCGCTGGCAACGGGCCAAATGACGGCGATCAGCGTAACCAATATGCTGGAGGCGGTCCGGCTGGTGAAGCCGGAGGCGCGTTTCTATCAGGCGTCCAGCAGCGAAATGTTTGGCAAGGTCGTGGAAACGCCTCAGAAAGAGACAACGCCTTTCTATCCCCGGAGCCCTTATGGGGTAGCCAAGGTATACGGCCATTGGATCACGGTGAATTATCGCGAAAGTTTCGGGATGTTCGCATGCTCCGGCATTTTATTTAATCATGAATCGCCCAGAAGGGGATTGGAGTTCGTTACCAGGAAGGTTACGGATGCCGTTGCCCGGATCAAACATGGTTTGCAGCAGGAGCTGAGAATGGGGAATCTGGATGCATTGAGGGATTGGGGATTTGCAGGGGATTATATCAAAGCCATGTGGCTCATGCTCCAGCAAGAGCAGCCGGACGATTTCGTGATATCAACGGGCGAAATGCACACCGTAAGGGAACTCCTCGAGGTCGCCTTCTCTTACGTGGGCTTGCATTACGAGGATTACGTCGTCATTGATCCCGAATTCGTGCGTCCTGCAGAGGTTGACCTGCTCCTTGGCGATTGCACAAAAGCTAAAGAGCAGCTCGGGTGGGAGCTTGAGGTCAGCTTTGAACAGCTGATTAAGATGATGGTAGACGAGGACATGAAGCGGGTGCGCGCAGAGATCAAATACCAAGAAGCGCTGTCGGCGGCATACGTGTGAGAAGCAAACGATCGTCCGGCACGCGGCATAAGTTAGAAAGGTTTCACGATCTTCGCAAACTCACCCGTAATCGAACGGTCAACGGCGGTTTGTGGATATTTGCAGGGCGGGCATTCTTTGCAGGGTCCGCGCTGCTCATTAATATCCTACTGTCCAGGGTACTCAATACGGCAGCCTTCGGCGCCTATTTGATGGCTTTCAATATCGCCTTTTTTGGCGGCGTGGTTGGCACGCTGGGTTTGAACCAGAGCATCATACGTTTTTTGGCCGAGCAGAGGGAGAAAGGAAAGCAGACATGGGCCCGTAAGACCGCGCTGCTGTCTTTGAAGATTGCGATGATCGGAGCAGCCGGTACAGGCATACTGTATACATTGCTGCAGCTGACGCTGCTTCGAGGGGTTTTGGGCTCGGAAATTATGGCATCCGCTGCGTTATGGACCGGGCTGTGGATCATGTTAACGGTTCTGCAAAATGTAATGGCCGAAACCTTTCGGGGACACGGTGATGTGAGGCAGGCTACATTGTTTAGCGGCGTTTTGTCCAACTTTCTGATGCTGGCAGGTTTAGGGTTGTTGATGTGGCTGGGGCGTTCATCATTATCGTTGGAGCATGCGCTCATCTTGGTTACGGTCTGCATGGGGATTAGCTGCATCGTCGCCGGTTGGAGATTGCTGAAGCTTCTCCAGGGAGGGTTCCGGAACCCAACGAATGAGCCGGCCGCAGATCATGGACCAAACGCCCGGCAGCTGCTTGCCGTCTCTCTCCCGATGATGGCTTCGAACGTCGCGCTGTTTATGCTCACCTCTAGCGATATCTGGATTCTGGGCGTTTTTTACGATGAGAGCGAAGTGGCGATTTACGGTGCAGCCGTACGCTTAATGGCCGTGCTTAATTTCTTCGTCGTGTTGATGAATACGCTGATGACAAGCATCATTTCCAAGTATTTCGGCAGCGGCCAGTTCCCGAGCATTCAAAATGCCGGCCGGATCATTGTTGGCATATCTACGCTGCCCGCAATCCTCATTGGAATGGTTTTTATGCTGATGGGCGAGCAGGTGCTGCAATTGGCATTCGGATCTGCCTATGGCTCAGGTCATGCCATTCTGGCCGTCTTGTCGCTGGGTCAGCTCATCAATTTATTTGCAGGCCCGTCAGGACTCCTTCTGACCTTAACCGGCCATGAGCGGGCCATGTTGAGAATCACGCTGATCACCAGTGTCGTGACGGTAATTGCGGCCGTGACGGTCGTTCATGCATGGGGACCGTTTGCGCTTGCCGTCGTGATGGTATGCGGTTTGCTTGCGCAGAACGGTTGGATGTGGGTAGAGGTGCGGCGAAGACTCGGCATTTCGGTGCATTTCCATCCCGTTGATCTGATACGTCAGTTGATGCGTCTGGCGGGCAGGAACAAAAACATAGAACAGCAAGTTCGATTAAAGGGAGCCAGTTACAAATGATACGGACTCAATGGGTAGAAGACAGATCTGAAGTTTTTCTCTCCGTAGTCACGGTCTGCAGAAATAATCTACAGGGTCTGATCAAAACGTGGCAAAGCGTGAAGTCGCAATCCTGCTCGCTCGAATGGATCGTCGTTGACGGCAACTCGGATGACGGCACGCTGGCTTTTCTTCAGAATATTGAAGATGAACGAGTGTCCTTTGTCAGTGAACCGGATCAAGGGATATACGATGCGATGAATAAAGGGCTGGAATGTTGCAATGGCCAGTATGTTGTCTTCATGAATTCCGGCGATCGATTTTATGATGATACGATTGGCGAACGGCTTCGTGTGCAAGCTATCCAGCATCATCTCCCGGATTTGCTGTATGGCGATGCGCTTGAAGAAGCGCGGTCGGGTGAACTGTTGTATAAGACGGCCCGCAGTCATAAGCGCATGTGGTACGGCATGTTCACGCATCACCAATCCATGGCTTTCAGGCGGGGAAGCTTGAGCAGCATCAGGTATCGTCTGGAATACCCGATCGGAGCGGATTATGCCCTGACAGCGGAACTCTTGTTGCAGGGAGGGACCGCAGCGTACCTCCGTAAACCCATATGCATTTTTGAGCAGGGCGGTATCTCCCAAACCCAGCATAAACAAGGCCAACGGGATCAGTGGTTTATCCGCAAAACCATTCTCGGGATGCCAGTCGTCCTCCGCGCTGCGATCGCGCTGCTGCAATGGGGCGTTCGTTTGGTTAAACATAGCTTTCCTAAATTCTATAAGAGGGTGCGCTTTTCCTATGAAAAATAAAATCCCGGTGTCCGTCATTATCATGACGAAGAACGAGGAAAAAAACATAGCCAAGTGCTTGGCTTCGGTGTCCGCTTTTGACGAGGTGTTCGTCGTGGATTCCAACAGCACGGATCGAACATGTGCCATTGCACGGGAAATGGGTGCACATGTCATCAATTTTACATGGAATGGCCAATATCCGAAGAAAAAGCAATGGTGTCTTGAGGAGCTGCCGTTCCGCAATGACTATGTGTTTTACGTGGATGCGGATGAAGAAGCCACCCCCCGGCTGGTCGCCGAGATGGAGGGGTTGTTTCAAGAAAAGCGGGATTTGGCGGCAGGCTATTTCGTGGCGTATGACTATGTATTCATGAACAAGGTGCTGAAGCACGGGCACAGGATGTATAAGCTGGTATTGTTCCACCGTCGTTTAGGCAGATTTCTGGATCATGACGATCTGTCGGCGTCGAACATGTGGGAAGTGGAAGGGCATTATCAGCCCCAGATTGACGGAAGTACCGGGGTGCTCAGCAGTTGTATGGTGCACTATGATCACGATTCCTTGTTCGATTATTTTGCGAAGCATAACCGTTATTCGGATTGGGAGGCGGTGGTGCGCACCAATGGCGGTTTTCGAAACCTGAACGAATCCCAAATTTTCATCCGAAGCCTCCAGAAGAAACTGTTCGACCGAATGCCTTTGAAGTGGGCGGTTGCATTTATACACTCTTATATCATTAAGCTTGGCTTTCTCGATGGTTCCGCCGGCTTCCACTATGCTTTCGCACGTTCGGTTTATTACTGGCAGATCGGAATCAAGATGTCGGAGCTCCGGAAAGTAAGCCAGGGGACATGAACAGCCGTACTGCTATCGGTAATCAGTTGTCCCCGGTCCCGGCTGGAGGAGGAATTATGGGGGGGCTTGCCTTTATTCTGGCCCTCTTGATTTATGCGATCTTCAGCGCGCCTTTTCCAGCCAATCCCGGCATGACGGAAGTGCTGATCGCGGCGCTGCTGATATTGTTTGTTTCGCTTCCGACAGGAATTCTGGTCATGAGCGGCGGTTTTACGCTGTATCGCAGATATGACACCGTCCCCATGCCGCTGCATTTGGGCTTTTTTGTGCTGTTGTGGCTGGGGCTGCTGAATGGAGGCGTCATATATCGTTGGGATTCAACGGATATACTGCGTGATCTTATTCCATGCGTATATTTGTTTGTCCCTTTATTGCTGCTTCCCGCAATGAATCGTTCCAAATTCAAATGGCTGTCTATTCTTCCGTGGCTCATCGCGGTAATGGGCGTTATTTTATCCATCAGATTCTATATGGAAGTTCGCATTTCGCCGCTGGATATCGGGAAAATGTATTATTTTGATAATTTTCTGTATCTGCCCTATGACCCGAGCGTATCGTTTGCCGGCGTCTTCCTGACGATTATGGCCGTGCATACGTGGAAAAGCACGAATCCGCTCCGCTGGCTAAGCAGCCTGGCCATGCTGATCGGCGGTTTTTTGGCGTTAGGTTCGCTCATGGCCGTAGCGCAGCGGGCCCCTCTGGGGTTGGCTGCCCTATGCTTTGCGGTGTATTTCGGCGTAAGTTCCGGAAGGTCTGTACGGAAGTTGATCGTCATTATCGTGATCTTGATAGGAGCCGGGATTCTGGCCCAGGAGCAGATCACGAGCTCGTTTGATTTGCTGTTATCCAAGCAGGTGAACTACGGAGCGAACGGGAAGACGGATGAATTGGCGGCTGTGCTTCAGGAAACGTCCAAGTCGGTGTATACGCTGCTGCTTGGTATAGGCTGGGGGGGACTGTTTTTTGATCCGACCTACATGTCCGAGGTCTCGTTTACTCATTCGGCGTTTACCTTCTTCCTGTTAAAGGGAGGAGTTATCGGCATTACTGTCTTCTTGGCTTATCTGAGCTGGATTATATGGAAGTGCTTAAAGCGCGTAAACATGCAGAATCTCCCGTACATGCTTGGAGCCGGGGTTCCGATCATGATCGGATTGTTGTTCCAGCCCAGTTTCAAGACGCTCTCCTACGGAATGCTCCTCACCGTTCTGATCTTAAAAGATAAGGAGTCAATCCCATGAATCACAATCTGAGTTTCCCTGCTGATACATTGCATAATCGGGGCAGAAGCTCAGTGGCCAACTTGGGGGGATTCGGATTTATAGCAGCATTGCTGTTATATGCCTTGTTCAGTTCCCCTTTTCCAGCGGAGCCCGGCATCGCGGAAGCTTTGATTGCTGTTCTTCTGATCTTGTTTGTATCGATCCCGACCGGAATCATTGTTATGGGCGGCGGTTTCTCGTTATATCGGCATTACGGTACCGTGCCTGTCGTTATTCATGTCGGCTTCTTCTTTTTGCTGTGGATCGGGCTTCTGAACGGCGGTGTCGTTTATGGGTGGGATATGACGGATATTATTCGCGATTTGATTCCGTGCGTATATCTGTTCGTTCCGCTCCTGCTCTTGCCGGCAATGAAACGCTCAACGCTCAATTGGCTTGCGATATTGCCTTGGATCATCTCCGTAATGGGCGTTATTTTATCCATCAGATTCTACGTGGTTGTACAGATTTCCCCTCTGGAAGTGGGCAGAATGTATTACTTTGATAATTTTCTGTATCTTCCGTATGATCCCAGCGTTTCGTTTGCCGGCGTATTTCTTCCCATCATGGCGGTTCATACATGGAAAAGCTCCAGCCCGTTTCGCTGGCTGGGGAGCCTCGTGATGCTGATTGGCGGTTTCCTGGCCCTCGGGTCTCTCATGGCCGTTGCGCAGCGCGCGCCGCTTGCGCTAGCTATGCTGTGCTTTGCCGTTTACTTCATCGTAAGCTCGCGCAAATCGATGAATAAGCTGATCATCGGTCTGATCATTCTTATCGCCGCAGGGATGCTTGCCCAGGAGCAGATATCCAACTCATTTGAATTGTTGGTATCCAAACAGGAGGATTTCGGCGCGAACGGAAAGACGGATGAGCTCGCCGCCGTACTGGCTGAAACGTCTGCCTCTCCGTATTCCATGCTGCTGGGAGTGGGGTGGGGAGGCCTGTTTCACGATCCAGCGGTAAACAACATTCTTGTATCCTACACTCATTCGGCGGTTAGCTTTTTCCTGCTCAAGGGAGGGCTGATCGGGATTGCAGTGTTGATGACTTATCTGATCTGGATCCTGTATAGGGCTCTTCAGCGGTTTACGATCACCATGCTCCCCTACATGCTGGCAGCCTTTGTACCTATCATTATCGGGTTGTTGTTTCAGGTCAGCTATAAAACCTTGTCGTACGGAATGATCCTTACCATGATCTGTTTGATACACAAGGATCCCGGTAGCGTTCATTCAGGCGGCGAAAAGAACATTCCAGGACAGTAAGGGGACATGAAATGAAAAAAGAAATCGTGTTTGTGGCCAATTATTTTCATCCGGATTATGCTTCGTCCGGGCAGCTGCTAACTGAACTTTGTTTGGAGCTCCAGCATGATTTTGATGTGACGGTTATCGCCGTTCAGCCGGAAAACGTAAACCACGTCCAGAAGAAAAGAATGTTTGAATACGATCAACTGGAACGTATACGGATTATCCGTCTTCGTACTCCTCAAGTGAATAAGCGAAGCAAATTCAGCCGCATCCTGTTTATTCTCTCCTATTTTCTATTAGCTGTTATCGCATTGCTTCGCATTAAGAAAGTGGATGTCATCTATACGATATCTTCTCCTCCGATTATAGGTGGATTGATTGGCGCCATCGGCAAGGTGCTGAAACGCGGAAAACTCGTCTATAACATCATGGATTTTAATCCGGAGCAAGCCGAAGCTATCAGTTACACGAATCGAAAATGGCTGTTTCGTCTGGCCAAGAGAATGGATAATTTGAGTTGCCGCATAGCCGACCATATCATCACGGTTGGACAGGACATGCAAGAGACGCTGAACAGCCGCTTTCGTGGACGCAGGGTACCGAGCAACAGCGTAATTAATAACTGGACTGACGAGCAGGATATCACGCCGCTGCCCCGCAGCGATGCTAACGTGTCGAAGTTTTTGAAAGATCATGATCTGCAGGGGAAGTTTATCGTGATGTACTCGGGGAATCTCGGTCTTTATTACGATCTGGAGAACATTATACGGGTCGCTTCGGATTTTAAGGATCATCCGGATATCCTGTTCGTTTTTATCGGCGATGGCGCCATGAAGCCTGAGATGCAGCGATATGTGGAAGAGAATGGACTGGGGAATGTTCGGTTCCTTCCGTTTCAGCCTAAAGAAAACATCAAATACTCTCTGTGCGCTGCGGATGTCCATTTGGTCGTCAATCAGAAAGGGATCAAGGGCGTCTCGGTTCCAAGCAAAATCTACGGTGTCATGGCCGCCGGCAAGCCGATACTAGGCGTTCTCGAGCAAGGAAGCGAAGCCGCCGTCCTTATTAAGGAAAGCGGATGCGGCGTCGTTGTGGAACCGCAACAATACCGCGAAATCTCGCAGCACATAGCGAATATGTATGCATGCGGTACGGAAACGTTGGAATTGACCGGACGTGGCGGAAGATTGTATTTGGAACGGTATCTTGCCAAGGCTCAGTCCATCGACAAATACCGGACGCTCCTGCAGTCCATATAGACGCTGTGATAAAAGGATGGAGGGAAGTAGTAAGATGAAGATTATTTTATTGTCCGGCGGTTCGGGTAAGCGTCTGTGGCCTCTCTCCAACGAGCTTCGTTCCAAACAGTTCCTTAAGGTGCTCCCTGGAGAAGAAGGAGAATCCGAGTCCATGGTGCAGCGCGTTTGGAAGCAATTGCAGAGGAGCAACCTGGCGGATTCATCCTTTATTGCCGCAGGCATATCGCAGATTGAAATTATTCGAAATCAGCTTCCCGGCAGGGTGCCGATCATCGTAGAGCCGCAGCGCAGAGATACGTTCCCTGCGATCGCGCTAGCCGCCGTGTATCTGTATTCCATAGCCAACGTCAATTTACAGGAAACCGTTACCGTACTGCCGGTAGATCCTTTTGTGGAGGAGCCGTTCTTTCATACATTATCTTCTTTGGATCGCGTTTTGGAAGAGTCCGGAGCGGATATAGCGCTTATGGGGGTCAAGCCAACCTATCCTTCGGAGAAGTACGGTTATATTCTCCCTGAACAGACGGAGGATGCCTCGGCCGAGTACCGCAACGTAAAAAGCTTTAAAGAAAAACCAAGCGAAGAGCAGGCTTCGCAATACATCGCTCAATCCGCTTATTGGAACTGCGGCGTATTCTCTTTTAAGCTGGACTATCTGATCCAGCTTCTGATCGATAAGGGACTGCCGATTCAATATGAGGAAATGTCCAAACAGTATACCAGGCTCTCGAAGATTAGCTTCGATTATGAGGTGATCGAGAAGGCTCAGCGCGTCGTGGTGGTTCCTTATGAAGGGAGCTGGAAGGATCTAGGAACTTGGAACACGCTTACAGAGGAGATTCCATCGCCGATCAACGGGAAAGGGACCCTTAGCGACGATTGCTACAACACCCATTTGATTAATGAACTGGATATTCCGGTAGCGGTGCTGGGACTCTCCAATGTCGTGGTAGCCACAGGCGCAGACGGCATCCTGGTTACCGAGAAATCATCCAGCCCGCGGTTGAAGGAATTTATTTCTCATATCGAACAACGGCCCATGTATGAGGAACGCCGCTGGGGATGGTACCGTGTACTCGATCTGCAAAAGCATAAGAACGGACACGAGGTTCTTACCAAGCGGATTCGGATTGATGCTGGAAAGAACTCCAGCTATCATTATCATCTGCATCGCGAAGAATACTGGACGATCACCAGCGGTACAGGTGAAGTCTGCATTCAAGACCAGGTAAAGTCCGTTCAGGCTGGGGATGTGCTCAAAATACCCGCCGGCACCTTGCATGGGATTCGCGCGCTTGAAGATCTTGAATTCATAGAGGTTCAATCCGGTACCGAAGTATCAGAGGAGGATACGATCCGGTTAACCTTTCAATGGGAAGAGATGACCCAGTTCGTCTAAGGACAAAGGTAATTTCATGACGGGGGAGAATGCCGTGGGCAGAAACAAAAGCAGCTACAGGAGCAGGAGGCTCCTGTTTATCATCGTCATCGTATTCGTTTGGATGAGCATCATTTTTTTCTTCTCCTCCCAGTCGTACCAGCAGCAGGATCTAAGGCCGTGGCTGCAGGAGCACTTGCCATCAGCGGCGATTGAACATTGGTTTTCATGGGTTTCGTTTACTTATGCCGGAGAGATTGTCAGCATCGATGCCAAGGGCGTGCCCGGCTTTGTTGAATTCTTTATCCGAAAGGCAGCCCACATCGGGGAATACTTCGTCCTTGGAGGCCTGTTGCTGCTGCTGTTGACGAATTTGCTGCGAATCAGGGCTAGCATAGTCATACCTGTGTCATGGTGCTTGTGCGCGTTGTATGCCGTTAGCGACGAGCTGCATCAAAGCACATCGGGATACCGCATCTTTAAGGCACAGGATGTTGTCCTGGATTCGATTGCCGCATTGGTCGGAATAATGCTGGTCAGTGCATATACATATTGGAGGTCTATGAAATCAAGGCCAAGGGAAGTGTTAGACCGGAAAGGATGACGAGGCATGAAAAAATGGCTGAAGATTACGGCGGGAGCGCTCGTGAGTTTGACCGTGTTGGCAAGCGGTTATGGTGTGTATGTGTACCAATCCGTCAAAGCGACGGCTGAACATATTTATGAGCAGCGGGAACCCTCGCCGCCTCCCGCTTATATAACAGCCGATCCCATCCTGCAGGAGATCCAGACGGCGGATATTGATCGGCGCGAGCCCTTTACGGTGCTTGTGCTGGGAGTAGACGAACGCCCGAATGACCGGGGAAGGTCGGACGCGATGATTATGCTGTCCGTCAATCCGTCGAAACAGTCGATCCTGATGTTTAACATTCCTCGAGACACTCGCACAGTCATCGCGGACCGCGGCACGGAGGACAAAATTAATCATGCCTATGCGTTCGGAGGCATCCAAATGTCCGTTCGGACCGTTGAGGAATGGCTCCGATTTCCGGTGAATTATTACGTCAAAGTCAATATGGAGGGCTTTGCGAACATCATAGACGCGCTTGGCGGAGTCGATATTGATAACGCATTGGCATTTGATTATGAGGGCCATCATTTCGCTAAGGGACGGCTGCATTTGAACGGCCGGGAAGCATTAGCTTTTTCACGGATGCGTTATGAGGATCCCCGCGGTGATTTAGGCAGGAACTCCAGGCAGCGTCAAATCGTGAAAGAAGTGTTGAACAGCGCGCTTGACGTGTCAACGGTCTTCAAGCTTGAAGCTTTGCTTAAGGAGGTCGGGTCAAGCGTAAAGACAGACGTCCGATTTGATGAAATGAAGACGTTTGTTACCGACTATCGCCAGGATATGAAAACTATCAAACAGATCGAAATTCAGGGAGGCGGGCAGAAGATCGGCGGAGTCTGGTATTATCAAGTGAGCGAGAAGGAACGCCAGCGTATCCATCAACTGCTAAAAGAGCATATGGATCGAAACGAATGAGACGATGAATGCAGGGATGCTTAATGGCTCTGACAATGAAATAGCGGGGTAAAGAGGGTGAAGACGTTAGCGTCTTCACCCTCTTTATGCTTTATTGCATAGATTATCGCCACGCCGATTAACCCAGCTTGATCCAGGTATGGACGCCCTTTGAACGCTGTTTGCAAATATACAGCGAATCAACCCCGTTGCTGTCCTCAACCATGATGATTCGGCCGCGGTGGGCAGCAGAAGCAGCCGGTATCGCAGGCAACGGACTGAGGATCATGCTGCTGGAGCGAACCAATTCGGTAAAGACAGCCGAACTCGCGATCGTTTCCTCCCCGTAAGGAATGTTATTTACCAGATTCGGCAGCACGAATATCGAATGGACTTGGAGATTAAGCGGCTCGTATACCACGAGGTCGACGATGTCCGTGTAGTATTTCTTGAACGTTTTCGTAATGGTAAAGCGTTCGGAGCCGGAAGGAAGAATAAGAGTCAGATCGTTGGTGTCCCCGCCGATATCAATAAATAGCGGCGTTGATTTACCCGACAGGTTCGTGCCTGACAGCACGAAGGTGTAATATTCATGCTTATGCAGACGTTCTACGGTTCTCATACGGAGCTTGGTCTTTGAGCCGGTCGAACTTTGGGTGACGATACAGCCGGATGGAGCCGCTTGTTTAAAGGCAAAGCCGGGGTCAGGTTCGACGGAATACGGGACATCATTCGTAAACATGGCGCTGAGAGACGGGTTTCGAAGCAGGTTATGACCAGAGGAGCCGATATAAGGTACGGTACGTCGTTCCGTTAAATAGAATGCATCCCGAAATGATGTCCGGTCCGCGATATTCTCGACAACTACGCAGCCGACAGGGTCCTTGATAAGCGTGCCGTGTGTCGTATTGGGGTGATTGGCTTGAATCCGGTAGTTACGCGGTCCGAGGATGATATCCTGCGATGCCGTAGAACCCGGATCTACGGTAACGATGTATCCTTTATTGGGATTGTAATCCGTGATCGCGTAGTGATCCAGACGGCATCCGTCAATCCACACGCCTGACGTATGTCCGTAAATTCCCACAAAGCTTTCATAGGTCGCTTCCGCGTGGCATTCTTCGATCGAAACGGCACGGGCATTATCCAGCTTGATGAGTGGAGCGGTCATCACATGATTCGCCGCTTTCGCATCCCTCATGACATCTTCCTCGGTGCGTCCCTCTGCAGGAGAAGCGGGGGGGACGGTTTGTTCGCTCCTTTCGAAGGCCGTTGACGTAATATGAATGCTGTCCGAATTCACAATTTCCAGATGGGGGTAATTTCGCACAGACCTTGAGAAGAAACAGCTATCAATCGTTGTGCACAACACAATATCCTCTAACTTTAAGCCCGTACCCAAGTAACCCGTCTCCTGCCAGAAACGGCAATCGCGAAACGAGATCATATAGCCTCCATAGCCCGAGGTGGGATTCGTCCCGCTTCGCATCCCCTGAATATAAACCCCGAATTTTCCTTCACCGCATGCGCTTGAGAAGAAACGCTCAAACATTTGGTGTGCGCCCTGAGGCAGATAGATGCCTCCGCCCGCAGCGTGGTTAATATAAAAATCTCTAAATAAGATAGTCTCGGCCATGTCTTTATCACTGTATAGGGCATAGTCTGTACCCGTATAAATAATACCGCTGTCATACATTCCGTCCCCGTAGATGGTAAGTCCAATTCCTTGGGTGGCGTTGGTGTTGGGCCTTTCCTGTTTCGGTAATACCAAGGTTTGCGTGATGCGATATCGGCCTTTAGGCATATAGATGACGGAATATGCACCGGAGGCACACGCTTGGATCGCTTGTTGGAAGGCTATCGTATCATCTGAAACGCCATCACCTTTTGCGCCGAAATTTTTCACATTGGCTTGACTGTTCAGTACAGGCATTTTCGTACCCTCCCATCTGTCGGAATGTTATCCTCATACAAAATATGATCAAGCATCGGATGGAGTGATGCCAATTCACCTAATTGTCCTTAAATATCCAGGAAATATTATGTTTTCGTTTGACAAAAGAGTGCAAATTTATTAGGATACATTCTGTATCAACAACCATTATATCAAGCCATTTCTCATTGGGAGTGGAACATTCATGGAAAATGAACTGAAAATGTATTGTATATGTTGTCGGCGGATCGTGTCGATGATCGAGGGAGTCAGCGTGTTTAAAACCGGTTTTTATCGATACGATATGCCTATGGGGATATGTGGAAACTGTAAAACGGCTGCATCCAATGAGCTATTTTACATGGCGCAGGACCTTTGAATGATGGGCTGATTCAGACGGCCTGGAGCGGAGTCTATTAGACTCATGTCTGGTATTGTGTATAATGGGGAATATTGATCTTGTTTCGTTAGGGGCAAAGGAGAATTCACATGAAGCAGGAACCGCTGGTAAGACTGCTCGGGGTTACGAAGAAAATATCGTCGAAGGTTCTGGTAGATGATGTGACCTTTGATATCGCACCTGGGCAAATCTTCGGATTCCTCGGGCCGAACGGGGCAGGCAAGACGACGACCATTCGCATGATGGTTGGGCTGATGTCCATTACCCAAGGGGACATAACCATTGGAGGATACAGCATTCGGAAAAATTATGAGCAGGCTGCTGCCCAAATCGGGGCGATCGTCGAGAATCCGGAAATGTACAAGTTTTTATCCGGTTACAATAATTTGAAGCATTTTGCGCGCATGATGCAGGGGATTACGAAGGAGCGTATCGACGAAGTGGTGGAACTCGTCGGGCTCGGGAACCGGATCCATGAGAAGGTGCAGACCTATTCGCTGGGGATGCGCCAACGGCTCGGGGTGGCACAGGCGCTGCTGCACCGGCCCAAACTTCTGATCCTGGACGAGCCTACGAACGGCTTGGACCCGCAGGGCATTCGGGAGCTGCGTGATTATTTGCGGCGATTGACGCAGGAGGAAGGGACCACCGTATTCGTATCCAGCCATCTGCTGTCGGAAATGGAGCTGATGTGCGATACCGTCGGGATCATCCGTCACGGCAAGCTGGTCGATATCCGGCAGCTTCGCACGGACGAGGGAGAGCGGATGTTTGAAGAGACGGCATTTACCGTCAGCGATGCGGATGCCGCCGCAGCGCTCCTCCAGAACTACCAGCCGATAGCCCGGGAGCATCGCATCCTTGTTCGCGGTGACCGGGATATGATTGCGGACATCAATGCGGCATTGGTCGAAGCGGGCATACGCGTATATGCCATACAGCCGGTAACCCGGTCGCTGGAGGATCAATTTTTGGAAATGACGGGAGGGGGATCTCTTGTTGAATAACTTTCCCCGTCTTGTTGCCAATGAGAATATGAAAATTTACTACCGCGTGCGGACATGGGTCATGATGGGCATACTTGTCTTATTTAATGCGGCCATGCCTGTCATGCTGTACTTGACGGATGCGCCGATGGATGTCTGGACCGTGTTCACTTGGACGGAGAGTTTCACCATATACCTCAGCGCGATCTTCACGGTTGTCATCGCCGCGGATATCGTGGCCGGGGAATTTAGCGGGGGCACCATCAAATTGCTGCTGATCCGGCCGTGGAGCCGGGGGAAGATTCTGTTATCCAAATTCGCGGCCTTGTGTCTGTTCGGGCTGCTCTGTGCGGGAATCACCATGGTGGTGGGCATCGCTGTCTCGATGCTGCTGTTCTCCGGCAATGCCGGATTCTCGGACGGATTTGATGGATCGCCCATGAGCAATTCCCTCTTGCTCCTGCTGACGGATACGATCCAGGTGTTTGTCATTTCGCTGATTGCATTTATGCTCTCCACGGTGTTCCGTTCAGGCGGCCTTGCGATTGGGTTATCGCTGCTGGTCCTGTTCACCAAGGATATCTTCGGTTTTATCTTTAACCCGGAGCGGTTTGTATGGGCGAAGTATTTGCTCTTTCTTCACACCGATCTGAGCGGGTACATCAGCTCGTCCGTCGGGCCGGGAGGCGTGGGGCTGGGCTTTTCCGTAGCGATTTTGGCCGTCTATTGCATACTGTTCATGCTGGTCTCGTGGCTGGCCTTCACCAAGAGAGACGTAGAAGCATAATTCAAAACGATGAGAAAAGAGCTCCTTCCGCCGTGTGGATTACATGGATGAGAAGGGGCTCTTTGATTGTGTCGGCTGTAGGATCCGGCCGAAGCGGATATCGTGTTCGAATTCGGATGGTCGTCCATACGCCGGGTTAGCCTGCTTCCGGACGCTTGAGGGGCAGTGCGGCGTCAGTGGGTTCCGAGGCTTCCTGAGATGAGGTCTGCTGGTCCATCCGGCTTGCCCCGTGAAGAAGCCCGCCCTCCATAACGATCAGGGAAGCGGCATGAACATCCCCGTACATTTGCCCCGTTGTCGTAATCGTCAGTTTATTTTCCGCCGTCACATCCCCATAAACCTTGCCGGCCACGATGACTTCCCGAGCGGAAATATTGGAGCGGGCAATCGCGGCTTCGCCTATGGTGACGCAGCCTTGGCTTTCGATGGAGCCGTTAAAGCGGCCGTCGATCCTCAGGTCATCCTCGCATTGCAGGACGCCCTCCACTTCGCTTCCTGGCCCGATCAGCGTATCGGTCCGCTCTGATGCCCGTTTCTTCTTGTTTTTCTTCTTCATATGTCATTCCTCCTATTCGAAAATGGACGGTGTGTTTATTGCAGATAAGGCAAAGGGTCAATCGTCTGATTGTTTTTGACGACCTGGAAATGAAGGTGAGGGCCCGTGCTTCGCCCGGAGGAGCCCAGCTTGCCAATCGTTTCGCCCTGCTCGACATGATCGCCTGCCGACACGTCCAGGCTGTCCAGATGCATGTACCACGTCTCCAGACCATTCGGATGCCTGATGACGATATACAGCCCCCGCGCTCCGCCGCGTTCCGCTGCCTTCACCTCGCCGGCGCCTGCGGCATAGATAGGATCGCCGGTTTTCCCGGCAATATCGATGCCGGCATGATAGGCCGAACGGCCGGTAAAAGGATCGCTACGATAACCAAAATTCGAGGTGAGCCGCTTGGAGGTGGTCGGCCATAATGAAGGTGTGCCCTCACGCCTTTCCTGGGTTTCCTGGGCCTGATCCAGCGTACGCGGAATATGCTGCTCCATGCGTGAAATCAACTGCTGCATGTTCTCGAAATCATCCCGGGTCTCCCTGGCGAGGTTTAACATTTCATTCTCATGAACGGCAATGAATTCACCGCCGACATGCTGCTTATCCCCGTCAGCGATGGAGGAGGTCTGGCCGGACAGGCTGCCGTGCTTCTCAATAAACTGCTGAAGCTCCTGCTCCAGCTGCTGAACGCGCTCCATCTGGACCTTCGTTTGCTCTGCTTCACCCGATAGCTGAATGATCGCTTTATTTAGGCGTTCGATGGCTTCATTCTTATCGGTGACCGTCACTTCCATTTTTAAGGCTTCCAGGCTTTTCAGCGTCAACTGCTGCTCCAGCCCCGAGATGGTCTGAGCCGACTGGATCTGGAGGGAAACGATCAGTCCGGCGATGGACAAAATAGCGGCCGCGGGCACCGCTATCATCAAAGGTTTGGACAGATGGACCTGTTTGACTGAATGCTGGGCATCCTGAAGCACCAGCAAGGTTAAGCGTTGTTTACGGCGTGCGGTTTTCATGGCATCTCCCTTCCATGCATTATTTATGGTTTACAAGGGCACCCGCTAGACTTGGCCAACTCCTTATCTAGTATGTATTCTATTCTTTCGAAGAACATGTCAAAAATTATTAGATAAGAGAACTTATTCAGTATGGCGCCGCATTGGGTAATTGAATAAATACATATGGAATTGGTCAATGATGTAGTGTAGTTAATTGCTTGTCTTTCATTTCAAACGTTTTGACAAAGGGCTGCTCAATATATTATTCATCGTGAGGAGGCTGCCGATATGGTGTGGCTTCTGGTTGCACTTATTACTTTTATTTTGCAGATGGTTGCGGTGCTGCTGCTTGAGTTTCGAAATCCGTCCAAGGCCGTGGCATGGCTGTTTATTTTATTTTGCCTCCCCTTTATCGGGTTTGTACTCTATTTCTTTGTGGCGCAGGATTATCAGAAACGATTGAAGATTCGCAAGCGGGGTTCCCGTTTGTTTCAGGAAATCAGGGCACATTTGTGGGATCGGGCGGCGGTCGTCCGAAGAAAAGGAGATATGAACAATCCCGGCTTTCATCATAATGACCGTTTGTTCAATCTGCTCAATCACTTGTCGGAGAGTCCCATCACGGGCTGTAATCAAAGCCGGGTGTTGACCGATGGGGAAGAGACGTATGAGGCCATGCTGAACGCCATGGAGGAGGCCAAGGATCACATTCACGTGGAGTTTTACATCTTTCGCCATGACCGGATCGGCACGAAGTTTCAGGACGTCATGATTCGAAAAGCGCAGGAAGGCGTCAAGGTGCGCCTGGTTTGTGACGGGCTGGGCAGTTATAAACTCAAGAAAACATTCATTCAACGCTTCAAAGAATCGGGAGTGGAGTTCTATTTCTTCCTGCCCGCCATGGTCTCGATGTTCAGCCGTAGAATCAATTACCGGAACCACCGCAAAATCGTCGTCGTGGACGGCACGATCGGTTTTCTGGGCGGCATTAACGTCGGGGACGACTATCTTGGCGAATATCCGAATATGGGCTACTGGCGCGACACGCATCTGGAAATAAAGGGGGATGCGGTCTATTTTCTGCAAAATGTGTTTCTGCACGATTGGAAGCTCGCGTCCGGAGAGCGCATTGCGGATTTCGGGCTGTTTCCGGAGCATCAATGCACCGGGGAGGAGCAAGTGCAGATATTGAGCAGCGGACCGGATCTGAACTGGAATGCCATTCAGGAAATGTGCTTCGGGGCGATTTCCGTGGCCAAAGAACGGATATGGATCACCACGCCGTATTTCATTCCCGATGAAGGTATTTATGAAGCCCTGAAGACGGCTGCGGTGAGCGGCGTGGACGTACGGATCATTATTCCGGATCACGCCGATTCCCGCCTCGTCAAGATGGCAAGCTTGTCCTACGTGGAAGAGCTGCTGGCAGCGGGAGTCAAGTTCTACGAGTATGAAAAAGGGTTCATCCATGCCAAGGTGCTCATTGTGGACGAGCTTCTCGGTTCGGTCGGTACGGCGAATATGGATATGCGGAGTTTCTTCTGTAACTTCGAGCTGACGGCCGTACTGTTCGATCGGCTGCCTATTGAGCGGTTGGTTTCGGATTTTAAGGAAGATCTGCAACATAGCAGGCTTATTGATGCGGAGGGTTTCCGTCAGCGCGGAAGATGGCAGAAAGCGGCCGAAATTATGTGCAGGATGCTGTCGCCATTGCTGTAAAAGTAATATTTTACATGAGATGTGAGAATGACGGAAATCCGAGTAAAAAGCAGGATAAACTGCGAAAAATCTATGTCCCGCTTTTATTTATATGATAGAATATTTATATAGGATCCACTTATAAATATATATTAGCTTAGTTTCATAAAGTTGAACGGGGGAGATTTATGTCAAGTGATGTGAAGATTCTGGCGCAAGTGAAAGCGGAGCAGCAGAAGCCGGAGAATCCCAAGGCAGGCTCAGCGACCTTGAAGCTTCTCCGCCGTCTGGTGTTCTTAACTTTCGGCGCGATTTTGATGGCAGTAGGGCTGGAAATCTTTCTGGTGCCGAACAAGATTATTGACGGAGGGATTACCGGAATCTCGATTATGGTTTCCCATATCACCGATATTCCGCTGGGTGTATTCCTGACTTTGTTCAATCTTCCGTTTTTGTTTATGGGATATAAACAGATCGGAAAAACCTTTGCATTATCCACGCTGTTCGCCGTATTGGTCATGTCCGTCGGCACTTATTTCCTGCATCCCGTCGATCCGATCACGATCGATCCGCTGCTTGCGGCCGTGTTCGGCGGCGTGCTTCTCGGAATCGGGGTCGGCCTTGTTATCCGGTCCGGCGGTTCCTTGGACGGCACGGAAATCGTGGCCATTCTGATCAACAAGAGAACGCCGTTCTCCGTCGGCGAAATCGTGATGTTCATCAACGTATTCATTCTAGGCAGCGCAGGTTTCATTTTCGGCTGGGACCATGCCATGTACTCGCTGATTGCGTATTACCTTGCGTTTAAATTGATCGATATTACCATTGAAGGCATTGATCAATCCAAATCGGTTTGGATTATCAGTGATAAGCATAAGGAGATCGGTGATGCGCTGACCCAGCGTTTGGGACGCGGCGTAACCTACCTCGAAGGCGAGGGCGCTTATTCCGGAGACAGCAAGAAGGTTATCTTTGTGGTTATCACTCGCCTGGAAGAAGCAAAGCTCAAATCCATTGTGGAAGACTGGGACTCCCAGGCCTTCGTAGCCGTCGGCAACATCCATGATGTGAAGGGCGGCCGCTTTAAGAAAAAGGCAATCCATTAATACAATCATTTCAGGCTCCACCCGGTGCGAGAGTTAGCGCGGGCGGAGCCATTTTTTGTTTAAAGAGTATCGGCTTGCAGGCGCAGCGCCTTCTTCTCGCGCAAATAATGGCGAATGATTCGCGACATGGCCTGCACGGCGGCGGATTGACCGACGGCCTGGTTCACGGTTCCGGTGAAATAGAGGCCCGACTCCGGGTGATGGAAGGCAAATGCCCCGGATTGGCCCCAGTGGCCGATGAGTCCGCGTCCCAGACTGAAAGGAGATAGCGGCTGTCTTGAAATGCCGATGCCATAGAAGAAGGGGCCGGGAGCAAACAGGAAGTTCCACTGCCTCTGGAGCTCCCCCAAATCACCCAGCGGAAACAAATCCCCGTTAAAAAAGGACCGCAAAAACGTCATCGTTTCCCTTGCCGTGGAGACGATCCCGCCCTCCGCACCGACTGATGCCATATACAAGGGAAGGTCCAGTCGCTTCTGCTTGTAATGGAACGGAACGGGGGACGCATCCTCCGGGTCATGATAAAAATAGGTTTGCGTCAGCTTGAGCTTGTCGAAGATGTATTCCTGG
Source organism: Paenibacillus sp. cl141a (assembly GCF_900109305.1). NCBI lineage: Bacteria > Bacillati > Bacillota > Bacilli > Caryophanales > Paenibacillaceae > Paenibacillus > Paenibacillus sp. cl141a. The sequence goes on from NZ_FNZO01000002.1 coordinate 179,221, forward strand.
AATACGGCCTGAATGGATTCGCCCTTGATATTCTCGATGATTTGGCCAAGCAGCCGATAGTTGGTGTCGGAATATTGGGCTTTTTTCTGCTGTCCCGGTTTGAATTTAGGCGTTTTCCTTTTGGCCGCGGCCAGGACTTGGTCCAGGCTCCAAGCTCGATCCTTCCCGGCGATCAGATTCGAGAAGACGGTTTCCGAGAAATAGTCCGGGATGCCGGACGTATTGGACATCAAATGCTGAACGGTGATTTCTTCGCCGTAATCCCTGTTCTTAAACCTGTGGAGCCCGGTCATAATCTCTTCGGGCAGGTGCTTGCCAATGGGATCATGGAGCTCCAGCCGCCGCTCGGCGCGTAATTTCAAGAGTACGGCAGTCACGTACAACTTGGTCACGCTGGCAATGAAATAGCGGTCGTCAGGCTGCATATCACCTCCGCTGCCGACTATGGACAATGACCGCTCCTGGTCCTCGACGCACATCACCGTGCTAAACACATTTCTTTTATTGGCGATTTGAGTCACACATGCATCCAGAACCGCTTGTTTCAGGGGTGTTCCCATTCCCGTTCTACCTCCCGCGAACCGTAATTTTTCGTTCTTTTAGTTAGATTCCGTTCTCCTCACGTTTCCGAGCACGCGCAGCACGTATGAACGCTTCAGCGGCTTCGTCCATCATATTCATCATCTGCTCGTCATCCACGTTCTTCGTGAACAGATCGTTTGCCACCATGACGCAGAGACCTGTCTGAAACACCTGCATGTTCAATAAAATAGATTGCAGCTCCTGATCCGAAAATCCGCCGAGCTCCGGATCCTGCCTCATTAATCCGATCACCTCGCCCAGTTGTTCCGGCGTATTCTTCATATGGGGATTGTCCTTCATCATGAGGTCCGGATAAAGCACGGGATATTCCTTGGCAAAGCGGAGACTTGCCATGCCGATATCCCGGAACGGCTGTCCGGATTGCTGCTCCATGATCATGCCTCTGGCCACATGGAAGGCTCTTTCGACGACCTGCTGAAGCAGTTCCTGGACGTCGTTGAAATTGACATAGATCGGCGCGATGGAGCTGCCGAGACGTTCGGCTACTTTTCGGATCGTAATGGACTCGATGCCATCCGTTTTGGCAATGTCGAACGCGGCTAGCACGATATCTTGTTTGGTAAACTTCGTTTTTGGTGCCATGATGTCTACAGCTCCTTAAGTTATTCATATGTAGAACGATCAATATATATCACTTGATATATATTGATTATAATGAGTAATTGGACCGATTTCAATCCGATTCTCATGAAGCGTTCATGGAATCATGATTTGTAAATCCAGTAAAACCCACTTATAATAAGAACATATGTTTGTTAAAATAAAGAATAATGACATAGAGCATGGCAGGTCCAGGGAGGAGGAAGCGGAATGGCTCGTACGCAATATGAACGCATAACCACCAAGCAAACATTAAACCGAGTGAAGGAAGAGCGGATGCCCTTCGATTGGTCCATCAATCCGTATCGAGGTTGCGGACATGGCTGCAGCTTTTGCTACGCCCGCGCATTTCAATCGTTTATCGGGATGGGAGCGGAAGACGAGTTCCAGCACCATATTTTTATGAAGTCGAATGCGGCGGAAGCGTTGGAGAAGCAGCTGTCGAGCGCGGCGAGGAAGTTTAACTATGACATTGAAGCGATGCGGAGATCGATCGGACAGGTGACGATCGGAACGGCAACCGACCCGTACCAGCCGATCGAGGGCAAGGAGACCCTTACGCGGGAATGTCTGAAGCTGCTCGCTAAATACCGCATTTCTACCAGCATTACGACGCGTTCTCCGCTCGTATTGAGGGATTTGGATATCTTGACCCGGATGGAGAACGTGTCCGTCAACATGAGTCTCAACACGCTGAGCGGGGACGTCATCCGGAAGCTGGAGCCGGCATCGCCTCATCCGGAGGCCAGGCTTGATGCGATTCACAGATTATCGGCTGCTGGCATTAGAACAGGCTTGTTTGCGGCGCCTGTGCTGCCCTTTTTGACGGACGAGGAGCCGGAACTGAAGGAGCTCTTGTCCCAGGCAAAGGGAAGAGGCGTTTCCTTTGCGATGATCTCCTTGCTGAGACTGTCGCGCGACGTGAAGAAATGGTACCTCGAAACACTGAAATACCACTTCCCCGAGGTGGTTCAATCCTACCGCGAGTTATATGGACAAGGGGCTTATGCGGAAGAGCATTACGTTCGTTCCTTCAAGTCGATGGCGTCCAGGCTGTTGAACGAATATGGGCTGAGCGGATTGACCATGGGGGCACCTGCTGCCGTCAACCGATCCGGACCGATTGCAGCCTCGGAGAATGATACATCGGATGAAGGGGCCAACGATAACCCTGCGGGGGAATGGGCTGCTCCTGTACGTCCAAGGAAGCTTCCTCAACCGGCGGCCCCGGTTTCCGGAGAGGAACTAACTCCCGATGTTGAGCAGCTATCCTTTCCTTTTTGACGCTGCCTTACCCTTTGGCTTCAGATGCCGGATGACATTTTCGATCGGTTGGGGCGGCAGGGTCTGCAGCAGGTCGCCCTTTTCCCTCAGCCGTTCTTCGATGTTCAGCAGGTGAAACTCCGTGGGAGAAACGTCCTGGCGGACTTCGTCCCACGTGAGCGGCGTGGAGACGGTCCCGAGCCGCCGGGCCCGCGGGGTATAAGGAGCGGCGAGCGTCCTTCCGCTGTAGTGCTGAAGATAATCGAAGTAGATTTTATCGCCGCGGTTCTTCTTCAGCCGCTCGATGGTGAACAGCTTCGGGAACTTCTCCGTCACGTATTGGCCCACGAATTGGCCAACCGTTCGAAGTTCATCGAACGTTACGCCTTCCGGAATCGGAACGATGATCTGCACTCCGGTCGCTCCCGAGGTTTTCGGGACGGAGGACAGGCCCAGGGAGCTGAGCACGTCCCCTACAATGGCCGTCGCCTCCATAATCCGGGGCTCCTCCGGGAGCGTGGGATCCAAATCGATCATCCATTCGCAGGGCAGATGGCTGCCTGCCAGATGCAGGGAAGGGTGAAACTCAAGCGCAGCCAGATTCCCCAGCCAGAGCAGTTCCGGCAGCCCGTTGAGCAGCACGTAGTTAATATTTTCGTGCACATAAGTCTGGACAAAAGGCGGCAGCGGCTCGGGTGCATTTTTCTGGTAGAAGGATTCGCCTTGGGCTCCGTGCGGGTACCGGATGGTCGTGAGCAGCCTGCCCCGGCAGTACCGCAGCAAGAACGGAGAGATGGCCGCAAGCTTTTGCAAATACATGGCCTTGGTAATGCCGGCCTCCGGCCACAGCGGTTTGTCGGGATTCGTAATTTGAATCTCTTGCCCCTCGATCGTCAGGGTGCCTTTAATGGTACGAGCCATATGGTTTACACCCCCTCAATCGATACGAGTTTGGGATGGCGCATCATGCCATCCTGGCTCCACTCGAGAAATGTGACCTGGACTGATAAAGGCTGGTTAAGCCAGGCCAGCTGTTCTTTCTTCAGGTCGGTATGGAGCGATCTCCATATCGCGTCGGCACGATGGTTTTCGGCATATTGCAGCAGTTTCTTCTTCGTTTGCTCATTGAGCCCCAAGGAAGCCCGGCCGATGTAGTTCCCCTCGTCGTCTGCGATGACGAGGCTGGCTACGCGACCTTCCCTGATGATCATGGCGACGGCGGAGGCTGCCATGTTCACGGCAATTTTCTTTTTGTACCAATCCCGATGCTTTTTGCCCTCACGGTAAGGCGAGGAGAGGCGCTTCATGACAATGCCCTCCCAACCGCGCTGTTCCGCCCAGTCCCATAACGGTTCGCCTTCAAGAAACAGATCGGCGGTCAGCAGGCCTGGAATGTCGGAAACCGTCCCCTTGAGACGATGATGACGTTCCAGATAAGGCAGCTTGCGCAAGTCCTCGTCGCCATCCACCAAGAGATCGAACAGCACATAAGTAAACAGAGGAGCGCTCGTACTGACCGTACGCGAACGCTCCCGCTGAAGAACCTTCTGAAAGACGGGGCGGCCAAGCTCCGGATGAAAATACACGACCTCGCCATCCAGGAGAAGACGCCGATCCTGCAGGACGGATAATGCCTGAACGACTTCGGGGTACAGGGATGTTTTGTCGAGCAGCTTGCGGGAATACAGGGATACGCGATTCTGGTCAAGCCCGGCCAGAATGCGTACGCCATCCCATTTCAGCTGATAACCCCAATCTTCGCCGGTCGTAATCTGATCCGTCGAGATCGGAGCCATCGGCTCTTTCGGCAGCAAATTCTGCATCTGTCCCATGCGGCTTTAGGATGGGGAATCGGTTTTCTTGGATTTGGTCGTCCGGCGTTTCGGTTTCGGAGCATCCGCGTCAGCTTCCCCGCCGCTGACCTTGGCTGCAGGCTCTTTGGCAGCGGTCTTCCGGGTCGTTTTACGCGGCTTCGGCTTGGTGCCCGGGTCCGTTCCGATCGGCTTTACGGCCTCGATGCTGGCCTGAAGGGCCGCCATCAGATCCACGACGTTGGTCTCCTGACGGGCAGGGGCAATTTTGATCTCTTCGCCGGACACTTTGCTGTTGATCAGGTCCAGCAGGCGTTCGCGATAATCATCCGTATATTTTTCAGGGTCGAAGGGAGTCGACAACTGGTCAATCAGCAGTTTGGCCATATCCAGCTCCTTGGCGTTGACCTCGGTTCGCTCAGGCAAATTCGGGACCTGCGAAATCGGCCGGATTTCATCCGGGTAGAAAATCGTCTCGATCGACAGGCATTCATCCAGCACACGAATCGCAGCCAAACTGCTCTTGGAGCGAATGGCAATTTTTGCGATGCCGATTTTGCCGGACTGCTTCATCGCTTCCAGCAGCAGCCGGTATGCATTGGCACCTGCTTGATCCGGCGAGAGATAGTAGGTCTTCTGGAAGTAGATCGGATCGATCTCGGTCAGATCGACAAAGTCCAGAATGGTGATGTTTTTGCTGTTTGCTTCGGCGAGCTGATCAAGCTCCTCTTTTTCGAACAACACGAATTTCCCCTTCTCGTACTCATAGCCCTTCGTAATCTCCTCCCAGGCAACCTCCTCTTCACATACCGGACATTTGCGGATGTAGGAGAGCGGGCTGCCGCACTCCTTGTGAATGTACCGCATCGAAATATCCTTGTCTTCCGTAGCCGAGAACATCTTCACCGGCACGTGCACCAGACCAAAGCTGATCGCGCCCTTCCAAACCGTATGCATTCTATGAAACCTCCTATCAAGTTCTAATATGTTTTGGGTATGACCATGTAGTAAGCTCAATAAACGACGACTATAAATTTTTGAACTACCTCTAGTAGTGCGTGTTCAAAAAGGTCGGTTTTCAGCACCGAGGCTTATGCTTCCGATGAGCGTTTTTTCAAAACGCTTCAGTTGGATGAAGCTAGGGACGTCAGGAGCGGAGCGTACGTTTTGGGTACGTGAGCACCGGAAGGCCCGGCTGAATTCAAGATTCGATGCCGAGCTGCTTCCTGATTCGCTTCGTGATCAAAAGCGGACTTTTTGAACTACCTCTAGTAGTGTGCCCAAAAAAAGACTCTAGTATGAGTTATAGCTCAGGATTGCATAATTAGAACCTGTTTGTGGCATATTGACGATGAACGCTGCCTGTAAAAGGAGGTAATCTTCTCATGATGGAGTCTAGAGAAACCGAAACGTCGGAAGAGATACAGAAGGACAGAGCCTCGGACCATTCCGCATCCGAACCGGTGAACGGCGACATGGTGGATTGGAACAGCCTGACCTCGGAGGAGAGCGAGATCTCTCGGGAATCTACCATGTTCGATATTGACCGGATGATTAACGAAGGCCTTGGCGGAGGCAATGTCACGATGGATAACGGACTGATCGGCCCATCCACCACCGACACGATGGAGGTCGTGGACGAATCGCCAAGAGAACCGGAAGAAGGAGGATCATAACGTATGGAGATGCAGCGCGCCGTGGAGATTTTTAACTCCAAGGATACCTACAAGGTGAACCTGGAAGGGGAGCCTGTCTGGATCGAGCAGATCGATCCGCGGAACGGGATGGCTACCGTTCAGGTTGGTTCCCGTCCGACCAATACGCTGACGGTGAATGTGGACCGGCTGAAGGAAGGCGAATAGCCTGATTAAAGGGGCTAAGCTTCCTTACGGAAGCTTGAAATGGCATGAAAACACACCTTGTTCGGGGTTCCGTACTGTCGGAAACCGGATAAGGTGTGTTTGGTTTGCGTATATTTAGCCGTTAACGCAGCCCTCTGAAAAATAATTGGATATCATCCATCAGCAGATCAGGAGCTTCCAATGCGGCGAAATGGCCGCCCCGGTTCTTGCAGCGGATTGGGAGGACCGATATAATGAAGATCAAGTATTTTGAGATATGGGCAAACTAAATAAAGGGTGGGTTATCAGTGAATAATGGCCGTACGGAGGGCCGGTTTCGAATGACTTCAAGCAGTCTGGAGGAGACGGAGCAGCTTGCTGCTTGGCTGGCCGCGAGGGCGGAGGCGGGGACCGTCATCGGTCTGGACGGGGATCTTGGAGCAGGAAAAACGGCATTCTCCCAACAATTTGCACGGCATCTTGGGGTGAACGGGGTTGTGAATAGCCCGACGTTTACCATTATTAAAGAATATGAGGGGCGTCTGCCACTCTACCATATGGATGTATACCGTTTGTCGGTCGATGAGGCGGATGAGCTTGGGCTGGACGAATATTTTTATGGTGACGGGGTTTGTCTCGTGGAATGGAGCAGCCTGATCACCGAGCTTATGCCTGAGCAGTATCTTCATATCCAGCTGGAAACGACGGGCGAAACGAACCGGATCATCACGCTTTCAAGCCAGGGCGGGCCTTATGGCGAGTGGTGCCGGGATTTGAATGAAAAATGGGGTAGCATGAATGAACAACAATGACAAAAAGCCGCAGCAGCGGTTTTTGGCGCTGGATACGTCAACGGCTTCGCTGGCGGTATCCGTGATGGAGCAGGACAAGCTGCTGTCGGAGGTTAACACGAATGCGGACCGCAACCACTCGGTGCACCTGCACCCCGTGATGGATCAGGCGCTTGCGGAAGCCGGCATCGGCATGGACCAGGTAGACGGCATTGCCGTAGGATTGGGGCCAGGTTCCTATACGGGCATTCGCATAGCGGTGACCGCAGCCAAAACATTGGCATGGGCCAATCAACTTCCGGTCGTCGGGATATCCAGCCTGCATGCTTTGGCATGGGGGGGCTTGAAATCCGGATGCAGCGAGACGGCAGCAGAAAAGGGAGTCCACTGGGTCGTTCCGCTGCTGGATGCCAGACGTAGACAAGTGTATACGGCATTATTCGCTGCCGATTCCGAACGCCAAGCGGAAGCGCCGGTACGTATGGAAACGGACGGCATCCGTCTGATGCATTCCTGGGTGGAAGCCATAAAGGAACGCATCAGCAAGCTGCCTGAAGAGGAGCGCCCGGTCTGCATTTGGTTTATCGGGGAAGTGGACCTTCATGCGGAGGCCGCCCGAGGTCTGGTGCCGTGGTTTGGAGACAGGCTCCGGATTCATCCGTACTCGCTGGAGGGCCGCTGGATGGGGTATCTGGGAGCGGCCAGATTACTCGCCGGGGAAGTGGATGATGTGCATACCTTGGTGCCCAATTATACACAGCTTTCCGAAGCGGAAGCGAACCTGCTGCGCAAGCGGTGAAGGGAGCGTAGGATTCGTAATGGACGAGCAGAAGAAGCCGGCGGACGGTGAAGAAGGTTTGTCCTTCCGGCTGATGACCCTGGAGGATATACCGGAGGTTCTCGAGGTGGAGCGCGAAGCGTTTACCGTGCCCTGGACCGAGGAAGCTTTTCATAATGAGCTGAAACTGAATCATTTTGCGCGTTATATGATTATGGAATACGAAGGCCGAACCGTAGGGTATGCCGGCATGTGGACGATCGTGGATGAAGCGCACGTCACGAATATTGCCCTGCTGGAGCAGTATCGCGGACGCAAGTGGGGCGATCGGCTGCTGACGGAACTGATGAAGACCGCTGCCTATATGGGGATGGAGAAAATGACGCTCGAGGTTCGGGTGTCCAATCACGTTGCCCAGCGTTTATATATCAAAAAAGGGTTTAAACCAGCCGGTGTCCGGAAGGGGTATTATTCCGATAACCAGGAAGACGCACTCATCATGTGGGCAGATCTGCCCCCTTATCGAGAGGACGATGGCGAGGAAGGAAGTCAAAGGCTATCATGAAGGATGAAAAAATAGACCATCAGCACAGCTGCATATTGGCGATAGAAACGAGCTGCGATGAAACCTCGGTTGCCGTCGTAAAGGATGGCTGCGAGGTATTGTCCAGCGTCATTGCCAGCCAGATTGAAACGCATAAAGCATTCGGCGGGGTGGTGCCCGAGGTGGCCTCCCGCAAGCATGTGGAGAGCATTACGTTAATTATTGAGCAGGCCGTAGCCGAGGCCGGGATCGAAATGAAGGATTTGTCGGCGATCGCCGTCACGCAGGGTCCCGGTTTGGTCGGAGCGCTTCTCGTGGGCGTCATGGCCGCCAAAAGCCTGGCCTTTGCGCTGGGCAAGCCGCTGATCGGCACGCATCATATTGCGGGTCATATTTACGCAAACCGCTTCGTGGGCGACATCACCTATCCTTGCATGGCGCTGGTTGTTTCCGGCGGCCATACCGAGCTGGTCTACATGAAAGACGAGGGCAGCTTTGAGTTAATCGGCAGGACGCGGGATGATGCGGTTGGCGAAGCATACGACAAGGTGGCAAGGGCGCTTGGCTTCCCTTATCCCGGAGGCCCTCATGTCGACCGTATGGCCTTGGAAGCCGAGGAAGTCGTGGATCTTCCCCGCGTATGGCTGGAGCCGGATTCTTATGACTTTAGCTTCAGCGGTTTGAAATCGGCTGTATTAAATGTCGTCAATCAGAGCAAAATGCGTGGAGAGGACGTTCGGACGGAAGCGATAGCCCGGGGCTTTCAGGAATCCGTCGTGGAGGTGCTTGTGGAGAAGGCGGTTCGCGCCGTCAAAGCATACGATGCCAAACAGCTGCTGCTGTGCGGAGGCGTAGCCGCCAATCGCGGACTTCGTCAAGCATTGTCCGAGCGGTGCGGGCAGGAAGGAATTCCGCTGACGATCCCGCCATATCAATATTGCACCGATAACGGAGCGATGATTGCGGCCGCCGCGCATTTGAAATGGAAGAGGGAGAGCTTTACGCCGCTGGATATGAAGGCTGATCCTCAAATGTCGCTGGAATTTTGGGCGGAACATTAAGCTAAAGCTTCTTGACACGTCTCTGTCCAGAACGTATAATCATGATCAAATTCCAGAATGTTGAAACGCAAAGAACAGGACCAGTAAGGTAAACCTTGGATGAAGAGAGCTGCGGGACGGTGCAACGCAGACGACAGGAGCCTGAACTCACCTGGGAGCGGAGCAGGGGAACCTCGCGCAATGAAATGCCTCTAGGCATAGATGAAACTGCGGAGTTTGACCTTGCTACGGGATGGCCTCCGTGAGAACGGCTGCGCACAAATCCTTTGTGATTTGGCGATGGAGGGGGCTTTAAGGTCCGGGTTGCAATGACCTAGGATTAGAGTCAACAAGAGTGGTACCGCGATAGGATAGCCTGTCGTCTCTTGCATAAGAGATGGCAGGCTTTTTTGCATGCTTAGGCAGCGGGAGGCTCGGATCAGGCAGAAAGCATATAACAACGAAGCCATGTTGAAGAGGCAAAGCTACCTGGTGAAGGGGAGCCGGATATGTATTTGGATAACAGCATATCGTATAAACGCGATGAACGGGAGCAGTAGAAGGGAGCTGTCTACAGAGAGCTGCGGTTTTGGTGCAACGCAGCGGCAGCAAGCTTTGAATCTCGCCCGGGAGCGGAAGAGGGAACGTCTGCAGGTTGGATGATTTGATCCATCCGGATCGGCTGCCAAGAATGCAGATAGGACTCTCTTACGGCGTTCCTCCGTCATCGGGAAGTCCTTTCTCATCATGACCCGGCCGGCATGAGGAGATCATGGACAGTGAGTGGACACGTACGTGCGGCAGCATCGCTGCACAGCATGGCGTGTCAATTAGAGTGGTACCACGGAGGGTCTTTAGCCCGTCGTCTCTTATGATATAAGAGATGGCGGGCTTTTTTGCTGCCGGCAGCAGCAGGGTGGGAAGCGGACGCAAGTCGACGTGCGGACGTGCATTTGAACATAACCAGTAGGATAGAACAACGGAATCCAATCGAATGAAAATCAGGGTTATACCCTAACGAAGGAGGAATATCGGAAGATGAATGAATCCAAGAGAACGATCCGAATTTTCGATACGACATTGCGGGACGGAGAACAGGCACCAGGGGCAAGTCTCCAGCCCGAGCAGAAGATGGTGCTGGCCGGAAAGCTGGCGGAATTGGGCGTTGACGTGATGGAGCCCGGGTTTCCGGTATCCAGTCCCGGAGAGTTCGCCGCTGTGCAGGCCATTTCAAGGCAGCTGCAGCAGGTGGAGATTTGCGGGTTCGCGCGAGCGGTAAAAGGGGATATTGATGCGGCCGTCAAGGCAACCCAGGATGCGGCCAGAAGGCGGATTCACCTGTTTATATCCTCTTCCGACATCCATCTTCGCCACCAGCTGCGCATGAGCCGTTCGGAAGTCGTGGCAAGGGCGCGTGAAATGACAGCTTATGCGAGGCAATTCAGCGATGTGGTGGAATTCACGGCGATGGATGCTTCACGAACGGGCATGGACGACCTGATCGAGATGGTGGAGGCCGTTATCGAAGAGGGAGCCACGATCATCAATCTGCCGGATACGGTCGGATATGCGCTTCCGAACGAATACGGCGAGATGTTCCGGCGCGTGCGGGAAGGCGCCCGAGGCGGGAAGACGGTTGCCTACAGTGCCCACTGCCATAACGATCTCGGTTTAGCCGTGGCCAACAGCCTGGCCGCGATCGAGAACGGCGCGAGTCAAATTGAGGTCACCGTGAACGGGGTGGGCGAACGTACAGGCAACTGCGCGCTGGAAGAGCTTGTCATGGCTCTATCTACCCGGGGTGACATGCTGCGGGCAGAGACGGGCATTACGGCCGAGAAGCTGTACGAGGTATCCCGCCTCGTCAGCGGCGCGATGCATTTTCCGATCGCCTTCAATAAGCCCGTGGTCGGCCGGAACGCCTTCCAGCATGAATCCGGCATTCACCAGGACGGTCTTCTGAAGGATCGAAGCACCTACGAGATTATGGATCCGGAGAAGCTGGGTATTCCGCGAAGCATGATCGTACTGGGCAAGCACTCCGGACGGCATGCCCTGAAGGATCGCTTGGCCCGTTACGGCGTCCGGCTCGAGGGAGCTGAGATGGAATCCTTGTACGATACCTTCAAGGAAGCGGCTGACCGTCAAAAGGTGGTCAGCGATGATCAGCTGCTGCAGATGGTCAGCAGCACATTGGGCAAGCCGGCACAGGTGTACGAACTGGCCGAGGTGCAGGTCATTTCCGGCACGGGAAGCAGCAGGGTTGCCGCGGTTACGCTTCGCCAATGGAGCGACCAGACGGAAGCTGCCTACTCCAGCGTGGCGGACGGTCCCGTGCAAGCCGTCATATCGGCGATCAGCCAAGGAATCAGCAGCGACATCCGGTTTGGCGATCTGGAGCTCCATTCTTTAAGCAGCGGCGAGGACGCGCATGCCGAAGCGGCGGTAACGGTGGAGAAGGCCGGCAAGATCTTCCGCGGCACGGCCGTGCACCAGGATATCGTCATGGCCGCGGGCTTGGCATACGTTGCGGCATGCAACTCGGCGTTGATGTCGGTTTAGGCAGGGAAGCGAATAAGGGACTTCAGCGTGCCTAGCTTTTATTTGCTTAAGATTGGCACAAGCGACCTTCAACCCGGAACGGGGAAGGTCGCTTTTTTCCATAATAATAAAAAGTAGGCCCTATATAGGAGCTAATTATATAGAACATCAAACTCTGTCAAGTTGTGAACAACGTTATCCACATATTCGCCAAAAAATGTGCATAACCGAGAAAATTGTCGATAAATCGGTCTTTTGCAAGACGCTGAAAAGAGGGGACAGGATTTTCAAATTTCCCGGTGGAAACTGTGGATAATGTGAATAACTTAGTGGATAAAGCTGGATATAGGACCGGAGATCCGCATATAACAACAAAAAAATGGCCGTTTCGGCCATTTTCATGGTAAACTTATGCACCATTCCTGGGGATAAGTTTGTGTATAAACGCAACTCTTCATTTGAAACACTTTTGTGAATTTTTTTAGGCTTCCAGCAATGACTCCCATTCGGCAAAAATTTGCTCAAGCTGACTCTTTTTCTCCTCTAACGACTGCTGCCGTTCTTGGAGTGCCATATAATCCTGATAGATCTCCGGCAAGGTCATTTCGCTTTCCAATTGGGCAATGTCCGATTCCAGGACATGAATTTGCTCCTCCAGGCTGGCAAGCCTGCGCTGACGGTTTCGTTCCTCCCGTTTCGCCTGCTTCTCGGCTTCGAAGGAAACGGCCCCTTGCTTCTCGGGCATAGCCTCGGCTTTCCCTTCCTGTTTCAGGGTGTGGCGGGCAAACGGCTCGGAAGGCTCGTTGTTCATATCAAGAATTTCCTGTTTTTTCTCCGTATAGTCGTCATAATTACCCAGGAAATGTTGAATACCGTCCGGATGAAGCTCGATGATGCGTTCCGCCATCTTATTAAGGAAGTAACGGTCATGGGATATGAACAATAAAGTGCCCTCGTAATCCATGAGTGCCGATTCCAGCACCTCTTTTGCAAACAAGTCTAGATGGTTCGTCGGCTCGTCCAAGATGAGCATGTTGGCTTCCAGAAGCATGAGCTTGGCAAGCGAGACGCGTGCTTTTTCCCCGCCGCTTAAGGAGCTGATCTTCTTGAGCACATCTTCGCCGCTGAAGAGGAAATTTCCCAGAACGGTACGAATGCGGGCTTCCTCCATATGCGGATAGGTGCCCCACAGCTCTTCCAGGACGGTGTTGCTCGGATTCAGCTCGGATTGCTCCTGATCGTAATAGCCGATCTTTACTTTTGTACCCCATTGCAGCGACCCTGCCGTCGGTTTCATGGTACCGATCAAGCATTTCAGGAGCGTCGATTTGCCCACCCCGTTGGGTCCGATCAAAGCTACGGTTTCCCCGCGGCTGAGATCAAAGGAAACTTGCCGAAACAGCGGTTTGTCCTGCTCGAACGCAAGCGACAGATCACGTACATGAAGGACGTCTTTCCCTGACATATACTCGGCTTCAAAAGAAAAATGAGCTTTCTTAAGATCGCCCAGCGGTTTGTCAAGCCGCTCCATTTTATCCAGCGCTTTGCGGCGGCTCTGCGCACGCTTGGTCGTAGAGGCCCGTACCAGGTTTCGCTGAATGAAGTTCTCCATGCGGGAGATCTCGTCCTGCTGCTTCTCGTATTGCTTCAGCTGGGATTCGTATTCAGCTGCTTTCAGCTCAATGTACCGGCTGTAGTTGCCTGTATATTTTTTGGAATGGCGGCGTTCGATCTCCACGATGGTGGTCACGAGCCGATTCAGGAAATACCGGTCATGGGAAACGACGAGCAGCGAGCCGGAATAACCGCGCAAATAATCCTCCAGCCAGGTGAGGGTTGCGATATCCAGATGGTTGGTCGGTTCGTCCAGCATCAGCAGGTCGGGTGCCTGCAGCAGTATTTTCGCAAGAGCCAGCCTTGTCTTCTGCCCGCCGCTTAACGTGGCAATGGACGTATCCGGCGAAAAGCTGCCGAATCCCATGCCGTGCAGCACGCTGCGGATGCGTGTTTCGATCTCGTATCCGCCTTGATCCTTGAACCAGTCCGAGCGGATCGCATAACGATCCAGAAGCTCCTGGTATTTCTTCGGATCTTCGCTCGACTTGGGGTCGGCGATTTGCTCCTCCATCTGACGAAGCTCACGCTCCATCGCCAGCAAGGGAGTGAAGACATCCAGCATCTCGTTCCATATGGAGGAATCGGACTGAAGCCCGCTGTTCTGGGCAAGATAACCGACGGTGGTTTCCTTGGCTTTGAAGATTTGTCCGCCATCATAGGACATCTCGCCGGCCAAAATTTTAAGCAGCGTCGATTTCCCGGCTCCATTGACTCCGACGAGGCCGATTCTTTCTCGTTCAAGGACTTGCAGATTGATCCCGTCCAGGACGGGCGTAACGCCATATAATTTCGTAATGCCATTGGCTTGCAGCAGCATGTTATGTGAAACCTCCATCTTCCTATATGATTCTTCCATTAATTCTTCATTATAAGAAAAACGACTCCCGACGTACATGCTAAGACATACTGCGCGTAGACGCTGTTTTTCTGGCGATCTGAATGGTCGCGTGCTTTGGAGCTTATGCGTTTCTTCTATTTTAAATTAAGTGTACATGAAAATGACCGAACAATCGACCATGATCATCGACTTCCGGCATTCTTGGCTAAAGGAAGGAACAGTGGTAAACTAAACATAATTATAAGCGTGAGAGGAAAGATCACGTGTGAACCCTGAGGAAGATTTGAAGCGGGCATCCGCAAAAGCCGCCCTGCGCAAAACGATGGCATTGCGACGGAACGAGTTATCTGAGGAAGAGCGGACCAAGCGGTCGAAGCAAGCCTGCGCGTTTGCTGTGGAGGTGATGGACCATCTCCATCTTCAGAGCATGATGATCTATGTTCCATTTCGTTCCGAGCTGGATTCCCGGCCTCTTATCGAATGGGCGTGGAAACAGGGGATCCAGGTTATCGTTCCACGGAGCTTGCCCCAAGACCGTTCGATGGAATTGTATAAGCTTCAGGCATGGGACGAGCTGGTTTCCGGCGCTTACGGCATTTCGGAGCCTGATCCGTTACGGTCGCAAAAATGGAATCATCCGGGGCCGGATATCATCTGGGTCCCGGGGCTTGCGTTTGACAGAATGGGCGGAAGGCTTGGATACGGAGGCGGTTATTATGACCGGCTGTCGGACAGGCTTAACCAGGGAGCACAAACCGGCGCTCATCGGATCAAGAAGCCCTTGTGGGTGGGGATCGGTTACGAGGTTCAGGTCTTAGAACAAGTTCCTATGGAAGAACATGATAGGGTATTGGACGGTTTGGTTACGGAACAGGGACATAACGTGAAGACCAGACCTGCAGCGGAGGGATAAGAGATGGAACTGAGTCATTTTAATGACCAAGGCAGAGCACGAATGGTGGATGTCAGTGATAAGGATGTGACCGCCCGGACAGCGGTAGCGAAGACAACGGTCCGTATGCATCCGGGTACGCTGGCCCGCATCCAGGAGGGGAAGATCGGCAAGGGAGATGTGCTTGCCGTGGCACAGGTTGCGGCCATTATGGCGGCCAAGAACACGTCGAACTGGATTCCGATGTGTCATCCGCTGCCGTTGACCGGCGTGAATGTGGCGTTCAGCGATAACGCCCAAGACGAGTTATATATTGAAACGACCGTGAAAACCACAGGCAAAACCGGTGTTGAAATGGAAGCTTTGACAGCTGCTTCAGCCGCTGCGCTGACGGTCTATGACATGTGCAAGGCCCTGCAGAAAGACATGATCATCGGCCCGACCCTGCTGGTAAGCAAAACCGGCGGCAAGAGCGGGGATTACATACAAGAAACGACATAGCATAGATACAGGAGATTCGGACGAGTGGGAAGGAGAGAGGGCAGATGGTGTGGAAAACGGCGATCCTGACGGCGAGCGATAAAGGCTCGCGGGGGGAACGCGAGGATACGAGCGCTCAAGTGATCCGGGAATTGGTGGAGGAAGAGCTGAGCGGTGAAATCATCGAATACCGGATCGTACCGGACGAGCAGGACGAAATTATCGCGGCATTGATCGAGCTTACGGATTATTATCAAGTGGACCTTGTTCTCACGACAGGCGGTACGGAGCTGGCGGTGCGGGATGTTACGCCCGAGGCGACCAAGCGGGTCATCGAACGCGAAGTGCCCGGCATTGCCGAAGCGATGCGTGCTACCGTCATGCAGAAGAATCGGAGCGCCATGCTGTTTCGGGGCGTATGCGGCGTCCGCGGCCGTACCTTGATTGTCAATCTGCCGGGCTCTCCCAAAGGCGTGCACGAGAATCTGGCCGCGGTCATGGATCAGCTTCCGGAGGCACTGTTGATGGTAACGGGTCAGTATCGCGAACAGCTCTAACAGTAACCTATTAGATAATTATGTAAATAAACTGTCACGTTTCTGGACTGTATATGTGATTTACATTATGGTATGATAGCGATATATGAGCTTGTTTCACTGCTGAAGTCGGATGATTTTCTTTAGTTAATAACCTGTTGCAGCTGCAGGGCACGATGGATTAATGTCATCCTGAAGTCCTTTTGAAGGCATTAAGCAGGACGAGGAGGAGAACAGATATGAGTACAATTGGAGTGCCGGGCATTATTTTGCTCGTTATTTTGGCGCTGCTCTTGTTCGGACCGAACAAACTTCCTGAACTTGGACGTGCGGTTGGAAGAACATTCCGTGAGTTTAAGGACGGTGCGCGGGAGATTATCGCTGACGATGCACCGGCGAAGAAGAAAGAAGAGGCTCCCCAGCAAGCCGTTGCCGCGGAGCCAGCCAAGATTGAAGACAAGCGTCTTCCGGAATAGAATTAAAGCAAGGCTTGAAGTCCCTTCCTTCGGGAGGGATTTTGTTTTGTCAGGGTCACATACAGGGTGGTGGTTAACTTGTCGGAGCAAGTGAAAGATATGGCGCTTGTGGAGCATTTGGGCGAGCTTCGCAAACGAATTATTATTGTGCTCGTGGTATTCGTAGCGGGCCTGATCGGGGGGCTTTTCGTTGCGGAGCCGATCTATCATTATTTGACGGCGGCCGAAGAAGCCAAGAACTTTGAGCTGCATGCCTTCTCATTCTGGGATGGTATCGGAATCTACATGAAAATTGCCGCCATTTTCTCGCTCGTCATTTCCGTACCGCTGATCTTCTATCAGCTCTGGGCGTTCGTCAAGCCGGGGCTGCGCAAAGAAGAACAGAAAGCGGCCATACGTTACGTTCCGTATGCGTTTATTCTGTTCCTCGTCGGGATCACGTTTGGTTATTACATCGTATTTCCGATGACGCTGTCGTTTACCACGGCGATTACGCAGAGCATGGGGCTTCAGGAAACCTACGGGATTACCAATTACTTGAATTTCATGTTCAATCTCGTATTGCCGCTGGCCTTGCTGTTTGAGCTTCCGCTTGTGGTGATGTTCTTAACGAGAATTCGCATTCTGAATCCGCTGCGGCTTCGCAAGATGCGCAAGGTCGCGTATTTCGCGCTGGTCTTTATCGCGGTCGTCATCACGCCGCCGGACTTTATATCGGATTTCCTGGTCACGATTCCGCTGCTGCTTCTGTACGAATTCAGCGTGTTTCTGTCTTCCGTGATCTATCGCAAGCAATTAGAAGCGGACATGGAACGGGACAGCCGCTACGTAAGGGCTGACGAAGAGGATTGACCGTATTGTTTTTTTGCAAAATAAGAGATCCTCTAAGAATAAAAACACCCGCGAACTTCACTCCTCGGGGAGTATGGTTTGCGGGTTGTTTTTTTGTCGAAAGAATGATGGATTAGAAATCAATGTGCATCATTGCCTTAGTCTTCTTCATGGGAATCATGTCATGGCTGCGTCTTACCTTCATCGTGCGCATATCTCGCCAGAGCCAGTGCTGCGGTTTCTTGCATTCGGGCCAGCAGCGTGCTTCCTTCTACGACTTTCACCCTCAGGCCGAGAAAACGAATCCGCGAAAGCAGAAATTCGCACTCATCCTCCAAATAGCAGACCTGAATGCGGTAGGTATCGGAAGGTTCCTCATAATGCACCGTTTTGTCAAAGCAGGAAAAGGCGTAAAGGATCCGTGACAATTCCCCGTTGTACCGCCGGTGGATTTCAATGATCGCTTGCTTCTCTCGGTTTTCCATCAGCCGCTGCAGCCGTTCCTTGATGCGATCGATCCGGAAGGAGGGGAGCGAAGTCGCTTGTATATATAAAATATGATCGAGTTTCGTGTACATGAGTCCTCTACGGCTTTTGCTGTACCAGATCAGCATCCATTCCCGTTTGATCATGGAATACTCCAGTTTGTATGGGAAACCGGACTGATTGCTGCGCGTTTCTCCAAGCTTCGTGCGGTAGCTTAGGCGAAAGCCCTGATCCTGCATGATCATTCTACGCAAGGTTCGAAGATGCGGATGGTATACGCTTCGTTCCTGTCCCTTGGCTTTCTCCAGAATGATTCCTTTCATCTCGGCACCGCTATGCTCCAAGTGGAGGAGCTCTTTGAGCCGTTCCAAGGTACCGGGCGTAAAGGCGTTTGCGGCCTCGGGGTGCACCAGCATCATTTTCAGCCATCCCCGTTCCTGAGCGGTAATGGCAATCGAGTCGGTTTCCTCAAGCCTAGTGATGATCTGGTAGTTAAATATCTTCTCGAATGGATTCTGGCTCATAATAAGCGGCAATCTCCTTCCATTCCTTAATGAACTCCTGTCGAAGGGAGCGTGGTTTGAGCACCTCGCAGCTGGAGCCGAAGCTGCGGAGCCAAGGCTTAATTTCGCTTGTGCCGTTCACTTCAATTTCGTATAAGAACGAACTCTCGGATTCCATGGTAACGGTCCCCCATTGCCCTTGCGCTGTAACCCGGTTCAGCACGAAATTTACTTTGCTGTCCTCCGGGTTAAAGAATCTGGCTACGACTTTGGTGGGATTCCGGGTATCGGTTACCCAGCTGTGCTCGAATTCGGCCAGCGTTTCCATGAGTCGCTGCTGGAATACTTCTTCTTCAACCACTTCGCCTTCTTCGATTTGAGTCAATCCTTCCATGCGAAATTTCATGAGGCCCTGTCTGCCGTTATGACCGATCAGGTACCAACGTCCGTATTGATGGTCATAGATCACGCGCAGCGGCAGCACCGTTTCCCGAAGCCCTTTGGATTCCCTATGGAACAGCGGATTCGTGTTTTGGGAAGCATAGCGTGAAGTGCTTTTGGGCGATAAATACAGGAAACGGATTCTCGCTCTTTTGGTGATGGCCTGAAAAATGGTGTGCAGATGCGCCTCATCCAATATGCGTGAAGGGTAATGATACTTATAAATATAGGCCGGGGCCGAGTGTGCGGCGATGTCACGATTGCGCAAGGCCCTTTTTAAATTGTCTCGAAGCATATACCCCTGCACGGACGGGAGCTGCGTGTTCGACATGACGTCCACATAATCGTAGAGATCAAGTAGCTCGTCGTCCGACAACGAATCGATGAGATCACGGGCGCTCCTGTAACGGTACGGCCGTTCTGAGCCTGTCTTCACGATCACTCCGACTTCTTCCAGGTATTTGAGATCCCCCCGTATCGTCTTCTCATCGGGCAGGGATTCTCCATCGGGGAAGTGCTCGCCGCATAGGTCGATCAGCTCTTTTGCGGTTAACTGCTGATGCTGCAGCTGGGTGAGGATCATGGACAGCCTTAAGCTTTCCGATGCTTTGAGCGATTTACCGCGGAACAATAGCAGCAAGAGCGGATCAGCGGTTTCATAGTATGAATAGCGCAAGCCTTCGAATAGGGCGACGCTTTGTTCTTCCGAGAGCTGCGGCTGTAGCGATTCAATCCTGTTTTTTAAATTTCGGAGGGTTTTATCATAGGTATGTACCGAAATGCCGAGTCGATCGGCCAGTTGTTGCCGGTTGTATGCGCCGCCGGCCAGCGCCAGAATACGAAGAAATTGGATTTCTTTATCAAAGCTTTCCCGTGCCATGGCGCCCTCCTTCAAATCATATATTAGATCGTACGTGATCCAGTCTGTAACTATTGTAGCAAGGATAGGGAACCGAATAAAGGAAGGAAACGATGACATCTTTTTGTTATCGCCATACTTTTGCCCTGTTGAAATAGGAACGCATGGAAGACAATAAGGCTATCGGAAATCACACGGCAACTACAGAAGGAGGGATTCCGGATATGAAGATAACGCAGGAAATGAAATCGACGATTCAGCAAGAACTTGAGCGAATTGAACGGGAGGAAGGGGTCCTTGTCCTGTATGCCTGCGAATCAGGCAGCAGGGCCTGGGGCTTCCCGTCCGCAGATAGCGATTACGACGTAAGGTTTATCTATATCAGGCCCGTGGAGTGGTATTTATCGATCTTCGACAAGCGGGATGTGATTGAGCGGCCCATCAGCGACAGGCTGGATATGAGCGGTTGGGATTTGAAAAAAGCATTGGGGCTTTTTCGCAAGTCGAATCCGCCCCTGCTTGAATGGCTGGAGTCCCCCATCAAGTATAAGGAGACGCTTGGCATCGCCCAGCAAATCCGCAGCATATCTCCGCTTGCGTTCTCGCCCAAATCTTGCATGCACCACTACCTGAACATGGCCAAAGGCAACTACCGGATGTATTTGCAAGGGGGAGACGTTAAGATCAAAAAATACTTCTATGTACTGCGTCCGATCCTGGCATGCGACTGGATTCAAGCCTACAACGAGATGCCTCCGATGGAATTCGAGCTGCTTGCGGATCGCTTATTAGATCAGGGAAGTGCGCTGAAACAGGAGATTGATCAATTGCTTCTTCGCAAACGTTCGGGTGAAGAGATGAATATTGAACCGAAGCTTCCTATCATTAACGCATTCATTGAAGAGAAATTGAACGAATATGAGTTGCTGGCCAAGGGTAAGAAGCATCAAGATACGGATCTGGACCAAAGACTGGATGCTTTGTTTCGGAACGCGCTGGTTGAAGCCTGGGGAGCCGGAGGACGGCAGTTATTCACGGTTTGACGAAAGGAGAGGGTTAATTTGGCAATTTTACAGCTCACATCAACGAATCCGCAGTTTTCATTTCTCATTAAGAAGAACCCGAACTC
Organism: Paenibacillus sp. cl141a; assembly: GCF_900109305.1. Taxonomy (NCBI): domain Bacteria; kingdom Bacillati; phylum Bacillota; class Bacilli; order Caryophanales; family Paenibacillaceae; genus Paenibacillus; species Paenibacillus sp. cl141a. The sequence goes on from NZ_FNZO01000002.1 coordinate 200,121, forward strand.
CGGTATGCAGCTTCGGAGCGTGAGGCAAGAGATGGCTTACGGTTGGTATTCCGAGTCATCTGCGTTTAACGTGTATTTCAAGGATGCGGATAACGAAATATCCTTTAAACAGCATCAAGGGGAGAGCTTCGAGTATTTGAACGTTTCCCGATATAACACGCCATTGTTTCCGCTGGCTGCCATTGGCGAATTTTTTGCAGCTCCCTTCAAAAATCACGATGAACGGGATACGGAGGGACACGAGCATGTTTTTTATATCAATCTCATTCATATCGAGAAAACGCGTTATATTGAATTTTTTCAGAAGCATCTTGAGGAATATTCATTCTCTCTTCGGCATGCTGCCCATAAAAGCTATGCGCTCACCATAACGACCCAGAAGAGTCTTTACCATCTGCTCCATACGGTCAATGTGTTGTGCCTGTTCCTGGGGATGTTCGGGAACGAGTATCTTGATGCCTCGGAGAAAGTGCTTGAGAAGCATATTCGAAGCCTCAATGTCATCGATGCCCCTTACTACATACGAAGCCTGTTCGTGCGCAATTTTCTGAATAGCCGGGATCGATTCATGCAGTTCAAGCAGGAGCTTGAGTGTACACCTAGATACAGCATCGACTTTGCTTATGGCAACACGGCAATGCAGCGCAGAAGTTACATTGCTCAAGTGCTGCCATTCGACAAGCCGATCCTGGATATCGGCTGCGGCGAAGGATTTTACGCCCTATCTTTTGCCGGAAAAATAGAGGAGACCTATTATGCGGTCGATATTAATGAAGCTTTGTTGGAAGTGGTAGAGCGTAAAGCGGAAGCGAAGGGGTTGGATAATCTGGTGACCTTTCCGTCGGTTGCTCACTTTCTGGAGGGGTATGACGATGAAAGCGTGGACGTTATTTTGACCGAAGTGATTGAGCATATGCCGGAAGCGGAAGCGGCAGACCTTATTCGCCAAGTCGTGCAGGAGATCCGCTTTGGGAAGCTCATTCTTACGACGCCGAATGCCGATTTCAACCCGTATTATGAACTCGAAGGTTTCAGACATGAAGACCATAAGTGGGAAATGGGGCAGAAGGAGTTTATAGCATGGTGTGATGATATCCTGCAGAATCTGGACGTTCAATATGAGTACGTGATGGTCGGAGACAGTGTGGACGGATTGCATACAACGCAGGGAATGATTGTTACGCGGAAGGGGGAGTAAGGCTGTGGAACTGCATACCCAAATGCACACGATTTTTATGATGGTTGGCCCAACGGAGTGCGGAAAGACGACGTTTGCGAAGGAATTCCTGATACCGTCATTGCAATGGAATTATCCTGATCGCAATTATAGGAGCAATGTCCAATATCTATCATCGGACACTATACGTCAGGAGCTGCTCGGCCATGATTATGATAAATACGATCAGGTGATGCTGGAGGCGAGCTCTCATGCGTTTCAGTTATTGTTTGAGCGGCTAAAATTGACGACTTCTTTTCCGATCCAGGCTGACTTTGTTGTGGTGGACACAACGGCCTTGGCCGAAGATTTCCGGAGCAAGGTTCTTGAAATCGCGCATGAGAACAATTACCGAGTAGTAGTTATTTTGTTTGATTATCGGAAACGGGAAGATTACTACGCCTCCGATCGTTCCAAGAAGCTGATATCCACGCATATTAGCCGCTTGAAAAAAGAGGTGCTCCCCGTCCTTGCCCGGGAAGGATATGATGCCATTCATAAAGTGCGAGCTAAGGATTTTCTTAACACGAAGAAGGAAACGGCGAAACCTGCTTACGAAGTGATCGTGGACAATAGAGAGGAGTATCTGTCTTCGATCCTGAGTCAAGAGATGGAATACATTGTAATCGGTGACGTGCACGAGCGCGTGGACGCACTTCAGGGGCTTTTGAGGAGTTATGGTTACGGGGTGACTGACGGAAAGTTAATTGTTCCGGAGAAACAGCGAAACACCAGGATCATTCTGGGCGGGGATTGGATCGATAAAGGGAAGCAAACTCGGGCCATGATCGATTTCCTTTACAATAATATGGAGCATTTCCTTCTCGTTTTGGGGAATCATGAGAACTTCGTTTATAAGTACCTGAAGGGAGAGATCAGAGGCGTTGAGCCATGGCTGCTGCATTCCTATTTTGATTCTACGGAAACGTTAGGTCAGGATGAAGCGCTACGGGAGCGCTTCGATGAACTTGTAGGCCGGGCTAAGCCATTTTATCGATTTGTGGGCCGGCAGGGACCTTCATATTACGTTACCCATGCTCCCTGCCGGAATAAATATGTCGGTAAACTCGACTCGAACTCCCGGCGCCATCAGCGTTCCTTCCGTCTGGAACGGAGCAATCCGGAACTCACAACAGAGCAGCAGCTTCAATTTTTAAGCGAAGAAGCGGTCAGTAATCATCCTTATCATGTGTTCGGTCATGTCGCCGCCGTGAGACCGTTTCGGATCAAGAACAAAATTCACATCGATACGGGAAGTGTGCATGGGCATATGCTGACGGCTGTTCAAATCAGCCAAAAACCGATCTATCGGAGCTTTAAGTCGCCGCTTAGGGAGCAAGACCCTGCGTTCCTTCTTCAAACATTACCGGTTTTGTTTGCAAGATCAGAGCGTAACAGTATGGATCTCCGGGATTTAGACCGCAAAGCCCAGCGAAGATTGTTGTATTGTGCGGAGCATAAGATCAATTTTATTTCCGGAACGATGTCGCCGGCAGATAAGGATTTAGCAAAGGGGGAACTGGAGTCCCTCTCAAAAGGATTAGAATATTACAAGAATCAGGGGATTGAACATGTAGTGCTGCAGCCTAAATATATGGGCTCCAGATGCAGTATATATCTGTTCCGGGATCTGGAGCGCTGCTATGCCGTCAGCCGTAACGGTTACCGAATCAGCGGGATTGATTTAACTTCGGTGTACGAACGGCTGCTGGAGAGATTCTCGTCTCATATGCAGACCGAAGGCATCGAAATGATGATGCTGGATGGGGAACTGCTGCCATGGAAGGCACTCGGCAAAGGCTTAATTGACAGACAATTTCAACCGATCGCGGCTGCGCTTGAGTCGGAAACAAGGTTTCTTAAAGAGACGGGCTGTGAGGAGGCTTACGCTCAGCTCCTCACAGCCTATGAAGCAAGCGGCTTTGAGCATGAACAGTTTCGACTATCCAAATCCGCTCTTATAGAGAAGCACGGGTCGAGCAGCTATCAATCCTATAAAAATATACGGGATGTTCGGAAAGCTTATGTGCCGCTCGGGAAGCATGAGGAAGCTTATCGCATGTACAAGAAGCAGCTCGAACTTTATGCGGGGGACGCGGAATTAGACTACAAGCCGTTTGCCATCCTGAAAGAAATTCGGGATACCGGAGAAGAAGTTATGCCGGGTATGAACATCGCGGCCATGTTCCGTTTCCTGAATGACGACGAGATTCTGGTTCTGGACTTGCGTGATCAGGAGAGCTATGAACAGGCGGCGGCTTTCTTTTCAGCACTGACGACCCGGAACCAAATGGAAGGCGTTGTGATCAAACCGGAAGAGGAGCAGGAGAACGCTGCTCCTTATCTGAAGGTGCGGAATCCGGAATATCTCTCGATTATTTACGGTTACGATTACCGGTTCCCGCACAAATACGCGAAGCTGATGAAGCAGAAGAACACACAGAAGAAGCTTCGCACCTCAATGGCGGAGCATCGGCTTGGAAAGAGCATGCTTAAGGTAAAGTATGACGAGATTTCCCCGGACAATGGGGACTACCAGGAGATTGCAATGCAGCTGCTGTTCGAGATGGAAAAAGAAAAGGAAATCGACCCTAGGCTTTAGCCGATGGGGGACGGACATTTAACTGAACGTTAAACAGCCTGAAAGATGAAACCTTTCTGCGGAAGGGCATGCTTCGGGCTGTTTTTTTTGCCGAATGATGACTAGATCTATGGTTCTATTCCTGCAGTGTTCCTAAAGTCTCAGGCATATTTTGGCTGGTCATGGATACAATGGTGAAGGGGGTTTAGGGACAACCTCTCCCAAAGTACGGATTGCAAAAAAATGATCAAAAATTCATGCAAAGGACTTGAAATTTTAAGACAACTTGAGTATCATAAAATTGGTTGTTAGCACTGAGGGTTGTCGAGTGCTAATACATAAAGCTTTGAAAAAAGCATCACAACATATTTAAAGGAGGCTATTTTTTCATGATCAGACCTTTAGGTGAACGCGTATTGGTAGAACCGATCGAACAAGAAGAAACTACGGCATTCGGGATTGTACTTCCTGACTCTGCTAAAGAAAAGCCGCAAGAAGGTAAAGTTATTGCTGTAGGCAGCGGCTCCCTGAAAGACGGCGCACGTGTACCTTTGGAAGTTAAAGAAGGCGACCGCGTTATTTTCTCCAAATACGCTGGAACAGAAATCAAATACGAAGGTAAAGAATATTTGATTATGAAAGAAAGCGACATCCACGCGATCTTAGGCTAATGAATGCCTGAATATATCCTGTTTTACCATTCTATAATCCACTAGGGAGGTATGTAATACCATGGCAAAAGACATTAAGTTCAGTGAAGACGCCCGTCGCTCCATGCTTCGCGGTGTAGATGCTTTGGCAAATGCAGTTAAAGTAACACTCGGACCGAAAGGCCGTAACGTGGTTCTTGAGAAAAAATTCGGAAGCCCGCTCATCACGAATGACGGCGTAACCATCGCTAAAGAAATCGAGCTGGAAGATGCATTCGAGAACATGGGTGCTCAGCTTGTAAAAGAAGTAGCTACCAAAACCAACGATGTTGCCGGTGACGGAACAACAACGGCAACGGTTCTGGCACAAGCCATGATCCGTGAAGGTCTGAAGAACGTAACGGCTGGCGCAAACCCAATGATCATCCGCAAGGGCATCGACAAAGCGGTTAAAGCAGCCGTAACCGAGCTTGCAAATATCGCGAAAGAAGTGAAAAACCATCAGGAGATCGCTCAAGTCGCTTCCGTATCCGCAGCTGACGAAGAAGTAGGTCAACTGATTGCAGAAGCAATGGACAAAGTGGGTAAAGACGGCGTTATCACCGTTGAAGAATCCCGCGGCTTCTTGACGGAGCTTGAAGTAGTAGAAGGTATGCAATTCGACCGCGGCTACATCTCTCCATACATGATCACCGATACGGATAAAATGGAAGCCGTTCTTGAGAATCCATACATCCTGATTACCGATAAAAAAGTAACCAACACGCAAGAGATCCTGCCGATCCTTGAAAAAATCGTACAGCAAGGCAAACCGCTCGTACTGATCGCAGAAGACATCGAAGGCGAAGCGCAAGCCATGCTGATCGTGAACAAACTGCGCGGAACGTTCAACGCTGTTGCTGTTAAAGCTCCTGGCTTCGGCGACCGTCGCAAAGCCATGCTGCAAGATATCGCTGCATTGACTGGCGGCCAAGTGATTACGGAAGAGCTCGGACTCGATCTGAAAACAGCTTCCATCGATCAATTGGGTACCGCTCGTCAAGTGCGCGTAACCAAAGAGAACACGATCATCGTGGATGGCGCTGGCAACAAGGAAGACATCGATGCTCGCGTGAAGCAAATCCGCAACCAATTGGAAGAAACGACTTCCGATTTCGACAAAGAGAAACTGCAAGAGCGTCTGGCTAAATTGGCTGGCGGCGTAGCGGTTATCAAAGTCGGTGCGGCTACGGAAACGGAATTGAAAGAACGCAAACTGCGCATCGAAGATGCCCTGAACGCAACACGCGCTGCGGTTGAAGAAGGTATGGTATCCGGTGGCGGTACAGCGCTCGTTAACGTATACAACGCTGTTGCTGCTGTTCAAGTTGAAGGCGACGAGAAAACAGGCGTGAACATTGTTCTGCGTGCTCTGGAAGAGCCAATCCGCACGATCGCAGCAAACGCTGGCCAAGAAGGTTCCGTCATCGTAGAGCGTCTGAAAAAAGAAGAGATCGGCATTGGTTACAACGCGGCTACTGATACTTGGGTGAACATGTTCGAAGCTGGTATCGTTGACCCTGCGAAAGTAACGCGTTCCGCTCTTCAAAACGCTGCATCCGTTGCGGCCATGTTCCTGACAACCGAAGCGGTTATCGCTGACAAGCCAGAACCAGAAAAACCAGCTATGCCTGACATGGGCGGCATGGGTGGAATGGGCGGCATGATGTAAAACAGGGTCTGACCCCTTGATTTATAAGGGTTTGTGAGTGTGGGGAAGGCCATTTCCCCACATTTTCCCCACATAAGGTAACATGATTAGAGGCTTCTCATGAGTTCACTGAACTTGTGGGAAGCTTCTTTTTTCATGGTCTTTGTTACGTGCGTATAGACATTACGAGTGGTGTCATCGTCTTTATGTCCGAGACGTTCCATAATTTCGGTTAGTCCGACTTTAGCCTCGGCAAGTAATGAAGTGTGGGTATGTCGGAGAGAGTGAGGAGTTAATTTTTCATTCAAACCGGCAAGCTTAAGCAACCGGCGCATACGATTTTCGATTGTCTTGATAAATTCTGGATAACCAGCATTCAAGGGGTCGGTCTTGGCAATTACAAAATCACCGTCATGGTAGGTAGTTCGGTACTCCATCATGATTTCCTTTTGCCATTTACGGTGTTTCCTCAGCAGTTTGACTACGTCTGGATCTATATCAATCTTACGCTTTGATGTTTTAGTCTTGGGGGTAAGTAATTGATACTCCCTTGTTCTGTTGGTTGGATTATAATACGTTTTGGTGATGCTGATCGTATGCTCGTCCATATCAAGGTCAGACCAGCGTAATGCACAGAGCTCGCCTGCACGCATACCACTGTAGGCAAGGAGCATGAATATGATGTGGTCCTGATCTAAACCCTGGGTTTCTGCCGTATTTAGAAACTTCGCTAACTCCTCTTTCTCCAAATACTTCACCACTTCTTCCTCTTGCTCAATCTCCTCGACGGTCTTCTGTGTTCTTGGCAGCTTAGCGAATTGAGTTGGATTGTTCTTTATCACATCGAGCTCTACCGCTTTGCTGAAGATCATCCTGCCAGTAGAGTGAACACCGGATATTGTATTGTATGACAGGCCTTTCTTCTTACCATTTGCTTTCTGTAGATCATTGAGTGCATCCTGATACATTTTCTTTGTAATGTCCTTCATCTTCACGTTCTCAAAATACCTCATTAAACGGCCTGATTCGTGTTCCCGCACTCGGACAGAGCTAATCTTTACTGTATTCTTATAGATCTCCAGCCATGTCTTAACGAACTCTTTGAAGGTAACATTCTTCTCCTGGACATATGTTCCTTGATCCAGTTCAGTTACCAGAGCTGCAGCTGCCTTTTCGGCATCTCGCTTAGTCCTGAATCCACTAAGCTCTTTCTGTTTACGCTTATTTGTAATCGGATCCCGACCAATATCAACGGTAACTGACCAGGTTGCATCACACGTGCATTTCTTTCCTTTTTCGCATTTACATCCACGTTCCTGAAGTAGGCCATAATACATTTCCCTCCTTAATGATCAGTGTCGATTGCTGGTTAGTGTGCTGGTTGCTCGTAGCTGAGATGTCTTGTGCTGCTTGGCCGGAAGGAGATCGGTAGTTCAAGCTTAAAGCGAAAGACACCGCATGTGCAGCATACGGTCATGAGAAACGAGGTGTTTTTATGGCTGCAGCCAGAGCAGTGGCGGGAGGAATTCACCCTCAAATGGGACGATAACACGATCATTACCGATGCACTGTTTAAATTAGACGGCAAGTATGGGTTCCTGGAGATCGATATCACGCAGTCAATGGCTCAGAATGAAAAGAAGATCAATATGTATAAACGGCTGCGGGTTAGCGGCCGCTGGCAGGCGAAAAACGGGCCTTTTCCTGAAGTGTTGTATGTGACGATAAGCGAATATCGGAAAGAGAAATTATCGAAGATGCTCGGGGATCTGCAGGGGCGGGTAGTAACCGTTAATGACATTAAATGAAATACTTTTATTTCTTTGGTTCCGATTATTGGTTCCCGGATTAAAGGGGATGAGAAGTTAATAAACAAACCCAATTATAGTAAGGGTTTATGGTGTTTTGGAATATCGGGAACCATAACAATTAATCATATTAAGGATCAAAGCACCTCCTTTGTAGGATGGTGCTTCTTTTCGTTCGTCTGCTGTAAAAGGCATCACAGATTCAGACCTTCTGACTCGGAATGTCCGGACGCTAGGGTCCCCAGTCTTGAATGATCCCCCCCATATTCCCGAATCAGACTCGGTAGCTAATTAAAGAAATCTCGAGAAAATTAAAGAACAGCATTTTTGCACTTAATGACAGAAATTCTGTTCTTCCTGGTATGGATCCGCGAGCAGCTAATCGGCTGCCAGCGTCGAAAACGGCTAAAAATCGGAATCGGAGCGCCTGACTATTGCACAAAATTCCGGATTTTAGACATATGTCCATGCGACTGCTGCTTAGGGTGTTGAAGAACTTAATATCGAGGCTATTAGAAAGCTGACAGCGAGTAGAACTTCTGGAGGGAAAGGCTATAGAGTATATTCAGGTGCTTTGAAACACATTAGACGACGACAAAATAACTGCTCCACATCATGTAGATGTGGAGCAGTTATTCGTAAATTTATGATATTAGATCAATTTTTTAAGTTTTTTCATGCGGATTAGATTACCCTTTTGTGAAGCTTGCTTCTGTAGAAATGGTAACTGAATTACTTGTATAGTCTCTGATGATAAAGCTTGCATTCCCATCCCAATTTTCTGTGTGGAGCCCTATTCCGTTATGTCCTGCAAAGGTAATATTGAAATCACCGCTTGTTCTTGCTCTAGTTGATTTAGTCGCAAAATCATGATCTATTTTGGCAGAACCAGTCACGGAGACTAGGGGCAGTTGTCCATACGTACCGGCATTTGTAGCGTTATACACTTTTAGATGCGGTGAAGTTGTATGAGTAGTGTAATAGGTTTTAATCGTAAAGTGACTGTTAGGATAAACCAAGTGTCTGTACTCGAAATCCCAAAGAAAGTCATAACTGCCAATACCATTGGTGTATTCCATTGTTCCGATACTATCTTCGATTTTATGTTCTGTAAGAGTACCAGATAAAACGCTAAAACTTCCGTCAGCATGTTCAATTATCTTTTCGATGAAGTAGTCATCTGTTGGATTAGCGCCGCTATTTTTAGTGCTTAAAATAGTTTCCGACTCCAGATCTATTTTATTTAGTTGAGTTCCTCCTAGTTGCTGAATATAGGATTTCTCAAGTTCGATATCACCAATGACGGCATCCCTGAAGTCATTTTGTAAACTTTTCACTGCTTCTGAATCATAAAATTCATCTAATTTTTGCTTACGCTCATCACCTTTGTATGACTTGTATATATTTAATTCCTGTTTACTTAACTCAGCAGTACGACTATCAAAATTTGCTTTGAGATCTTGCAGCTTTTCCTCTGTACTTTCTACTGGTGCAGCAAATGAGGTTCCAGCAACGACGGAAAACATTAGGATAAACGACAATAAGATCTTGAAAACATTTATTTCCTCCAAAGTATTTTTTTGGATTATTTTTATGTTACCCTATATTTGGGTGGAAAACAACCAGAGAAGAGAGGCGATGAAAATGATGAAGGTAAAATTAAGGATTCCATTGTTTATATTTGCGCTAGGAATTTCGGTGTTTTTATCTAACTTGGTTAGTGGTGCTGAAAATATTGCTTATTTAGTTATCCTGATATCGTTAGTTGCTGTTTTTGAAAAAACGAACTTGAGTGAAAAAAAAGTTAATATCCTATATGGTGTATTAATAGCAATTGCTGGCTTAGCAATTGAATTTTTAACTGAGCCAGGAGATTACCTACAATTCTTTAGTTAATAGTGCTCGGAAAGTGAAAAACAACCCCATTGGCTACTACAAACCGGTGGGGTTTTCACAGTTATTAGCGTGATTCCATCCAGTGTCTGACCAGAATTTATAAGCGGAAATTATGCTCCTAATAATATAAACACCTAGAAACAGGAAAAAGTTATGGAAAGATCCTGATTTTTAGATGTCCCCTTCCTAGTAGACTTCATGCGGAAAGTCAAAGTGTAGACATTTTCAACAAATTCCCGGATTTTAGACATATGTCTGCCTGAAACCAAAGAAATTATAAGCAAAAAAGAACACCATATACGCAGATGGGGTGAATGTACCTCCAAATGATGTTGGGTGTTTTTTCGTAAACCAGTTCTTATGGAATTCAGCTTAAAAAGCGGATGGGTGTTTTGGGTTTCCGCGATTTCCGTCGGTTTGAGCGACAGTATTCTTTTCGCTATCACCAAGGGTGTCCACTAATGCCGACTCCCTTTCATTATTTGACGGTATTAAACGCAACCCCTGAATGACCAGCATAAACCCTTTCGGTATAAGGAATAACAGCGCAAATTGACCAGCATTGAAATAAATAAAGCTTGTCTTTATTAGTGAATTTAAATACACTAATAATCAGTGAATAATATTGCACTATGGAGGCGAGCGCTATGAGCCAAAGGGTTACCAGCGAAGTAAAGACCAGGGATGGAATCAAGTTCAAAAGTGGTGTTGAAAAGATGGGGCTGTCGGGAAGCGAGTTTTCAACTTACTTATATCTCATGCAAAACATACAATCGGATAATCTTTCGGAAGTGAGCTACACAGAAATTGCCGATCATTTGGGAATAAATCGGAGGACTGCCATTAATGCTATCCAGGCTCTTACGGACAAAGGATTAATCAAGAAGTATATTGGCGACGAAGCAAATGGGGGAAGAGCGACCAACGTTTACGAACTTTACCGTCCGTGATCTAGAGGGGGTCAATTCACCCCCACTACAATAATTGAAATTTGCTAGAGGGGCCGACCCACCACCACTAGAGGGGGTCAATTTACCCCCCCCCCCCAAGAAAGAAATAAAAAAATAATAATATAAAACATATAGCGAGAAGCACCTATCCTCATCCTCGCTTAGTGCTGAGCGGGTCCTTCCAGCGCTGTAAACCAAGTGCGGGTGCGGACGACCCCGATCTAGGCCTAGATTTTAATTCAAAAAAACACTTCCGCTTCCGCTTCGGTCTGTCCGAATTGGGGGCGTTTTTAATTTTTGCTTCGAAATTAAGCAGCCGAACTAGCGAAGTGAAAAAAATGATCAAAATTCGGAAGTTGAGGTGAGATAATGGGCAAAAAGAAAGCGGAAGGGATTCGCAGAGGGTTTCTTTTGTCCGATGAATTAATTGAGAGTAACTATAAAATTCATTGGAGGTACGCCATGAAAATAACACGAAATTCTATACCAAAACAAAAGCAATCAGAGGTACAAGATATCAAGGAAAGAGTCACGAAGTATATTCCAGGGAAACATGGGCTTATAGGCATCGTCATACCGAAAATTGTTATTAATCAAGCAAGAAGAGAAGCAGTACGGAAGCAACAACTGTCAGTTGACGACTGCCTGCCCAAGGAGTTTGTAATTAAATGAACACTGAACAACAAATTGAATTTCTGAAAAGAAGGCTCGTTGATCTGCAGCAATATGTTAACCGGGAAATTGAATTGATTATAGATGATATCAAGCGACTGAAGAGAAAAGAAGAAGATCATAAGACCCAAACAAATACTAGGGATTGGTCAACAACAAGCGTACGAACTAATAAATTCTAATCAGTTTCACTATGTGCGAGTAGGGCGAACTATCCTTATCCCTAAAAAAGCGTTTATTAATTAGTTAGAGGGTAATAACAAGGGATGATAAGATATCCAGTAAACTCGGCTTCCCACATTCCCCACACATTTCCCCACATAGTCATTTTTACTCGGTAATATCCGACGGAATCAACAGACCGAAATCCTTGATACACCGGACTTTTTAACAATGTGGGGAAACAGAAAACCGCCCAAAAGCATGGGCGGCATGATGTAAGTAAGGCCTTAAAAAACCTTATAATACCGCTATTTAATAGGCTCCCGAGAGGGAGCCTTTTATTATCAATCACGCGAGCATACTAATATGTGTGGGGCTATCCCCATAGATAAAGACGACAATGACACGCTCGGCAGCATGAGGGCGTAACTCTTCTCGCCTTATTGTTATCTTTTTCTAATATTAATCTTCTTCTCTCCTCATCTGGTAGTGGTGGTGAAAGTGGTGATGATGATGGTGGTGATGATGGATCATATGATGGCCTGACGGGTTACTGTAGGGATGAAAATGTGGGTGATGGCCATGCTCGTGCTCGTGGCCGTAATGATAAGGCTGTGGTTCCCTTTGTTGATTACCTTGAACGCTATAGCTTTGTTGATTCATTTTGATCTTCTCCTTTTCATCATGAGATAGTGCATATTATGTGTACAAATGAATAGTGACACTTGACCTAAATAAATTGGGCGATCAGTATAAGTACCGGCATTCAGAAGAAAGCTGAGAAGGGACACGGCCTCGGCATATATATCACGCCGCTTCTGACATGTTCTGCGGCTCTCCTTTTCGTGATTTACAAATATATGCCAACTTGCTTATACTAAAAAAGCAAACTGAAGGCATCGATAAGAAAATCCCTGTTGGCCTATGCTGGCAGTTTTTTTGTTTTGAATGGGGGAGAATTAGCATGAAAAAGTTATTTTTGAAGTTTGGAACAACGGTCTTACCCTTGTTATTGGTTTGGTTGGTCCTTAATTATTTTCCAGAGTTAGACGACAGTAGTGTCAACCCACCAATACCGGGTACCGTTGTCGAATTGGAGTTTCCAGCGGATACATATCCTGAGACAGCGGACCACATAAAAAAGGCCATTGAATCCGGGCATTCCGATGTTTGTACCATTGATCGAACTGGTGCAGATGATAACAGGAGTTCTTCACTAAAGGGAACCCCTACGAAAAAAGGTTATGATCGGGATGAGTGGCCGATGGCCATGTGTGCCGAAGGCGGAGACGGTGCAAGTGTCGAATACATAAATCCATCTGACAATCGAGGAGCAGGCAGCTGGGTAGGTAACTATTTGGAGGGATACCCGGACGGTACCCAGGTACATTTCATTTTTAGATAGCAAAAAAGCCTACTAGCTAATGCCAGTAGGTTCTTTTTTTATGTTTAGCCGTATTAATCGACTCACATGCTTTACTTCATCTAAGGGCACCCAGACTGGCCCATAAACACTCCGCATCTTTAAGCGATCTGTACAAGAATCCGGTATGCCTTGTAATACTTCGCCATTGGTAAGGTATACGGTTACGCTTTGCTTCTCTCGAATGGCTATTTTTAGTTCTTTATTCCACATCTGATTGATCACTCACCCATGACAATAGTAATAATGTCAGTATATCAGAGGTAGGTAAAATTTACTACGATGCATTGAACACGCGGCAGTTGCAATCTCCACTACGACTAGAAATGTAGCTGCAAGACTAACAGCCCATACTATTAAGCCAATTAGGAATATCCTATACGTTTTAACGCCTAATTGTTTTTTCTACATATTTTTCTAACATAGCATATTGAAACATGCTATCCCCATATACATTGTATCGAGCCACTATAAATGGTTGTCTTATTTCGTGCGCCGAAAGGTGGGGTAGGGTTGTCGGATCCTTTTGTAGTCAGGTCATTAGACGAAATACGTTTTTGGTCACGCATTATGAAAGAACATTCTTTTTTTCTTCGATTAGGATTTAGATGTGAAGATACGCAGTTAATCAATGAGGCTAGCAGATCATGTTTTTCGTGAAGCTGAACGATTCTTATTTATCCTAGACATGTTCGATCGGTCATTATCTGGCATGAAGGTAAACAAGAAAGAAATCATGCATTAATATAAGGGAGGCGCTATTGGATGGAAATAAAAATCACGGGCTTTGTTGTTCATTCCGATAACTCTGATTCCAGTCATTCCCATCAACTCTTTCTAACATCTTGGGATGGAAGACCGGTTAACGTTCATGTCCATCCCTTTCAAGGAGATACCTCTTTTGATGTTGGACATTTCCATCATTACGTGGGTATAACTGAACCAGCTCCAAGCGGCGTGCCACACGTTCATAATTACCATGCCCAAACATCATTTAATGACCAGCACAAGCACATGATTAGAGGAACAACTGGACCCGCCATTCCATTGGCAGGCGGTGGGCACTATCATTATTTTGAAGGTTATACCACCGTAGATGGGAGGATCCCACATGCTCATCGTTATAGCGGAAACACAGGTGATGAACAAGGGTAAATAATAGTTTCGTTCATTATGCTTTTTGTTTTAATATAATATGCCTTTGACTATTACCTCATGCCTTTGCATTATCAGACGCCCTTACATAATATGAAGTATTCCTTCGTTCTCTTTATGCTGCTTGTCATGCTATTGCCGCACCGACCTGGGTTTTTAACAAATCATGATCGTCCTGCTCGTAGTCTTCCGGCAACCTTTTATTCCATCGTATCCAATCCAAATCCGGATTCATGAAAGTATAGCGGCAACTTAGAATGATAACGACGCAAATAACATCCATACCACTTGAAATCAACCCCTTGAAGATTCATACGGAGTAACAAAATAGAAGTTCCGGTAAAGTAGAGTAAAGCATGAAGAATGGGGATTTAAAGTCACGAGTTAAAGGTACCTAAAAAGAAAAATCCTGCTCTTATAAGAGCAGGATTTTGCCTGTGTTGCCTAAGCTTATCGCCAAAATTAATGGCGCTCCGGGGTACGGCGTCTTAACCCGGCAAGACCGGCAAGACCAATTAATCCAAGCCAACCCCAATCTCTATCGTTATCATTGGTGGCTGCGTTGGTGTTATAACTTCTAGCGTTCACGCTGTTTGTGCTCATGTCATTTGCATTCCTGTTGTTGTTATCGGCGGAAACAGGGACAACCAACATGCAAGCAATGCTCATAGCCGCGAGAAAAGACATGCAGATTTTCTTCATGTTAAGGACCTCCTTTCTCAGTTTCTCTTAAATGCATGGGCAGGTACCAAAATTATCTTGCCCCAAATAATCTTTAACGATTCTTTACCAAACGAGTGTACTTCTGCCTTCCGAGTAGTGAGACTGTGCGAATTTTCCTTTTTATCCGCAATTTCACCGGATTAATGTCAATCCATTTCGAAATGGACCGAGCCGCTGTCTCGCGGATCGGTTATTGTTTTGCGGGCGATGAGATTCCCCTCACTGTCCAAACCTTCGATATCAAAAGGTGTGGAAGCGGGCGACGGCAGAAATACGAACCAGATCATCCTTCCAGCTTCCGCAGCAGTCAGCTTAGCGTTATAACTACCTTTGCCCTTGATTTTGACGCTTACTTTTTTTATCGAGGGGTCCAGAATATCCCCGAACACCATGGGAAAAGGGGTAGAGAGATGGTCTAATTCAGGCATGCCCATGTAATTTAACGCTGCTAGGGATTGTGAAGATTCGCCGATTCCATATCCGCCGCCCCAAGCCCATTTCCAACCGATCCGAGTTTTTCGCACATATTCTACTTGCAAATTATGGCTTCCAACTTGGTAAGGTCGTTTCATAAATAAAAGAGTGCCTCCGCTCACGGGCTCGCGGTGAATGACATGCATGGAGGATGGGCCTCTAAACTGTTCGACCGCGTTATCCGGGGTCTTCCCGAGCGGGATATGAAGGATATTGTCCTGCCCCAGCGCTCGCGACATGCGCCGATCCGTTAATCCGCCAGGGCGTTCCATCACATAGATGAAGGCGTAGAAGAGAACGGCCGAAAGCAATATCAGTTTGGCAGCAAACCTGATGATTCGTTTGTGTTTAACTTTCATAATGCGTCCACCACCACAACATTTTTTATCATCATTTCTCTAAATCGAACAACAACTCCACCAATATACCATAATTTGGGGTGTTATTTAGCAGTGCGTGTGGAAAACAGATCAATGGCCCGTGTAAGTTATAGATGATCCGCGTCCGTTTACACGATTCCAGCAGGGAACTCCCGTTTAATGTCGAAGTTTGAAATTAGGGGGTGCTTATATGCTAAAAACATTGAAGGTCGAGCTCTTTAGCGATTCCAATCTGGACGAATTGCAGGATCAGGTGAATGAATTCCTGTATAACATTCATCCTGACGATGTGAAGGATATTAAGCTTTCATCGGCAGACGGAACGTATGATATTTTAGTCATATATAAAGAATAGAGAAAAGCACCCTAAAGGTGCTTTTCTCTATTCTTGCATGACTGAGCTGAAAAAGGGCGCTATTCAAAAAGGGGCATTTCCATTTTCAACTATGGGGTCTTTTCGATGGTCGAAACTCCTATAAGAATGGAATTGGTGGTTCCGCCGCTAATATTTTCGAATGAAAAATAGGTTGCCGGAACTCCCCTCATCGTTACATCATCGTCTTGCAAAATATCGCCGGTAGAGTGGGCATAAAAACCGATAATGGAATTGTCGTTATCATCGACGATGTGAATTTCGGTAACGGTAACGCCCTCGTCGAGTTCCTCTTCGATGATATCAACTACGTATCCACTGACCTCAAACATCTGGTCCAAATAGGGGCTCAGATTTTTGTTGAGGTGACGTGACGTGATGTTGGGATCGACTTCAGCCTTCGCTCTCTTTTGAGCTTCGGGCGTAAGCGCTGGAAATAACTCATAGTGCTCAACAAAGTAGTTATAGGTTAGCTCGTCAAGTGCTCCGTCTTCAATTTCTATTGGGATAATATAAGCCATGATTTCAGCGAATAGGTTTTGTTGTGTCAATTCCTCGGCATTACTGCCATCATTAGTATTCGGGAGTGCAGCCTCTTCGCTAATTTTGACGATTTCGAATGAATCCATTATTTTTTGGACAACCGCCTTACCCCCGTTATCGTAAGCTGTTTTGGAACAGGAAATCGAAAGAGTGTAAAGCTCATTGCCGTTCGAAACAAAATATTGAGTCAATACCACTTGCGCGTTTAACTCTCCTTGAGTATATTCGCTCTCCAGGATCCCGGCTGCTTTCTCGGGAACGTCGATGTAATTCAATTTTTTAAAGTTTTGTATCACCTCTCCGCCAGCTCCATTGGATAAAGCATGGACCGAGGAGTTAGCTGCTTCCTCGGGAGTTGCGGATGATTCCTCGACAATCAAATTTAGATTATCGGCAAAATTGCCCTTGGGATTCGAATCGACAAATGCAGCAACGATTTGAGGCATGTTAAGTTGTGCATCCTTCCATGTAGAAGGATATGAAAAGGAGAAGTTCTCGCCCGTATAGAGTTGGGTTTCCATGTTTCCTGTATCCTCTGCACTTACAGCAGCCGTGTTTTTCGCCACTTCCTGGTCTGCCGGTGCAGGGACGGATGAAGGTTGTTCGGTTGTGTCTTTCTGAGAACTGCATGCAGTCAGGATGATGAGTAAAAGAAATAGTACGGATAATTTTGTTCGGTGCTTCATGACTAGGCTCTTTTCTGTTGTCCCTATCGGCTAGGGTATTTGCTCGACCGGAATAATTCCGCTAGTTGCTGGTAATTTGGTACGCAAGCTTTTATCAAGAATAGGAAGATTATAGAATAGTCTATCAGAACTAGGTATATATTTCTATGTTTCATGATAAATTCCGAGAAATTTGTGGAAATACCGATGATTATGGGAAAAAAGAACCATGTCTTATGTTGATATAACCGTTTGATATCGGACGCCAGAGGTGAAGTCGGCATCCCCAACTTTTTATGTCCCGCTAATGAAGCTTTAAGGTTCCATTAAGCTACGTATTTTATGATGGAATCACCTCTTAACAATAGATTAGGAGCCCCTCTAATTCCGTGGTTAGAGGGGCTTCTCTTGTTTACATATCTTTTTTGCGCAATGGATCAACGGGCGCTTATCGTTTTTCCGGCAGCTTCATGCACCAACGATTACTCTGATCGTGGTTTGATTCTTTCTGTTTTTTTGAGATATGATAGACTAGTATTTTTATCTAAGCTATACCCATTGTTGCAAAGAAAGTAGGAGAGTAATGGAAGATTTCATCTTGTGGTTGAAGTACCTGCTGTTGGGGATCGTGCAAGGGGTTACGGAGCCGATTCCGGTATCCTCCAGCGGTCATTTGATTGTCGCCCAAAGGCTGATGGGCATGGAGCAGAACGGGCTGTCGTTCGAAATACTGACCAATACGGCCTCATTGATTGCGATCGTGTTCATCTTTCGCAAGGATTTGCAGAGATTGATTGTGAATGGCCTAAGTTATGTTCGGACACGACGACCGGAGTTTAAATCTGACTTCATGTTCATTCTGTATATTATTGTGGGTACGATTCCGGCTGTCATCATCGGACTGTTGTTCAAAGACCAGATTGAGGAAATATTCGCTTCGGTTCGCACGGTAGGCGTCGCGCTGCTATTTACGGGAGTCGCCCTTTGGCTGATTCGGAACCTTCGCGGCCGCAAGCTGGATAATGACTTGTCGTTCAAGGACGCGCTTATCGTAGGCTTGGCACAGGCGGTGGCGCTGATTCCTGGGATCAGCCGATCCGGTTCGACCGTCATTACGTCGATCGCCGTGGGGATGAAGCAGGAGACGGCCCTGCGGTTTTCCTTTATGCTGTACATTCCGATAAGCCTCGGCGGCATGGTTCTGGGCGTGTCGGATATCGCATCGGATCCCGATTTTGCTCCGCTGTTCATTCCCTATTCGATCGCGTTTATCGCGACACTCATCTGCACCTATTTTGCGATGAAATGGTTCATGAATATCATGGCGCGCGGGAATCTGAAATATTTCGCTTATTATTGCTTTGTGGTCGGCATTTTGCTGCTTGTCTTCTTATAAGAATGAGGGAAGGCTTCTCATAAGGTTCCTTGAACTTGTGAGGAGCTTTTTTTCATACTGTGGAAGGGAAGCAAGGCGATCATTGCGTAGTATCGGAATATAAGAAAGGTATAAGATGAAGCTAATAGGAGGGTGATTGTGATGTCAAAATTTCCGTTTCAATCGGTCATTTCATCGGAGGAGGAACTTCGAAACTTGTTCGGCGATTCCAATCACGTGGTCAAACATAAAACGATTCATCGATTGGACCATCATTGCAAAGACTTTATTGCGAAAAGTCCCTTGTTGTTTATGGCTACTTCCGACGCATCCGGATCCTGCGACGTTTCGCCCCGGGGAGATGCGGCGGGATTTGTGCATGTGATCGATGAATCCTGCTTAATCATTCCCGAGCGTCCGGGCAATCGACGGTTTGATTCGCTGCGGAATATCCTCTCCAACCCTAGAGTCGGGATCGTGTTTGTCATACCGGGTTTGAAGGAGACCTTACGAATCAACGGCTGCGCCGTCTTGGTAAGGGACGAGGAAATCCTGGACCGGCTTAGCGTACGGGGCAAACGCCCATGGCTTGGCATTGCGGTCTCGGTCGAGGAATGCTATATGCACTGTGCAAAAGCTTTCATGCGTTCGCAAGCATGGGATCCCGATTCTTGGATACCCAGCGATCAGCTGCCGAATCCGTCCAAGATCATCGCGGATCATGTGAATCAACACCATGTGACGGAGGAATCCGTTACCCGGGGAATGCAGGATAGTTACACGAATCGCCTCTATTGATTTTCATTTATAATAGGTATAGCGATATAAAGAAACGATGAGAGATGACGGTCAGATTGAAGATAAGGGGACCAATAACTTTGATAACGACCAGAGAACAGGTATTGGATCGATTATATAGGGGGATACAGACCCAGGAGCGACTGATCGGGGTAGCGGCAGGGGCAGGAATATCGGCAAAATATGCGGTCAAAGGCGGTGCCGATCTGATACTGGCCTTGAATTCGGGCCGTTTTCGGCAGATGGGGCTGGGCTCCCTGGCGGGCTTCATGCCCTATGCGAACTGCAATGAAATGGTGATGGATTTCGGCTCGCGCGAAATTCTTTCCGTGGTCCGCGACGCACCGGTGATATTCGGTCTATGCGGAACGGATCCAACCGTTCAGCTGCCGGGATACTTGGATGCCATTCGCGGAAGCGGATTTGCCGGCATCATCAACTATCCGACGGTAGGAATGATTGACGGACAGTTCCGCGAAGCCTTAGAGGAAGAAGGCATCACGTATCTGCAGGAGGTGGAAGCCATCCGGATTGCCCATGAACGCGATATGTTTACGATGGCCTTCGTATTCAATCCGGAGCAGACGACATGGATGCTGGATGCGGGAGCGGATATCATCTGCGCCCATCTGGGCGTTACGGCAGGCGGGATGATGGGGACCTCGAAAGCATGGTCGCTGGAGAAGGGCGCCGAAATCGCCAGAGAAATTTTTGCCGTATGTGACGACTCGGGCAAGCAGCCGATCAAGCTCGTATATGGCGGTCCGGTCCATACGCCCATCGATGTCCAGTATATGTACGACAACACGTCCGCCATGGGGTACGTGGGCGGCTCGAGCTTTGAGCGAACGCCGACGGAAGAAGCCATCGTGGATGCGACGCATCGTTTTAAGGCAACGGGCCATCTGGAGCAGGACCGCCAGCTGATGGATAAGCTGACGCAACTTGATGAACCGATGGACTATGTTGCCTTTGTGAAAGAATACGTAGCCGAGCATTATGCAGACCCGATTTCAATGACGGAGCTGGCCGAACGGATCCACGTTTCTAGAACGCATCTTAGCGCGCTTTTTAACAGGGAAGTGGGGTGCAGCTTTCCCGAATATATAGCCAAATACCGTATTCACAAGGCGCAGGATATCATGAAGCACAGCAAGCTGTCCCTGGGGAGAATAGCGGAGCTGGTTGGTTACCCGGACTATGTTCATTTCAGCAAGACCTTCAAAAAATACGCGGGCTTGTCTCCCCAGGCCTATCGTCAGCATATGAAAGACAAATATACATAAAGATCGTACATGGATACGATCCTTTTTATTTGAAAGCGCTGTATTATGGTCTTGCAGGGATCACATGCCGGACCCGTCGGTCAGAACGGGGCAAGCGATCCTGAGAAGAGACACGGGGAGGTCTTTACGGTGAAAACCATAGCCATTGCGGGGACGTTTGATACGAAGGGTGCTGAGTTTTTATACGTTAAATCGGTGATCGAGAGCTTGGGGTTACAAACGTTTACGATTCATAGCGGCGTGTTTGAGCCGATGTTCACCCCGGATGTAACCAATATCGAGGTTGCAGGGGCGGCAGATGCGGATCTGCGCGAAATCGCGGCCCGGAAGGACCGGTCGGCAGGGACTGCAGTATTGGCTCAAGGGATAGAACAAATCGTGCCGAAGCTGTATGCAGAGGGCAAATTCGACGCCATACTGTCATTCGGCGGTACGGGGGGAACTTCCATCGTCACCGCCGGCATGCGAGCATTGCCGATCGGCGTACCGAAATTAATGGTCTCCACCGTCGCTTCCGGCAATACGGCGCCTTATGTAGGGACGAGCGACATTATCATGTTTCCGTCCATCGTGGATGTATCCGGCCTGAACTCGTTTTCCACCAAAATATTCACGAACGCGGCACACGCGATAGCCGGCATGGTTAAGTTCGAATCGGCTGCGCCGATGGATAAAAAGCCGCTGATTGCAGCGACGATGTTCGGGGTAACGACCCCCTGCATCGATTATGCCAGAGAGCATCTGGAGTTGCATGGGTACGAAGTGCTGGTGTTCCATGCAACCGGCACGGGCGGGCGAACGATGGAAAGCCTCATTGAGGCCGGATTCATTGACGGTGTATTGGATTTGACGACAACGGAATGGTGCGATGAGCTGGTTGGCGGCGTTTTGGCGGCAGGGCCGAATCGGCTGGAAGCAGCCGGACGCTGCAAGGTGCCGCAGGTCGTATCGACCGGGGCGCTCGATATGGTCAACTTCGGTCCTTACGATACCGTACCGGAGGCATTTCGGGGACGAAACCTGTACAAGCATAACCCTTCGGTTACGCTGATGCGGACCACGGTGGAGGAGAACCGGCAGCTTGGCGGGATCCTTGCGGATAAACTGAATTCGTCGCAAGGTCCTACGGTGTTGATGCTGCCGCTGAAAGGCGTATCGATGCTCGATGTGGAAGGCGAAGCATTCCATGGAACGGAAGAGGATCAGATGCTGTTCGACACGTTAAGACAACGGATAGACCGTGAGACCGTCGAGCTGATCGAGATGAATACCGATATTAACGATCAAGCTTTTGCTGTGGCCGCGGCCGATAAGCTGATGGGATTGATGAAGCGGCAATGAGAAGGGGAAGCCACAGGGCCAAGCATTCAAACTGAAGGAGGAACATATCATGGCCATGCAAACAAGAGCAGAGGTATTAGCGAAACTAAAATCAGAGGTTGGAGCGGGTAAGGTGTTGTTGGGAGCTGGAGCAGGGACAGGGATTTCTGCCAAGAGCGCCGAAGCGGGCGGCGTAGACTTAATCATTATTTATAACTCGGGCCGTTACCGGATGGCCGGGCGGGGATCTCTCGCTGGACTGATGGCGTACGGGGATGCCAATCAGATCGTGGTGGACATGGGGAACGAGGTGCTGCCGGTCGTGAAGCATACGCCGGTTTTGGCGGGAGTTTGCGGTACGGACCCGTTCCGGATCATGGATATTTTTCTGAAGCAGCTCAAGGAGCAAGGGTTCGCGGGCGTGCAGAACTTTCCGACGGTGGGCTTGATTGACGGCGTATTCCGGGCGAATCTGGAAGAGACGGGCATGGGCTATGATCTTGAGGTCGAGATGATCCGGAAGGCGCATGAGCTGGATTTGGTGACCACGCCGTATGTGTTTGACGTCGATCAGGCGAAGAAGATGGCCGAAGCCGGAGCCGATGTCCTGGTTGCTCATATGGGTCTTACCACGAAAGGCACCATAGGCGCGAAAACGGCACTGACGCTCGACGACTGCGTGGACAAGATTCAAGCGATCTGCGATGCCGGAAAAGCCGTCAACCCGGACATTATGATTCTGTGCCATGGCGGTCCGATTGCGGAGCCTGAGGACGCGGCGTATGTATTGTCCAGAACCCATGGGGTGGAAGGATTCTTCGGAGCATCCAGCATCGAGCGTTTTGCCACCGAGGTTGGCATCAAGCAGCAGACAGAGGCATTCAAGAATATTTCGAAATGAAGTCGTAAGCTGGAAAAAGTATGGTTATGATCCTAAGGAACGCAGAAGACTCCCGTCAGGGAGTCTTCTTGGTGTTTTATTGTCCGTTGGACTAAACCAACAAGGCCTGCAAGCGAATTGAAAACGGCGCATGAAATGGACATCCTCTTTCGCGCCCGGCGGCTCGCCTGTCGTCTGGATCAATCATCATCCTTGCGTTTGCTCTTGGATGCAGCCACGGCAAAGGCAATAACGACAAGCGGAATGAAGATAAACCATGGGATCGTAATCGTGGTCCCCAATAGCAGGGCAAACAGCAGCAATACCACCATGCCAATGATCAAGTACAGGCAGCCTCTGCCGAACGTCTCCATCATCCATCAGCTCCTTTTGAGAAGGATAACGCAATGGACAAGTCGCAGGTTTCGCAAAAGATGGCAAAAAGGCAGAAGCCCTGCCCTTGCCATCACGCCCTTTACGGTCACGCTGACAATGAATGAAGGTTTCCACCCAATCACAGTGTAAAGTATGAAAAGCATACCAGATCAAGATCAAATTTTTTATCGCTGTTCCTCTTTTGCGTTCATTTTATAATCCTTCAAAGCGCTAAGATTGGCTCGGGAATTTCCAAGCGGCGGCTTTTTGTCGCCTGGTTCCAGAGGCAGACGGTGAAGCACTTCCCGAAGCAGGGCATGATTCTCCCACACGATTTCATGAATTTCGCCCACCGTATAGAATAAGGCGCCCAAGATTGCGCCGCCAATAAGCCAAGCGATGCCTGTCAGCCAATTGCCCTCCATGATGATATGAATGATGACTCCTCCGATAAAACCGCCGATGAACCATACAGCGCCAAGCGTCTTGAACAGTTTGGGCATGATGATACCTCCATAGGGATGATATCAACAATCGTACCAAAAAAAGTAAGTCATGGATATGGCGCAATACGAACGCCGAGGCCTCAACTGCTGGTGGCTTAATTTTGAATAGAGAAAGCAATCATGATAGTATCAGGAATGAACCAGTGGATGAAGGGGGCATATCGATTGTGGCCAATATTAAAGAGATAGCCAAGCTTGCAGGCGTGTCGGTATCAACGGTATCCCGGGTGCTGAATAACCACCCTTATGTCAGAGAAGAGAAGCGGGCACGCGTGCTGGAAACGATGAAGCAGCTGAAATACGCCCGGAATATGAATGCGGTCCATCTGATTACAGGGAAAACGATGAATATTGCCATCATGCTGCCGTTTATTAATCATGCCTACTTCTCCTTGCTGATGGAAGGAGCCGGCCAAGAAGCGCTTGCCGCTAGCTATCGCCTCATCCTGTGCCAAACCGGGTATGCGCCGGATAAGGAAATGGAAGTGCTGGAGATGCTGCGTAACCGCGAGATTGACGGCATCATTATTCTATCGTCCGCCGTGACACCTAAACAGATCGAAGCCTATTGCGCTTACGGACCGATTGTATGCTGTCAGGATGCAGGGGAACGCTTATTTTCTTCTATATATATAAACCATGCTGAGGCATTTCGCAGTGCCATGCATTATTTGATAAAGCGGGGACATCGCCGCATCGGCTTCACCGTAGGAAGACTGGACAGTCCGAGCACGAGAGCCAGACAAGCGGCCTATGGAGAAGTGCTTCAGGAAATCGGAGAGCCTTACCGCGAGGAATGGATCCTGGACGGCTGTATTGATCTCGAGGACGGTGCAGCGATTATGGATCGGCTGTCGAGCATGGAGGAACGTCCCAGCGCCTTATTGGTGACGGGCGACCATGTGGCCGCCGGGTTAATCTATGAAGCGGAGAAAAGAGGGCTGTCCATCCCGCAAGAGCTGGCCGTCATCGGATTCGACAACCAGCCGATCGGCAAAATGCTGGGCCTTACAACGATCGATAACCGCCTGTTTGATATGGGTACGGAGGCTTTCAGGATACTCTATGCACATATTCAAGGGGAGCAGAAAAAGCCGATTCGCAAGGAGCTTGCTTTCGAGCTGATTGAACGCTCGTCGGTCTAATGGCTGCAAAACCAGATTCTAACAAACGGATTACAAAGTTCGACAATTGTGATATTCTTATTTAGGCAAGTGCTTTGTTTCACAACGCTAAACGTCTGCAAGCGATTTGCAGGCGTTCTATTCTGTATTATTGAAGGGAAAGGAGCATATCAAACGTGGATGCCCTTACACAGTTTAAAAAAGCTTCCCGAATCAAAGTGATTCCCGTCATGCTGATTCCGGTCGCTTTGGGAGCGCTCGGGGCTTACGTATGGACGGGTACATTTCATATAGGCCTTTTTTTATTGACCTTGATCGGGAGCGGCGCTGCCCATTTGTTCTCCAATATGGTGAACGATTTATGGGACTATAAGAACGGAACGGACACGGAAGCGCATGAGCATGTAGATGCAATCTCCACCAACTCCGGGTTTTTGACCAAGGGGGTCTGGTCGCTCCGTAAGTTTGAGATTGTCACCTGGACGCTGTTCGGGATCGCGGCGCTGAGCGGCATCATCCTCAGCTTGATCAGCGGCTGGTGGGCTTTCGTCTTTGGCGGACTCGGCGGGTTGATCGCTTACTTTTACGTCGCACCTCCGATTCGATTCGGTTATCGCGGCAAGGGCTACAGTGAAATTGCGATTTTGCTGTCCTTTGGTATTTTGCCGGTGATGGGCGCATACTACGTTCAAACCTCACATATGGATGTTCGGGCCTTGCTGCTGTCACTGCCCATCGGGCTGCTGACAACGTTGATTTTGTTCAACCATCACTTTTTGCATTGGCAGGCAGACCGTCAGGCCGGGAAGAAGACCCTGGTCGTGGTATGGGGCGAAAAGAGAGCGCTGAACTTCTCGAGAGTTCTGCTGCTGCTGGCATGTCTTTCCTTAATAGCCTGCGTACTGGCCGGGGCGCTACCGCCTTACGCACTGATCGCGCTGATTACGATCATTCCGTTGTATCTTGTCTATGGAAGGCTGAAGGACAGCAACCGTTCCGAGGCGTATTTACCGCTGATGGGCGCGTCAACGATGACCACCATGCGCTGCGGTGGCGTGCTGATCCTGTCATTGATCATTCAGGGAATCATTCAGACTTTGTAAGGAAGAAGGGAAATAGATGGAACAACAACGTGTTTTTGGTGATTTTCACTCCATCCTGTCCGAGAGCGGGACTTGGAAGATCGGCGGGTTCCCGCTGCCGGACGGTTCATTCTGGGAATATCGCGAGCCGAATGCGGTCGTTATCGTCCGCAATGGCATTCTGTACGTACGCGCGCCGCTGAGCCGCCAGAATAACCAGATCCAAATTCTCGATAACGCCAAGCATATGTATTATTCCAACGAAGAAGTGGACGTGCCGGAATCCGGCGAGGTGACCTTCGAGCTGCAAATTCGGGCCCGCACCCAAGGTACGGTTCCCGGCGACTTGTATGACGGCTACGTATCTTTGAACCTGCTTGATTTCAGCACCGGCGCGGCACTGGACTTTTTTGCTTCGAACGACAAATACGCCAGCGTGTATGCGGTCCTGCCGTTCCCGGGCGTGCAGGTGCCGGAATCGGACAAGACCCGTTACTTCTGCATCTTCAAAGAGGAAGATACGCACTTTACGCCGCGGGAATTCAACACGTACAAAATCACGTATAACCGTGCCGAAGACGAAGCGATCTTCTACGTGAACGGCGAAGAGATCCGCCGGGAGACAAACATCCCGATCAAGTTCAACAAATTCACCATTGCGCTTGGCATCATGACCGAAAAAGACCTGACGCCGGAGGGCAGCGTATCCGTGCATGGACAAACCGTCATTGCCGAATATTCTCCCGTGACGGTCACGATAAAAGAGTAGACTTAAAAAAGATCATGCCCATCTGTTGGGCATGATCTTTTTTAAGTCGTGAGAAGGAGGGACTGCAGCAATGCTTGAGGCCGAATCGGGTAAGATAAAGCCCCCGAAAGGCCGAAGAAGCCGAGCCGGAAAGACGGAGATAGGGCAATAAAAGGTTGTATTGAATTCTTCTTCATTGACAATTAACGATTACGATTGTAAACTGTTCATTGTCGACCTATTGATTACATATGTAAATGAAGAAAGAAGGATGATCATCCATGAAAAAATTACCTCGCATTTCGGAAGCGGAATGGGAAGTGATGAAGGTGTTTTGGAACAGGTCTCCTGCATCCGCCCAGGAAGTCATTGAACAACTGAATCCTGAAACGGCTTGGAAGCCGGCCACCGTGAAAACCCTGATTAACCGCTTGCTCAAGAAGGAAGCGATCGGATTTCAACAGACGGGAAAAAGCTATCTCTACTATCCGCTGGTTAGCGAAGAGGAGTGCCTTCGGGCAGAAAGCCATTCGTTTCTTGAACGACTGTACGGAGGAGCCATAAAGCCGATGCTCGTCCATTTTCTCAAAGAGGAGAAGCTATCACGCGAGGAAATCGAAGAGTTGAAGCGGATCCTCGATGAGAGGAAGGGCTCATCATGAATGCCATTGTTGAACGGATACCGTCCGTTGTAAAGTGGATCGTTGAAACCTCGTTCGTGACAACCGTGATGGTCGTCCTTATTTTGGCCATCCGAATGATGTTGAAACATCGTATGCCGATCAAGTGGCAATACGGGATGTGGTTTGTGCTGATGGCAAGAATGATCCTTCCTTGGGCACCAGAGAGCGGCATGAGCCTGTTTAACATGTTCCCGTTCATGGAACGGCAAGCTTCCTCGGCGGTTATGAATTCCGCGCAGGTCATATCCGGAGGACATGCAGGAGGGCTGCCGCCTGTGCATACGTTGCTACCGTCGAATAGAGAAGAGAATGTTGCATCCCCGATCCCTTCAAACGTTGGAATTCCTACGAGGGATATCACTATGTTCGCCATATGGGCAGCGGGCGTGCTCACGTTTGGAGGAGTCCTGCTCAAGGCGAATCGGAACTTTGGACGACGACTTAGAAAGGTGCGTCCCATGCCCGCCGATTCCGATCTCATCCGACTTCTGGATCGATGCAGGGAAGAATTGGGGGTGAAACGCCGTGTTCCGCTACTTGTTTCGGCCGAAGTGGACGGGCCGAGCTTGTACGGAGTCTTGCGTCCCCGAATTTTACTGCCCGCTCATAGCAAGGGGACGTTTTGCTCCAAGGAATTGCGTTATATCTTCCTACATGAACTGGTGCATTTGAAACGCAAAGACATCGCAGTCAATGTGATGATGACCGCATTACTCCTTATACAGTGGTTTAACCCGATTCTTTGGTACGCTTATTGCAAAATGCGGGAAGATCAAGAGCTGTCATGCGATGCGGCGGCGATCTCACGTATCGACGTCAGCGAAGTACAAGATTACGGTTACACGATTGTTAAGCTGCTTGAGCGCAACGTTCAGCGTCTCGTTCCATTACTGGCCGCCGCAAAGTTTTCGCCGGAACAATCCCACCTAAAGAGGAGAGTCATGATGATTGCAACATTCGAAAAGCATTCGAAAAAGTGGTCCGCTGCCGGATTAGTCCTCATTCTGCTGTTAGTCGCCGTGTCGCTGACCAATGCCAAGGCTGAAGCGGAAAACCTTGTCTTGGCCAAGGAACTCGCCGAGATCCAACAAGTCAATGATCCTATTCTTCACGCGATAGATCCCGCTGTTCGCAGCCAGGTTGAAGACACCATCCATGAGGTGATGACCGATCTCGGTATGGCGCTGCCATTAAAGAGAGTAGAGCATGTTCCAAGTCAGAATCAATGGTTTCTCGAGTTCGAAGGCGACGAAACCGGAATGACGTTACTGTGGGTAAACGATGAGACAGGCAAATTCGAGAACGCTTCGATCGGAATCGATCTGCCGCCGGGTCGCGTGGAAGCTGCCTTAATACATCAATACGAAAATGCTTTGGATAAGCAAGGATATGCTAAACAAGCGGATATTACGGTACATCGCGTTATCGACAATATGCTGGACGATGGACCGTATCAGGTGCAGACCACGATAAGCGATGCAAATACGCAGGTTGTTTTCATGGATGGAACAGTCATCCACTTTCACGCAAATGGCTCCTGACACGATAACGAACAAGCAAATGAATATGGAGGAGCATTCCTAGCCCTGCTGCCCGGGTGTCAAAGCCGGCAAGCCTGTGAGTCGCAAAGGAATTCACAGCATTAAAGCCATCCCTGAAGAAAGGGATGGCTCTCTTTGCGGGAAAGATTGGGGGCCGAGCCCAAGAAAAGAGGATGTATCTGTGGAGGAGACCTGGCGTTCGCCTTTGAAACCGGGAAAATACCGCAAAAATATCATCCTGTTTTCCTGGTTTCAACAGCGACCGGAACGGATACATCCTCCCCAGAACAGGCCGACTAATCTTGATCACCTAAAATAAGAAAGCCATCCCACAAACCAAGGGATGGCTTTCATCGTTATTTCAGATCTTCAATCGAATTGGCTTCCACGTAAGACGGAACCACCAGTCCGGTTTTTACGCCTTCCATGTTGGCGCCAAGGTCTTCCACTTGGTCCTTGAATTTATCCCAGTAGTCCGCATGCGTCAGCGGCAGCCAAGCAGCCACGGTGGCGTCCACGTCGCCGTTGGCAACGCCGGTCCACATAGGGCCTGCTTCAACTTGAAGGGCTTCAACTTTGTAACCCAGCTTTTCTTCCATGATCACTTTCAGCAGGTTGGTGCTGGCAATTTCGGAATCCCAAGCCACATAACTGAATTTGAAGCTTTTGCCGTCAACCGGTTGAACGCCTTCGAGCCAAGCATCGACTTTCTCAGCGTTGCTGTCCGCCCATTCTTTGGCAGCAGCCTCAGGGTCTTGGCCTTCTTGGATCGCGGTCATAATCTGACCCATATCGTCGGATGTCCATTTGAAATTGCTCAGGAACTTATAGGCTTCCGGATGATCTTCCTGAAGTCCTAGGCGGGCAACGGTATGAATCTCTTCCGCTTCACCGTAAACCTTCTTCGGATCTTCCAGATACTTCAGATCGTATTTGGCGAACATCCAGTGCGGAGTCCAACCGGTAATAATGATCGGATCTTCGTTCTTGATGGCTTTATCGAGAGTTGCCGTCATGGCCGCACCGGAACCTTCGATCAGTTTCCAGTCGGTCAATCCATATTCCTCAATCGCAGCAGCCGTTGCTTTCATAATACCCGCTCCAGGATCAATACCGATGATTTCATGTTTGACTTGATCGCCGAGGGAAGCGGTGGAACCGCCATCAGCCCCGTTGTCCGTCGTTCCATTCGCGCCGCCGTTTCCGCCCTGACCGCAAGCGGACAGGACCAGAATAGCGGCCAAGCTCAGCAGCATCCAAAACTTCTGTTTCTTCAAATTAAGCACCCCTTTTTTTCGATTTAAATATATTTTGTGTAAAGCGGTCGAGGACAATCGCCAAAATGACGACGGCCAAGCCGGCTTCAAACCCTTTACCGATTTGCAGCTGCGTTACTGCACGATATACCTCGGCACCGATACCTTGGGCACCGATCATCGAAGCGATAACCACCATCGACAACGAGAGCATGATGGTCTGGTTGATGCCGGCCATCAAGGTTGGCATGGCCAGCGGCAGCTGCACCTTGAACAATTTCTGCCCGGAAGTCGAACCGAATGCATCCGCAGCTTCCGTCAATTCGCCGGATACTTGATTAATCCCGAGACGGGTCAGGCGAATCGTTGGCGGAATAGCGAAGATAACCGAAGCAATAACCCCCGGAACCACGCCCAGACTGAAGAATGTGACGGCAGGCAGCAAGTATACAAATGCCGGCATGGTCTGCATAAAGTCCAGAACCGGTATGATCACGCGGGATGCGGACTTGCTATAGGCGGCCCATATCCCTAGCGGAACACCTAGAATGACGGAGATCAATGCTGCCGTGATGACCAGACTGAGCGTGCTCATCGTCTGTGACCAGTAGCCCAAGTTGTCGATCAGCAGGAAGCCGATGGCCGTGAACAAGGTTAACGGCAGACGGCCCAGCAGGTAGGCAATGACGGCCAGGATGACGATGAACAGATACGGATGAGGAAGCATGAACAAATCCGTAAACAACTGCACAACGTTCTCGATAATGAAGGAGATGGCATCAAAGAATCCGGAGAACACGTCTCCCATCCAATCGACCAAGGAATCAACCCAGCTGGCAAGAGGGATCTTAGGCATCTTGCGTCACCTCCTCGTTCTTGGTTTCTCCGGCCAAGGCACCAAGGACGGCACCGCGGACGATAACGCCCATCAGTCGGCCGGTATCATCCACAACGGCCAATGGCACTTTGGACATGCTCGTAATTTCAAACAATTCATTTAGCAGCGTGTCGGGGCCGACGCTCGGTCCGTCCGTGATGAGAATATCCGCAAGCTTGCGGTTATTCTTCATGGCATCCGATGCATCTTCCGCCGTAATGACGCCGAGCAGCTTCTTCGAACGGTCGATCACGAACAGGTTCGAGATGCCGCGTTCACGCATAAGCTCCAGCGCAACCCGAGGCCCGCGATCCATCGTGATGGTTTCCGGACGGCGCATCACCCGTGAAGCGGTAAGCACCTTGGACAGATCCACGTCTTCCACGAACCGTTCGACGTAGTCGTTGGCAGGCTGGGTCAAGATCTCCTCCGGCGTGCCGATCTGCACGATCGAGCCGTCCTTCATCAAGGCAATGCGGTCGCCGATCCGAAGAGCTTCGTCCAAGTCGTGGGTAATGAACACGATGGTTTTTTTCATTTTGTCCTGAAGCTCGATCAATTCGTCCTGCATGTCTCTGCGAATGAGCGGATCCAGTGCGCTGAAGGCTTCGTCCATCAGCAGAATCTCCGGATCGTTGGCAAGCGCACGGGCCAGCCCGACGCGCTGCTGCATGCCGCCGCTGAGCTGATCGGGCATTTTTTCCTCCCAGCCCTTCAAGCCTACAAGCTCAAGCGACTTCATGGCCGCTTCGCGGCGCTTGCTCTTGTCTACCTTTTGAATCTCCAGACCGTATTCCACATTGTCCACAACCGTGCGATGGGGGAACAAGGCGAACTTCTGGAACACCATGCTGATTTTTTTGCGGCGTACTTCCCGCAGCTGTTCCTTGTTCATCTTTCGCAGGTCCTTGCCATGTATCAGGATTTCGCCCGATGTCGGTTCAATCAACCGATTTAGCAAACGGACGAGCGTAGACTTCCCGCTGCCCGATAGCCCCATAATCACGAAGATCTCGCCTTCCTGAATATCGAAGCTGACACGGTTAACGCCAACCGTTATATTTTTCTCTTTTGCAATTCGCGCTTTACTCCAGCCTTGCTCAAGCAATTGAAGCCCTTGTTCCGGGTTCGCGCCGAACAATTTGCTGACTTTGTTAACTTGCAGAATAGCCAAAAGTACTCCTCCTTTTATTGTATAGAGACGCGTCCATTTGTCCGAGTCTTTGCCGCTGTCGTCTCGTAAACCCATGTCACCCATTGTAACAACCGATACGTAAAGTATCAAACGTTATATCCGTACGTAAAGTACGTACAGTAAAAACTGTACAAAGTTATCCTTTGAAATGCTCCCATATGCTCCGATATCCTCCAGAGCGACCTTCTTTACTTTTAAAATAGCTTTCCCTACAATAGATCAGAGAATGTGTGTGGATTCGGCTTGTTTAGATTTCATGGAGATCGTTCACACTACACTTCGAGTCCACCTAGTTTTGTTGTGTTGACATGACTTCTTGGATGGCTACAGTATAGAGGAGGCTGCAAGCATGGGCTTGTACCATTTAGATGATGAACGGCAGGCAGCCGTGCAGAAGATTCGTAAGCGTGTCATTGAAAATATTGGACGAAATATGGACTTGTACGGCATTCCACACTCAACGGGACATTTATACGGATTACTTTATTTTGCAGATAAACCGATGAACCTGGATGAAATGGGACAGGAAATGAAGATGAGCAAGACCAGCATGAGTACAGGCGTGCGGACGCTGCTCGATTATAAAATGGTCAACAAGGTGTGGGAAAAGGGCTCCCGCAAGGATTTGTACGAAGTGGAGTACGACTGGTACCAGACCTTCTTCGATTTTTTCGATATTAAATGGCGCAAATCGGTGGAGAGCAACATTTTGGTCCTGCGCAAAGCGCTTGACGAAACGGAGAAGCTTCGCAAAGCGCATGAGCATGACGAAGAGCTGGTAGCGGTGCTGCAAGAGGATCAGGCGAAGATGCGTGAGGCCGTTGCTTACTATAAATGGCTGGAGCGATTGATTGATACTTTCGTGGATGGCGAAATCTTCAACTATGTGCCGAAAGAGCCGCCTGAGGGCAAATCCTGATCTTGAATATGGGGAAATTCCCCAGTATAATATGAAGTAAGGCAATGCTTACCTAAGAGGTACAACCTGATTTTATCGGGTTGTGCCTTTTTTTGTTATATGGCGCTGCCTTAAGCCAATAAACCGCATGTTAACCGCACATGTGGTGCAAAAATAATCAGGAGGGGTTAGAATGGTCAGTATGTCCTCAAGAATGGTAGAGATCGCAGATTTTCCATCGGTTAGCTTAAGCAATACCCGGAGTTTGTATGTATATCTTCCACCCAGTTATCACGAGAATACGGAGAAGCATTATGCCGTACTCTATATGCATGACGGGCAGCACGTATTTTCGGCGGATGAGCGAGGCGGCTCGTGGGAAATGCACGTCACCGCGGATCGGCTGGTTTCCGAAGGGCGGATGGAGGAGATTATCATCGTCGGCATCGCCACGGTTCCCCATCAAAGGCTGAACGAATATTTCCATGACAACCCGCGGATGCATCAGGTGTTCGATCCGCCGTTTGCCGGCGAACGGTACGAAACCTTTATCATTGAAGAAGTAATGCCTTATATCAACCAGAATTTTCGCACGTTGAGGGGCCCGGAGCATACGGCTATGATGGGTTCGTCCGCGGGCGGGATCGTCACCTACAACATCGGTTTCCGGAGGCCGGATGTGTTCGGTAGCATTGCGGTCATGTCGCCTTATTTCGTCAGAGCCCAATTCGATGAACGGGGCGAATTGAAGGAACATCCCTTTTATGAAAGATACGGTACGCACCCGAATCTTCGGGTTTGGCTGGATATGGGCGGTGCGGAAGGTGTTTTCATGGAAAAATACGCCCGGGAGGAAGCGGAACGCTTGGTTCAGGACGGTTTTGTGCCGGGGGATGATCTCATGCTGTTCCTGGATCCGGGAGCAGCTCACAGCCAAAGCGACTGGGCAGGCAGAGCGCACGCACCGCTGCTGTATTTTTTCGGCGACATTGGTGAACCGGTCTCGATCAAGCTGGATGGCGACGGCGTCGCAGGGGTAAACGGCCCCGTCAAGCAACTGAATCCGGTCATTACATACGACAGCGGATTTGTTCAAACGTTGATGAATGGGACATATCATGTTGAGTCTCCGGAATTGCTCACGATACTGCCGGACGGAACGCTTAAGCCACGAACTCCCGGCAGCACCCGGATTACGCTGCAAATGGGAAACTTAAGCGCGGATAAAGAGATTACGATCGTTGAAGAACTTCCGGAATTCGTGAACGTCGCGATTGAGGTGAAGGTACCGCCTGCAACGCCCGTTTCTCCCATGATCTATGCCGGCTTTGAGATTCCGTACAGCGGAGAGGGCGTTTACAGGGGAAGCGCGATGGTGCCGCACGGTTTGTCTTTTACGTTCAAGGTATCGCGAGGGTTTGGATTGCATGAGAAGATCGGGGATCCCAAAGTCAAACGGCGTTCGTTTACGGCATCGTCCGACTTGGAGCTGTTTTACGAGGTTGAGGACTGGGATGTTTAAAAGATGGATTGGCAATTGGAGGTTGAATCAGCATGACCATCAGATCAGCAAGGCCACAGGATGCGGGTGCGGCAGCCAGGCTGCTGTATGACGCACTGCACGATGTAGCTCATCGGTTAACGGGGGAAGACAGCGAAGAGAACGCGATTGAAGTGCTGGAGCATTATTTCCGGGCGGACGAGGGCAGGCTCAGTTACCGACAGTCTGCCGTGAAGGAGATCGACGGCGAGGTGGCCGGCATCATCGTTGCTTACGGCGGCGATCAAGCGGTCGAATTGGATCGTCCCATCTTGGATCGGCTGCGGAAGCTGAAGAGCGACCCTACCGTAACGCTGGATCAAGAAGCGGATGAGGATGAGTACTATATCGATACGTTATCCGTTTCCCCGCAGTTTGGAGGCAAGGGAATCGGTTCGGCGCTCATACTTCATGCGGAGAACCGGGCGAAGGAACTTAAGTACCATAAAATTGCCCTCGCCGTGGTGACGGACAATGTTCGTGCCCATTCGCTGTACGACCGAAAAGGATATAAAACGGATAAGGACATCATGATTAACGGGCATGTTTATCATCATATGGTCAAGCCCGTGTAGAAAAAATAAACAATGTATAAACCGCCTATTTACAAATGGTAATAGGTGGTTTATTATTGTGACATACCGATCTAGAAAATTAGATTGATAAACTAAATTAGATCAAACGAAAATAATCGTATGAATAACAAGTTTAGAATGAATAATACAATTAGAATGGAGAGTGGCATGATGGATCAAGATCAAAATCAAAGCATCGAAATATCGGTGGAGCAAGCGAAGCTGCTTGGCAGCGCCCAGCGGGTGAAAATTCTCGGAACCATGCTGGATACGGCCAAAACCTCCAAGCAAGTCGCGGATGAATTGGGAGATTCGCCGGGAAGCATCCACTATCATATCCAGAAGTTATATGACGGCGGGCTGATAGATTTGGTGGAGACCCGGACGGTCGGCGGCATCGTTGAGAAATATTATAAATCCAAAGCGAAGTGGTTTAACACGAAGGGAACGCAAACGATGGACCCGGTTCTTGCCGAAGATTACGACGCGGCGACCCGAACCCGAATTAGCTTGAGGCTGCAGCTGAACGCCGACCAATATGAAGAGATGACAAAGGAATTCAAGGAACTGCTCGAAAAATGGGTGAATAAGACCATCGCGACCAAAGGGGAAGACAGCAAGGAGTATGCCGTTGGGATCAATGTGGTTTCGACGGAAACGTTCAAATAGGAAGGGGCCTCGCAGCCTCTTCTCCTAAACTATAAAATTTTAATAAATAAGGGAGTGTTTCTCTGTGGAGATTTTAAAGAATCGCAATTTTCTGCTGTTGTTCATTGGCCGAATCCTTACGAATATCGGTGACAGCCTGTATGCTGTAGCGGCTATGTGGCTGGTATACGATCTGGGAGGTTCGACGCTGTATACAGGACTTGCCGGCCTCCTCTCGATTCTCCCCCGGATCATTCAATTGTTATCCGGCCCGATGATCGACCGCGTTCCCATACGGGGGCTTCTGGTGTCAACCCAGTTATTTCAAGCGCTTCTTCTGTTGATCGTTCCGCTTGCATTTTATTTCGACTTTCTGACGGTCGGCCTTGTACTGGCGATTACGCCGATTCTATCGACGCTGAATATGTGGGTATATCCGGCCCAAATGTCGGCCCTTCCTAAAATTCTCGAAAAGAAGCAGCTGACGCAAGGCAATTCGCTGTTCTCCCTGGCCTACCAAGGCATCGATGTCGCTTGCAATGCCATATCCGGCGTATTGATTGTCGTGCTGGGCGCAGTATCCCTTTACTTATGGAATTCCATTGGATTTTTCGTCGGAGCGTTGTTGTTTGCGCAATTGAAAATCAAGAAATCCATCAAAACTTCTGATAACAACGAAAATAAAACAACCTCGAAAGAGTCCCTAACTTCAAAAACGATGCAAAAGGCTCTTAGCCATTATTGGGCCGACATGAAAGAAGGTCTCCGTTACATCCTGGCAACCCCGCTCGCACGGGTACAGATGGGGATTATCGTCATTAATGCCGCAGGCGGCGCTACCTTCACGGTGATGCCTGCGTTCGCCGACAGCCTCGGCGGAGCCGGCGTGTACGGGATATTGCTCATGGCCCAGGCTTGCGGAAGTTTGCTGGGAGCGATCCTGGCTCCGTATATGAAGCTGGAGCGCCTGCCGCTTGGATATCTTTTTGCCGGAGCATTTTGTTTATCGGGTGCTGCCTGGTGCCTCAGCGTGTTCACCCCTTGGACCTGGCTTGTCGTTCTGGTGTACGGCCTGGCATGGTTTCCGGGAGGCATTACGAACGTCATCATCAATTCGGTCATTCAGAAGGCGATACCCGAGAAAAGATTGGGCACGGTGTTCGCGGCAGCAAGCGGACTCAGCGGAATTGCCATGCCGCTTGGCAGCCTGATTGGAGGTGCCCTTGGCGTGGTTGCGGCCAGCTCCTTCGTGATCGCGGGATGCGGAATCGCCGTGTTCTGCGTAGGGATCTACTGGGTCTTCGACTCGACCACCCGCAGCCTTCCGTCACCTGACCAAGTGGATGAGGAATGGTTCGCGCCTTATACGAATGCAACGCCTGAGAAGTCCGTCTCGTTGCATGCTGCCCATTAAGATGGCTGACTTGGATGAGGTTGATGCTTGTTGAAGAACAAGTCTCGGATAGGGAAACCCATCCTGAAATTTCAATAACGAGCCCGGATGAATCGGCGATCGAATGGATTCATCCGGGCTCGTTTTTTACGCATTGAGCGATCTTAAGCCCGCGCCGCAGTCCGCTGTAATCATGCTTGTCAGGCTAGTCTGCATAATGTGACCAAGTCCCTCATAGACATGTATCAATCAAGTCAAAACAAGTGTTGAAGGGGATGATGACATGCGCCGGATTTCATGGGTGCTGCTCGCGGTAGTATTATGCTTAACAACAATACTGGCG
The DNA here is from genome assembly GCF_900109305.1 of Paenibacillus sp. cl141a. Classification (NCBI taxonomy): domain Bacteria; kingdom Bacillati; phylum Bacillota; class Bacilli; order Caryophanales; family Paenibacillaceae; genus Paenibacillus; species Paenibacillus sp. cl141a. Next base: position 237,925 of record NZ_FNZO01000002.1, read on the forward strand.
GGATGCGGGAAGAAAAATGCAGACAGCGTTGTGAAGGATCTGGGCAAGGTGGCTGATAAGCTGGAAAGTGCCAAGGGCGCTTACCAGGGAGCGGGCGTTATGACCATACATACCGGTTCGGCGCCGCAAGAGTATCAGGTTGAGGTATGGTACCAATCTCCATCTTACTATCGGATCAGCTTAACCAACGGGCAAAAGGATATTACGCAAATCGTGCTTCGCAACGATGACGGAGTGTTCGTGCTGACGCCAAGCTTAAATAAGAGCTTCCGCTTCAAGAGCGACTGGCCGGATAATCAGGGGCAGGTATATCTGTATCAAACGCTGCTGAGCAGCATTCTGAGCGACAATACGCGCCAGTTTGCCGAGGACAAGGACAGCTACGTGTTTGATGTAGCCGCCAACTACCACAGTCATTCCTTGATTCGTCAGAAGATCTGGCTCGCCAAGGACAACTACACGCCGAAACAGGTACAAGTATCGGATTCGGAAGCCAATGTCGTCGTTGAAGTGAAGTTCAATACCTTTACATTCGATACGAACCTGACCAAGGATTCGTTTGATACCAACAAGAATCTGAGTGCCATGAACGATGCGAAGGGGACGATTGCGGAAGTGGACGAGAACGGGGTACCGGTGGCTTCCACTACGGAGGGGAACGGCGCTCAGGGAACCGAGGGCTTGACGGAAACGGCAACCGGCGGAGACATGGGATCCTTCGGCATCATCTATCCGGAATATGTGCCTGCAGGGGTTACGAACAAGGACACCATGGAAGTTCCGGAGAGCAAGGACCATGCGGTTATTCTGAAGTACGACGGCGTATACCAATACACGATCATGGAATCCAGACCATCGGATCGTGCGGTTTCCCTCGTTCCGGGCGAAGCGGTTTATATTGATTTCACGACGGTCGGCCTGCTCACCGGCGATCAGCAAAGAACGCTGACTTGGAGTTCGGAAGGCGTGGAATACCGGATCACGAGCGCCAATCTGCCTGTCGAAGAAATGAAGAAAGTCGCTGCTTCCATGCAGGGAGAATCGGGTAAATAATACGAAGTAGGCGGATACCAAGCATTGAAGGAAGGCAATCTTCCGACAATGAGGCCATTCGCCTATTTCCTCCAAATAAAGGAATTTGGGCAGGGGACTTCATCGATATTTTGCAGTGATTCCGACGTTTCACCAAGTTTCGCCGTCCGGATGGAACCACGAGCTCCATAAATAAGCAGTTTGTCTCAATTGACAGTTGCTCCCGGGAACATTACCATTAATCTATTGTAAAGCATAATGCTTTTTTCAAAATGGTAAGAAGGTGACTGGAATTGCAAGCGATATATCGACCTACCCTGGCGGAAATCAACCTGGACCATTTGCGCGCCAACTATAACGCTTTTCGTGAGGCGCTGCCGGATCACATGAAATTGCTTGCTTGTGTGAAGGCGAACGCTTATGGTCACGGAGCCGTAGAAGTGGCACGCGAACTTCAGCAACTGGGTGCGGCATACTTAAGCGTGGCTTTCCTTGATGAAGCGCTTGAGCTTCGGCAAGGCGGCATCTCTGGCCCGATCCTGGTGCTCGGTTATACCCCACCGGAGGCTGTTGAGATCGCTTACGAGTATGATGTAACCATAACCCTGTTCAGTTCGGAAGTGCTCCAAGCGATAAAGGCACTGCCGGTCAAGCCGGAGAAGCCGCTTAAGGTACACATCAAGATTGACAGCGGAATGGGTCGTTTGGGCCTGCTTCCCGGCGAGGATGCGATTTCTTTTATAGAAGAAGCGTTTTCGCTGCGACAGGTTGTGGTCGAAGGAATGTTTACCCATTTTGCAAGAGCGGATGAAGAGAACAAAGACTATACGTTGGGACAGTATCGCCGTTTCCGGGGCGTTGCGGACGCTCTTCGGGATAAGGGTTGCCATATCCCGATCATACATACGGGCAACAGCGCTGCTGCGATCGATACACCTGAGCTATCCTATAATATGGTTCGAGTCGGCATCGGCTTGTACGGACTATATCCTTCGGACGAGGTGAATCGAAAGACAGTGAGCCTCCGCCCTGTCATGACGCTAAAGACAAAGCTTGTCTACGTCAAAAATTTACCTCCGCATTCCGGCATCAGCTATGGGACGAAGTATGTAACGGAGCAGGAAGAACGAATCGGGACCCTTCCCATCGGTTATGCCGATGGCTTCTCTCGTATGCTGAGCGGTAAAGCGGAAGTGCTGATACGCGGCCGCCGCGTCCCTGTAGTCGGAAATATCTGTATGGACCAATGTATGGTATCGCTCAAATCTTTCGCCGAGGAGGCGGAACAAATCAAAGCTGGTGAAGAGGTTGTACTCATCGGCCAGCAATCTGGCGAATGCATTACGGCAGATGAGCTGGCAGCCAAGCTGGGGACGATCCACTATGAGGTCGTCTGCATGATTGCCCACCGGGTACCGCGTCTTTATATACGCGATGATATACCGGTAAAGACTGTAAATGCGCTCTGGAACAACCTTTAAAAAAAGCATGTCGCCATAAGTTATTTATTCAGGAAAGAAGGAATACGTACAGATCTTCCCGAATTAGGAATATGTCGTTTAAGTCTGTACGAAAGTGTCGATTGTAGTTTATAATGATATGCAGCATACTTGATATACCTTCGGCATATATATTCTTTTGTATAATTTTCCTTGAATAATGTAATACTGGTGCACAGGGCGAGAAGGTTGTGGGGGTGTAATAGAAGGTGGCCAATATGCAGAACACCAAACGAATCATGATCAGTTTACCGGATCATCTTTTGCAGGAAGTGGACGGGATCGCTCAGCTGGAAAATTCCAACCGCAGTGAGCTTATTAGGCAGGCCATGAAGTTGTACCTGAATGAACGGAAGAAACGTTACATTCGTGAATCCATGCAGCGGGGTTATATGGAAATGGCCAAAATTAACCTGACCATGGCTTCTGAGGCGTTTCACGCGGAGGAAGATGCAGACAACACTCTAGACCGCTTAGTAAGCGGGGTGTAGACAGTGATCGTTAAACGGGGCGACGTATTTTTTGCGGATTTATCACCTGTTGTCGGTTCTGAGCAAGGCGGCGTGAGACCGGTCCTTGTCATTCAGAACGATATCGGCAACCGGTTTAGTCCGACTGTGATTGTTGCAGCCATTACGGCACAGATTCAAAAAGCCAAGCTGCCGACTCACGTCGAAATCGACGCGGCGTCGCATGGATTTGACCGGGATTCCGTCATTTTGCTAGAGCAGATCCGGACGATTGATAAGCAGCGGCTAACCGACAAAATCACCCATCTTGATGATGAAATGATGAGCAAGGTGGATGATTCCTTGCAAATAAGTCTGGGCTTGATTGATTTTTGATTCAATCAAAGGCGTTGCATGTTCCACATAGAACGGTTACGGCCAACAAAACCCTCAAGGAGTATTCCTTGAGGGTTTTTATATGGCGGTGAGGCGCGTTTATCCCTTAGGGACGATCGATTACGCGTTTGTAGGTATGAGCACGTATGCCGTGGTGACCGCTGCTGCAATGAACAGAAGGCAAACAACAGACCAGGCAATCGCATATTTGTCATTCATCGAAGGTGACCTCCCGATCGTAATGGGGTGTGGATATCCGGCAGCAGCATGTTCGTAGTAACAGAATATAAGCCGAAACTTAAAATTAGATGAAATTGACATTAAATGCAGCTTAAAGCCTTGCGAAGTGAGCGATGGAGTGGAAATAAGCGCTTAAGTTTGGGATAATAGCAAATATAGTTTCATTGAAGAAAGAGGGATATCATTGTCTGAATTAGAAGCTGTTGTGGAAGTAAATGAAGAACAGATTCGCAAGGAAGAGTCGAAACGGATCGTGAAGCAGATCGCGAAGGAGCTTCAATTGTCCGAGAAACAGGTGCGCACGACCGTTGAACTTCTGGATGAGGGCAATACCATACCGTTTATTGCGCGTTACCGTAAAGAAATGACAGGCGAACTGGATGAGAACCAATTGCGTGATATCGAAGAGCGGACAGGTTATTTGCGCAATTTAGAGGTCCGCAAGCGGGAAGTCATCCGCATCATAGAAGAGCAAGGCAAGCTGACGGAAGAGCTGAAAGCATCGATTACGGCGGCTGTGAAGCTGCAGGAGGTGGAAGATCTCTACCGTCCGTATAAGCAAAAACGCAAGACGCGGGCGAGCGTCGCCAAGGAAAAAGGGCTTGAGCCGCTGTCGGAGTGGATATGGTCGCAGCCGAAGCAGGCCGATGCGATGGTGGAGGCTGCGAAATATATCAATGAGGAGAAAGGCGTGGCTTCGGCGGAAGAAGCCCTCCAAGGCGCGATGGATATATTGGCGGAGAACATTGCCGATGATGCAGCCGTTCGTTCCTGGGTACGCCGGTTCAGCCTGGATCATGGCATTTTGACGTCGGAGGCAAAGGATACCGAAGCGGAATCCGTGTACGAGAACTATTACAATTACCGGGAATTGGCGAAGAAAATGCCGCCGCATCGGATACTGGCCATTAACCGGGGCGAGCGCGAGAACATTTTGAAGGTGGGGCTGGAGGTTCCTTCCGAATCCATACACGGGTATATCGGAAAGCAGGTGCTTAAAGGGCCATCGGCCGTGACGGACATTCTGACGGCGGTGATCGAGGACTCCTACAAGCGACTCATTGCCCCATCGATAGAGCGCGAGGTGCGCGGGGAGTTGACGGAAAAAGGGGAGAACCAGGCGATCTCCATCTTTGCGGGGAATCTGCGCAGCTTGCTGCTGCAGCCGCCGGTGAAGGGGCGCCGCGTGCTGGGCGTCGATCCGGCTTACCGTACCGGATGTAAGCTTGCTGTAGTCGATGACACGGGCAAGCTGCTGGAGGTAGCCGTCACGTATCCGACGCCGCCGGCCAACAAGAAGCGGGAGGCTGCCGCGAAGTTCAAGGAGCTGATTGCGAAATACGGAATCAAGCTCATTGTCATCGGGAACGGTACGGCATCCCGCGAAACGGAGCAATTCGTAGCGGAAGAAGTCATTGCGGAGCTCGCCGACCCAGAGCTTGCTTACCTCATCGTTAATGAAGCCGGGGCGAGCGTGTATTCGGCTTCGAAGCTGGCGCAGGAAGAGTTCCCGGATCTGGATGTGGCCGAGCGCAGCGCGGCCTCCATTGCACGCCGCGTGCAGGATCCGCTGGCCGAGCTGGTCAAGATCGACCCGAAGTCGATCGGCGTGGGCCAATATCAGCATGACGTAACCCAGAAGCATCTGGAGGAAAGCTTGAAAGCCGTCGTGGAGTCTGCGGTGAACCATGTCGGGGTGGATGTGAATACGGCATCGCCATCGCTTCTCTCATATGTGGCCGGCATCAATGCCACCATAGCGAAAAATATTGTGAAATACCGGGAAGAGAACGGGAAGTTTGTCAGCCGGAAGCAGCTGCAGAAGGTTCCGCGTCTCGGTGCCAAGACTTATGAGCAGTGTGTGGGCTTCATGCGGATTTCGGAAGGCGAGAACATCCTGGATCGTACTCCGATCCACCCGGAATCCTATGCAGTGGTTGACCGTTTGTTCCAGGAGCTTCAGGTTGGCCTGGACAAGCTGGGAAGCAAGGAGCTGGCTGAGCTGCTGGATGCCCAGCAGCCGGAGAGCCTGGCCGTGAAGCTTGAGGTGGGCGTGCCGACGCTTCGCGATATTCTGGACAGCCTGCAGCGTCCGGGACGCGATCCGCGGGAGGAACTGCCGCTGCCGATTTTCCGCCAGGACGTGCTGAAGATCGAGGATCTTGTGCCGGGAATGGAGCTTCAGGGAACGGTACGCAATGTCATCGATTTCGGCGCCTTTGTCGATATCGGCATCAAGAGCGACGGCCTTGTGCATATCTCCCAGCTGAGCGATGGATTTGTTAAACATCCGATGGATGTCGTCTCCGTGGGGGATAACGTGACCGTATGGGTGCTGAACGTGGATTTGAAGAAGGGGCGCGTCGGATTGACGATGCGCAAGCCGAAAAACCAAGGATAGAACTAAAGTGAGCTAAAGAAGAGCCGTATTCTCCTTTTGGGAGAAACGGCTCTTTTTTTGCATCATACAAAGTTTGTTCTGGAGGGTCTTGGGACATAACGATAGCAATGACTTCATGATCCAGTGTACCTGGCTGAAAACCGGTACGTTCAACTGCTGATTGACCCAGAGTATTTCTGCTGGCGTCCCCCTTTTAATGCTCATGACTGATCCCCGGCTTTTTCGACATGTATGTTGCGATATACTGCGTCAGCTTAAACGAACGGCTATTCCCCGGGCTCTGACTGCTGCTTTTTCTTCGCTCGAAAGCGTCTGACCTTCATCAGATTGCCGCACATTTTATCGTCGCAATAACGTTTGGAGCGGTTTCGCGTATCGTCGTAATATACCCAGAGGCAATCCGGATTGGTGCAGATGCGAAATCGCGACAACTCGCCTTGCTCGATGGTTTGCGCAAAGGAGCCGGCGATCTCGGCAGCGGCTGCTTGCAGGCCTGGATTTTGCGGAATATAAGAAAGCATCCCTTTATGCTCCTCATCGATCTTGAGCTGCCGAATGACCGGCCCTGTCGCCATCCAGCGGTTCAACTCCTCTACTTGCTGGTGGGAGGGAAGAGCACCCCCAATGATGCGCTGAACGCATGTTCGCAGGAAGGAACGAAGCTGCCGGAGAAGTTCCAGTTCATCCGAAGTCAGCGGAACGGCGATGTGGAGCTCATGCTCGCTAATAAATTCAGTGAGCCAATCCTCACGGGCGAGCCGGTCCTCGGATCGGCCGCTGCCTCTCCAGTCATGCCATTCGCTGTTTATAAAATCATCCCATAACATGAAGCTCATCCTTTCTTGCTCATTATTGTAACAAGTAAATAATCATGTTGCTAGTTACTTGTAATGGGATCTGAAGTGTGTTAATTTTGATGTAACTCTCTATTTTATTTATGGTGGTTACAATCTAAACGGAGGCGATGGACATGAACATGAAGGAATTGCTGCTGCAAAATTGGGATTATGCGATGGATCAGGAGGATTGGTATCCTCCGATTCTCCCCGCGCTGAAGGAGGTTACGCTGGAGCAGGCATTGTGGAAGCCGGAAGGGGAAGCGGCGAATTCCATTTGGGAGAATGTGCAGCATCTGCTGTATTACAAGCAGCGTCTGCTCGGAAGATTGGAAGGAATTCCGCTTCATAATGAAGGGATAGGAAACGACGAGACGTTTCAGATCCATGACACCAGTGAAGAGGCCTGGGATACGGCCCGGGAGCAGCTTCAGGAGGTCCACGCTGCTTTAAGACAGAAGTTCGAGGCCATGACGGAAACGGAGATTATCGAATCGCCGCAGCGGATACTCAGCTTAATCATGCATGACGCATATCATACGGGGCAAATCGTTTTTATTCGGAAGCTTCAGGGCTCCTGGCCAGCTAGACGAAGCGAATTATAGGAGCGGATTCCACGAATGCAGTCCACCTATTACCATGCAAAAATAAGCCGGACAGGAGCGTCCGGCTTATTGTCAACCTTATGGATCGATTGCAGGCCCTAACGGGCATTCGAATTTTCTTCACCTGGGGAATTCCGGTAAAAGTACCAGCATTCGTTCAGCAGCTTGATCTGACGTCTGTCCTTCTTGCGGAAAGCGCGTGTCAACTGATTGCAGAGCCATTGCGGCAAGGGTATCTCCTCCTCTTGCTATTTCCATCTGTATGGATAGCATATGGGGAAAATGCCCAAAGCGTGCAGGTCTACCTCGATTATTACGCTTCTTCCTCGTACCATTGCTCGAGCTGGGCTTGAAGGGCCCGAATTTCGGTAAGCAGCGAGATGAGCGGATATTCCTTTTCGTTCAGGGAAGCAAAGGCCTGCTCAAGCTCATTTATGTATTCAAGACCACCCTGAATGCTCAGCGATTCCTGCAGCAAATCCAAATGGTCGCATTCGGCTACGGCAAGAGGCAGCTGAGGTTTGCCTGCGGCGGTGAGTTTATCGATTTCCTTGTTCAGGCGTAAATTCAGGGCACTGAGCTGGTAAGCATAATCACTGGGCATTTCGACAAAGAATAGCTCGTCCTGACCCTTTAAAATAACGTAGCGCATATTCGGCATGATTGCAGGTTCTCCCTCCATACTTTCTACTTGACAGTGTAGCCCAGAGAGAAGTTAAAATTCAAGTAGCATTTATCGGGGCAAAGGAAGGATCAGACATAGTGACAACGAACGAGATGAGTAATGAGGAGCTGCAGGCCTGGGTCGAGAAAATCTCGCTGGAGAGCTTTCGGGTTCCGTTCAGGCATCAGGCTACGTTTAATCGGCGATTGTCTTCGACCGGCGGCCGCTATTTTATGAAAAGTCATCATATCGAGATCAATCCGCATCAGCTGGCCACGCACGGCAGGGATGAGGTGGAGAAGATCATCAAACATGAGCTGTGCCATTATCATCTGCACATTGCGGGCAGGGGATATCGCCATCGCGATGCCGATTTCAAGAAACTGCTGCAGGCCGTTGGAGGAAGCCGTTTCTGCAAATCGTTGCCGAAGGGCAAGGCGGCGGGCCGACGGCAACCGGAACCGTACCGATACATGCTTCGCTGCAGCGATTGCGGAACGGAATACCTGCGTAAACGGAAGATGGATCCCGCCCGGTATCGGTGCGGAAAATGCAGTGGGCGTCTTACGCTTCTGAAGCTTGACTCCCCTAAGAAGTCATGATAAATTATTAGTATTCAACTTCACGTTCCCTGATAGCTCAGTTGGTAGAGCACTCGACTGTTAATCGAGTTGTCACAGGTTCGAGTCCTGTTCGGGGAGCCATATGGAGAGATACCCAAGTGGCTATAAGGGGACCCTCTGCTAAGGGGTTAGACTGCGTAAGCGGTGCGAGGGTTCGAATCCCTCTCTCTCCGTTGAGCATTACATTGAAGAAAGCTCCCATCACCAAGTGATCGGGAGCTTTTTTTGCATAGGGATGAGAACCCAGATAGGGTTCGTCGGAGCATAATCAGCGTTAGGGATACTTCGCAGTCTCGACCGAAGGGAGAGTATCCCTCTCTCTTTCGTTGTAAGCTCAAGGGAAAATGCATATGCATACCATGTGAAGCGTGAAGAAAACAGCGTTCAAGAAGGGAAGTTGACACCGGATTTTTTAGGCTGATTTACGGGCCGAAAAAGCTCCATAAATCAATTTGAAAATTCGCGAAAAAAAAGCTTGCCAGCATTTTTAAAATTATGCTATACTCAATCTTGTCGTCACGGCGACGTGGTTAAGATGGCCCGTTGGTCAAGGGGTTAAGACACCTCCCTTTCACGGAGGTAACAGGGGTTCGAATCCCCTACGGGTCACCACTTTCTATATAACTTCGGGATGAGAACCCCGAGTATTCCTTTCTATATGGCAGCCGCACGATTGTCATCGAGAGCCATTAGCTCAGTTGGTAGAGCACCTGACTTTTAATCAGGGTGTCGAAGGTTCGAGTCCTTCATGGCTCACCATTTTTACTTAGTACGAAAAGACGTATCCCTTATATTATGCGGTAGTGGTGGAATGGCAGACACGCTATCTTGAGGGGGTAGTGGGTGTATACCCGTGGAGGTTCGAGTCCTCTCTACCGCATACCATGTTGAAGAAGAAGCTTCACGCATAGCGTGGAGCTTCTTTCTTGATATATCAGGATTTTCATAGAGATTATCCAGATTTTGGACGTTTTTCCTTGCGCATTTATGCAAAACCGGTGTTTCATCTCTGGTCAAGAGGTTAATATCATATCGTGGACGAGCAACAACTTCCAAAAACCTATAAGGAGTGATTCAGAATGGCTAATAACAATAATGGAAAGATGAGCCGTGAAGAAGCAGGACGTTTAGGTGGAGAAGCAACAGCGAACAACCATGATAAAGAGTTTTACCAAGAGATCGGACGGAAGGGCGGCGAAGCGACATCCCGCTCCCATGACAAAGAATTTTATCAGGAAATCGGCAAAAAGGGCGGAGACTCCACGTCAAACTCCCATGATAAGGAGTTTTATCAAGAGATCGGCCAAAAGGGAGGCGAAGCGACTTCCGACTCCCATGGCAAGGAGTTCTATGAGGAAATCGGCCGCCAAGGCGGCGAGGCTAGAGCCCGGCAGCGCCAACGGGGAAATTAATAATAATTCAGCGGATGTGAGAAGAGAGTCCCCTTGGAGAGGGCTGAAACTCTCTCATTCAAAAGATCCGCCTTTAGACATACTTGTAAATAGCAGCAGCCATGACTCCTTAAAGGGAGATATGGCTGCTTTCTTTTTTAGCCTGACTATCATGGCGCATTATGGAAAAGACGAAGAACGTGCTGGACAATTGATATGGTGTATGATAATTATATGATAATGATAACCATTCTCATTTAAGGTTGGGGTCTGCAATGAGGTTAAACCTATCGATGAACACCAGCAAGGGAGAGCTACGAGAATACAGCGGGTTCATGGCCCGTTTATGGAATATGGATATTGTTCATGGGCAAGGAATGTCCTTGGAACAACAGTTGGCCGTGCAGCCGGCCTTAATCGTCCCGCTTTGTGGAGAGACCTGTTTGCAGCAGGCAGAGCAAGTGACACGAATGAATAAGGGGTGCGTTTATTTTTGCGCGGCGGGATCTACTTTTGGTATTACGAGCGGTGAGTACTGGAGTTCCGAGGGACAGGAACAGGCAGCAGTCGCGATCCTTCATTTTGGCTTCTATGAAGGGATGTCGGGCTGCGGTCGGTTGCATGAAGTGGACGGCACGGCATTCATGCCCTATGACGGCATCTTTGTCATCAGCTCCCCGGACCGCTTGAATCTCGTCTGCCGGGCGATGTATAAGGATTTTCACAGCATGGATCCCATGAAGCAGTGGAGGGCTCAGCTGGATTTTCAGGAGCTGCTGTACACGATGATGGCCGAATGCAGCCCATATGCCAAGAATGATAAACGGCAAGCGCTGGAGCGGGTGAAGGAGTATATCGAAGAGCATTACGATGAAGATTTAACGATCGAGCAGCTGGCGAATCTCTCCGAGCTGAGCCCCAAGTATTTTGTAGAGGTCTATAAGAAGACCTATGGGCACAGCGCAATGGATTATTTGGCGAGCGTCCGTTTGAACAAGGCCAAACAATTGATGCTGGGTTCGGATTCCTTGCTGCGTGAGGTTGCCCATATGGTGGGGTATAAGGATGAATTTTATTTCAGCCGCAAATTTAAGAAAGCTTTCGGGATCTCGCCCTCCGCCTATATGAAGACAAGGAAAAATAAACTGGCGATGTACGGCTCAACGAGCCTATTGGGTTACGCCATGCCGCTGGATTTCACGCCGTATGCGGCTCCGCTTCATCCGAAGTGGTCACAGCATTACTATAACCATCTCGGCCCGGATATTCCGGTCCATCTGGATGCATACCGCCAGAACCATAACAAATATGCGAATCTGGAAAAGCTGGCCACGGCACGTCCGGAGCTCATCGTGTGCGCGCAGGGGGTTGAGGAGTGGGAGAAGGAGCAGCTTCGGCAGATTGCCCCTCTCTATGAAATGCCGGGAGAGCAGGAAGGATGGCGGCTCAATCTGCTCAGTCTCGCCAAAATGCTGGACAAGCTGCCTGAAGCAGAGCAGTGGATTGAAGCGTTTCATCACAAGATGTCGGCTTACCGGGAGAAGCTCCCCTCTAGCAATAGGGAAACCCGCACGCTTTTGACCGCGCGCCTGCATCAGGATGAACTTCGGGCATACAGCCATCCGGGCATGAAGGAAATACTATTCGATGATTTCGGTTTTCAGCCGGCCCTGCCTATGGATCAGCAGAATGAGGGGTGTTTGACGATGGAGCAAATCAGGGACAGCCGTGCAAACCATCTGCTTCTTCTGATCCGTCAAGATTCCGAAACGCTTGCCTATTGGAGAAGACTGCAGGCGACGCCGGAGTGGATGACCATCTCCGCGGTGAGGGAGGGAACGTTCCATCAATTATCCTCATATCCTTGGCGTGAGTATTCGCCCATTGCAATGGAGCAGATGGCGGAGGAGGCCTTCCGGTTGTTTTCCGGAAAATGTCCATGAGGAATCCGGTTATTTGTCCATGGTGCAAAAAGAGCAGATCCGATAGTATGATCAATAATGATAATCATTATCAATTATTAAATGATCATGGATCATGGAAGGGGTAACTGGAGAGAGATGAAACGGATGAAAATGGTTTTGGGGTTACTGCTGGTACTTGCTTTGGTACTATCTGCTTGTGGCGGAGGTAACGAGGCTAAAGATACAGACGGAGCAAGCACGAGTAATGCAGGAAGCACGAACACCGCTGAGGAGAATAAAGCTTCGAAGGAAGAAACACCCGCTGCGGGCGAAACCAAAGTTGTGAGATATCTTGATCAGGAATACACGCTTCCTGCCAAAACGGAGCGGATCGTTATCACGGGTGCCGTCGAAGCCATGGAGGATTCTATTGTACTGGAAGTGAATCCGGTCGGAGCGATCAGCTTCTCGGGCTCTTTCCCTCCATTGTTTGAGTCGATTACGAAGGATGCCCAGTCGGTAGGCGAGAAAACGGAGCCGAATTTCGAAACGATCCTCTCGCTTAAACCGGACGTGATTTTGGGATCTTCCAAGTTCAAGCCGGAAGTCGTGGAACAACTGAATAAAATTGCCCCGACGATACCCTATTCTCATGTATCCACCAACTGGGAGAGCAATTTGAGATTGCTGGGCGAGTTGAGCGGCAAGCAGGAACAGGCTGAGCAAGAGATCGCTAAATATAAAGAGGATCTGGAAGCCGCAAAGGCAACCATCGGAGACAGCCTGAAGGACAAGAAGGTTTTGGCGCTAAGGGTTCGTGCGGGGGAGATGTACATTTACCCGGCTGGGGTATTCTTTAATCCGGTATTGTACGAAGATCTGGGAATCGCCGTACCGGCTGAGGTTGAAGCCGCTCAAGCGCAGGAGCTGGTCTCCAAAGAGAAAATGGCTGAGATGAATCCGGATTACGTGTTTGTCCAGTTCTCTCCGGACGAGAACAAGGATACGCCGAACGCACTGGAAGAGCTGCAGAATGATCCTATCATGAAAAACCTGAACGCGTTCAAGAACGGAACGGCTTTTGTCAACGTGGTTGACCCGCTTGCTCAAGGCGGTACCGCGTACAGTAAAATCGAGTTTCTGAAAGCTGCCGTCGAAAATCTTACGAAATAATATCATTCAGTCCAGTATAAACGTATAAGGCGTGTTGTTCATGGGGTTCAAAAAATCGCTGCCGGCGTTCATCCTTGTGATGGCCCCGGCAGTCTGCTTATTACTCATAGCGGCCTCCATCCTGTATGGAGCCAAGAATATTTCGATGGATACCGTCTGGGACTCCATCTTCGCTTTTGACCTGGAGAGCATCGACCATCAGATCATTATGAGCTCCCGGCTGCCCCGAGTCGTCGGGGCTATGTTGATCGGTGCTTTTCTGGCGGTTTCGGGCGCTCTTATGCAGGGGATGACAAGAAACTATCTAGCCTCCCCCTCCATTATGGGGGTATCGGACGGTTCGGTGTTCGCGGTGACCTTGTTCATGGTATTCATTCCGAATGCCAGCTCCAATATGTACATTGTCAGTTCATTGGTTGGTTCCGCGATCGGTGCAGCCGTCGTGTTCGGATTAGCATGGCTTATTCCAGGGGGGCTCAGTCCGGTTCGGCTGGCTATACTCGGAACCGTGATCGGGACGTTTCTTAGCGGAACGGCCGAAGCTTTGGCAGCTTATTTTCAGATTTCCCAAAGCATCAGTTTTTGGTACAATGCCCGGCTGCATGCCATGGATCCCGAGCTGATCAAGCTGAGTATTCCGTTTGCGATCGTCGGTTTGTTCCTCGCCGTGGTTTTGTCCAAATCGATTACGCTGCTCTCCCTCGGGGACGAGACGGCCAAGGGGCTTGGCGTCAAAACATGGCTGGTCAAAGGCCTCGCGATGCTGGCGGTGGTGATCTTGACGGGCGTATCGGTGGCGCTGGCAGGGAAGGTTGCCTTTGTAGGCTTGATTGTCCCTCATATTGCACGGTACTTATCGGGCTCCGATTACCGATGGATCGTACCGGTGTCGGGCGTGCTTGGCGGCATGTTCCTGGCGCTGTGCGACATCCTCGCCCGGTTCGTGAACAGCCCTTTCGAGACGCCGGTCGGTGTCATCACTTCGCTGATCGGCGTGCCGTTCTTCCTCTATCTGATCAAGACGAGGGGAGGGGCTCAGCGTGCGTAACGCATCTAATCGGTTCCCGATAGTGCTGGCAGGCGGGATAGCGGTCGTATTGGCAGCCGTTTATTTCAGCCTGACCAACGGAACGTTTGACATGTCCATCAAGGAAGTATTCCAGACGCTGTTTCGGATGAAGCCCAATTCGGACTTTGATCTTGTCGTGTTTGAATTCAGGCTTCCCCGAATCGTGCTTGGCGCCCTCGTCGGGTTTGCGCTCGGTATGGCCGGTGCCGTCATCCAAGGGGTAACCCGCAACGGGCTTGCGGATCCGGGCATCCTCGGCATCAATGCAGGCGCCGGCATGGCGGTCGTACTGTTTATGTTCCTGCTGCAAGGGCAGATCACGATGACCGGCTGGCTCGGGGTGATGATGATGCCCATGTTCGGCATCGCGGGCGGTTTGGCAGCGACCACGGCCATATACATGTTTGCGAGAGAAAACGGAAAGCTGGACCCACAGCGGCTCATACTTGTGGGCATTGCGATCGCATCCGGCTTTGGAGCCGTTACCATGTATGTTTCGCTTAAAATGAACCCGAAAGATTATGAGATGGCGGTTGCCTGGCTCGCCGGCAGCCTTCATAGCGCCAACTGGAAGTTTGTGGTGACCATGCTGCCGTGGCTCGTTATTTTGCCGCCTGTCATCTGGCTTCGCTCTCAAGTGCTCGACTTGTTTCAGCTGAGCGAGGAAAGCGTGAAGAGCGTCGGGGTATCCGTCGAGCGCGAGAAAAATAGATTGCTTCTGTGCAGCATCGGCCTGGTGAGCGCCAGCGTAGCCGTATCCGGCAGCATCGGGTTTGTCGGCCTGATTGCTCCGCATCTGGCCAGGCAGCTTGTCGGACTGCGGCACAGGCATATCATCCCGATCAGCGGCCTTGCCGGCATGGCGATTGTTGTCATAGGCGACTTCATCGGCAGGACGATATTCGCTCCGGCCGAGCTTGCTGCAGGCATTGTGGTATCCGTGATTGGGGTTCCGTATTTTATTTATTTATTAATTCGCATGAGAAAATAAAAGCAGCTTTCGGGAGGATCACATGAATCGTTACAAGCAGCTGGCAGTTGAGGGCAGAGAGCTTACACTGTATCTGCCTCCTTCCTATCTGGACTCAAACCGTTCCTATCCTGTTGCCTATGTTCAAGATGAAGGAGATATGTTCACGGACTGCCTGAACTATTTGAATCATTTGTTTGCGGCAGGCCGGCTGGAAGAGGTCATCCTGGTCGGAATCTCGACAACGAACCGGAATCGTGAGTATACCCCTTGGCCGGCTGAGCCTTTGCTGGAGAGCAATCCTCCTTTCGGCGGGGAGGGGAGAGCTTATGTCGATGAGGTAGCGGATGTCATCAAAGCATACATAGACCATCAGTACCGAACGCTTCCAGCGCCTGAGCATACGGCCATCATCGGAGGTTCCTTTGGCGGTTTGATCTCGATGTTCGCGGGATATTGGCGTCCCGATACCTTCGGACGAATCGGCATGCTGTCGGCTTCGTTATGGTACGAGGGGGTGATGGACTACATCCGGAAGCAGGGAAAATGGCCGGCAGAGCAGCGGGTGTATATGTCCGTCGGACAGCTTGAAGGGGCGTACAAGCAAAATGCGCAGAAAAACATGTTTGTGAACAACGTGGAGGCCCATCGGTTCTGGCTTGAGCAAGGGGTGAGCCCTGAGCGGCTGCAGCTGGCGGTAGATCCTGACGGAACCCATGATCCTATCTTTATGTCCAGAAGATTTCCGGATGCGCTGCGGTGGTTGTTCGTCGGGGAAGCAGAGGAGCAAGCATCGGCGAAGGGGCGAGCTCAATATGAGGATCCGAATTATCAGGAAAAGCACGAATCGCATAATAACCAAGATAACCAAGATAACCAAGTAAAGGCCTCGTTGTTTTCCGTACCGGGAACGCTGACCTGGTCCATGCAGTCCGACGAGACGGGCCGCGAATACCGCATTTTCATCGCCGAGCCGATGGGACCGCCTCCTGAGGGAGGTTATCCCGTGTTATATTCGCTGGATGCCAATGCCACCTTCGGCACGCTGGCCGAAGCCATCCGCCTGCAATCCCGCACACCTCGTGGCATTCCCTCTGCGCTCATCGTCGGCATCGGCTTTGACAGTGACAGCCCTATCGTAAGCAGCGAACGCTTCTATAACTTTACGGAATATGCCGATCCCGCTGAACTGCCTGTCCGGCCAAACGGCATGGATTGGCCGGAGACGGGCGGGGTGGAGGCGTTCCTTACCTTCATCGAGCAGCAGCTGAAGCCGGCCGTGGAGCGACGGTATGCAGTGAACCGATCGAAGCAGGCGCTGTTCGGACACTCGCTCGGTGGATTTTTCACTTTGTATACCTTATTCACCAGACCGGAAACCTTTTCGCGGTATATTGCGGCATGTCCGTCGGTGTGGTGGAAGAATTACGCGCTGTACCAGCGATGGGAAGAGGGGAAAACCCGTTTAGGACAAAGCGGGGAGCGCAAGTCGCTCCGCTTGTACGTGGGGGCCGAGGAGAAGCCGTCCATGGTGAAGGATGCCAGGGAACTCTATGCCTTTCTCAGAGGGCATGAAGATGTGCTGGAGACGACGTTCGACGAAATTGAGGGTGAGGGGCATGTTTCGATATTGCCGGCCCTCATAAGCCCCCTGCTTCGTTTTGTGAATGCGTAATCAACCAAAGAATGCCTCAATCATAAATAAGCAGCTTCGAATCCAGTGAACATCGGGATATCGAAGCTGCTTATTCTGTGTTGTATGCAGACGGGTCGTTAATCGGGCAATTCCGGATCATCGAGAATGGAAGAATATTTCGGGTATAATCTGCGAATGCAATCCGGACAAATATCATGGGTAAACTCAATGGGGAGGCGGCTCTCCAAATAGCTCTCCACAGGCTCCCATTCATCCGCTTGGCGAACATATTTGCACACGGCACAGATCGGGATATGTCCTGGAAGAGGGAAGCTGTGGGCCAGCGCTTGTTCCAGCAGCAGTTCCCTGTGCTTGAACTTCGTAATATCCGTGAACGATATCATGGCTCCGTGAACACGGCTGTCCTTGTTCATCATCAGCGGCAGCACCTCGCACAGAACCCAGTTCTGCCGGTCATTCCATTCCACGGCATATTCAAAAGAATAATCAGGCAGCTTGCCCAGTATCACTTCCTTTACGGAGGGCAAATCCACCTCCTGGGAAAATGGATCGAATACAGAACACAAGTGCCGGGAAGTCATATCGAAAAAAGATGCTCCATGCCACCTAAAGTCAGGCGGGACACCGTATTTTTCGGCCATGGCAATGAGCGGATCGTTGATTTTGTCTATGATGCCATCCGGGGTAAGAACCATCAGCCCTTTATTCAAGGAGTGTACTGCATTATTCCAGGATGTGGTCATGGTATCGTAGGGCAATTTACTCGCTCCTCGTACGGAATAGACTCATGAGTAAAAGATACGACGATCCATGAGTACTATGGTATAATTTAGGCAATATATTTAGATTATACACGTAATTAAGTCATTATGCAAGAAAAAAAATACGTACATAAGATATTTTTCTTTTAAAGAGAAATAGGAAGGCGGTTGTTTGATGCAGTCTATTTACCAACGAATCGAACATCTCATAGAAAGCCGGGGTATGACCAAGAAGGCGTTTTGTGAAACCCTCGGGATCAGCACAGGAAATTTTGGTGACTGGAAGAGGGGAAAAACAACGCCGAGCACGAATAAATTGATTGAGATTGCAGCATTTTTTTCCGTCAGCCTGGATTGGCTGATTATAGGAAGAGGTAGTCCGACCAACCGTGTCAAGGAAGCTCGCGGGGAATATGAAGTAGATCCGGAATCTTTGGATCCTGCCTTAATGTCTGGTCTGACAGAGCATGAGAAGGAATTTATCCGCGAATACATCGAGTTTTCGGCTTATCGGAAGGATAAGCGCAGCGACAAGAGCTAGCTGATGAAAACGGCCAACCCAAAGGCCCAGATTTTGGCGCTTTACTTTTGAACAAGAGGGCAGTATAATAGGGAATGTTCGCTGCAGAACATCCCTTATACATGCGGTAGTGGTGGAATGGCAGACACGCTATCTTGAGGGGGTAGTGGGTGTATACCCGTGGAGGTTCGAGTCCTCTCTACCGCATACTTTATAAAGAAGCTGTTTATCAAGTGGAATTCCCTTTGATAAGCGGCTTTTTTTGTTATGTTCTTCGCGTGCAGGAATAACGCTGCATCTATGGTGAAATGCCCTGTTTATCGTTTCAAATTGCCCTGAAAGTTTAAAGAGTACATGTAGAGACCATAATAGGGCATGAAGGAGATGAACGAGCATGAAACCATTATACACAGCAGATGTTAAAGTCGTCGGAGGGCGGGAAGGCTCGGTTGAATCTGCCGATGGCGTTCTCAATCACAAATTAAGCATGCCGAAAGAGCTCGGAGGTCCGGGCGGAGCCGGAACCAATCCGGAGCAGCTGTTCGCGGCCGGTTATGGCGCCTGCTATGAAAGCGCCTTGGCCAACATCGCCCGCAAGGAGGGCGTCGAGCTGAAGGATGTCGTGATCCACTCCCAGGTGTCGATCGGAAAAGACGAAGGCGCTGACGGCTTTAAGCTGGCAGTGAAGCTGAAGATCGAAATGCCGGGCATCGAACGAAGCCAGGCGGAGGATCTCGCGAAGAAAGCGCACGCGTTTTGCCCATATTCCAAAGCAACCCGGGGCAACATCGACGTGGAGTTAAGCGTAAGCTAACGATGGAGGATTCGGATGGCTCTCTAAAATGGGGGTCATCCTTTTTTGTCGGCTAAAGACGCTCAATATGAAACTTTTTACATGATACGCCGTACTTCAGTTAAAGCTATGCATTGAAAGGGGCGCTTGGAATGCGAATAGAACAAATGATAGAGGAACGGTTTGTATGCAGCAAATGCGGAGGGAACCACTGCCAGACGAAAGAGGTCTCGATGTCTGGGGCAGGCTTGAGCAAAATGTTTGATATCCAGCACAATCATTTCCTATTTGTTTCCTGCACGAACTGCGGATATGTGGAAGTCTTCAACCCGGATATATTGGAAGGTAAAAAGAGGGGGCAGCTGGGCTCGATCCTGGATGTGTTCTTCGGTTGACATCACCCTTAAAATTCTTTAATATGACTAAGTACCAGAAAGTACAAACCAGTCATAAGGAATTTAAATAAAATAAACGGGTGATGAACATGCCATACAGACCGCAGATTGCAAATGTGACCACAGCTGGAAGCAATGAAAAGGAAGGGCTTTACGAATTCATTATCCACACGGCTGACGGAACGGATATTCGCGTATTCTATAACCGCTTCCCGGAATGGAAACTGACTGCGCTTAGCCGACTTGGGAAAGTACCTTGCCCGGTTTGTCGTAAGGATTTCATATGCAAATGCATGGAGAAATTCTCGAACGAATTCGACCAGCAGATGAGAGACGGCGAGTGGCTGAACAAAGCTGCTGAGTAATAAACCAATAAGCGTACTTGATCAAGCGTAGGAGAGGGCTCCTGCGTTTTTTCTTTTTTTATGGCGTGAAGGGAGCGAATAAAATATGAAGGATCGTGCAACCGAAAATCATGAGGAATATGCAATTGTGCTGGTTGATGGCGTGTGTCATATGTGCCAGGGGCTGACTCAATTCATTATCAAGCGAGATCCCCCGGGGGCTTTCCGGTTCGCTTCGCTGCAATCCGAGATCGGTCAGGAGCTGTTGAGGCAGGGAGGGCTCGATGGAGATTCCCCGGAGACGATGGTGCTGATTGAACAGGGTAGATATTACACCAGATCGACGGGAGCTCTTCGGATTGCGCGGCGTCTTCGCTTTCCTTGGCCGCTGTTGTATGTCCTGATCCTGATTCCCCCTTTCTTCCGGAACCTGGTGTACCGCTGGGTGGCAAGGAACCGTTACCGGTGGTTCGGGCAATCCAGTGAATGCATGGTCCCGACGCCGGACATTCGGCGCCGGTTTTTATCCTGATTCCGCTTGTTTCAATGATGATGTTCTGCCGTGCCTTCTTGGAATGTCGGAGTTCCCGCTTCCAGGTAGGCGAGCTCGGCCTCGGACAGTTTGCCGACGGCGAACGGTTTCTGGGGAATGATGATGGAGCCGTTGTTGCCGCTGTGCAGCTTGATGAAATACAGCCCCTCTTTTTCGAAGGTTTTGGTCACCGTATACACGCCATCACCCACCTCGACCGCATCCGTCATGGGATCCCGCAGGGAACCGTCATGGCTCCACAGCTCGTAGTGGACAAAATCCGCATCGGGCACTCTTTTGCCGTCTTGGGTAAGGATAATCTCGATGGTCTCCGGCTGTTGGACGGATAATACATCCGGGATGTTCACCTCGGCCATCAATGGGATTTCTTTTTCATACCAGTCGGCTGCCTCGGGACTGGCCGAACAAGCGCTCAGCAGCAGAACCGATAGCAGTACGGTTATAATAATACGGCCTTTCACGATCATGAAACCGCCACCCCTTATATTTGATTGAGTCCTAAGCGAATCAGGCGTTCAGGAAAGCCTTGATCGCCGGTACCTTTCGTACGATGGCGTAATCGATGATCCACACGATGATGAGGGACAAGCCCACAAGCGGGAACAGAATCCCCAAAGCGATAAACAGCAGCAGGAACAGCCTCATGCTCTTGGCGCTTGCCTCGGGCGCTTTCGGAGCCCCCAGTCCGTGGTCCGGTTTTCGTTTCCACCACAAGTACAAACCGCTTACCGCAATGAGAATGATGCCTAGGCATATCAGCAAACTGAAAATTTGGTTGACGATGCCGAATTGGGTTCCTTTGTGCAGCGTAATGCCCAAGGCAACGGCTTTGCCGACGGATCCGTAATGATCATAGCGATAATCCGCCAACACCGCTCCGCTGTACTGGTCGATATGCAGGGTGGCTTCGTCCTGCGCTTTCGGCGGATAGGCCGACAACGTATACACCCCGTCCGCTTGCTGTGGGATGCTGATGGTGTAACTCGGATGCATTCCCTCGCTTCGGGCTACGTACATGACATCTTCAATCGGAAGCGGCATAAAGTCGGAGATGGTGGAGTTGGGAACCTCCAGATTTTCGGCCGCCCAAGGCACCTCTGCCACTTCCTTCGTCCGTACCACATGGGAGGATGGCGCACTGCCCGACCAGATGGAAGGAGGATAGCCGGCACCGGTATTGGTTGCTACGATTTGGAAATTGCTGCCCCACAGGCCTGACCAAGGTAATCCGGTCATGACGAGAAACAGCATGCCTGCTGCGATCCAGAATGCGGGAACGGCGTGCAGGTCCCGGCGAAGAATTTGCTTGCCCTTGCCAAGCCTCGGATACAGGATCCCTGCGAGGCTTCTTTTCTTTTTGCTTTTGTTTTTATTTTTCGGGAACCATAAAAACAAACCGGTGATGATGAGCACGATCGCCCAGCAGGCGGCAAGCTCCACGATCCGGTCCCCGATGGTTCCGACCATCAGCTCGCCGTGGAACTCCTCGATTTTGTCCATGATCCGGTCTTTGTCTTTCAGTTCGCCCATCTTTTCTCCCGTATAGGGGTCCATGAAGACGGTCATGGATTCGCTGCCCGAGGTCAGACTGATTTCCGTGGAGCGGGAATCCGACTCGCCGGGGCGGTATTTCGTGATGGTAGCGTCAGGGTAGAGCTCTTTCACTTGTCCGACCAGCTTGCTGGGCGTTACCCGTTCGGCTTGTGGGGTTACCGTGTAGTAGTCCCGATATAACGCTTGTTCAATCTGAGGCTTAAATAAGTAAACGGAGCCGGTTACAGCCAGGATGATCAGAAAAGGAGCGAACATGATGCCGGCATAGAAATGCCATCTCCAGACGGTTTTGTACAGTGGGGCAGAGCTTGGATTTGCTGATTGATTTTCATTGGGTTTGGCTGCCGGCGTTTTCTTTTTCCCCATGGCTCGTGGCTCCTTTTCAAATACGGCTAAAATTTATATAAGATGAACATATGCGTTCATTTCATATGCAATCAGGTTCATAGCTACTTCAGCGGTGCCCGGAAACCGGCTTGCTCGGCTTCTTCCTCGCTGCAGAACCACTGCTCCTGCTTCGTGCGCTCATAGTACGGGGATTCGGGCGTATGATAGATTTTCTCGCCCTTGGAGTTGATGTTGCCTTTAATGTCGCAGGCTTGCTCGGACGGTTGGGGCTTCTCGGTAGGCGCTTGGATTGCTGTGGCGTCAGGGTTGTTGTTCTTATTCGTATCGTCCTGTTCCTCGGGATGGAATCCGTCTTCCTGGGCGTAGTTCTCTACGCTCCATATGCCGAGCCCCTTGTCCCGGCTGATTCGCTGCAAATCATCGAATTTGTCCACATAGCGCGTGTTGGGCGGATAAATGTAGGCAACGCGGGCCAGTCCTTCCTCAAGCAGCGATTCCTGGACCATTTTCCCGTCGGCATACACGTAAGCGAGCAGCCTGGAGTATTTATCCCGGTTCGGACCGATATCGAACTCCAATTCAAGCCGATCGGCTTGTTCCACGAGCTCCTTCGTAAAAGCCTTGGCCTCGGGCCCGAACGGCTGGACGCCCAGTTTCGGATGGCTTGTCTCGGGCGTGTCGACCAGCAGCATGCGAACATTCTCTTTTTTGCCTTCGAACATGACGCTGATGGTGTCGCCGTCAACGGCTTTGACCAATTCCACGGCAACCCGCGGCAGGTTCAGATCATCGGTGGGATAAGTTGTCTGCTTGGCATTCGTTGTGCCGGCGTCTGTCTTGGCTTCGGATGTACGTTTCGCTGCGGTTTCTTCGTTCGATGTCGCAGGGGACATCAGCGGCTGGCTGCAGCCGGATAATAACAGCAGGGCGGTTAGAAAAGCGGCTAGTATACGTTTGTTCATGGGTGTCACTCTCCAAGCTTGGAAGTATTGGTTTAGATGGTTTAGGAGTTTATATATGTTAATTCTATATAAGAAGTTTCTATATAGAGAACACTCGTTCTAAGCCTATATAGTAGGACATTTATCCTTGCTTTGACAATAGTGATTAAGGGCTATCTCTACATAAAAAATAAAGTCTTGCCGTTCTCCTGCAACTGTGATATTCTAATGTCAAATTAGAACAGACAACGGAAGCACCGTTCATTGTCCGCGATTTCGCGGCTTTGACGGTGCTTTTTTTGCGTTGTTACAGAGGAGAGGGATTGGCATGATGATACCGGCCCGACTTGTGCTGGCAGTGCAGGATTCCCGGTATGTCGAACCGCTGCTGAATTATGTGCATGGAAGCTCCTACGGATCGGCTCTGCAGGTGACCGCATTCACCCGCGTAGAATCATTCCTTCATTATATGGACTCGGGGGAGAAGCCGAATTTGGTCGTGGGGGATGCGGATATGCTGGAGAACTGGCTCAGCCAGAGGGAGGCATCGGTTCCATGGCTGCTCCTAAGCGAAGGCCATTCAGCGCTTTCTCTTATGGAGGGCTGCGACAGCACCCCCAAATACCAGCCGCTGCCTCAGCTGCTGGACATCATGGTAACCCGTTGCAGGCGAAGCGGGGGAACGCTGGAGAAATTGAATTCGGGATCAACACCGGTGATCGGCATCGTCTCTTCCCTGGGAGGGAGCGGGAAATCAACGATCGCCATGAACATGGCGAAGCAGCTTGGCGTGCTCGGTTTGAGAGTTTTCTATCTCAATTTGGAGAGCGTGAACAGCAGTGCGTTGTTTCCGTCCGGATCCGTCGGCATGGAGGGGAGCTTTTCGCGATTACTGTATGACGTTAAGGCCTCCCAAGAATCGGCTTCCGAGACGGAGCTGTCGATAGCTCCCTATATCATCAGGCATCATGGCTTGAAGTGCGATTCCTTTGAGCCCAGCTTCAACGTTAAGGAAATATCGGAAATGACCGTGGACGATACATCCCTGCTGTTGACCTCCCTGATATCATGCCATCATTACGATGCCATTGTGGTGGATACCGAGGGGGACTCGGGGGAACGATTGCAGGCGGTTCTCGAACAGGCCGGACTGCTGATCTGGGTGCTGTTGGATGATTTGATCAGCATGCATAAGAGCGGCGTATGGCTGGATCAATTGGAGCTTAAGAGCCCCGCCCAGTTCGGAAGCGTGAGGAAACGGAGCCGCTTCATCGTCAACCGGTACACGGGTCAGCTTGTTAACGGGCTTCCCCGCAAGGATATGAGCATAGACGGCGTGCTGCCTTATATCCCTTCATGGAAGCAGCTCCATCGGGAAGATCTGCTGTTGTCCTCGCCGATCTATCAAAGGGAGGTATTGAAGCTCTGCCAGCAGCTGCTGGAGGGCTCGGGTATCATGCCGGTTCATGCGGGCGGTGGGAAGTGATGTTGGAGGATCCGTTTAAATCGGTTCGGGATCAGGTTCGCTCCGAGCTTGATATGAGTGCGAGCGTTAACAACTCGGAATTAATGGCCCGCATCGAGGAAATGGTGTGGAGAAGACGCGAGCTCATGGAGCTGACCGCAGCCGAGAAGCGGAGGCTGGTGCGGAGGGTATTCGACTCTTTTCGCGGGCTGGATGTGCTTCAACCTCTGGTGGACAACCCCCGGATTACTGAAATTATGATAAACAGCCACCAGGATATATTCATCGAGCAGGACGGCGAGGTCAAGAAGCTGCCGCTCCAATTCGAGTCCCAGAGCCGGCTGGAGGATATCATTCAGAGCATTGTGGGTACGGTAAACCGGGTGGTGAATGAATCGACGCCCATCGTTGACGCGAGATTGAAGGATGGCTCCCGGGTGAATATCGTGCTCCCGCCCATCGCGCTGAAAGGGCCGACCATGACGATCCGCAAGTTTCCGGAATCGCCGATGACGATGGATGACCTGGTTGGAAGGGGAGCGCTGACGGAGGAGGCGGCAGAGCAGCTCCGGATATTGGTTAAGGGCAAGTATAACATTTTTATAGGCGGCGGGACGGGGTCGGGGAAGACGACTTTCCTGAATGCGCTGTCGCAATATATTCCGCCTGATGAACGTGTCATTACGATCGAAGACTCGGCGGAGCTGAAGATCGTGACGGTCCCGAACCTCGTGTCGCTGGAGACCCGGAATGCCAACACGGAAGGCCGGGGGGAGATCGCGATGCGCGATCTGATCCGTTCCTCGCTGCGGATGCGTCCCAATCGGATCGTGGTGGGCGAGGTGCGGGGCAGCGAGGCGCTGGATATGCTGCAGGCCATGAATACCGGGCATGACGGAAGTTTGTCGACGGGGCATGCCAACAGCACGCAGGACATGATCAGCCGTTTGGAGACGATGGTGCTGAGCGGTGCGGATCTTCCGATCAGCGTAGTCCGCCAGCAGATTAGCTCGGCGATTGATATATTTGTGCATTTATCCCGGTTAAGGGATCGATCGCGACGCGTAACGGAGATTAGCGAAGTGATTGGAATGAGCGACGGCGAGGTGGTGCTGAACCCGCTTTACCGGTTTCGTGAAACGGGCGAATCGGGCGGCCGGGTGATCGGGCGCCTGGAGCCTTGCGGCAATCCGCTTCAATCGGCGGACAAGCTTCATATGGCCGGGATTACGGCTTGGCCGCTGCAGAAGACGATGGAGGTGACATAAATGAAACGCTCCGGCAGTCCTGCCTGGATGTCCAAAGAGGGCCAAGGCGGCCGAGTGATCAAGAGGAGCAAAGCCGCCGGTAAACCCGAGCATGCAGCGGGGGCTCGAACCCATGCCCTTCCGGATTACAGTGTCTATCATCTCTCCATGAGGCAGAGAACGGCATGTGTGATCCTTGGCGGCCTTTTGTTTTGCTTCATCGGTTATCTGTTCTATCACAACCTGATATTGTCGCTGCTGCTGGGAGCGGGGGGGCTGATGATCCCTAAATTGTGGCGGCGGTTCATGCTGGAACGCAGACGAAGGACGATGAATCTTCACTTCAAGCAAGCTCTCTATTCCTTGTCCTCGTCCCTGTCGGCCGGCCGCTCCGTGGAGAACGGGTTCAGGGATGCCGTTCAGGACTTGCTGCTTCTGGATCCCGGGGGCAGCAGCGATCTGATCTTCGAACTCAAGGTCATTGTGTCCCGTTTGGAGTACGGTGAGCCTATTGAAGTGGCACTGCAGGATTTTGCAAGAAGGGCGGGGATGGAGGATTTAACGAATTTTGCCGATGTCTTCTCGACTTGCAAACGCACAGGCGGGGATTTGGTCGAAGTCGTGCGCAGAACCTCGTCCGTCATCGGGGAGAAGCTGGATATCCAGCAGGAGATATCCGTGATGATTGCACAGAAGCGATTCGAATCCAAGGCGCTTCTAGCCGCCCCGTTCCTCCTGCTGCTGTTCATGAATATGACATCCCCCGATTATATGGAGCCCATGTACAGCGGATCGGGGATCATGATCTCTACTTTTGCACTGGCGGCTTTAGGAGGCTGTTTCTTATGGATCACCAAAATGATGAATATCAAGGTGTAAGGAGGTGAGGCGGGAATGCTGACATGGATGTCCGGCGTGCTGATGGTTCTGCTTGTGGGTGGTTGGGTGGTGCTGAATCAAACGTGCGGCGAACGATACCATCGTCTTGGCAGATTGTCCATGGATGGGCTCAGGCTGCAGCGGTTAGCGCCGCCTCTGTTGTTCCTGCTGGAGCGGGGGAAGGTTCCGATGCGCTTCCCGATTGTATTCTACCGGATGCAGGGCTCCGTTCAGAAGATCCATGGCCTGCGGCACAGCGCGGAATTGACGTTGTTATTTATGGCCGAGGCCCTTGCGTATACATGGCTTATTTTGATCGGCGGCTGCTTGTGGTCATTGCTGTCCGGGGACGTAATCGGACTTCTGGCTGGATTGGCATTGGGGGCATTGCTGCCCGTCGCTTTGATGAAGGACCTCCATAAAAAGGTCACGCTGCGTGAGCAGGATATCGTGATGGAGCTGCCGGAGCTTCTGAACAAAATTGTGCTGCTTGTCGGCGCCGGCGAGACGGTGCAGAGGGCGATCATTCATTGCGTGGAACGGAACGAGGACGCGAGCCATCCCCTGTATGCTGAACTGAAGAGAATGGTGCTTGAATGGGAGGGAGGCCATCCGTTCCAGCAAGCCTTCGAGCAGTTCAATAAACGGTGCGGCGTTCAGGAAGTATCGATATTTACAACAACCGTCCTGCTTAATTTTCGGCGCGGCGGTAATGACTTTGTCCTGGCACTGCGGGATTTGTCCAGAGTGCTGTGGGAGAAGCGCAAGGCCATTGCAAGAACAAGGGGCGAGCAGGCCTCCTCGAAGCTGGTGCTGCCAATGGTGGTCATCTTCATGATCGTGATTGTTTTGCTCGGAGCGCCTGCATTTATGATGATGAACATGTAGAAGGGACCGGTGTACGAAATATGATGTTAAACATGGCGAAGAACGGGATGAAAGCTTTTTGGAAGGATGAGAAAGGGATCGGAACGCTTGAGATGATCCTGATCCTCGTCGTTATTTTGATTATCGCGCTTATATTTAAAGATCAGATTACGGCCTTGGTGAACAACTTGTTTAAAAACGTGAACAACAAGAGTAAAGAGTTCCTTGAATAATCGGCTGCAGAGAAGATGGAAGGACGATACGGGGAGCTTCACGGTTGAAGCCTCCCTGGTTCTTCCCATCGTGCTGACGGTGACGATTTTGCTTCTGTTCCTATGCTTGTATATTTATCAGCAGTCCATGCTGGTTCAGGCATCGGCAGCTGCTTCTGAAAGGACTGCGTATATCTGGGACAACAGCCATAAGATCGCTGCCTCGGGATCCGTGGAACAGGGCCGCCATGATGCGTTATATTGGCGGTTAACCGACGATAACGTTGTCGGGACCTTATTCGGTTTGGCGGGGGGAGACAGTACGAGGTCGATTACACTGCCGCAAGGGGAGGTTGAGGGCGGAAAATTGCCCGAGCTTAAGATGTCCAAGGGCGGCACGGCCGTGCCTTCCAGCATGGCTGGAGAGATGCGTTATACGAATCAGCTGCTCATGCGAAAAGTAACGACGTCGTTAAACGAGCAGGTCTCTCTGACGCCAATCAGCCGAATGCTGGACGATGGCGGCCAGATCAAGGTCAACTCACAATCGATTGTGGTTGATCCCGTTGAATTTATCCGCACGGTGGATTTGATGCGGTATTACGGATCGAAGTTTCAAGGCGGGAGAAACGGAACGGATAAGGCAGCCGCAGGAGAAGTTCTACAAAAGTTCGGAGGTTCGCGATAGTCATGACGAAGCAAGGGAAAGCGCGGTCTAGTCGGAGAAGGAGAGAGGTGGGCCGATCGCCTGATGGATCTGTATCTGTTTTTTTGATTATCGCTCTGGCAGCCGTATTTATGTTTGTAGCCATATTCATTGATTTCTCGCGTATCGCGGCCATGAAGGTGCAAAGCGAGAGGCTGACAAGAGCAGCCGTACGCTCCGTGATGTCATCCTACGATCCGCAGCTTCAGAAGGAATACGGACTGTATGCCCATGGAGGCACCAGCGGGGATCTCATTATGGGCAATGTGCTGAATGACAGCTTGAATCCGGGAGACCGCAGCGATGCGTTCCGGTTAATGGCGATGGAACTCGATAGCTCGGGGCTTGAATTGCAGCGTCCATTGGGCGCTTATGACATCTTCAACCGGCAGATCATCGAGGACATGAAGTATAAAGCGCCGATCGATTTCACTTTAGAATTAGTGGGCAAGTTCAAACCGCTATCGCAGTCCATGAAGGAAGCTTCCAATACGGTCGATGTGCTTAAGAAGCTGCGCAAGCTGTATGACAAGCGGGAAGCGGCGCTGGATGAGATGCTGGCAAAACAGCGCAAGGCAGGAGAGCATGCGATCCAGCTATCGAAGCTGGTTATGGATCCGCCTGGACAACCAATCAACGATACTTCGCTTGGGGGCAGCATCCAAACCGCTGCCGACGGGGCATCGCAGTATGAGGATTATAAAGATAAACAACAGGAGGACGCGGACAGGCCTCCCAAGGAGAAACAGTATACGCTTCTACTCATGGCTTACCGGAGCGGAATGTCTTCCATCGGCTCGCAGATATCGAGAGAGGCCGGACGGTTTCAGCGGGAGAATGACAAGCTTCTAGCGGATGCGCAGCAATTATGGGAGGAAGCCAGGAGTTTGAACGAGGAGATGAAGCAGGCCATCAAGGAATCCGAGAACCGTTCATCTAATGCGGGGTATGACCAAGTGACGAATGACATAACGCCGGGGTCTGCTGCTTCCCCCGGGTCAGAAGCGGAGATGATCCAATCCATTCGGAAGCAAGCGGACAAATTAATTCATAGCGATGACTTCTTAAACGGCTTTCGGCAAGAAATCGACAACCAGGAGCGTCGATATCAACAGGTTGTCCGAGCTGTGGCCGCGCTACAGTCTTCATTGGGCGGGGAGGGGATGAAGGGAGCCGTACTCGGAGCTAGCCGCGAATTGCAGAATTACATTTCTAATTATGGGGTATCAGGCAGCGGAAATATCATGGATCGGCAGCAGGCGGCGTTGGAGCAGTTTCGCACATCGGATAAGGAACGGAAGGCGATGGAGAAGCTGGCCAATCAGAAGCTGAAGCAGGCATCCAAAGCCATCGAGGCGATCAACGGGCTGAATGGACAGCATCAAGCCATTAGTGATGAGTTTCGTGAACTCCAGCAGTACTATGACGAAAGCCTTCAATTTAATGCGGAAGCGGACAGCATGAGTAAGGGAAAGCCACTGGACGACGATCCGTATGATGCCGGCAAACAAGCAATGGATAATATGGACGGTATGTTTGGATTTATGGGGAACGTGCTTGGCGGTGTTAGGGATGAACTGTTTCAGAATGAGTACGCCGTTCATTATTATCAGCATTTCGATGTCGGGAACTTATCCGGAATCGTTGACGGGTCCAGCACGGGAGAGGAGATAGTGCAGGAGTTCGCTATCGGGAACCAGGAAGTGGAATATATTCTGTACGGATTTCACAACCCCGCCGGGAATATATCGGCGGTTTATGCAGAAATCTTCGCTTCCAGGCTCGCCATTCGGACGATGGAAGGATTCGTCGTCAACAGCAAATTAGGAAATCCGTTGGCGGTTTTGGCGGCAGCCATTCTGTATGGGATTGAGAAGGCTATCGAGGATATGATCCAGCTGTGTCAGAAGGGAAGCGTTCAGCTTTCCAAGTATGTACCCGTTGAGCTTACCTACAGGGATCATTTACGAATATTTTTGTTTATTCACAGCAATAACGAGAAGAAGTTATCGCGCATGCTGGCGCTGATACGATTAAATACCGGCATCAATCCAGCGGAGCGATTTACTTATGCTACAGGGGAAGTTAGGACGGCCATGCGTTTATGGTTTCTTCCGGGAGTGACGAAGTCGATCGGCGTTGCATTCGGAAGCGACGGGGATGAAGTTCAAGGAAGTCGGTACTTGGTCAAGCGCAAGGCGGATTTTTCCTATTAGGATTAGGGGTTACTTGAATGAAATGTTTATCGGTATTACGAAAGCCTTTGCGTAATAGTAAGGCGTCGGCGGAGCAAGGAAGCATGGTCGTGGAAGCTGCGCTTGTGCTGCCGATGTTTATGTTTTTTGTCATTTTTCTCATATATATCGTGCAGATGACGTTGATATCGACGGCGCTCCAAAGCACCGTTTCCGATACCGTCAAAACCGTAGCGGCCCATATGTATCCTGTTTCGCTAGCCGTGCAGGCGAATGCAGGGGGTAACGGAACAGGCGAGGGCACACCCAGCACGTCCCATTGGGAAATACCCAAATTGTCGCTGTCCGATTGGGTTTCGAAATATAGCGACTCGCTTCCTTCTCCTGCTAAGGAGTGGATCACGGAAGCCGTCGCTTCAGGTGAGGAGCCTCTGCAGCAGCTTAAGAACCAAACCGTGGAAGCCGTACTCGATCCCGTGGTCAAGCCGATGATGAAGCCGTTTATGCCTGACCGCCTTCTGGATTATGACCGAATCCATGTGTCCAATGTTCACATACCCAATTTGAAGAGCGGCACGAGTCCTTATTTTGGCATTGAGGTGAATTATGCCCTTCCAATCCGGGTTCCTTTCTTGAACAAACGCATCGTGCTGCAAGCGAAGGCTCAGGAGAGGCTGTGGATTGGAGACACGGGAGAAGGCGGGGGAGATTCGGGGAACGGGGACGGCTCAGAGAACGGAGCCATTGAGCTGTTGGAGAAGCCGAATCCGGCCGTCGCAAGCAAGCAGGCTAAAGTAAAGGTGAAAGTAGAGGCAGGGGCCAGCGCTCAATTATCAGTCTATTACAAGAGCGGTCAGAGCACGGCTAAATATTTGGGTTGGAAGACCGCGGATGATAACGGCTATATCGAATGGGAATGGAACGTGGGGTTTAATACAACGCCGGGGACTTGGCTGTTCGTGGTTGAGACGGCAGACGGGCAGCGGATCGAGGTGCCGTTTACGGTGGTAGCGCGGTCGGGTTCATGAGAGGTTCAAGAGCAAGGTTATGAAATATAGGGTTCTAAAGTAATATCCAAGGAAAGTCTTTCCACTAGAAGCAATTCGTTGTGCGTCAATAGTTAAAGTTCTATTCAGACTATTCCTTGAATAGTCGCGCAGGGGAGGTTGATGGGTGTGGCCGTTGCCTTTGGTATTTGTGCCGTTTATCTGATTGCGGCCTTTATTACAGATCTTCGTTCCATGAAGATACCGAATGCTCTAACCGTACCAGCTATGCTGTCCGGCCCGATCTTTCATGGCGCTCTGAACGGATGGGAAGGCCTGCTCTTTTCTTTGAAGGGTCTTGGAGCTGGGTTTCTCATCTTGTTGATCATGTATTTTATAGGGGCTGTAGGAGCGGGCGACGTTAAGCTGTTCGGTGGGATCGGCGCCTGGACCGGCTTGTGGTTTACCTTGCAGGGCATTATGTATTCTGTCCTTTTTGCCGGTGCCATCGGTTTGCTCATTCTGCTCTGGCGGCGGGAGACGATGAAGCGAGTACGCCGTGTCGTTGGCAGTATCGCCGGAGTTTTTGTCATGAAGAGCTGGTTGCCATGGCGCAACAGCCAGGAGGAGCACTTGCGATTTCCCTTTATGATGGCTGTTCTTCCTGGCATGATCAGCACGTATCTAGTACTCCACATGTAGGAGGCGGCGCTTATGTTCGGATTAAAGGCGGATTTTATGCAGAACGGCGGGACGATCATGGTGCTGGACCGGGATGAAGGGATCCAGTCAGCAGAATTGAATCATGTGCAGCTGGGTATGATCCGTTCTTCGAGAATCCCGCACTTTTTGAAGCTGCATATGAAAGAAGTCGATTACAAAGTAACCTTGGAATATGATATCACTGGCAAAAAGATGCTGTCTCAGGCATTGAAGAGCGAGCGCATGACGTTGACCGAGTACTACGGGCTGCTGCTGCAGATCGCTACCGCATTGGAGGACAGCAGGCTGTATATGCTTCAACCCGAGAATTACATACTTCATGAGGATTTTCTGTTTGTTGAAGGTTCCCTGCATCTTGGCACATTATATTTAACCTATGTTCCCCTTGCCGTTAATGAGACAACCAGTAACCGTCTCCCTGTAACGCTTAAGGAGCTTATGACAAGGCTTCTCCTATCGGTCTCGGAGCTGAAAGGAGGAGGGATACAAGCATTGATGTCCTTCTGCAGTGAACAGAGCTTCAGTTTGCCGGGACTTAAGCGGCTTGTCATTGAACTGCTTGCAGGAGAAGATGGTGAAAGCGAACAAGCAGGAACGCAAGCGAAGATGGCAGTGCCTGCACGTGTGAATGAAGGATTGCCCTATACCGATATTCCCTCAAACAGCAGCGTCTCTAGGCCTGCCTTCTCATTTGCAGAGCCGGCTCACAGCCGGAGTGCGGCATTGCAGACGGAGAATGACGGCAACACAGATAAACAGAGTTTAATTCGAAGCCTGACGGAACGTACCAACGAGATGTTTGGGAAAAGCGGGCGAAACGAAGAGGGTAATTCTCACGCCGGTCGCCCCCCATCAGGTCTTCCCGCGTGGTCACCTGGCACAGATGATTCAAGTCTTGATGAAGCGGAGCATGGCAAATCTTCGCCGGTTCGGACCTATATTTTGCTAGGATGTTTGCTCGCCGCAGCGGGAGCATGGAGAATGTTGTACATGAATCAACCGGGTCCGCTGATGCTGGGGCTATCGGTAGGGATTACGATTCTGCTCGCCGTGATCGCTTGGCTCGGCTACACGGGCAAACTCCGGCTGCACTCACGGCGAGCGGAGGATTGGTCCGGTTCATTGCCCGTGTTTGAATCTACAGAGCTAAATCCGCAGGAGCATGCCAAGTGGAAGTCCGTCCCGCGTTTTGAGGCTGATCCCTTATCAGGTCTTCTTACGGGAAAACAGGCAGCGGACTCAGGGAAAGCATCAGAAGCAGAGCTTGGTGAGGGGAATGAGCATTGGAGATGGCAGTTTCCTAAATCTCCATTTAACATTGAGCGGGATCACCCTCCGGCGGGATCTTCTGCACAGTCTTTGCGGGACCAGGCTTTTTCGCGTTCGCCTAACGCCGGGGCAGGAGATTCTTATAGGGAAGAAGGGGATTATTATGCCCAGCTGTCCCAACGGACGGAGGTGCTTTCGTCCTCTGGTGGTGGGGGAGCTACCGTGCTGTTAAGTCCAGAAACCGCCGTTCGTCCGTCTGGGCAACATTCGAGGGACTATCTTGAGCTTAACGAACCGAATGCAGCCGTTCCGCAGCGAATTGAACTGCATCAGCCCCATTTCATCATCGGCCGATCTCCCGACGTCGCCCAATTTGTAGCTGAAGGTGTGGGGACTTCACGGGCACATGTCGAACTTTCGCGCGAAAGCGGTGGATACGTCCTGAAAGATCTGGGTTCCAGAAATGGTACGATGTTGAAGGGAGAATCCATGGTGCCTTATAAAGAATACCCTCTGATGGAGGGCGATGCCTTTATTATTGCCGGATGGACGTTTACCCTGCGCAGGGGGTTATATTAGTACGGGATTATTATAGTAGAAATAAGATTTGCGAAGCTATTATTCTATGAGGTTAGAGGGGTTTTGGATTATTGCAGAAAACCAAAGGTGTACCCTAATTTTTAGAGGGGCCCTTTGGTTTTTTTATTTTTTACTAGATTTATAAAAACTTCTGGTATGGTGATTATGGTAAAATGTACCGATTAACTATTCATGAGACTAACTATATGTTAACGATGAAATAAACAGCATCTTGTGTATTTTGATTCATGTGTATAAGGAGGACTTTGATGTGTCTGAAGATCTAAATAAAGAAATATTGAAAGAGCTAAAAGAAATCAATAATAAACTAGACACCTTGAACTCGTCCAAAGGAATATCAGGAACTCTAAAAGTTATTGCCCTGATATTCGGGTTTTTAGTGATAGGACCTTTGCTTGTAGGGATAATGGTGTATCTATTTAATTTAACTGGCTAAGGTAAATAGCCCCTGCCAGAAGCCCAGACGGACAATCCCGGAAGGGGCTTTATAAGCTTCAACAAGAGTAACTCGTCCAGCGACGCTGGTATGGCAGGTAGCCGATGCTTTTTTGTGTAGAATCATCTATAGGTAAAAATGAATTCTTTTTGTATTGTACCTTGAGAACAGCACTCTACTCATGGAGATCGCTGTCATAGCTGGAGCTGAAAATTGAGCCGCAGCACCAGTTTTTCTCGCAAACCGAAAGCTCTAATTTGTTTATTCTCCAGCCCTTTCATTGCCTCTTATCGCCTCTTGCTCGCGGAAGACGGAAGGAGTTAGGCCGTATTTTTTCTTGAATAGAGTGGAGAAGTAAGTGATATTGTACATTCCGACCGATTCACTGATTTTGGCTGCAGTCTCATGAGTGGAAGCAAGCAAATCCCTAGCTTTCTCCAGCCTGATGTGATTCAGGTATTCACTGAACGATTGACGGGTTGCTTTTTTGAAGAGCTTACCCAAATAGCTTGGCGACAGGCCGGCAATGTTGGACACCAGCTCCAGAGATAAGTTTGGCTCGGCATAATGTTCCTGGATGTAATTCTGCACTTTTTCAATGATATCATTGTGCTTCTGGGCATTCATCCAGAGATTCTTCTCTTCGATTAATGTGCAAATATTAAAACAATAGCGATTGAAAGTTTCCTTGATGTCCGTCAGATGTTCGGCGGATTCAATTTCGGTCACCGCATCCAGATACTCGTTGAAATTGGAATCCGGCACATGCTGCAAATAGTCAAAGTGTTTAAGTAAGGATAGCATGAGCTGGGTGCTGTATGTAATGACCTGATTGATTGAACCGTTAGAGATCTGTTCCACGAATTGTCCGATTGCATCCCGGATTGCTTCCGGCTTCCCGGACTGCACAGCATCGATTAGCTTCTTCTCGAAGGCGCTGGGATAACTTAAGGCCGTCATCATATGGGGCCGTGTTGTTACGGCATCCAGGATCGATTCCTTCCCGTAGATTAGCCGGTATTTAACATACTGCTGCGCCGAAGTGTAGGAGTAAGAAATATTTTTCCTTCCGTAACTTATATCCCCTATGCCAATGGATACCGTCACCTTGAAGTAACGGTTCAGAAAACCCTGAATATTGCCCAAGGCAGCCTTGAGCTCCTCAGGCTGTTGGTTGTTCGTACACTGAAGGATTGCGACGGCTTCATTTCCCCCCATAAACAGGTAATCACATGCTCCGATAGGCTCCAGCATCTCTTTTGCAATATTGCCTAGAGCGAAGAGCAGCAGCGGCTGCTGTTCCGTCTCCATCCTCCCTCTTGTCGGTTCCAACGCATTGATTTTGAATACAAGCACGCAAAAATAAGGCCCCGATACTTGCTTGTCGATATCCCGAATTAATTCGCTCGGAACAGAATGTTCCAGCGGATGACCCCAGAGTAACGAAAGTAAGTAATGCTCACGAATCGTTCGGGAAGAGCGGTTGATCACGAATTGCATCGATTTTTCACGTTCCTCCAACGAATGGAAAACCTCGGTCATCATCTTATATTCATCTATGAACGGCGAATCGGAGACTGGAGAATCCGTGTCCGGCATGATCCTTTCAAACAGCGTCGATAACGGTCTATAAATGCTCTTGGTCAGAAAAATAGAGATCAGCAGACCTGCCAGTACGATTCCGGCTGTCACAAGCAGCGTAACGTTGCGGAGACGGTCAATGTTGGAGATGAGTCCGGAGTAAGGGGAAACGCTTACAAAATACCAGTCCATTTTCTCCGACTTCACATAAGTGACCAGATGCTTTTTATTTAGAATATTTGTTGTGAAGCTGTTCTCTTCCTTGTCCTGATTTAGAATTTGCTGCACATACTGTTCCTCGGACCAATCTTTCAGAAATAAACTTGAATCGGTATGGGAGAGCACTTTGCCCTCTTTGTTGATGACAAAAACGTTGTTGGCGGAATCCGTTTTGCTGATTTTGCGGATTGTCGTCAGAATCGACTCTTCTTCCACATTGATATAGATAAGCGGGTTGTCGGAGGTGTTAAATGAAAAATCCGGGTACAGCAGAAAGGTCAGGAGCTGAAGCGGCGTATCGTTGTTGCGGTCGGCAACGGTCAAGCTGCGCGGATAGAATTCCATGTACCGCTCCGCGCTAAGGGTGATGAGCGAAGAGTCGAATGGAAGCCCGGCAGTATCGACGGCTGTTCCCGTAGAAGGCCGGTAGATCCCGGCACTGTAAATATAGGGATATACACTTATAATCTGGTTCATTTGTTGGAATATCCGATAATTGTTCGTCTTGTCCTCCAACGTGTCATTCAGGAATGAGGTGATC
Source organism: Paenibacillus sp. cl141a (assembly GCF_900109305.1). Classification (NCBI taxonomy): domain Bacteria; kingdom Bacillati; phylum Bacillota; class Bacilli; order Caryophanales; family Paenibacillaceae; genus Paenibacillus; species Paenibacillus sp. cl141a. The sequence goes on from NZ_FNZO01000002.1 coordinate 274,969, forward strand.
TCCGGCTGGATGAGCAGCGCATTACCGATTGTCATGACTTGGTTATAGACGACCTCCGAGGCGTAAGTGATTTGGGATAACATGGCTTTGGAATTGCGGTCGATCTCCTTGACGGCGCTTTTGGAGAAGAGAAGGAAGAGGACGCCGGACAGCAGGCTGACAGTTAGTAGAACGAGCAGGAAATATGAAATTGTAAGTTTTTGAAACGCCTTGTATCGAACAAGCCGATTCATGGTGTTCCGCATGAAGAATTCCTCCCAATTCCGTTAATATAACCTCTTCACTATAGGACATATATGGCTAAAAAGGTACTCCTTCTCGCAAAAATGAAAGCCGTTTCGATAATTTGAAAGCCCTTTAATCGAATCGTGAAAGCGATATCCTGTATTTGAAATTGGAAACGCTGACCCGCTGCGATAGAGTTAGAGCAAGCGTCAACGCAGCCCAAAAATGTACACTGCAAAGAAGGAGGATAAGAAATTGGAAAAGAGACAGCGTCCGGCATTCGGCATGTTTTCTGATATCCGTAGGAATGGAACATCTTACTTGCTGGTCCTTCCGGCAATGGTTTACACGTTTATTTTCGGGTATATGACGTATCCGTATATACTGATTGCTTTCCAACGATTCAATTATACAAAGGGCATATTTCATAGCGAGTGGGTAGGATTAAAGAACTTCGAGTTCTTTTTCGGGTCGAGCAAGGCGTTTACGGTCACCTTTAACACCATCTTTCTAAATTTGCTCTTTATTGTCTTTGGAACGCTGACGGCACTGGCCATCTCACTGATCCTGAACGAGCTGCGCAAGAAGCTGTTCGTCAAAATCAGCCAATCCATGATGTTGTTTCCGAACTTCATTTCCTGGATCGTCATCAGCTATGTGCTGTATGCTTTTTTTTCTATGGATATGGGGATCGTGAACAAATTGCTGAACCAGCTTGGCCTCGCCTCGGTCAACTGGTACACCGAGCCGAAGGTATGGCCGGCTGTTCTTACCGTCATGCATGTGTGGAAAGGAGCAGGGATGAGCGCCATCATTTATCTTGCTACCATCACCGGGATAGATGAGACGTTGTATGAAGCAGCCGAGATTGATGGGGCTAACCGGTGGCAGATGTGCATGCGCATTACGATTCCGTTGATGATGCCTACGGTGGTTATACTGATGCTGCTCTCGGTCGGCAAAATCATGTACGGCGATTTCGGGATGATCTACGCCTTGATTGGCGACAATGGCACCTTGTATTCGACCACGGATATCATTGATACGTACGTATTCCGCTCTTTGCGTCAGATTGGCGACCCTTCCGAAGCTATGGCTGTCGGATTGTTCCAGTCCGTCATCGGGTTTATCCTAGTCTTCGGCACGAATGCCATTACCCGCAAATTTTTTAAAGATGGCGCGCTGTATTAGAATCCGGTTTCGGCGATAGATTCCCGAAGAAAGGCTTTAGGAGGTATAGAAGTGAAGACGTTTTCATTCAGCAAGACGATTATGTATGCTCTCATTACGATTTATTCGGCGCTTTGTTTGCTTCCAATGCTCCTGGTTCTGATGATCTCGGTCACGGATGAAGATGCCATATTGAAGAACGGATACAGCCTATTCCCGGAGGAGTTCTCGTTGTATGCCTATAAGCTAATCTTTACAGGGGGTTCCCAAGTCATGCATAGCTACGGTATTTCCATCTTTGTCACAATTGTTGGTACGGTGCTGGCGATTCTGATTACGTCCATGGCTGGCTATACGTTGGCGAACAAAAATGTGAAATACCGCAATCCATTGGCGCTCTATTTCTTTATTACCATGATTTTTTCGGCGGGAATTGTTCCCTGGTATCTGATGAATCGGTCGCTTGGATTGACCAATAACATCTTCGCTTTGATCATTCCGTCGCTGCTGTTCAGCCCGTTCAACCTCTTCCTTGTGCGGAATTTCATGAGTGGGATTCCCGACTCGCTGCGAGAGTCGGCAAACATAGACGGGGCCAGCGATATTACGATTGCCTTCCGGATCTATCTTCCTTTATGCAAACCGGTATTGGCGACGATTGCGCTATTCTACGGACTGGATTACTGGAACAATTGGTGGAATGCAATCATGTTGATTGACAGCAAGGATTTGTACCCGCTGCAATTTATGCTACTGCAAATGCAATCGGAGATCAGCATGCTGAACGAGATGACGATGCTGGCCGGAACAAGCGACATCACGCTTCCTTCAGAATCGGTCAAGATGGCAACAGCGATCGTGACAATCGGGCCGATCGTCTTACTCTATCCGTATTTGCAAAAGTACTTCGTGAAGGGCCTGGTTATTGGTTCTGTCAAAGGCTGATATACTCCCCTTCGGGGTTAACATACATTAAGCACTTTATAGAAGGAGGTCAATATTTAATATGAAAAAGTATGGTGTGTTTCTATTGGCTGTGGTTCTTGTGCTTTCGACTTTAATTGGATGCGGCAAGGGAGACAATTCTTCAGTCTCCAATTCAGAGAATGATGAGAAGCCTGCCAATACGGTCAAAATCAAATATTTAGTTCCAGGCACAGAGCCGAAAGACTACAAGGAAGTGTTCCAAAAGGTCAATGAGAAGCTGGCTGCGGACGGTGTCGGCGTTGAGGTGGAAAAAATATATATCCCATGGGATGCGTGGGATCAGAAGCTGAACTTAATGCTGTCCACCGGGGAAGATTTCGACCTGTTCCACGTCATGCAGGACCGCACGCCGTTCTCCAGCTATTATAACCGCGGTGCACTGGCGGATATCACGGATGCGATCGAAAAGCATGGAGAAAATCTGAAGAAATATATTCCGAATGATATCTTCGACGGAGCTAAAATCGATGGCAAGTATTATGCCGTTCCCTCTTATTGGGTTGAAATGGCGAGTGAAGGTCAATTCAATATTCGTCGTGACATTCTCGCTGAGAATAATCTCGAAGAGCCGACGACACCAGCTGAATTGATCAGCGCTTGGGAGATTGTCATGAAGAACTGGAAGGGAAGCAATAAGCCCTATCTTGGCACACGCGCCGACTTTGACCCGATCTACCTGCATACGTCCATCCTGCATCGGACTTATGACACGTTCCCGTTTACCGTGAAGGATAAGTTCTTCTATGTGAATCAAAGCGGCGAGGTTAAGTCTTGGATTGAGACCGAAGAGTTCAAGAAAGATGCGTCTTTCATGCGCGAACTGTACACAAAGGGCATTACCAATCCCGATATCCTGGTCATGAAGCAAGAGCAGGTAGATGCCCAACTCGACAGCGGTGAATGGTTCGTCCGTTTGGGAACTGGCGGAAGCTTGAACGGGCTCAAGAAGTACAATCCAGAAGCCACTGTAAACGATATCGGCGTTGTATGGTTTAACCCGGAGAAAGAATATATGCGTCCGCTCACCTTCAAGAACGGAAATGCCGTACCGGTAAACAGCAAAAATCCGGAAGCGGCCGTCAAATTCATGGATTGGATGCTGGCAAGTCAAGAAAATTATGATCTTGTACAATATGGCATTGAAGGCAAGCACTACACCAAGGACGGTGAGAAGGGCTTTAAGCCGATCAAAGACCCGAATAACAATAATAATCCGGGGTATAGAGGTTCTGATTCGCAAAACGGCAACGTAAACTTTATGCGATTTGACTTCGAGAATAGCATTCCAGATAACAACAAAGTCTTGTTTGAGCCAAATCCGAATGCAATCAACAGCATCGCGGCGAATTTTATTTTTGACCCGACGAATGTAAGGGCCGAATACACCAATATTTTGTCGGAAGCTTCGGCAAGCATCACGCCGATTTATATGGGGGTTCAAGAATACGATAAGGCCTTCCCGGCTGCACTAGATAAAATGAGGAAAGCCGGTCTGGATAAAGTGGTTGCGGAATACCAGAAGCAATTCCAGGAGTATCAAGCTTCACTTAAATAAACGAGTTGAAAAACAAAAGGAAGGTGTGGAGGAATTTGGCCTTGCAGAAGCAACGAATTGAATTTGAAGCGACAAAAACGATCTATGAAAGTGCAACCTTGAAATTTCATGGCGTGGATGGTTTTGATGTCTACAATATTTCGATTCCATTCAAACGCGATGGGAAGCGCTATTTGTTCGGGCGGGTAGAACGTCGCGAGGAATGGGCCCGCTCTTGGGTTCGCCTGTTCGAGGAAACGGGACAGGACGAATGGACGTTGGTGAAAGACAGCATGATCTATACGCTGGAGGACCCTTACATCAGCGAAATCGGTGACGAGCTTGTCATGGGCGGGACCCATGTGCAATATCAGAGCGGAAAATACAGCACGTTTTTCGGCTATTTCTTCCGAGGCACCGACATCCATAATTTGTACTACTTCACGACCGGCCCTAACAAAATGAAGGATATCCGCCTTGTTCCGTTGTCGGACGGCAGGATCGGCGTCTTCTCGCGTCCGCGCAGCGCCGAGATGAGAGGCAAATTCGGGAGCGAATCCATGATCGGCTTTACGGTCGTTGACAGACTGGAAGATTTGACTGCGGACGTCATCGAGAACGCACCTTACATTCATGGCATCTTCGGGGAAGGCGAATGGGGAGGCGTCAATCAGGCGTATCTGCTGGACAGCGGCAACATCGGAATCATTGGCCACATTTGTTACCTGGATCAGGATGAGCACGGAGGGGAATTGAAGGTGTACCTGAACATGGCCTTCGTCTTCGACCCAACCACCCGTGAGTCATCGAATCTCCATGTGATCGGTAGTCGTTCCTGCTACCCGGCAGGACCTGCCAAAGCACCGTATTTGGTGGACTGTGTTTTTTCTGCGGGCATTGTCATGCGCCCGGACGGCAAGGCTGATCTTTACAGTGGTCTTAGTGATTGTCAGGCAGGACGCATTACGATCGACGATCCGTTCGCAGGATACGGACGCCTTGTTTAGAGGGAAATCATAATGACTGCGCCCTCGCATGATGACTATGACGCACCAAGACTACTAAGCCCATGCTTCCGAGGCGAGTTTTGCTCAAAGCTGATGCCTGAAGCAACGCTCACAGAACTTTTAGGAGGATGCTGATTGATGAAAACCACAAATATACCTATCATTGAAGCGCTGGCGTCCAGCCCGATTATTCGCCGTCACCCGGCAAATCCCGTACTGGACGCGGCACGTGTGCCGTATCCCACCGCACTTGTCTTCAATGCAGGCGTCGCTAAGTTTAACGGCCGCTACATCATGGTATTCCGCAATGACTACGGTTCGCTGGAGAAGCAGACGATCGAGCCGAGCCATACGACGGATCTCGGCATCGCCTTCAGCGACGACGGCATTCACTGGACGGTGGGGCCGAAGCCGATCTTCAAGCTGCACGACGAAGAGATCGTGCGCGCCTATGATCCGCGTCTGACGGTTATTGACGGCCGCTGCTACATGTGCTTCGCCGTTGATACGCGGCACGGCATCCGGGGAGGTATCGCAGTAACGGACGATTTTGAATCCTTTGAAGTATTGAGCATGTCAACGCCAGACTTGCGAAATATGGTGCTATTCCCGGAACGGATCAACGGCAACTACGTCCGGCTGGAACGGCCGTTCACGGTGTATAGCCGCGGCGGAGTAGACCGGTTCGACACCTGGATCTCGGAGTCGCCGGATCTGATCTATTGGGGCCGTTCCGAGCTCCTGCTGGCGGTGGAGCAGGTGCCGTTCGCCAATGATAAGATCGGTCCGGCCGCACCGCCCGTGAAGACGGATAAGGGCTGGCTCACTACGTTCCATGCGGTGGATATTGATTCCGCTAGAGGGAAGAACGGCTGGGAGCCGACCTGGAAGAAGCGGTATACTGCCGGCATTATGCTGCTCGATCTTGACAATCCGAAGAAGATCCTTGGCATGAGCGCATCGCCCCTGCTTGCGCCCGAGGCACTGTACGAGACGGATGGGGGCTTCCGCAATGATGTCATTTTCCCCGGCGGCATGGTGCTGGAGGAGGATGGGGAAGTGAAAATCTATTACGGGGCCGCCGACACGGTGGAATGCTTGGCTACCGCTCATGTGGACGATCTAATCCGGCTCTGTTTGGAGGGATAAGGATGGGGCAGGCGAAACGAGGCATCTTTCCGTCTTCAAATTAGTCAAGAATGGCATGATACCTGCGGTTCGGATTATATCCTGATGTGGAACAAACCAGCCCGTGGGGCATGTACGGAATTCAACCGCCATGCACCACGGGCTGGGCTTTGTTTCCTTTTTTTGTAAGTTTGGCCGATCCATTAAACTCAACAGACTTCTACTTATTGATCAAATGCTGATAAGGCTTGTAGTCGATTTCCTTCTTCTGGAGGAAATTCATCAGGAATTTGTAATCCCGCTTCGGCGTAGCCACGATGTAACCTTTGATGCAGTGATCCCGGGTGACTTCGGTTGCGCCGGATTCGACGGCGATTTTGCCGATTTCGGCTGCAATGGAGTGTTTGGCGATATCCCGGAACGGTCCCGGAACAGGCTGCACCAGCTCGTCCAGAAATGCTTTGGATTCATCCGTCCACAGCGGGCGGCTTCGCTCTACCCAGTAATTTTGCCAATCGAGCTTCGATTTGCCGTCAGCCTTGGGAAGCACTTTCAGAAACTTGCGGAACATGAAAAATCCGCCGATGCCCATCAGCCCGAGCATGACCCATCCCCAAAAGGCAATGGAGTTCATGAACCATGACGGCGGCGCACTGGACGACAAATATCCCATGACGGCCCCTGTGCTCTTCATCTGTATATCACCTCAATGATTATTGTCACATGACACTTTCATGAGAATTATAACGCATTTCTAGATTTATTTCGATATACAAGCTAAAATAGGTGTAATTGTGTGTTAAAAAAGGGGGATGCAGCATGTTGAAAATTGGTTCCCACGTGTCGTTTTCGGACAAGGGATTGCTGACTGCGACGGCTGAAGCCACGTCTTACGGCTCAAGCTCGTTCATGATATATACCGGCGCTCCGCAAAATACGCGCCGCAAGCCGATCGACTCCATGTTTATCGAAGAAGGCAAAGCCGCCATGCAGGAAAGCGGGATTGAAGAGATCGTGGTCCACGCGCCGTACATTATCAACCTCGGATCGTACAAACCCAATACGTTTGAGCTGGCGGTGAGCTTTCTGCAGGAGGAGATTCGTCGTACGCATGCGGTCGGCGTGAAGAACATTGTTCTCCATCCCGGCGCATATACCGACAAGGATGCGGAATACGGCATCGACCGAATTGCTGAAGGTCTTAATGAAGTGCTCGGCGGTACGGATGAGACTGAAGTGAAGATTGCGCTTGAGACGATGGCCGGCAAAGGTACCGAAATGGGACGCAGCTTTGAAGAAATTGCTTCCATTATTGATAAGGTGAAGTACAACGACCGTTTAGCCATTTGCCTGGACACTTGCCATATTCATGATGCGGGATATGATATCGTGAATGATCTGGACGGCGTGCTGAAGCAGTTCGACAAGCTGATCGGACTCGACCGTTTAACGGTCGTCCACGTGAACGACAGCAAGAACCCGCGCGGAGCGGGCAAAGACCGTCATACGCCGATTGGAACCGGATGGATCGGGTATGAAGCCATTCAGAGAGTGGTTCATCACGAGAAGCTCCAGGGCAGACCGTTCATTCTCGAAACGCCGTGGATCGGTAAAGATCCAAAAACCCAGCGTCCGATGTACGAGATCGAGATTGCGCTTCTGCGCGGAGATGTGGAAGGCCGTTTCGGTCCAGCTTTCACGCAGCAAGTGGAAGAGCTGGGTGCTTTCTTTGCCAAGGAAGGCATCGAGTCCCGTTCATTTGTACTGGATACCTGGACGCTGCTGAAGAATGATGCCAAAGCCAAAAAGGCCGATCCTCGCGAACCGATGGAGCGCCTGTACGATATGGTCATGGCAGCCGGCCTGCTGTCCGACCTGTCGGAGGAGCAGATCAATCAGCGCCTGATCGCTTGGTTGTCTGGTGTTTCCCTGACATCCTAAGTTTCATTAGAAATGGCATATTAGTAAGAAACGGAGGCATTCTCAAGAAAACGTCCGCATGCTGCGGATTGTTTTTCTTGAGAGGTGCCGTTCATGTTCATTGCAGATTTAAAAGGAGGATCACCGAGTCTCATGGAAATTCACATCAAGAAGGACCTGCCGTCTGCGGCAGGTCAGTACCCTAATCGTGCCCGCATGCTGATCTCCTGTCCGGATGGACCGGGAATCGTGGCAGCAGTATCCCAGTTCCTGTACCAGCATGGCGCCAATATCGTTCAGTCTGACCAATATACGATGGACCCGGCCGGCGGCATGTTTTTTATGCGGGTTGAGTTCGATCTGGAGGACTTGAACACGAAGCTTCCCCAGCTGGAGGAATCCTTCCGGGAAGTAGCCGATCAATTCCGCATGGAATGGAATATCTACCATGCCGCCCGCAAGAAACGCCTGGCGATTTTTGTTTCGAAAGAGGATCACTGCCTTGTAGAACTGTTATGGCAATGGCAGGCTGGCGACCTGGATGCGGATATCGCATTGGTGGTCAGCAACCATCTGGATATGAAGGAATACGTGGAATCCTTCGGTATCCCGTATCACCACATTCCGGTTACGGCGGATACGAAGCCTCAAGCGGAGCAGCGTCAGCTGGACGTGATCGGCGATGATATCGACGTGATCATCCTTGCGCGTTACATGCAGATTATTTCGCCAACCTTTATCGACCATTACCGGAATCGGATTATCAACATCCACCATTCCTTCCTCCCGGCCTTCGTCGGCGGCAAGCCATATGCGCAAGCATATAACCGCGGCGTCAAGATTATCGGGGCAACCGCCCACTACGTAACCGAAGAGCTCGATGGCGGACCGATTATCGAGCAGGACGTGCAGCGCGTAAGCCATCGGGACGACGTCAATGAGCTTAAGCGCATCGGACGCACCATCGAACGCGTGGTGCTGGCAAGAGCCGTCAAATGGCATGTCGAGGATCGGATTCTGGTCCATAACAATAAAACGGTTGTATTTAGCTAGTCCCTGTTATTCCGACGATTCATCATAGAGAGTACAATGGAGCAGCCTGACACTTTAACGCTGCAATGGATTACCCCTTGATCCCGCTCCTCTTCTTGGAGCGGGATTTTATTTTGTATTTGACTTAAGTAATAACGCTAATTTGTTGCCAAAAGCTGAAAAAATGGTTCCTTGGAGCTTTTTATGGAAGTAAACGTCAAACTTTTTATAAATTCGACTCGTCAATATAGTTGAGCTTGTGAAGAGAGTCTTTACATACATCTTCTAAAACCTATGGATCGTTTGTCTTTGAACAGCAATTTATATGCGGAGAGGGGAATCATCAGTTGTCGTTTTATACAAAGAAAACGTGGATGCTGCTGCCGATGGTGGCGCTGCTGATTGTGGCAACGTTATCTCTGTCGATTCCGGCAGGAAACGTCTACGCCGACGGAGCGAAGATTGGCATTCAATCCGAGGTGGGCTACCAAGGCAAAATCAAACATGAGAAATGGAATCCGCTCAAACTCACCTTAACGAGCGACCGGGATATATCCGGCGATGTGGTTGTACAGATTCAGAACTACAACGGCTTCGGATATCAGACTTCTTATGTTCAGCAGGTGGATCTGCCGAAGGATACGCCGAAGGAAGTCGTGATCGGCATTCCGGGAGCCGTACTGAATAAAGACAATAACCAAATCCTTTTCTATGAAGGTTCTTATACGAAGGGGAAGCAGGTTCCGTTTGCCACAGGCAAAAATTACGTGCAGGCTTCTCCGTATCAAGGCGCGCTCATGGCCGTCTTGTCCGATGATCCGGACACGATGAATTTCATGAACGTCCTGAACGGCAAGGGCAGCAGCGTGAACGTGTTCCCGCTTAAGGACGCGAGCGTTCCTACGGATGCGATGCTGCTGAACGGGCTGGACGTCATCGTAATGAACAATTATGCATCCGATACGTTGTCTGAGCCTCAACAAAAGGCGATTACGGATTGGGTCAATGGCGGCGGCACCCTGGTTCTGGCCGGGGGCGCAGGGTATGCCAAAACGGCGGCGCCGTTTGCCGACATATCGCCGGTCACTGCGAATGGCACCGCGACCGTGAACTCGCTGGATGAACTGGAGAAGCTTGGCGGGAAACCGCTGAAACTGGATGGGCCATTTACCATTTCTACGGCGAAAGCGGTGGAAGGTGTCCAAATCGGGATTGCCGCGGACGGACAACCTTTGTTTGCCTCGAAGGCTTATGGCCAGGGTAGCGTTCAATATGCCGCTTACGATCTGGCGATGGAGCCGGTAAGCTCTTGGGCAGGCCATCCGGACGCGTGGGCATCGGTACTGCGCAATAACCTGCCGATGATGAATTCGCAGAATGGCATGTATTACAATTCGCTCATGGACAATTTGAATTATGTTCTGGAGTATTTCCCGTCGCTGAAGATGCCTTCCTTCACGCTGCTGCTGTGGATGCTCATTATTTATGCGGTCGTCGTCGCGCCGCTGCTCTACTATATATTGAAGAAGGCGGACAAGCGGGAATGGGCGTGGTTCCTGATTCCGATCATTGCCGTCATCGCGAGCGCTTCCGTCTATGCGGTCGGCTCGTCGGACAAGACGCGCGAGCTCGCGCATACCATCAATCTGATTGAACTAAATGGCCAGGGAGATGCGGTGAAATCGACCGCTTCTGCATTTTTCACGCCTCGAAGCGGGGACTATGCCTTGGAGTTTGGGGAGAATACGTATTTGAAAACGGGGCAGTCCCGGAACACGTTTGGAGGAACCGCCGAGAACAAGAGTTTTGTCCGGGTAGGGCAGGAGTCCACGACGCTGGAGCTTCGGGACATGTCCCAATGGTCATTGGCCAAGGTATGGGTGGACCATCAGGGTACGGAGGAGATGGGGCGTCTGGGCATGGATTTAAAGCTGGATGCCAAAGGGAGGTTAAACGGTAAGATCACCAATGACACCATTAACGATTTGACCGAGGTGGTGCTGGTTGTCGGAGGCAGTGCCTATAAGCTGGGAGATATCAAGAAGGGCGAGGCGGCAGCCATTCCTCAGGATCCGAAACAAATCATCAAATTTACGGGCGGTGACTTGTCCGGGATGCTGTACCCATACTCGCAGAATGATCCGAAACAGCGGGAGCGCGATATTTTGTCCAACTACGGATACTCGAAGGGAATGGTCAACAAGGATGCTTACATTCTGGGATGGAGCAAAGACCATTTGACGAATTATACGCTGAAAGGGGCCGAGGTGGACAGCGATCAGCTCAATTTCTGGATACAGCCGGTGGAAATGGATTGGGGACTGAACGGGGAAATCAACATTCCTTACGGCTTCCTGTCTCCGGAGATATCGCAGGTGAATTCGCCGATGTTCGGGGTGTATCCGCACGGGGTTGAAATGGGACAAGGCAATCTGATCGCCGAATTCCCGCTCATATCCGAAGGCCAAGTGAAGTATTCGGAGTTGTCCATCAAAGGCACCAAATTCAACAACAACGTCACGATGGAGATCTGGAACTCGAAGAAGAGCGAATGGGAGCCTGTTACAGACGCGAACAATGTGCATACCATTAACCAGAATCCGGAGCAGTATATCGTGGGGAATCGCATCCGATTCATGATCACTGCCAAGGATCAGACCAACTTTATGATGCCGGAGCTGTCTGTGAAGGGGGAGGCCACTCAATGATCGAGATTAGAAATCTGAGCAAAAGATACGGAGCGTTCCATGCGCTGAAAGATATCAGTCTTCATATCGAAAAAGGGACGGTATTCGGATTTGTCGGTCCTAACGGAGCAGGCAAATCCACGACGATGTCCATATTGGCTACCCTGATGCTTCCTACCTCGGGCGTTGCCAAAGTCGGCGGCTATGACGTGACCCAGCATCCCAAAGAGGTCCGCAAGCGGATCGGTTATATGCCCGATTTCTTCGGCGTGTACGATCAGCTGAAGTCTACAGAATATCTGCATTTCTACGGGGCAAGTTACGGCATCCCGCGCGCCGAGCGGGAGCAGCTCATTCCGCAGCTGCTGGAGCTCGTCAATCTGAGCGACAAGGCGGATACGTACGTCGACAGTCTCTCGCGGGGGATGAAGCAGCGTTTATGCTTGGCCCGGTGCCTGGTGCATGATCCGGAGGTATTGATCCTGGATGAGCCGGCCTCGGGGCTGGATCCGCGGGCGCGGATCGAAATGCGCGAAATATTGAAGGAACTGAAGCTCATGGGCAAGACCATCATCATTTCATCGCATATTTTGCCTGAGCTGGCCGAGATGGTGGATGAGATCGGGGTAATCGAGCATGGCGAGATGGTTGCCCAAGGCAAGGTAGCCGATATTCAGAGCCGCCTTCGCGTGAAAAAAGTCATTCATATCCGCACGCTGGAGCGTGAAGAGGAGCTGGCCGAGAAACTGCGTGACGAACCGTTCGTCACGTCGGTATTAACGGATAACACCGGCGTCCATGTTCATTACGGCGGGGATGATGCGCAGCAAAGCGCCCTGCTTCGGCAGGTGGTTTCCTGGGAAATTCCGATTGTCTCGTTTCAGGAAGCGCAGAGCAATCTGGAGGATGTATTCCTCGAAATTACCAAAGGAGGGCCCCGCGAATGAATTGGAGCAGAAAGCTGATCAATCCGGTCATCGACAAGGAATTCCGGCTGCGGATGCGTTCTACGCGTTCCATGCTGTCGGTGTTGTTTTATGTATTGGCGCTAGGCGCCATAGCCATGGGCTTCATTTATCTCTTCTTATATTTGGGACAGCAGGGGTCTCAGCGATTCGATCCGCAGATGAGCCAGATGATGTTCTATGTCCTGAGTTTCGCCCAGCTTGTCCTTATCGCGTTCATGGCCCCTGCGCTTACGGCGGGCGTCATCAGCAGCGAGCGGGAGAAGCAAACGCTGAGCATGCTGCTGACGACGCAGCAGAGCTCGGCTACGATCGTGCTGAGCAAGCTGGTATCGGCACTCAGCTTCATGACGCTGATCGTGCTGGCTACGCTGCCGATCTACAGCATTGTGTTCCTGTATGGCGGGATTTCGCCGAAGCAGCTCGTTTCCGTGTTTGCTTTTTATTTATTCGTGATGCTGCTGCTCGGTTCGCTCGGCGTAATGTTCTCCACGTTATTCAAAAGAACCATCGTCGCGATAATCGTCACCTACGGGGCCGGACTGATCATCTTCCTTGTTACGGGCCTGCTGTACTTGTTCTTCATGGGAATCGAACAGCGGAATATGTATCAAAGCGGGCAGCCGATCGTGCCGGGCAGCTATTCTTGGGTCGGTTATGTGCTGGGCCTGAATCCGGCCGGGGCGATGATGAGTTTGTTCAACCCGTCTTTCTCGGAGGACGCGTTCTTGCTGCGGGGAGGAAGCCTGAACAGCAAGGCTCCAATCGAATTGTGGCTGGAATTTTTCATCGTGTATTCGGTGGTGATCGTTCTTGCCCTGTGGGTTGCCGTACGGAATATCCGTCCTGTCGCAAGGCGCAAACGCAAGGATAAGAACGAAACCCAGCTGCCGCAGGAGCCGGAAACGGCGGGGAACGAAGCGTAACATCATGCAAGGAGTACGGTGAGGAGGGATAGCAATGGACAACATCATGCGTTTTATCGAAGCCGCAAGACGGCGGCTGCAGCGGTTCCGCGTCATCACGTATGCATTGTACGGGCTTATGGCAGGATTGGCCGCGCTGCTGCTGCTGCTGGTGCTTGGGAGATTCGTGCCTATAGCCTGGCTTCCCGTCGCATCCGTGGCCGTTCCTTTGGGGGCAGGCTTCATAGGCTTGTTATGGGGATGGCTGCATCGGGTGCCGATCGAAGAAGCGGCTTTAGCGATGGACCATGTTCCGGATGGAGCGGAGCGAAGCGATATGATGGTGACGGCGCTGTCGTTCAAGGAGGAAGAATCGCTGGCCGCCAAATGGCAGCGCGAGCAGGCGGAGCGTTACGGTGCGCGTTTTGCGGAACGGCTGCCGGAGCGCCTGCCTTCCCCTAGCCGAAAAAAACAGCTTCTGATCTGCGTTGCTTCGCTTGCTGCCGTACTCATCCTGGTGTTCGTCCCGAACCCGATGGATAAGAAGGTGGAAGCTGCCAAAGAGGCGCAGAGCTGGATGAAGGAGCAGGCAGCCAAAACCGAACAGCTGGCGGAGGAGCTCCAGAAGGAAACGCTGGATCCTGCCGATCGAAAAAAGCTCCAGGAAAAGCTGGATGAACTGAAAAAAGCGCTGGAGCAGGAGAAGCATCCTGAGCAAGCGCTGGAGAAGCTGGAAGAAGCCATGAAAGAGCTGGAGAAACTGGCGAAACAGCAGGAGGAAAAAGCGAAGGCGCTGTCAGAGCTGGCTAAGCAAATGCAGCAGGAGAAGGCGCTGTCCCAGGTGGGGAAAAAGCTTGCCGAGGGCATGGCCGATGAGCTGAAGCAGGAAATGAAGAAACTCACCGAGCAGGTGAAGAAGATGTCCCAGGAAGAGAAGAACGAGCTGTCCGATGCTTTGAAAAAGCTGGCTGAGGAAGCTGCCAAGCAGATGGAAGACGGCAAGCTGGAGCAGGAGCTCAAAAAAGCGGCCGATGCGCTGAAGGAGGGCAAGCTGCCGAAGGAGCTGGAAGAAGCGCTCCAGCAGCTCGCCGAGGAGCTGGCGAAAGCAGCGCAAGCCAAAGCCGCGTCCGACAGCCAGTCGCAGTCCGCTTTCTCGCTGGCGTCCTCCCTTGCTTCGCAAGGATTGAGCTTGGCCGATCAGATGGCGGCTGCAGGGATGTCGGTATCCGATGCGTGGAGTAACGGCGGCAGTGCCGAGGCGTTGGCTCAGGCCGGCTCGGGTGCAGGCTCAGGAGAACAAGGAGAGGGTTCGGAGGGAGCCCCAGGTGAAGGCGGCTCCGGTGCAGGCCAAGGTCAAGGCTCCGGCACAGGCAGCGGCTCCGGATCGGGAAGCGGCTCGGGCTCAGGAGCAGGTTCCGGATCGGGCGGCAGCGGCGGATCGGGAAGCGGCACAGGCAGCGGAGCCGGTCTTGGCTCAGGCGGCCGCGAGCTCGTGACCATCCCTAGGGATTACAAGGGCAGCGGCAATGTGCAGAACGATTCCGGCGAGATCAAGGGCAGCGGCGGAGATATACAGAAGGGCGGCGTATCGCCGACGGTCCCGGGCATGTCCAGGCCTTATGAGGAAGTGTACCGCGATTACGAGACCGAGGCGCGCAAATCGTTAGACCGCAATCAGCTGCCGGACCAGATGCAGGGGTTAGTTGAGGAATATTTCATACAGATCAATCCGAACCCGTAGGGATCGAAGAGCCGAGCACCAAAGCTAGAATGAGAACTTGAACTTTACCAAGAAGATGGAGGTTTCGTCCATGTCGGATATTGCAGTGAGACCACAGGAATGGATGGAGAAAATATCAGGCCTGCGGGAACATATCGGCAAGGTGATTGTCGGACAGCAGGATGTTGTGGAGCAGATGCTTTGGTGTATCTTTGCGGGGGGCCATGCCCTCCTGGAAGGGATTCCAGGTCTCGGCAAAACGATGCTCGTCCGCACCGTGTCGGAGGCGTTGGACCTGTCCTTTTCCCGCATCCAGTTTACGCCGGATTTGATGCCGAGCGATATAACGGGCACCAATATTCTGTCGTTCGGGCAGCATGGGGACACCGGGATGACCTTTCAAAAGGGTCCGCTGTTCAGCAGCATCGTGCTGGCCGATGAGATTAACCGCGCCACGCCCAAAACCCAGAGCGCCTTGCTCGAGGCGATGCAGGAGAAGACCGTCACCGTGGGAGGCGTAACCCATCAGCTGCCAAAACCTTTCTTCGTTCTGGCCACGCAAAATCCCTTGGAGAACGAGGGGACGTATCCATTGCCGGAGGCCCAGCTTGACCGCTTTCTGCTGAAGATCGAAGTATCGTATCCCAGCGCGGACGAATTGAAGGAAATCGTGAAGCGGACGACGTCCTCACACGAATTCCAGGTGGAACGGCAAATGACCGGGGACGAGCTGCTGGAAATCCAGCGCGGGGCAAAGGAAGTGTTGGTTGCCGAAGAGATTCTGGATTATGCGGTTCGTCTGCTGATGATGACGCATCCGGAGGAGGCGGCTGCACCGGAGGCTGTCCGTAAATACGTCCAATTCGGTTCCGGACCGCGCGGCATTCAGTCCATTATCTCGGTAAGCAAAGTCCGGGCCTTGTGCAGCGGGCGGATGCATGTATCCACGGGCGATATTCGGGCCGTGGCTTTATCAGCGCTGCGCCATCGCTTGTTCCTGAATTTTGAGGGGCAGGCGCTCGGCATTACCACGGACCATGTCATTCGGGAGGTTCTGCAAGCGCTGGAGGCATCCGCGTGAGCGGGGGCGCGCACCTGCTTCCTCCGGAATGGCTCCCCCGTCTGGAGCGCTTGAGCCTGGATGCCAAACGACGGGTCGCCGGAACGCTGCAGGGAAAGAGGCGATCCCGCCGGCTCGGCTCGTCCCTCGAATTCGCCGATTACCGCGTGTATTCGCCCGGGGATGATGTCCGCAGGTTTGACTGGGGCGTCTATTCCCGTACGGGAAAAGCCTTCGTTCGTCAATTCATGGACGAACAGGAGCTGACCGTGAGCCTGTTCGTGGATTGCTCCGCATCGATGGGGGCCGTCATGTCATCCCCTACGGAACCAAGCACCGCCGATCCGGCGGGAACGAAGGGCAGCCCTAAATGGCTGCTAGCGCGTCAACTCGCCGCAAGCATCGGCTACATGGCGTTGTCGTCTTACGACAGGCTGCAGGTTGCCTGTTACAGCCGTTCGATTAACGCCCGTCTTCCGATCATGAGAGGAAAGGGCTCGGCCCATCGCCTGTTTTCGTTCCTGCAAGGGGCAGAAACGGGAGGCGAGGGCAGTTTGGGCGCAGCGCTTGCGGTTCCTGGCGCACTGCCCCGGCAGCCGGGAATGACCTGGGTGTTCTCCGATTTTTGGCTGGAGGGCGGCGAGGAGGAATTGTTCAGGTCGCTTTCCCTTTTGTCCGGTACCGGACAGGAAGTGGTGCTGGTGCATGTATTGTCGCGGGAGGAGCTGGAGCCTAAATTATCCGGCGATCTGCGGCTGGTGGACAGCGAAACGATGAGCGGCAAGGAAGTGGCGCTGACGGGCAAAGTGCTGGATGCTTACAAGGAGGAGCTGGAGCGATACCGGACGATGCTGTCCCGCGTATGCGCGGAACGGGGCATGTCTTACGTGCTCATTCCGGCGGATATGCCGCTTACGGACGCGATGTTCGGGGTGCTTGCGGGAGCTGGTCTGGTTACTGGATAGAGCGGGACTCCTGTAGAGGCGCTGTCCATGCATTTGCCGGATTCCTTGTGCTTTCGGAGGTTTGGCGACAGGATAACACAGATGATGCACAAGCGATTGCTTAGCAGGCTTCACCAGGACCTGTCTGCGATCGCAAGAAACGAACAAGCTGAAAACTGGTTCGAAAAATAGGAAGAAATGGATAAGCCTTCATCCGATGCTCGGGGAAATACAGGCATGTCTCGTTAGTCAGGGTCCATGGGAGTAAGGAGGGGACACGTTGGGGATTCAATCTTGGCTGAGTCTATGGTTCGGTTTAACGCTGCCGGCCATCGTGCTCATGTATATGTTCAAGCGGAAATATGTGGATACAACCGTTCCCAGCCACTTGCTGTGGGAGCGGGTGCTCCGGAACCTGGAGGCCAACAGGCCGTGGCAGAAGCTGCAGAATCGGCTTCTGCTGTGGCTCCAGCTGCTTGCTGCGGCATTGATGGTCTTCGCACTGATGCAGCCCTTTATGCAGGTGTCCGGCGGAGGCAGCGCCCATGTGGTCATCGTTGCCGATACCTCGGGCAGCATGAGCGCGCAGATGCAGCCGTCCGCTGAAGGCGGAGCCGCAACCAGGCTGGAATGGATGCAGCAACGAATTAAGGAATATGTGAAGGACCGAGGGAGACGGAGCGAGATCACCCTGCTGTCCGTAGGAGCAAGTCCCATGACGCTTGTATCCCATGAAAGCGACCGTACCGCCATCGATAAGGCCGTGGATGATTTACGTCCCTATTACGGACAGGCGTCCTACAGGGAAACCTTATCGCTCGCTTCGGCGCTGACGCGGGAAGAGCATGATGCAGAGGTCGTTATTTTTACGGACAGCTACTGGAAGCCGGACACGGCCCCCATAGCGTTTCAGGTTCCGGTTTCCGTTGAGAAGGTGCAGGGCGATCTTCCGCATAACGTGTCGATTGATCAATTCGGCATTTCACCAAAAGGCAATGCGGATTCATCTTATGCGGCGGTGGCTGTCCTCAGCACGAATGCCGAGGTATCCGTATCGGCCGAAGTGAATCTTTACGGAGATGAACAGCTGCTGACCAGCAGGATGCTTGAATTGGAGCCGGGTAAGAGATTAACCGAATCCTTTTCCGATCTGCCGTTTGCTGAAGTGTACCGACTTGAGTTATCCCAGGATGACGGGTATGCGGCAGACAATCATTCCTTTGCGTTCGGTTTGGGTCACGGATCTTCGCGCGTCCTGCTGCTGACTTCAGGCAATCTGTTCTTGGAGAAGGCGCTTCAGCTGAGCGGTGCCGAAGTCACCCGGGTAGCTTTGGACGAGTCCAAAGCTAAAACCGCCGAGGATAACGGCAGTGCGGATAAGGAGGCGGGTAAGGGCAGCGCAGCTGCGGATGTGCCGCCCGTGCCTGAAGGCGAATTTGATCTGCTTGTCATTGACGGGAACGTGCCGGAAGGGTTCCGGCAAGGGAAGTGGGCGGATCTGACCGCCAAGACTCCGTTATGGACGATTGGCGGAGAAGGTGCCAAAGTCGGCAACCAAGGAGGACGCGCCGTGCTAGCCAAGCATCCGGTGACTGCCTATGTCACCTTGTCCGGGGTCTATTTTGGTACGCTGGTGGATCAGGCCCCTGCATGGGGGGAACCCGTCATCAAGCTGGGGGATCAACCGATCGTCTATGCGGGAAGCGAAAACGGGCGGTCGCGATTATCCTTCAATTTCCTGCTTCAGGATAGCGACCTTCCGTTATCCCCTGAATTTCCGGTTATGGTCAGCAATGCGCTGGAGTGGATGACCTCAGGCAAGGGAAGCGGGCTTGGCCGATATATGGCCGGCGCGCAAGCGGATATTCCGATTGCAGCGGATACGGTAGCAGCCAAATGGATCCCTAAGAGCGGTCTTGCTATGGCTGACGGCCTCCCTGCCGCGGAAGCCTTCCGGAATGAGCAAGGGATATCGCCGGTACAGCTTGTGCCGGAATATCCGGGGCTGTACGCTTTTGAACAGCAGAATGAAGCGGGCGAGAAGCTTAATTATTGGCTTGCTGTAACTGCAGACCCGTACGAGGCGGATTGGAGCAACGATCAGGGCCCGGCGGTAAGTCAAGCGGCAACGAACGCGGGTGAGTCTGAAGCGGGAGATGGTTCCGGCACTTCCGGGAGTAACGAAACGACGAACCGTGCCGGCTCGTTAATGCCATGGCTGGCCGCTTTGGCACTGGCTGTGATCGCAGCGGAATGGGGGGTGTACCAGCGTGGGCGTTCAATTTAGCCAACCATGGTTGTTGCTGCTGCTGATTCCGGCAGGTTTATTTCTCTACTATGCCTACAAATCGGATTTCCGATTAAGCGGTTTTCGCAAAAAACTGGCCTTATTCTTTAGAACCTGCGTCATTTTATTATTAATCCTTATGATTTCGGGTTTGCACGGCTTTACCGTTCTCAGGGATAAACAGGTCGTGTATCTGGCTGACCGTTCCGACAGCATGGGGGATTCGGCCCGGATCACGAGCTGGATCAACGATTCCCTTGCGGCAAAAGGCGAGAAGGATGGCACCGCCGTTGTTTCTACGGGTCTTGAAGGCGCCGTGGAACGGCGTCTATCCCCTGCGGAGAATGCGGGCGCTTCCTTGAACGCGCTCCTGGAGCAGCGGTTTACCGGGCTGGAATCCGGTCTTCAGCTGGCCGGCAGCCTGTTCGAGGGCAGGAGCGATTCCCGAATCGTGTTGATCTCCGACGGGGAGGAGAATGTGGGCAGCATGGCGGCGGCAGGAAGGCTGCTGAAGGATCGGGGGATAGCCGTTGACGTGCTTCCGACTCCGAAGCAGGCCGTCCAGGATGCTGCCGTGGAGGAGCTGAAGGTTCCGGAAAAGCTGTATCAGGCGGAGTCGTTCTATGTGGAGGTCATGGTTCGCAGCACATTCAAGACCTCAGGCGAGCTGCGCATTTACGAGGATAACCGCGAGATCGGCCGGGAACGCGTGGATGTAACTCCAGGCGAGAACCGGTACGCCGTGAAGGGCCTGGCCAAGAACCCGGGACTCCACCGTTACCGTGCCGAAATCTTCATGGACGGGGATGAAGCCTCGGCCAATAATGCGGCATTCGATTTTACCCGGGTGGAGGGTCCGCCGAACGTGCTGATCGTGGAGGGAACCCCGGGCACGTCGGGCAATATCACGGCAGCGCTCGAGTCCGGCATGATCGGCACCGAAGTGATTCGGCCGGAGCTGCTCCCGCTGGAAGCGGCCAAGTATGCCGTGTACGACAGCATCATCTTTAATAACGTTTCCGGCAGTGACGTCGGCGGCAAACAGATGGAGCTGATCGAGCAGGCTGTCCGTAGCTTTGGCATCGGGTTTATGATGGCGGGCGGCGAGGACAGCTTCGGGATGGGCGGATATTTTAAAACCCCGATCGAAAAGGCGCTGCCGGTCTCGATGGAGCTGGAAGGCAAGCGTGAGATTCCATCGCTTGGCCTCATACTGGTCATCGACCGTTCGGGCAGCATGGAAGGAAACAAGATCGAATTGGCCAAAGAATCGGCCATGCGCACGGTGGAGCTGATGAGAGCAAAAGACACGGTCGGCGTCGTCGCCTTTGACGATCAGCCGTGGTGGGTCGTACCGCCGCAGAAGCTCGGTGATAAGGAAGAGGTGCTTAGCAGCATCCAGTCGATTCCGAGCGCCGGAGGGACCAATATCTATCCTGCCGTTTCCTCGGCGCTGGAGGAAATGCTGAAGATTGACGCCCAGCGCAAGCATATCATTCTCATGACCGACGGTCAGTCCGCGATGAATTCCGGATATCAGGATCTGACCGATACGATGGTGGAGAACAAAATCACGATGTCTTCCGTGGCGGTCGGGATGGATGCGGACACCAACCTGCTTCAATCCTTGGCGGATGCGGCCAAGGGCCGCTATTATTTCGTTGAGGATGAAACCACGCTGCCGGCGGTATTCAGCCGGGAGGCCGTGATGCTGGCCAAATCCTATATCGTGGATAAACCCTTTGTCCCGGCCGTTCAGAACCCGGGCGATTGGGCGAGTTTGTTCCAGCAGGGCGTTCCGGGGCTGTATGGTTATGTCGCGGCAACGCCGAAGTCTTCCGCCCAGACGGTTCTGTCCAGTCCGGAGCCGGACCCGATCCTGTCGCGATGGCAGTACGGATCCGGCCGGACGGTGGCATGGACGAGCGATTTAAGCGGGAAGTGGTCCAAGGAGTGGGTGTCGTGGTCCGGGTTCGCCGATACGTTGACCGAAATCGTGAAGTGGACGTTCCCGCAGTTTACGTCGTCGCCCTATGAAGTCACTACCGAGACGGCCGGCAACCAGGTGAAGCTGCAGGTCATCGCCAATGGCGAGAATTCGCCGGAGAAACTGAATGCGGTGATCGGGGATGACGAGGCCGGCGAGCAGACGGTGGAGCTCATTCAGGAGGCGCCCGGCCGTTATACCGGACTCGTCAACGTCTCCAAGCCGGGAGCCTTCCTCATGTCCCTTGAGGATGCGAGCGGGGAAGAGCCGCTGCAAGCTGCGCCGGGCACCGGCTTCGTTGTGCCGTATTCGCCGGAATACCGGCTATCTTCCGGCAGCGGCGAGGAAGCGATGAAACGGCTGGCCGAAGCGACCGGGGGCCGCGTGTTATCCTGGGATGACCCGGCCGAAGTGTTCGACCGGGAGGCGACCTCGCGGATGCAGCTCCATGATTGGAGCTACCCGCTGCTGGCGGCGGCCCTGCTGCTGTGGGTCGCCGACATCGCCGTGCGGCGCCTGGCTCTGCCATGGGGCGCCATCGGCGCTAGGCTGGCCGCCCTGCTCCGCAGGCGGCCGGCCCCTGCCGGCGAGGCGGCGCCTGACGCCGGCCTCGAGCGGCTGGCGGCGCGCAAAGCCCGCGCCGCCCAGTTCTACGGCGGCAGCTCCGCGAAGCCGCCGCCGCAGGCCCCGCCCGCGCGCGAGCGCAGCGGCGCGGGCCACGTTGCCGGGGGCGGGAGCTCCGCCCCGGCACCTAGCGCAGCTCCGGCAGGCCGCAAGGCCCCGCCGGAGGCGCGCGATTCGCAGCGGGCGAATGCCCCGCTGCGGGAGGAGCGGCCGGCGCAGGCGAAGCCGGCCGCAAGCCAGGGCGCGCGCAAGGGAAGCGCGCCCACGCCGCCACCCCCGCCGCCGAAGGCGCAGGGGGACGGCAACGGCCGGCCCGGGGAGACCGAGCCGGCTCCGGAAGGAGGCTCCTCCATGGATCGCCTCCTCAAAGCCAAAAAACGCGGCACGCGCTGATGTGCCGCCGCAAGCTTCGGTCCGGCTGTCGATGTGCAGCTTAGGCCGAAGCTTTTTCTTTGCTCCAATGCAGTAACTTTTTCCATGCTGCCGATGTCCCGAAAATCGTTTGACGGATGTCGAATCCGGTTATAACCGGACTATTAAGGGAAATAATGCAAGAGGGATGTCGGCAGTCCTGACGACTTTTACACAACATTGACAATTACGTTATGGAAATGAAAGACGTGTGGTGATACAATAAGAGTCAAAATGATATTCTCAACATTCCTAACTGCTCTGATACCAAGCGAATCGGGGCTGGAGGGACGTAAGAAGCCTTCATTTTCGAAGCTTACTATGGAAAAGATTTGAGGAGGACGAATCATGACAACTGAACATAACCAAACGATCGACAACCTGTCCATCGCAACGATCCGGACATTGGCGATCGACGCGATCGAAAAAGCCAACTCCGGTCATCCGGGCATGCCGATGGGATCCGCGCCTATGGGCTACCAGCTGTTCGCGAAGACGATGAATCATAACCCGGACCAGCCGGCGTGGATTAACCGCGACCGTTTCGTCTTGTCTGCAGGACATGGCTCCATGCTGCTCTACAGTCTGCTCCACCTGAGCGGCTATGACTTGTCCATTGAGGACCTGAAACAGTTCCGTCAATGGGGAAGCAAAACACCGGGGCACCCGGAATTCGGCCACACGGCCGGCGTTGATGCAACGACAGGTCCGCTCGGACAAGGCGTGGCCATGGCTGTAGGTATGGCAATGGCCGAGGCTCACTTGGGTGCGACTTACAATAAAGACGGCTTCAACGTGGTCGATCACTATACGTACGCGATTTGTGGCGACGGCGACATGATGGAGGGCGTGGCTTCCGAGGCGGCTTCGCTGGCAGGTCACCTGAAGCTGGGCAAATTGATCATGTTGTACGATTCCAATGATATCTCCCTTGACGGCGAGCTGAACCTGGCCTTCTCCGAGAACGTGGCGAAGCGTTTTGAAGCATACGGCTGGCAAGTGCTGCGCGTAGAAGACGGCAACGATCTGCCTGCGATCGAGAAAGCGATCGAGGAAGCGAAAGGCGATTCGAACCGCCCGACGCTGATCGAAGTGAAGACGGTCATCGGTTACGGCAGCCCGAACAAACAAGGTAAAGGCGGCCATGGCGGTACGCACGGTTCTCCGCTCGGAGCCGACGAAGCGAAGCTGACCAAGGAATTCTATAAATGGGTATATGAAGAGGACTTCTACGTGCCGGAGGAAGTGCGCGAGCATTTCGGCAAAGTGAAAGAACGCGGCATTGCTGCGTATCAAGCGTGGGTGGATCAGTTCGCGAAATACAAAGAGGCTTATCCGGAGCTGGCTGCGCAATTCGAGCGCGGCGAATCCGGCGAATTGGCTGAAGGATGGGACAAAGACCTTCCGAAATACAGCGCGGACGACAAAGCGGTTTCCACTCGGGTGGCTTCCGGTAAAGCGCTGAACGGTTTGACGGCAGGCGTACCGCAGCTGCTTGGCGGATCGGCTGACCTGGAAAGCTCCACCATGACTCACCTGAACGACCTGGCATCTTTCACCGCGGAGAGCTATGAAGGCCGCAACGTGTATTATGGCGTTCGCGAATTTGCGATGGCTGGCGCGATGAACGGCATCGCTCTCCATGGCGGATTGAAAATTTTCGGCGGTACGTTCTTCGTATTTACCGATTATCTGCGTCCGGCCATTCGTCTGGCTGCGATCATGAAGCTGCCGGTTACGTATGTGCTGACACACGACAGCATCGCTGTCGGCGAAGACGGCCCTACGCATGAGCCGATCGAGCAATTGGCTTCCCTGCGCATTATTCCAGGCGTGACCGTTATCCGTCCGGCAGATGCGAATGAGACTTCCGCTGCATGGGCTTATGCGGTGGAGAACACGGACCGTCCGGTAGCCTTGGTGCTGACTCGTCAAAATCTGCCGATCCTCGCAGGCACGGCGGACCATGCGCGTGAAGGCATCAAACGCGGAGCTTATGTTGTTTCCGACGCGAAGGATGGAAACGTGCAGGCTCAAATCATTGCAACGGGTTCCGAGGTTCAGCTTGCCGTTAAAGCACAAGCGGCATTGGCCGAAGAAGGCATTGCTGTACGCGTCATCAGCATGCCGAGCTGGGATCTGTTCGACAGCCAGGATCAGGCTTACAAAGATTCCGTGCTGCTTCCTGACGTTAAAGCCCGTCTTGCCATTGAAATGGCTCATCCGTTCGGATGGGAGCGTTACGTTGGCGACAAAGGCGACATTCTCGGCATCAACACGTTTGGCGCTTCCGCTCCTGGCGACCGCGTCATTGCCGAGTACGGATTTACCGTTGAGAACGTGGTTAGCCGCGTAAAAGGTTTGCTGTAACAAGACCCTGATTTAACTCCATATTGATTTTCCGGCACCCGTATCATGCGGGTGCCGTCCATATATCAAGCCATACCTATTTTGGAGGAGGAGAGTTGTCGATGTCTCAATTCAAGAATGCGACCGTCACGAAAGCAGCCAACGTGTACTATGAGGGGAAGGTAACCAGCCGCACGGTGCTGCTGGAGAATGGGGAAAAGGTCACGCTCGGCATCATGCTGCCGGGAAGCTATGAATTCGGCACGGACGGCCCTGAAATTATGGAAATCCTGTCCGGCGATTTGCGTGTTCTGCTGCCCGGGGAGCAAGAGTGGTTGGAGATTCAAGAGCCCGCGACCTTTAACGTGCCGGGCAATTCAAGCTTCAAGCTGGAAATCCGCACCGTGACGGATTATTGCTGCTCTTATCCAACGATGTAGGAGGACAAGCGGCGCCTAAAGCAGTGAATATGCCAAAAAGGCTCGAGCCGATGGCTCTGAGCCTTTACTGTCAATGCCGGATGTCAACGCAGGCCGTTAAGGGCGGTTGATATAATGGACTTATTCCTCCGGGATCGTCACGATCTCGCCTTTATATCCGGGAGCCCGGTTGTCAAGCTCTACGTATCCTTCGCCCCATTCTTGGCCGCGATCGAGCAGGCGGTAGCTGGTGACGCCGGAAGGGTATCGGAATACGAATTTGGCAAGGGTCCAATTGCCCGTATCCGGCTGCTTGCCGATCTCCGCTTTTAACGCAGGCAGGAAGAACAGCTTTTGGTTTGCTGGTGCCTTGGCGGAATAATCCAGCTTGCCCTGCCATTTCAAATATTTGACGCTGCCGCGGATTTCGAAATAGC
The DNA here is from genome assembly GCF_900109305.1 of Paenibacillus sp. cl141a. Lineage (NCBI taxonomy): Bacteria > Bacillati > Bacillota > Bacilli > Caryophanales > Paenibacillaceae > Paenibacillus > Paenibacillus sp. cl141a. The sequence continues at coordinate 300,767 of NZ_FNZO01000002.1, forward strand.
TGGCGATATCGTTATCTACCAGGAAATAGCGTTGGGATTGGCCTTTGGGAAAATAATAGTCCACGCCCTGCATTTCCATGGGCAGCATGTCCAGCTCAGGTTTCTTCAATTCGGATGAATAAGGAAGCTTGGCTGCAGCGTTCCTGGCGGTGGCCAGATCGGAGCTCTTTAAGTCGGCGATGATATCGGGATCTGCCTTATTGATATACGCTGTTTTTAGAGAGCCGTTCCAATAGACGCTGGCATCGAAGGCTTGGGCAACGGCCCTTAGGGGAATCAAGGTCTTGCCTTTATGCAGCAGCGGGGCTGCAGGGAGCGCCTTCTTAACGCCGTTCACTTCCATGCTGGTGCTTCCGGCCGCGAGAATCACCGTTCGGTTATCGCCTTGAATGGTCACCTGTTTCTTCTGGTTGTCGTATTTCATGACGTAGTTACCCAGAGGCTTGAGATCGGTAAGGGTAACAAAGGTGGTGCCCTGCCTGATCAGCACGTCGCCACTTGCGGTTACGTTGTTAATGGTAGCGGATGGTTTAACTGCTGCAGAAGCTGGCGAAACGGCTATTGCAGGGGACAGAACAGCGGTTAGTACGACAGCGGCTGCCATTGCTTTTAATCGTTTGGTCCATTTCATGTTGTAAATTCCTCCTTTGCATAGTAGACGGAAGTGAAACGCAAAAAGTTTCTTGCCGAGAGGAAAATGATGGAATGGTCAAAAAAATAGCTCCTTCTTCCTAGTCCGGATGAACCGAAAACTAAAAAGAAGGAGCCGTTATAGATGCATGGCTTGTCTGGCATTAGGGCTGCTGGCCGCCGATTTTCTGACCGATCCAAGCTTCATAGCACTTCACGACGGCAGAGAGATCCTCATCGCCATAGCCTTCGCTGGCACCAGCTTGAAACAGGCTCTTGGCCAGGTTCAGCATGGGCGACGGCATCCCGACGCCATCGGTGAGCGAGGAGGCCAGCTTCAGGTCTTTGAGCATGAGGGCCAGCGAGAATTGATTGCTGAAATCGCCTTCGATGATTTTGCGTCCCTTCAGCTCGGCCGCTTTGCTGCCTGCCGATCCCAGCTGCACGAGCTCCAGGAAGTTGTCTGCCGGTATGCCTGATTTCGCGGCGATGGCGAAGCCTTCGGCCAGTGCCAGGTTGTTAATGCCCACAATCGTATTGTGCGCGAGCTTGGCCACGGCGCCGCTTCCGTTAGGCCCCATGTGAATGACCTTTTTGCCCAGGGTGTCAAAAACGTCGGCTTGCGCTTCGATGACGGCGGCATCACCGCCAACCATGAAGACCAAGGTGCCATCAATCGCTGCAGGCTTGCTGCCGGTTACCGGGGCATCCAGGAAGGAGGCGCCGAGGCCGGAAACGGCGGAGGCAATTTCCTTAACCAGGCTTTCGGAGATCGTGCTGCAGTCAATGACGGTCATCCCGCTCGTCAGGGAGCCAAGCAGGCCGTTCTCTCCGTAGAATACATCCCGGATGGATTGGTCGTTACTTACCATCGTAATGACAAGATCTTGCCCTTCGGCGGCTTCCCGAGGCGTCTCCGCGATGGAGGCTCCCTGTTCGGCGAGCGGACGGCATTTCTCGTGGGTGCGGTTATATACCGTTACATCGTAATCCTGCTTTAACAGATTGGAGGCCATGGGAGCGCCCATGGTGCCCAGTCCGATAAACCCGATTTTTTTCATAGTCTATATCACCTTCGATTATGGATTCCTGATCCACTCTATCTTAGCACGGGTTCCCGAAACGAAGCCAGTCTTTGCAGGGAATGGAAGGGAGAAGGAGTCCCGCGCATGAAGAATAGATGACAGTTGGCCCGTGAAACTTGCGGTCTTTATTAAATTAAAGTATCCTATTTCTAAATTCACAGGAGGTTTAAGGCATGTCTAAAAAAATCAAGTTTGATTACAGTAAAGCACTGACCTTTGTCAATCAGCATGAAGTTGATTATTTCGCTGAGCCGATCCGCACAGCTCATGAACAGTTACATAACGGTACGGGAGCCGGCTCCGATTATTTGGGCTGGATCGACCTGCCGACTCAGTACGATAAAGAGGAATTCTCCCGCATCCAGAAAGCGGCCGCCAAAATCCAAAGCGACTCGGACGTTCTGATCGTAATCGGAATCGGAGGCTCCTACCTGGGAGCGCGCGCAGCCATCGAAATGCTGTCGCATTCGTTCTATAACGAGCTGTCGAAGGACCAGCGCAAGACGCCGGAAATCTACTTTGCGGGCAACAACATCAGCTCCACGTATGTTTCGCATCTGCTTCAGTTGATCGAAGGCAAAGACTTCTCCGTCAACGTCATCTCCAAATCCGGCACAACGACGGAGCCGGCCATCGCTTTCCGTATTTTCCGTGCGGAGCTGGAGAAGAAATACGGCAAGGAAGAAGCGCGTAAACGCATTTACGCTACGACGGATCAAGCGAAGGGCGCCCTCAAGAAGCTGGCAACCGAGGAAGGCTACGAATCCTTTATCATTCCTGACGACGTGGGCGGACGTTATTCCGTGCTGACCGCAGTAGGTCTGCTTCCGATCGCGACGGCAGGCATCAATATCGAAGAGATGATGCAGGGCGCGGCTGACGCCTCCAAGGAGTACAGCAGCCCGAACGTTGCCGAGAACGAGGCTTACCAATACGCAGCGGTTCGCAACGCGCTTTACCGTAAAGGCAAAGGCATCGAGATCCTGGTGAACTATGAGCCTTCCCTGCATTTTGTATCGGAATGGTGGAAGCAGCTGTACGGCGAGAGCGAAGGGAAGGATTATAAGGGGATTTACCCGGCATCCGTCGATTTCTCTACCGATCTGCACTCCATGGGTCAATTCATCCAGGAAGGCAGCCGCAACATCTTCGAAACGGTCATTCAGGTGGAGAACGTATCCGAGCATATTACGATCGAATCGGATCCGGACGATCTGGACGGATTGAACTTCCTGACCGGGAAAACATTGGATTTTGTCAACAAAAAGGCGTTCCAAGGCACCATGCTGGCCCATACAGACGGACAAGTTCCGAATTTGATTGTGACAATTCCAGATTTCACTCCCTATTCGTTCGGATATCTGGTATACTTTTTCGAAAAGGCCTGCGGTATCAGCGGCTATCTGTTGGGTGTCAACCCGTTTGACCAACCGGGCGTAGAGGCGTACAAGAAAAATATGTTCGCGCTGCTCGGCAAACCTGGGTACGAGAAAGAGAAGGCCGAATTGGAAGCTAGACTTTCCGAATAACCCGACACTTTCATTGGATTAGACGCAAGACGCTGAAGGAAGCAGTCCGCTGGCATATCATTGCCGTGGACTGCTTTCTTGGCAATATAGAGGTGGTTGTTGTTTCATGCTGGATCGTTACAAAACGGTGCGTCAGGCGGGCTCCAAGGAGATCGTCATCAAGAAATCGCGTTTCATCGGGCATGTGATGCCGGTAGAGACCGAAGAGGAAGCCGTCGCTTTTATTGAAGAGATCAAGAAAAAACATTGGAATGCTACGCACAATTGTTCCGCTTACATGATTGGCGAGCGGGATGAGATTCAGAAGCAATCGGATGACGGGGAACCGAGTGGAACGGCCGGCAAGCCGATTCTCGAGGTGATCCGCAATCAGGGGCGGAAGAATGTAGCTATCGTGGTCACGCGTTATTTTGGGGGCATTATGTTGGGTGCGGGCGGGTTAATCCGGGCGTACACCGACGGAGCCGTGGCTGCGATCGAGTCAGGCGAACCGATTACAAGGGTTCTTCACCGGGAGATTTTCGTGGAGCTGGATTATACCTGGCTGGGTAAGGTGGAGAACGAGCTTCGTAACCGGAACGTACGCATGGGAGAGACAAATTTTGCCGACACGGTGACTTTGACCTGCTTGCCGCTCGATGGTGATGCGGAGAGCTTTATGACTTGGATGGTGGATTTGACACAGGGGCAGTCCTTGATCACGGAGGGAGAGCGGCTTTATTTTATTGAAGGGGAATAAAATAATATGGCAAGAAGAGCAGTCGAACGCGAGTTGTCGAGAGAGCGGATACTGGAAGCAGCCAGGCATTTGTTCATAACCAAAGGATACAGGGCCATTTCGATGCGAAGCATCGGACAGCATTTGGGTTATAGCCACGGCTCCTTGTATTATCACTTTAAGGAAAAGGCGGAGCTATTCTACGCCATTGTCATGAAGGACTTTAATGATCTAAATGATTTGCTGTTGGAGGTCTCGGTAAAGCCTCCCTGTGACGGGGTATCGAAGCTGGAGCAGCTGATGCTGGAATTCGTTCGTTTCGGTCTGGATAATCCTTACCAGTACGAAATCATGTTCATGATCCGGGACGAAGAGCTGCTGTCCTACTGTCGCTCTGAGCAGGGACGCTGTTTTGAAATGTTTGCTATGCTGGTGCGTCAGTATTTGCTGGAGGAGAATTACAGTGAGGAAGAACGGCGAACCGTTCCGCTGACTTTGTTTTTGTCGCTGCATGGATTTATATCATATTATATTCAGGACAGAATCGGTTTTGATGAGATTAAACCAGCCGCTCTTACCCATATCAAAGTGTTATGCCGGAGTCTGTACAGCAGGGTCTGATGTTTACATGCTGCCAAGACGTGCAGCTTGACACTTCAATCCGTTACAACGGCCTAGCGTTGAAACGTCAATCACCTAATGAACCATAAAACAGACAGGTCCGCGCTCCCTTGCATGCACCTGTCTGCTTTTTGTGCTTTTATTTCATTCGCTTGACTGTCGGCATCCGTTGCCGGTTTTATCCTTCCATGATCTTCACATGATATTGGCGCTGCCTCGGCCCGTCGAATTCGCAGAAGTAAATCCCCTGCCAGCGTCCAAGAAGCAGGTGCCCGTTCTGAATGATCACGGTCTGCGAAGGGCCGCAGGTGATCGATTTAAGGTGGGAGGCCGTGTTGCCCTCCGCATGGCGATACTTGGGATGATTCCATGGATAGACCTCATCCAAAGACATCAGCACGTCCCGTTTCACATCGGGATCGGCGTTTTCGTTGATGGCGATTCCCGCCGTCGTATGCGGACAATAAATCAGGACCGTTCCTTGCTGGACTCCGCTTTGTTTCACAAAAGAGTGGATCTCCCTTGTAATATCCCTCATCTCATCGCGTCCTTGCGTAGCCAATTCACCGGTATACAGCATCTCAATAACCTCCTCAACTTTTTCCATTTCTTTTATTTTACCCGATAAAGTGCAAAAGATGGATTGACGATCGGATTCAGCTTTTGGTAAAGTATGTGTAAAGTAAAACCAAGTATACAAATAGGAAATATAAAGATGGTTTGTGGAGGAGTCGACCGGAATGCCATCCGGAGGCGGGAGGGATACGAGATGACAACATGGATTCGTCATAAAGGTTGGACTTGGGGTTTTCGAAGCACTGTACTGCTTTATTTTCTTGCCTTGATCGTACTGCCGATCTTTGGGGTGTATGTGCAATCATTCTCTGCGGGATGGGGCCATTTTGCGGAAAGCGTAATGGATCCGATCGCCTGGAAGGCCGTGCTGCTTACCATTAAACTGGGCCTAATCTCTACTTTCATCAACGTGCTTATCGGAACGATGATTGCTTGGGTGCTCATACGGTATCGATTTCCGGGAAGGACGCTGCTGAACAGTCTGGTGGATCTGCCCTTTGCGCTGCCGACGGCCGTTGGCGGCTTGATGATTTTGCTGCTGCTTGGGCCGGGGAGCCTGCTTGGAGGCCTGGCGGAGAAGCTCGGCTTTGAAATTGTGTTCCATCAGCCCGCGATCGTGGTCGCCATGCTGTTTGTCACGTTCCCGTTTGTAATCCGGGCGGTTCAGCCGCTGCTGGAAGAGCTGGATCCGCTGGAGGAAGAGGCCGCCTATACGATGGGCGCTTCCAGAACGAGAACCTTTTTTAAAGTTATCCTGCCCTCGATGCTGCCGGGAATTATCAGCGGAGGGATGCTGGCCTTCTCGAGGGCATTGGCTGAATTCGGCGCCGTTGTCCTGGTGGCCGGCAACATTCCAGGCAGGACGCTGATCGCTTCGGTATTTATTTTTGGCGAGGTGGAGAGCGATAATCCGGCCGGAGCGGCTGCCGTATCGATTCTGCTACTTACGCTCTCCTTCATCATCCTCTGGGTGATCAATGCCGTGCAGCAGAGGGGGAGACGAGCTTGAAACGATTATGGATCGGACTTACGTATGCCGTATTTGTCATTCTGCTGATCATTCCCCTGTCCCGAATCGCGATCGGTGCGTTCGATAAGGGGCTGGACGGGTTTGCGGAGGGTCTGTTCAGGCCGGAAGCCCTGCATGCCCTGATGATGACGGGCCTGATTGTGGTATTCGTTACTTTTTTGAATGCGTTGTTTGGCATCATGATGGCGCTGTATCTGGTGCGGGCAAATTGGCTCAGCCGAAAGATCAAGGGCATTCTGAACAGCATTGTCGATCTGCCTTACGCTGTTTCGCCGGTCATCGGCGGATTGATGATTGTGCTGCTGCTGGGACCCGACAGCATCATCGGCGGTTTTTTTGAAGGGATCGGGTTTAAGGTGGTGTATGCGTTCCCCGGCATGGTGATTGCGACGCTCTTCGTCACGTTCCCGCTGATGGTTCGCGAGGTGATGCCCGTCCTGCAGGAGATCGGAAACGATCAGGAGCAGGCGGCATCGACGCTTGGGGCTTACGGGTGGACCACGTTCGTGAAAGTAACGTGGCCCTCCATCCGGTGGGCCGTCGTATACGGCCTGGTGCTCACGGTAGCCCGTTCATTGGGCGAGTTCGGCGCCGTACTGGTGGTCTCCGGCAACATTATGAACAAAACCCAGACGGCGACGACGCTTGTGTATCAGGACGTGGAGAATTTCAACGTGGCTGCGGCGAATGGAGTGGCGCTGGTACTGGCCGCCTTCTCCGTAGGTCTCTTGCTGCTGATGGAATGGGCCAAAAAAAGAAAGGATGTGCATTGATATGCATGTGGAAGTTCGCGATTTGAACAAGCATTTCGGTACGTTTCACGCCGTCAAGAATGTCAGCTTCGAGATTGAAAAGGGACATCTGATCGGGCTTTTGGGGCCCAGCGGAGGCGGTAAAACCTCCATCCTGCGCATGCTGGCCGGGCTTGAGAATCCGGATTCCGGACAAATCTCCTTTCATGGCCAAGTGGTCAATGACCTGCCGCCTCAGGAGCGCGGCATCGGCTTTGTGTTCCAGAACTATGCCTTGTTTAAGCATATGACCGTGTTTGACAACATCGCTTTCGGCTTGAAGGTGAAGAAGGCCGCCAAGGCCAAAATCAAAGACCGGGTGATGGAGCTGGTGGAACTGACGGGCTTGAAAGGCTTCGAGAGCCGCTACCCGCACCAGTTATCGGGCGGACAGCGCCAGCGCGTAGCCTTTGCCAGAGCGCTTGCGCCCGAGCCGCAGCTGCTCTTATTGGATGAACCGTTCGCCGCGATTGATGCGAAGATCCGCCAAGAGCTGCGCTCCTGGCTTCGCGAGCTGATCGAGCGGGTCGGCATCACGTCGATTTTTGTTACGCATGACCAGGATGAGGCGATTGAAGTCGCGGACGAAATCATGATCATTAATCAGGGGCGCGTCGAGCAGAAGGGGACGCCTTGGGATATTTACAAGGAGCCGAAGACGCCGTTTGTCGCTTCCTTCATAGGCGAGTCTACCGTCATTTCTAGCGCTGCCGAGCTGAAGGGATTTGAGGCAGCCGCTAACAAGAATGCGACGCGCGCATTAATTCGCCCGGAATATATCGAGATTGGAAGCGAGCATGATTTCAGCGTGCTGTCCGCCACGGAGACGGGGATCGTCCGCCATCTGCATTTCCGCGGCAGCGAGTGGCTGGTGGAGGTGGAGGTCAAGGGACATAAACTGATCACCTACCGGTCGCTGGAGAAGGAAACGCTGCAACCGGGCCAAGAGGTCCGCGTCCTCGTTCACCGGGCATACCTCTTTAACGACGAGCACAGCTGGATCGAGGAAAATCGCCTGAAGGTCGATCCGATGCCGATTATGATCTGATGATGCTAAAATAACGAAGGGAAGTGGATTCATGCGGATCTTGAATATGAAACGAACCTCATTCCTGCAAGTGGGCATGGCGCTTCTCTTCAGTTTGCTTATCGCAGGATGTGCCGATGATCAGCCCGTCAATGAAGATGCGGTGTCGCAGCCGGGCGAGCGAACGATCGTGCTGGGCGCGTACAGCGTGGCCAGGGATGCGTTGTCCGAGATTATCCCCGCTTTTCAAACCGAGTGGAAGGCACAGACGGGAGAAACCATTCGTTTTCAGGAATCCTACGAGGCCTCCGGAACACAGGCGCGCGCCATTACGGGCGGGTTTGAAGCTGACGTCACGCTGCTTGCCATGGAAGGGGATGTCGATAAACTCGTCAGGGCAGGACTCGTCGACAAGGAGTGGAAATCCCAGCCGTATAACGGCATGGTGACACGCTCGATTGTCGTTCTCGGTACCCGCGCTGGAAATCCGAAAGGGATACGGGATTTCGACGATCTGACCCGTTCGGACGTCAAGGTGCTGTATCCGAATCCAAAGACTTCGGGCGGAGCGCAGTGGGACATCAACGCGATATACGGCGCCGGCCTGAAACAATCGGAAGAGAATGGAACGCGTGATCCTGCCGAAGCGAAAGCCTTCCTTGAAGCGGTTCACCGCAATGTGGAGTCGCTCGATAAAAGCGGGCGGGCTTCGATGGCGGCATTTGAATACGGGGTCGGGGATGTGATCGTTACGTATGAGAACGAGCTGCTTGCCCGGATTGCCCAAGGCGTCCAGTATGACATTGTTGTACCGCAGCATACGATGCTGATCGAGAATCCGGCCGCAGTCGTGGAGCGGTTTGCTAAGAAACACGGCACTGAGGATGTATCGGCGGCTTTTGTGGAGTACTTGCGTACGCCGGAAGCGCAGAACATCTTCGTGAAGCATGGCTTCCGTCCCGTCGAGGAATCGGTGTTTGAACAGACGAAGGAGCGGTTTGTCAACCCGCCGGGGCTATTCGATATCGAGTATCTGGGCGGATGGGACCAGGTGCGCGAGACGCTGTATTCGAAGCGAGGGGTTTGGTATCAGGTGCTGGCAGGGCTGTGATGCCTGGTGGAATATGGAGCGATTAATAGGTTCATGAGGGTTCGTCGCGTGCTGAGTTGCGTTTCATACATGGCCCGTCGGCGACAAAAAAGAGATAAAGCGAGCCGTTCAGGATACCTATCCTGACTGGCTCGCTTATTTGTACGTACAGAACATTAGCAGTCGTCTGAATGACGCCTCCTATTTTGCAAATATGCCACGTATACAGATTATTCCGTACCATCTGGCTCTATAACGGTTGCTTTGCGCGCTTCCCATTCTTCTCGCAGAATGCCCATGCGAATGGAGTCGTAATAGACGCCGTCGTAATACCGGCACTTTCGCATACGGCCTTCGAGCTGCATGCCCACCTTTTCCGCACAGCGCATCATTCGCGGATTGCCGGACCAGGTCGTAATGCCGACACGGGCGATGGTGAGATTTTGGAACAGGCAATCTACCCACAATGACAGTGCTTCCGTACCGTACCCGCCGCTCCAACGGCCCGGGTCATAAATCAGGATGCCGGCTTCCAGCCAGCGCGAGGCCTCATGCTCCCAATAGAACGTGACGATGCCAATCGTTGTGCCCTCGACTTCGATGAGCAGATCGCTCGGAAATTGATCGGTTTCGAAGTCGGCATTCCACTGCGTTTCAAAAATTTCGTAGGAAATCTGCTTGAGCGGAAAATAGGGGGCGTCGTATTTTTTCCATTCCGGGTTCTTCGTGCCATAGATCAGATTATATAGAACAGGGGTATCCTCGGGTTTCCTGGATCGCAGCGTCACTTTGTTGCCTTCAAGACGAATTTTTTGCATATGTGGAAATTCCTTTCGCTCTGCATGTCTTTTTAGGTATGTTGCTGGAACTATCTATTCATTGTAGCGGTGATGAAGTGGATTGCCAACTGAATTTGGATAAATGATCCTTTATATGAAACATTAGGAGTGTTGATTCCGTCAATAGCAGATAGATCAAAAATCTGGCATTGAAGGGGGACAAGGTAATGCGGAAAAAAAAGATACTCACAGGCCTATGTTTGCTTGTTGGGCTTACCGCCTGTGCTCAGGACAGCGGGATCCAGCCAGTGGAATCGCAGGGCATTGCGCATAAGCAGACCCAAGTGAAGGAATTGTCGGCGCAGGAACGCAAAGAGGTATTAGGCAAGGTCGATGCCGGCATGGTGAAAGCGCAGAATGATTTTGGTTTACGGTTGCACCAGACGTTATCGGATAACCCTGAGTACACGAGCGATAACCTGATTATTTCTCCATACAGCATCACGCAGGCCTTGGCACTGGCTTATAACGGGACTGCGGGCGATACGGCTGCCGAGATGGCCGATATGCTGGGCTGGAGGGGCATGAATGATGCAGGCATCAATGAAGGCAACCGCCAGCTGCGCTCCTTGCTGGAGAATGGAGGCGGCGTTGTGCTGAACGTGGCCAATTCCGTTTGGCACCGGCCAGGCCTTAAGCTGAAGGAGGCTTATGCGGAAGCCGTAAAGGACAGTTACGGCGCGGAGGTCAGGGAGACGGACCTTCAGCAGGAGGACGCGATGCATGCAATTAACCAATGGGTGAAAGACAAAACCAGTGGCATGATCCCTAAGATATATCATGAGCCGCCAGGCGGCGTTGCGGTCCTGATCAATGCCATATATTTCAACGGCGGGTGGACGGATGAATTTGATCCGGCAAATACCGTGGATGAAGAATTTACGCGATCTGACGGCACCATTCAACAAGTCCCTATGATGAAGAGGGAAGATAGATACAGCTATAAAGAAGGAGAGTCCTGGCAGGCCATCCGAATTCCATATGGAGATGGCCGCATGCACATGCTGGTCATCCTGCCGAAGGAATCCTCCACGATCGATAAGCTGCATCGGCAGCTGTGGAAGGATGCCTCTGTCTGGAAAGGCGATTACTCGTTCGAAACGGTTCAGCTCAGTCTGCCCAAGTTTAAGGCGGAGCAGAGCTTCGAGCTTCCGGATGCCCTTAAGAGCCTTGGCATGGTCAAGGCATTCGACGCGGCCGAGGCTGATTTTAGCAAAATGGCCGAACAAGGAGATGGATTTTGGATCGATCATGTCACACACCAGACGATTGTCGATGTCAGCGAAAAAGGGACAAAGGCCGCAGCTGTTACAGCGGTGGGAATAACGGAAAGCGCCGAGCCTACCGAGCCGATCGCCATGAAGATCAACCGCCCTTTTTTCTTTGCCATTGAAGATCGGGACACGGGTGCATGGTTATTTATGGGGTCTGTTTTGAAACCGTAGCATATACTATACCAACATGCGCCTGCCATAATTTTCACCCAAAAATAGGCAACTTTGTTATAATGGTCGAATAAGACTAAAATGTATAACAAAGGGAGAATAGGATGTGCCTATGACCATACCGAAGCCGAATTTATTCATAGGTTCTTCCAGAGAGGCCATTAAGTATGCAAGGGCGATCCACGAACAGATCAAACGCTCCGCCCAAGTGACGCCTTGGTACGGGGGTACGTTCGGGGCGAATATGTATACGATGGAAGCTTTGGAGAAGCAGCTGGCGTCCAGTGATTTTGGTGTGTTCGTCTTTTCTCCGGATGATGTGGCGCTCATTCGAGGCAAACATGTATTTGTTACCCGCGACAACACGTTGTTTGAGATGGGGCTGTACTGGGGAAGGCTCGGACGGCGAAGGGTATACTGCATCATTCCGGATCAGGTAGAGGCAGACAGCAGTTCCGTTCAAGACGTGATCGTTAAGGATTATCACCTACTCTCCGACCTGCAGGGCATTACGCTGCTCGAATACGAGCTTCGAAGCGACGATGATTACAAATCTGCCGTCGATGTCGCCTGCGGGCATATTCTGAGCGCGATCGAAACTGAAGGATTCTATAACAACCCGAGCACATTGATTGAACAGAAGGATGCGGAGCTGAGACGCAAACAAAGCGTGCTGCATTTTTTCTGGGAATATAACCGAAACGTGCATGTGAGCGATGAAGCGGAAAAATATCATGCACTGAGTGAAGCCGTCCGAAACTCCTTGCTCCCGCCGGCTGCAGGGGATTTCCGGGTGACCGGCGCAGCCTTTTGGGGACGAAGGGATGAGGGCATTGCCCAAATTGGGGGTAATGTAGGTAAAGGACGGTATTTCCCGTTCGATGGGAAAAAGGATCATTCGCCAAGCAACCAGTCGATTTACGTGATCGATGTCTATAATAGTGGAAAATGGGCATTTTATCACGAAGAGGAAGTTGCGCAGGTGTATGTGTTCTGCTATCCTTTAGGTGTAAATCATGTATTGTCCGTGCATTTTACGGGACATGAGATTCTTACGGATGAAGATCTCGCGGAGGTTGTGGAACAGAATCGTGAGCTGCTTCGTACCATCAGGCATTTAGTTGGAGGGGATTCGTCGTGAGCAGGAATGAGAAGAAGAGAACGTCAGGTCATCCGCAGGGGTCCGCCAATGGCAGCAGCTGGGTGGTTCGGGGGCCCGTACCGATGATGAGTACGCTGAAATCCCGGAAGCGCTCGGTCAGACGCTCAAGCAAGAGCAGTGTATATGTCGGTCCTTCCGTGGAAGGTGTGGATAAGAAGTACGTCAAGGTCATCAGCGGAGCTGTTGACGATAATAAGCCCTCGTTTGCTTAATGAATTGCTATCATAAACGTATCGTATGGCAGGAATGACGAAAGACCGTCCGGGATGAGCCCGGCGGTCTTTGTTTTTTTCTTCGTGCGCTAATACAATAAAGGGACAAGGTTTGCTTAACTGTGAAGGAATCAATACATAAAAATGGGGGATGCGTGTGAGCGGAGATACATTAACTTTTCTGGGAACCGGGGATGCGATGGGCGTCCCGCGGGTATATTGCGATTGCGAGGTATGCACGGAAGCGAGGAATACGGGCGTGAACCGGCGATTGCGCTCCTCGGTGATGGTGCAGTGCGGCGAAACGTCCTTTATGATCGACTGCGGTCCGGATTGGCGCGGCATGATGGAGGGGTTCGGAATTCGGAAAATGAGCGATATGCTGATTACGCACGCCCACTTTGATCATATCGGAGGCCTTCCGGAATGGAGCGATGCCTGCAGATGGCAGAGGGAAAAAGGCCGGCTATACGCCCCAGCCGAGGTGCTGGACCAGATTGTCCGCCAGTATCCGTGGCTTCCGCGGCAGATGGAGATGACGCCAGTCGATGATGGATTTACATTGGCTGGCTGGGAGATTTCGTGCTGGAAAGTAAACCATGGCAAAAACGGGTACTCCTACGCCTACCGGTTCCAGAAGGACGGGTACATATGGGTATACAATTCGGATTCGATTGATCTCAGCCCGAAGGAAAAGGAGCCGCTGAAAGGCGTGGATCTCCTGGTGCTGGGAACCAGCTTTGTTCATGAAACCGCCCAATTCGAGACCCGCTCCGTCTATGACATGAAGGAAGCGGCAGAGTTGCTCGCCGAGGTGAAACCTCGCCAAACGGTGTATACCCATATGTCGCATGACGTCGACGTTCGGAAAGAGCTGCCTCTGCCGGAGGGAGTCCGTGTGGCGGTGGCAGGGATGACCGTGAAATTGAATAGTGAAAATATGGAGTAGTCCGGCCATGTGTGCGGCTCGGCGGCTCCCAAGCAGAGACCTATAGCGTGAACATACGGCAGGATGGCCGCTTTAAGTCGCTGAAGGGATTTCACTCAGACAGATCCGGCCATGCCGTATCGTTCAGGGTACAGCAGCTTGAAGCCGGCCTGTTGATACAGCTTGATTCCGGGAACGTCCGTGATGAAGGTGACCTCGGCTCCGCTTGACGCTATTTTTTTCAGGCGGGCGAGCAGTTCGGACACGATCGTATCTTCAAGCTCTTGATCCCGATAGGATGCCGCGGCCATAACATCTACCAGTTGAAAATACAAAGCGCCGTCGCCGATCACCCTTCCCATACCGATCAGCCGGTCATTGCCGTCCCGGGCAAGGACGGAGAGCAGGCTGCGGTTGAGAGCCGTCTCTGCGATCGATTCCTCGACCTCAGGCAGCCCTGCATCGAATCGGAGATCGATATATTCCTTAAGCTGTGGAACTTCCTCGGTTATGTGCATATTCATCATGATCAGCCCCTCCCGCTGTTAAGAATAAATTCAACTTGCCTCTACACCAACCAATATACTACATTGATGCAAGTGGGAAGCTGCCGGGCGGCGAATTCGCCAGCACTCTTGTTGATGCTGCACAAACCTTATCAAAGCACTTTAATGTTTTAATTTAAGGTTTGCCAATGGCCCGCGATTCTGGTAAAGTAGGTTCTCAATCGTGGTCGGGGAGGGGACGGCATGCATTACTACAAGCCGAAAGACATCGCCAAAGAGCTGCATATCAGCACGAGTGCTTTAAGGCATTACGAATCTTGGGGAGTGGTGCCCTCACCTGAGCGGAACGAGAAGGGGTACCGTCTATACACGAAGATGCATCTCGCCTACTTCCGGTGTCTGCGGGCCATGTTCCCCGGGTTCGGTTATGCCGTAACCTATGATGTGATTCGCCATATCCAGAAGAGGGAGATGGATGAAGCCCTTTGGCTCGTGAACGGGGAGCAGGTCAAACTGCAGCATGAAAAGACCATTGCGGACGAAACGCTTGCCCTGCTTGAGAATCCCGGGCTTGACAGCATCAGGGATAAAAAGCTGAAGGCGCATATGACGATCGGCGAAGTTGCCGAATTGACCAACGTGGAGTCGTCCGCCATTCGTCACTGGGAGAAGGAAGGCTTGATCACTCCCGATCGCAACCCCGAGAATGGATATCGGCTGTACAGTCCTTCACATGTCCGGCAGATTTTGCTGATTCGCTCGCTGAGGCGGACCGTATATTACCTGGAGAGCATCAAGGAGATTATTCAGGCCGTGGAGCATCAGAGCATTGAGCAGGCCAAAAAATTGGTCCGCGAAGCGTTGTCGGTCATTCATCAACGAAATCTGCAGCAATTCAACGGCATTCATAAGCTGATGGAGCTGTGCATGGAGGTAGGCTTGCTGGAGTTCGACGATGCGGCTCTTCTGAAGCCGATTCTAACATTTAACCCGGATCGGGAATGATCGACAGGTCGCGGCGGCCTTGCGTTTCCCAAGGAAACGGTTTGGGCACCGCATTGGCCCGGTTTATGGACAGGAACAAGCCCCCATGAATATCATGGAGGCTTGTTTGCGCAGCTAGTTATTGTTCGTATTAACCTTGGTTGAGCACGAATTTATCAATGACATGCTTCACGCCGTCTTCGTTATTCCCCAACGTAACGTAATCGGCAATCGCCTTAAGCGGCTCAATCGAATTGCCCATAGCGACGCCAAGTCCGGCTGCCTCCAGCATTTCGTGGTCGTTCCAGGAGTCGCCGACAGCGATGGTTTCCTTGAGGTCGCAGCCAAAATGATCGGCCAGGAAGGTCAGCGCATGTCCCTTCGTGCCTTCCTTATGCATGAACTCCAGAAAATGCGGCTTGGATTTGGTAATATGCACTTCATCGCCGAGCAGCTCGCGGAATATAGGGATCAGTTCATCGAGATAGTCGGGATCGTCAATAATGAGCATTTTCGGTGTCGGTTTCCGAACCATCGTCATAAAATCAGGCTCGATATAATAAGGCGTCCGGTTCAGGGCGCAGTAATCGATCAGCTTCTGATTCTCTTCGCGGGCATACAGCTTGTCATCGATGTAGGTTTGCAGATGCAGATTGTGCTCCACGCAGTATTCAAACAGCTTTACGGCAGCGTCGACGGGAACGAAGCGTTCATAGAGAACCTTTTCGTCGAGCAGGTTTTTGATCAAGGCACCTTGGTAGGTGATGATGGGAACGTTGAGTCCGGTTTGACGGGCAATCGCCTGGGCTGACGCATAGGCACGTCCGGTTGCCAGCGTCACGACGACGCCGTGGGCGACCGCTTGCTCAAGCGCCCGCTGGACGCCTGGGGTTACTTCCTTATCGTCATTGATCAGGGTGTCGTCAATGTCGATGGCCATCAATTTGTAAGTTGTCATGGGTATCTCTCCTTTTTGATTCTGTCTCTGTCTATAACTCTATTGTACCTTCTGTGGCGCAGACTTCAATTCCGCAATCACCATTCCCGCCAAAATGCACAGGCAACCGATGCCGCCGAAAAGCGTAAGCCGTTCTCCGGCAAACAGAATTCCCGTCAGTGCCGCGAATACGGGCTCCGTTGCATAGATGATGGCTACCCTGGACGGCATCGTGTATTTTTGGCAGACGGTTTGGATCCAGAAGGCGAATGCGCTGGTAGGGCCGATGGATACAGCGAGCGCCCACAGCACGTTTGGCTCGGTCAGCTTCTCCATCAGATCCGCTGCATGGCCCACATGTTCGGTTAAAGCGGAAGCTATCAGGCTGAATACCCCAACGACGGCCATCTGGAGCGCTGCCAGCAGCAGGGAGGGATATCGGCCGGCATAAACGCCCGTATAACCGATATGGAGCGCAAAACCGATGGCGCAAACGAATACGAGCACATCGCCCTTGTTCAGGCTCATGCCGGATCCGGCGAAGGTGAGCAGGTACAGGCCCGCTGCAGCAAGCAAGGCGCTGATCCAAGTGAATCTGGAGATGGAGTGCTTTAACAGCGCGTACGATATGAAAGGCACCAGCACGACGGACAAGCCGGTAATGAAACCTGCATTGGACGTGGTCGTGTACAGAAGGCCCGCCGTTTGAAAGGCATAGCCGATAAACAAAAAAAGACCGAGCAGGCAAGCATGCAGCAGCATCCTGCCGGATATTAGCTTCCACTGATTCCGGTAAAAGAGGGTGATAATCAATGCGAGGAGCAGGGCCGCTCCCAGAAAGCGGGCCGAATTAAAGGCCATAGGCGGGAGGACGCGCACCGCATACTGAACGATGAGGAACGTGGATCCCCACATCATGGCAACCAGAAGCAGGCTGATGTCGGCGATACGTGAGCGATTCACTAGGTAGTCATCCTTTCCGATGATGCGAAACTCAAATTGCAGCTTCCCGTACTTTCGTCCCCGGGCGTAAGCCATGGGCAAGTGATCAAATTGTATCCCATATGAGCGGATCGGACAACCATTTTTAAGCCTGCAAAAGTGGAAGGGGTAGACAAAAAGAGGATGATTTTGCTATACTAATGAACCGAACGTATATTCTCATGACCCTGGGCTATCGGACGTGGAGATCAGCAAGCGATCCATCGATTCCATAGTCAGCATTGAGCTTAGAAAGGAAGAATGTCATCATGATGGGCAGAGCTCATTTGATTATCAGCACAGGGGTCACGTTATCCGTCATGGGCATGAGCGGAGTGCCTGTCACGTTGCCTGCCGCGGCAGTGGCTTTGGTCAGCTCGCTGCTTCCCGACATCGACGAGCCCAACTCCCTGCTGGTGCGCAAGGCGATTCCTTCCGGGCTGCTGCGAATTCTACAGCTGGCGATGATTGGCGCTGCCATATTCGTCGTATTCTACGGCAAGGAGTATGCGCCTTGGAATATCGCCCTGGCCGGGCTGATCGGGGTTGTTTCGTACCTGCCGAGCCGGACGCTGCGCCATGTCGTCATGTTCCTGATCGGCTTGGGACTGATTTCCTTCGGGCAGGGCTTCAGCCCATGGAATACGATCGCAGGCAGCGTGCTGATTGCAGGCTCCTTGGTGACCCATCGGGGGTTAACCCATACCGTCTATGCCGCAGCCGGATGGACGGGCCTGCTGTATTTTGCGTCACAGGGCAAGATCGGCGGGGAAAGCTTATGGTTTGCCGGCGGTTTATCCTACTCGATTCATTTGCTCGCAGATGCGCTGACCAACCGCGGAATCCGTCCGCTTCCTCCGTTCAAATGGAGAATCAAGCTGAAGATCATGAGCACCGGAAGCAAATGGGGACGCACCGTAGAGAATGCCTGCATTGTGCTGACGCTGGCCCTTGTTTGGTACGTGTTTATGGCTTCTTAAATCCGGGATATGCAGTTTTACAATGAAAAAGCCTCCCGCCCTTATGCAATGCATACGGGGCGAGAGGCTTATTTAGATTTCAGCCGGATCTATTCCTCAAGAAAGATGAGGCCGATCAGATCGTCGAGCTCGAGGTTGCCGAAGTAATGCTTGACGTCGATGCCGGATAGCGCGGTGCGCACCGCCGTTTCTTCGTACCGTTTGCCGCGAAGCAGATTCTCGATATCCGCGACATCGCCGACGCCGAAGAAATCGCCGTAAATTTTAATCTCTCCGATATGCCCTTCACGGATGTCCATGCGGATATCGATGATGCCCACCGGGAACTTCCTCGCATGCTTCACGTTGCTCTCAGGGGACAGCCCGTAGTTCCAATCCCAATTCTGGTAGCGTTCCTTCGAAATCTGGTTGATGATCTCCCAATCCTTCTCCTGAAGCACGTATTGCGGTACTTGATCCGGTTCCATCCCGAAGATCGAGCGAAGCAGCTCCGCGCGGAACTGTTCAATGGTCATGTCGGTGCCAAGCAGCTCCTTGATGTTCGCTACGCGGCTGCGCACGGACTTGGTGCTCTTGGATTTGAATTTTTCCGGATTGGCATTCAGCGAGGCCTGCACGTCATCCAGATTCAGATCGAACATGAGCGTGCCGTGGCTGAACATGCGTCCCCGCGTCGAGAACTGAGCGTTCCCCGAAATTTTCTTCTCGCCGACCTGCAGGTCATTCCGGCCGCTGAGCTCGGCTGGCACGCCCATCTTTTGCAGGAAATCGATGACCGGCTGCGTGAACTTCAGGAAGTTGTGGAACGACTGGCCGTCGTCCTTCGTAATGAAGCTGAAATTCAGGTTGCCGAGATCGTGGTACACGGCTCCGCCGCCGGACAGCCGGCGCACAACCTGGATGTTGTTGTCGCGAACGTATTCCTGGTTGATCTCTTCGATCGTATTCTGATGCTTTCCGATGATGATGGAAGGCTTGTTGATATAAAAGAGAAGGTAGCTCTCGTCCATGGACAAGTGCTTAAGCGCATATTCTTCAATCGCTAGGTTGATGGATGGGTCGTGAATCCCCTGATTATCGATAAATAGCATAGCATCCTCCGTCGTCACAATTCAAAATGTGGTGCTTCCAGACTATTGTAAACCAATTTGAAGGCAGAGACAAAGCATTCCATGTTGACGAGTCAGGGACGGTAGCGACATAATGATGGCATTACATAACGGCGGGGCTTGCAAGAGCCATGGGCATGGAACAGGAGGAGCCCTTATGAGCGATAATAACCAACCTTTGATCGAGGTGTACGGACACGGCGGGGACGTGGAGACGGCGGCGGCTGCATATGGAAGGGCAGCCTCGGCTTTTCTGGATTACAGCGCCAATATTAACCCGTTGGGACCGCCCCAAGGGGTCATGGCAGCGTTACAAGAAGGGATGAGCGCGGTGATTCGTTATCCGGATCCGGGGCACCGCGAATTCAAGAGGCTGCTCGCAGAGGAATTGAACACCGATGACCGGCGCATTCTTGTCGGAAATGGAGCTGCAGAGTGCATGGCACTGTTGCTGCTGGGCCTGCAGCCTCGAACGGTCGGCGTGGTCGATCCCTGTTTTTCCGAATACCGGGAGTTGTCCTTGAAATTTGGTTCGGACATTCGCTCCGTGTGCGGTCAGCCGGAGCGGGACTGGCGTGCGGACAAGGCAGATATGATGGAACTGATCGCCTGCACGGATCTCGTATTTGTGGGACAGCCGAACAATCCGAACGGGGTTCAGTACAGCCTGGAGGATATTCGCGAGCTGGCGGCATGCGCTGAGCAAGAAGGGACCTGGCTGGTGCTGGATGAGGCCTTTATCGATTTCATTCCGCCGGAGGACAGACAGACGTTGATGCCGGAACTGCAGGACTATCCGCGGACGATCATTGTCCGGTCGATGACCAAGTTTTATGCGATACCGGGCCTGCGGCTCGGGTATACGGTTGCCGACCCCGAAGTGATACGCGCCATGGCAGGCAAGCAGGTGACGTGGAGCGTCAATGGACTGGCGCTGCTTGCGGGAGAGGCTTGTCTTGGCAGCGGCAGGGAATATGAACTGGATACGCTGCAATTGATTCGCTTGGAACGCGAGAAGCTAATACATGGTTTACGAGCGCTGGGGCTTGACGTTACGCCGGGGGAGGCCAATTTTCTGCTGATGGAGCTTCCACAGCCTTGGAATGCAGGGACGTTCCAGCAGGAAATGGGCAGGCGGGGCGTGCTCGTCCGCAGCTGCGCCATGTACCCGGGTCTCGGTGAGCGCCACATCCGGTTAGCCGTTAAGGATGCCGGTTCTAACGACAGACTGTTGGCGATAACCGCGGAGGTCCTTGGAAATCCTTCTGCTGACGCGACTTAGGGATTTCTAGCAGCAGATCCATATGAAGAACGCTACAGGTACAGTTGGTTCAGATATTTAAGGAGCAGGGAGAGAAAAAAACATGGCAGTACCTTTTCTGAAAGGCAGCAATCGTCCATATTGTTCGGATGCATGGCCGGGAGCCATCGTGTCCTTAGATTCGGAGCAGCAGCATCCGCATATTCGGATCTCGCTTCCGAGTCCGGCTGAATCCATAAGCAGCGCCATATACGGCGGCGGTTTTCTGCACTTGGACCATATCGTGAACCGTTATGTCGACAAGCATTACGATTGCAGCGATCCGATAAACGATATGGTTGACTTTATGGCTGGGCACGGCTATCCGGCCGATTCCACGGCAGGATTGATGACGGCGGTAAAACTGAAATATGCCTCCATTCGGGAGGCTCGGGGCGAGCAAGCTTCCGTTCTATGCTGTACTACCGCGGGCGTGGGCAATGCTGCCCGCGCCGGGTCGAGACGCACGACCTTCGCGGCTTACCAGCCGGGCACGATTAATGTCGTGCTGGTGGTGGACGGAAGGCTGACGCCGGCTTGCATGGTGAACGCCATGCTGACGGCAGCGGAAGCGAAAGCCGCGGCGCTGCATGACCTGGGGGTGAAGGATCATGAAACCGGAGCCGCCGCCACGGGGACGACGACGGATGCGATGGTCCTTGCGGTCAGCGGCAATACAGCCTATGGCGTGAACCATCATTATGCCGGAACCGCGACCGATCTGGGCGGCATGATCGGACGTCTTGTCTACGACAGCGTCACGGAGAGCATCGCCGCCGAAAGAGAGGATCGGATATGACCGTCGTATGGGTCATATGGGCGGCGGTTGCGCTGGACCTGCTGATCGGAGATCCGAGATGGCTGCCGCATCCCGTCATCGGCATGGGGAAGGCGATCCGAAGGGTCGAAGGTTGGATTCGCCAGCGGACGACTTCCGCCCAGGGACTGAAGCGGGCGGGGATATTGCTGCCGGTGATCGTGGCCGGCGGCTCCTTCGTGCTGTCATGGCTGCTGCTGGAGCTGTGCGCGGCGATTCATCCTTGGCTTGCCTGGGGGACGGAGATCGTTCTCATTGCGACTACGATTGCGATCAAGGGGCTGCGCGAGGCAGGCTTGGAGGTCTACGGCCATCTTCGTTCCGGGAATATCGCCGAGGCCAGGCAAGCGCTCAGCATGGTGGTCGGGAGGGACACCGCTCATCTGGATGAGCCGGAAATTGTGCGGGGGACGGTGGAGACGGTTGCGGAAAATATCGTGGACGCGGTCATCGCTCCGCTGTTTTTTGCCCTGATCGGTGGGGCGCCGCTTGCGATGGCCTACCGCGCCGTGAATACGCTGGATTCCATGGTCGGTTATAAAAACGAGAAGTACCTGCATGTAGGCTGGGCCTCCGCCCGGCTGGACGATCTCGCCAATTGGATACCGGCACGCCTGACCGCCGGGCTGTTGACCATCGCGGCGGCGATGTTCTCGCTGCAGTGGAAACAAGCGATCAAGATGGTTAAACGAGATGCGCGTAAGCATCCCAGTCCGAACAGCGGCTTCCCGGAATCGGCCGTTGCCGGTGCCCTGGGGATTCGCCTGGGAGGCGAAAATTCGTACCAAGGCGTGATCTCGTTCCGGGCTTACATGGGGGACCCCGACCGACCGCTCGAAGCGGAGGATATCCGGGTGACAAACCGTCTGCTTGTGGGCGTATCGGTTTTGTTTACGATGCTGGGTACCGCGGTGCTCGGACTTGCTGCCGCGGCAGGAGGAAGCCTATGGATATGAGGATCATCCTGCATCTGGTCCGCCACGGCCGCACGTTGTGGAACGAGGAGCGCCGTTATCTCGGCCATGAGGATCAGGGAATCCTGGCTGAGGGAAGGGAACGGCTCCTCCCGCTGCGGGAGGAACTTCGTTGCAGGCATTTTGTCCGGATCTATTGCAGCGATCTCCTCCGCTGCCGGCAGACGCTCAATGTGATTTTATCGAATTCAAAAAGGGGTGCTGTTCCTGATGATGACATATTGGGCCGGTTTATACCGGGCGTACGATATGACCCGCGGCTGCGCGAACTGGATTTCGGGGATTGGGAAGGAAAGACCTACGAGGATTTGAAGACGGATTCCCTCTACCGGCGCTGGATCGATAACCCTGCGGAAGTTACGCCGCCCAGCGGGGAGAGCTGGGAAGCTTTCGGTTCCCGCGTCCAGGCCTTTTTGTCGGGATTGCATTTGGATGTGAAGGAATTGTTGCATGTGGAAGAAGCTCCGGATATCCTTGCACAGGCACAGGCACAGGCACAGGCACAGGCACAGGCACAGGCACAGGCACAGGCACAGGCAGAGGCAGAGGCACAGGCACAGGCACAGGCAGAGGCACAGGCACAGGCAGAGGCAGAGGCCAGGCGTGGTGATGTTGGCCGTGGAACGCTCGCTGAAGGAGTTGACGTGCTTGTGGTCACCCACGGCGGCGTTATTCGCGAGATGGCCGCGGCTACCGTGCCGGATACGGAATTCTGGGCGACGTCGGTTTTGCCGGGCGAGGTGCTCAAGCTGCAGCTGACATGGGACGGAGCACGGTGGCGGGGCGTACGGTTAAGCGAATAAAACGAAAACGTATGATTTCGGTCGGAATAGGCGATAACGGGCTAAATCGGTGTCATGACGCAATCGAAACGCCCGAAACTTTCAGTTGTAAGGGGATGGTTTATCGCCTATAATCTTGTGCAGAGAAACCATGCTTGGCCTATCATCCATAAATTCATATGATTTGCGAGGGTCCCGGACAGAGGGCGTTATTGTTATCTGCCGGGTTAATAGGGAAGCCGGTGCAAGTCCGGCACGGTCCCGCCACTGTGAAGCAGGGACTTTTCCATATGCCACTGAGCCTTTAGCGCTTGGGAAGGCGGAGAAGTCGTTACAACCTGCAAGTCAGGAGACCTGCCCTCAGCGAATGAAAGACGGTCCTTCGAGGAGAGGATTACGTTTACCGGACGCATGGAGCCATGCGGACGGAAGTTTAAGGCGCCATCGTTGAACGGTTATCCCGGCGTCCTTATGATACAAACGTAATCCCTGAGTCCTTGTCATCGAGGAGTCGGGGATTTTTGCTTCTTAGGGTATGAAGATTGAACGTTTCTTACCAGTTAAGGATCGGTCGAAGGAATTTAGACACGCCTGCGCCAGGTTCTCAATTATGTTTAGGGGGATTCCAAGAGATGAAAGCATTAAACAAAACATGGTCCGTACTTCTGGTAGCCATACTGATGGCCCTGGCCTTGATCGGCTGCGGCGGCGAAGAAGCAGCACCGAAGGATGCGACGCCGCCGGCACAGCAGCAAGAGCAGAATAACGAAGCGCCGGCGGATTCGGCGGAAGAGCTTAAGACCACGTATCCGCTGACCGTCAAGGATTCTACGGGCGTGGAAATGACGTTTGAGAAAGCGCCGACCAAGATTGCGTCCCTGACTCCGTCCGAGACGGAAAAACTGTTTGCATTGGGACTGGATGAGGAGATCGTTGGCGTATCCGATAACGACGATTACCCCGAAGCGGCCAAATCTAAGCCTAAACTGGGCGGGTTCCAGGTGAACGAAGAGGCTATTATCGCAGCCGACGCCGATGTGGTATTCGCGGCTTCGATGAATGCCCAGAATGCCGAGAAATTGCGCGAGCTTGGCGTTACCCTGTTCGTCAACGATCCGAAAACCATCGATGCGGTGATGGAGAACATCGAGCTGATCGGTCAAATTACGGACCGTCAAGCCGAGGCGAAAGCGGTCGTCGATCAGATGAAGCAGGAATTGGCTACCGTTACGGAAGCCGTGAAATCCGTGAAGGATGAAGACAAGAAGAAAGTGTACGTGGAGTTCTCTCCGGGATGGACCGTCGGCAAAGGCGAGTTCATGGATGAGATCATTACCGCAGCTGGCGGCGTCAATGCAGCCGGCGATGCGGAAGGCTGGTTCGAAATCAGCGAGGAGAACATCATCGCCGCGAACCCGGACGTTATTCTGTACACAGACGATGTGGTGGACGAAGCCACCAAGAAAACATTGGACCAGCTGATCAAGGAGCGGGGCGGCTGGGATCAGATCGAAGCGATCAAGAACGATCAGGTCATTTCCGTGGATGCCAATCTGCTCAGCCGTCCGGGCCCGCGCGTGACGCAAGGACTGATTGAAGTGGCGAAGGCCGTTTATCCGGAATTGATGAATCCATGAGTAAAAAACTTGCAGGATTCGGTGCGGCCGGCCTGATCCTATTACTGCTAACCTTGGTTGTCAGTCTCGGAATCGGCTCCGTTCACCTGCCTGTGAGAGAGATTGGAGCGATGCTCCTGCACCGGCTGCCGGGAATCGGCGATTCCATCGTTCCAGGCTGGGAAGCTTCCTCCGAGCAAATCCTGATGAAGGTGAGATTGCCGCGGATCCTGCTCGGGATGCTTGTTGGAGCCTCCCTGGCGGTGGCCGGAGCCGCCTTTCAAGGCGTGCTTCGCAATCCGCTGGCGGATCCGTTTACGCTCGGTGTGTCCTCGGGTGCTGCGCTTGGCGCGGCATCCCTGATTTTTTTCGGAATGGAATATTCCTTTGCCGGAGGTTACACGCTGCCGATTGTAGCGTTTCTGACCGGAGCGGGCACCCTATGGGCCGTTTTGCTGCTGGCAAGGGATCAAGGAAAACTGCCGATCCATGGGCTCATCCTGTCCGGGGTGGTGATGCAGTCCTTTCTGGGCGCCGTCGTTTCGTTTCTGACGGTGATGTCCAAAGATACGGTGAACCAAATCCTGTACTGGACGATGGGAAGCCTGAGCATGCGCGGATGGTCGTATACGGCCATCCTTTTCCCGTATTTTGCAGCGGGTTTCGTATATCTATGGAGCAGGTCTCGGGCGCTTAACATTTTGTCGCTCGGGGAACGGCAGGCCGCTCATATGGGATTGAATGTCGATCGGCTGAAGACCAGCGTGCTGATCGTTGCTACCCTGCTTGCCGCCGCAGCCGTATCGGTTTCCGGCGTGATCGGGTTCGTCGGGCTTGTAGTGCCGCATATGATTCGGCTGATCACCGGCTCCGATTACCGCGTGATTGTTCCCCTGTCGGCGCTGGGCGGCGCGATTTTCATGGTTTGGTGCGATACGGCAGCCCGCTCCGTCTTGGCGCCGACGGAAATCCCGCTCGGGGTGGTCACGGCATTCATAGGCGCCCCGTTCTTTGCTTATCTGCTGTACCGGAACAAAAAACGGCGCAGGGAGGGGTTATCATGATTACGGCCCAAGGGCTTGGCAAAGCCTATGGCAAGGCGTCGATTCTATCCGGGGTGGACCTTCACATTGCCGAAGGGGAATGGTGGGGGATCATCGGACCGAACGGCAGCGGCAAGTCCACCCTCATGCAGCTGTTATCCGGCGTGGAGAGTCCTACGGAAGGAAGCGTGACGCTTCTGGGCAAGGAGCTTGGACGCTATAACCGGAAGGCACTGGCCCGAATCGTGGCGGTGCTGCAGCAGGAGGGACTCGACCCTACCGATTTTACCGTCCGGGAAGTGCTGGAGATGGGGCGATTCCCGTTCTTGAACTGGCTTGGCCGTGAGGATAAGGATGCGGCCCCGCTTATCGAGGCCGTTATTCGAAAGCTGGATCTGAACGGCCTGGAGGAGCGCCGGCTTACCGAGTTAAGCGGAGGACAGCGCCAGCGTGTCGCTTTGGGCAAGGTGATGGTCCAGGAGCCTTCGCTGCTGATGCTGGACGAACCGACGACCTATCTGGATATCCGCTATCAGCTTCAGTTCATGGATATGGTGGCGGAATGGCGGAACTCGTCCGGCATTACGGTGATCAGCGTACTGCATGACCTCAATCTGGCTGCTCAATTCTGCGATAAGCTCCTGGTTCTGGATCAGGGACGGATCGCAGGGGTGGGCAAGCCGGAGGACGTGCTGACGGCAGCGTATATTCGCCGGATTTTCCGGGTGGAGCCCTCCATCGTGACCCATCCCGAGAATGGGGCTCCGCAGGTGCTGTTAACGGCGAACAGCACCTGGTCCTAATGCGGTGTTGCCGCAGGTTCAGCCGCGTTGTAAGATTTAGGAGCAAGAGGAAGGAGGTTGTTTCATTGACGGATACACTCATAAGTCGTTTGAAGGGAATCACCGCTAACATTAAACCGCTGGATACCGAAGCGCAGGCGGAAACCGCCGCCTATTTGGATACGTTGACGAAGCCTCCGGGCAGCTTGGGCAAGCTGGAGTCGCTTGCGATCCAATTAGCGGGAATCACGCGGGAAATGAAGCCCTCGTTTACCAAAACTTCCGTGGTTGTCATGGCCGGCGATCATGGGGTGTGTGATGAAGGAATCAGCGCATTTCCGGCCGAGGTGACGCCCCAAATGGTGATGAACTTCCTGAATGGAGGGGCAGCCGTTAACGTGCTGGCCCGTCAGGCGGGGGCAGACATTCATTGCGTGGATATCGGCGTAGCGACCGAGCTGACGCATGAGAGGCTCCTGTCCCGGAACATTGGCAGAGGAACCGCCAATATGGCCAAAGGACCCGCAATGACAAGGGAAGAAGCGCTGCAATCCGTAGTGACCGGAGCTGAGGTGGCGGCAGAGCTGGTTAAACAAGGCACGCAGATGTTCGTAACCGGAGAGATGGGCATCGGGAACACGACGCCAAGCGCGGCTATTTTCTCGGTTCTGTCCGGCAAGCAGCCGTCCGAGGTTGTGGGACGAGGAACCGGCGTGACGGATGAACGGTTGAACCATAAGATTCGTGTTGTGGAACGGGCGATACAAGTCAATGCGCCTCATGCCGATGACCCGCTCGACGTGCTCTCCAAAGTCGGGGGCTTCGAAATCGGCGGATTGGCCGGATTGATTCTGGGTGCGGCTGCTCATGGCTGTCCTGTCATCATTGACGGATTCATATCCAGTGCCGCGGCGTTGGTTGCCAAATCGATCTGCCCGGATGCCCTTCCTTATATGATTGCTTCCCATGTTTCGCATGAACAGGCGCATGTTCTTTTGCTGAAAGAGCTGGGACTTCAGCCGATGCTGCAAATGGACATGCGCCTTGGCGAGGGGACAGGCGGGGTGCTGTGCCTTCATCTGGTCGAGGCGGCGTGCAGGATCGTGAACGAGATGGCGACGTTTGAGAGCGCCGGCATCAGCGGAGGAACTGTATGAGTCATCATGGAAGCGTATTGGTTACGGGCGGGGCGAGGAGCGGGAAGAGCTCGTTCGCGGAGAAGCTGTGCATGAAGCGCGCCGATTCCGGTACATATATAGCGACTGCGCAAGCCTATGACGATGAGATGCGGGAACGGATCCGGATTCATCAAGACCGCAGGCAGGATTCAGCCTATGGTTGGCAGACGGTGGAGGAGCCTGTCGCACTGCCCGAATTGCTGGAAACGCTCGGTCAGTCTGCCTCGGATGCCCCTGCGTTGGTAGTGGACTGCCTGACGCTGTGGCTTACGAATGTGTTGCTGCAGGCCGAACCTGAAGGCACGGCCGTCATGGAAGAACGGCTGGGGCTTCAAATCGGCAGGCTGGCAAGAGCGGTCCAGGTTTACCCGGGCATGGTTATATTGGTAACAAACGAAGTGGGTTCAGGGATTGTGCCCGAATATCCGCTGGGCCGGATTTATCGCGACTGGGCAGGGATCATGAATCAACGGCTGGCCCAGGTCTGTGACGAGGTATTTCTGGTGACCGCGGGAATTCCAATGGAAATCAAGAGCAGGGAGTATCGGATATGAGCAAGATGATCGAAGCGGCTGCGGCCGCTTTTCAATTTTTATCGAGGCTTCCCGTGCGGAGGGAAATTCCCTTTACGCCCGAAGTTCAACAGCGGAGCGTCGTTTTTTATCCTTTCGTAGGGGCAGTCATAGGTGTTATCGTTGCCGCATTGGGACTGGGCTTAAGCTTTGTGCTGCCTTCCTTTCCTGCTGCCGTCATCCTGCTGGCTGCATGGGTAGCGCTAACCGGAGGGCTTCATCTCGATGGGTGGATGGACAGCGCGGATGCGCTGCTGAGCCATCGGTCGCGCGAACGAATGCTTGAAATTATGAAGGATAGCCGGGTAGGCGCGATGGGGGTCATGGCCTGCATGCTGCTGCTCCTTCTGAAAGCTTCCTTAATTATGTCCGTTTGGGATTTGTCTGAGGGGGTATGGAAGCAAGAAGCGTGGCTGCTGGTGCTCGCTCCGGTCTGGAGCCGCTGGTTTATGGTCCACGCCATGTATCGATGGCCGATGGCACGGGGAAGCGAGGGGCTGGCAGCTTTGTTTCACGGACTGTCCGTTAGAAGGAGGTCGCTGGCAGGCATAGTCGCGATCCTGTTAACGCTGGTCGTCATAGGCCTTCTCTGGTGCACGACAAGCACACTGGATCTTGCGGCGATTGGAATCGGAGGAATCCTCGTCATCCCGTTGGCAGCCTGGGCCGTTGGAAGTTTGACGGCCGAACGGATGAGCCGAAGACTCGGGGGACTGACGGGAGATACCTATGGGGCGTTGAATGAATGGATCGAAACGATTGTGTTAATTTTGGTAGTTCTCCTTTTGAAGTTTACATGATATGATAGTAGAGCAATGTGGTGGTATTCCGATCAACATAGTCGTCATAATTCGCGTCAACAGAAAAATAACGTTTTTGACAGGAATTTTCTCAAACGGGTAATGATATGTTTAGAGTGGGCTATGAAATGGATATGAATACATACTAGCGCACTTATGACATGAGGATGACGCAGTATATCCTTATTTATAGAATGGGAGGAATCATTAGGATGGAAACGCTTTGGGTTATCATCAATGTCCTTGTTCTGATTCTGCTGGTCGGTATTTTGTACTGGATGCAGAGAAAGCATTACTCGTTTACCAAACGCGTGTTTGCCGGACTTGGACTGGGTGTGTTGTTCGGAGTGGCACTGCAGCTCATCTACACTTCGACCTCCGATGTGGTGGTGAAATCCACCGATTGGTTTAATCTGGTTGGCTACGGTTATGTCAGACTGCTGCAGATGATGGTCATTCCGCTGATCATGGTGTCGATCATATCGGCCATCATGAAGCTGAAGGGCGGAAAGAACCTGGGCAAAATGAGCGGACTGATCATTACGGTGCTGCTTCTGACGACGGCGGTAGCCGCCGCTGTCGGAATTACGACCGCGCTGGCGTTCGATTTGTCCGCCGTCAATATTCAGGGCGGCGCTGCCGAGGAGCAGCAGGGCGCACTGCTGCAGGAACGGCTCGGGGATGTCGAGGGCCGTACGCTGCCGCAGCAGATTCTGGATTTCATTCCGAGCAATCCGTTTGCCGACATGACGGGAGCACGAAGAACTTCGACGATTGCGGTCGTCATATTCTCGGCATTCATCGGGATCGCCGTGCTCGGGTTGGACCGTAAAAATAAGGAGCAGGCGGAGACCTTCCGCAACATGATCTCCGCCGTATACGGCGTGGTCATGCGTATCGTGACGCTGGTGCTTCGTTTGACGCCTTACGGGATTCTGGCGCTGATGGCTAAAACGATCGCCACGACCGATCTTGCGGTGATCATGAATCTGATCGATTTCGTTCTGGCTTCGTACGTGGCCTTGATTGCCATGTTCATTATCCATCTGGTGCTGCTGGCGATATTCGGGTTCAATCCGTTCAAGTACGTCAAGAAGGTGTTCCCGACGCTGACCTTTGCCTTTACGTCGCGTTCCAGCGCGGCTACGATCCCGCTTAACGTGCAGACCCAGAACAAAAAGCTGGGCGTCTCGGAAGGCATCGCGAACCTTTCGGCATCGTTTGGCGCCACGATCGGGCAGAACGGCTGCGCGGGCATTTATCCTGCCATGCTGGCCGTCATGATTGCCCCGACAGCCGGCGTGGATCCGACGTCGTGGTCGTTCATCCTGACCTTGATCGTGGTCGTTATGATTAGTTCCTTCGGCGTGGCGGGTGTCGGAGGCGGAGCTACCTTCGCATCGCTCATCGTGCTCTCCACGATGAACCTGCCGGTTGCCTTGGCAGGCCTGTTGATTTCCGTTGAGCCGCTGATCGATATGGGACGGACGGCACTGAACGTGAATGACTCCATGACGGCCGGCGTGATAACCGGGAAAGTCATGAATGAAGTGGATAAAGACGTGTATAACGACGACAACATTGAACTGGATATGGTTCAGGCATAATGAACGCATTCAGGGGAGCCATCTTGTAGGCAGTGTTTCTGCCTTCAAGATGGCTCTTCTGCGTGAATAGAGAAAAGCCCGAATACCGTAAGCGAAACGGTGATTCGGGCTTTTTTTTCATGCTGAGCATAGTTTTATCCGATGACGGTCAGTTCTTTCGGGAAGGAGGTCAGCACCTCGACGCCATCGCCGGTCACGATGACATCGTCCTCGATTCGCACGCCGCCGACGCCTTGCAGGTAAATGCCGGGCTCGATGGTGAAGACCGCCCCAGGCTGCAATATGTCCTGATTCAACCCGTGAACGGACGGATATTCGTGGACATCCATGCCAAGCCCGTGACCTAGGCGATGTACGAAGGCATGGCCGTAACCTGCGTCGTCAATCACTTTGCGTGCCGCTTGGTCGATCGAGCCATAGGTCACGCCGGGTTTGACGGCCTGAATCCCGGCCAGATTCGCAGCAAGAACCGTCTCATAGATGTTAACGGCTTCCGGCTTCAGATCGCCTACCGCAAAGGTACGGGTAATATCCGACGCATAACCGCCGGCGTATACTCCCAAATCGAACATGAGCAGATCCCCGGCTTCGATTTGGCGCGCACCCGGAACGCCATGAGGCAGGGCGGTGTTGGGGCCGGATAATACCATCGTGGCGAAGGAGGGCGCGTCCGCGCCAAGCTTTTTCATCAAGTATTCCAGTTCCGCGACAAGCTCCAGCTCGCTGACGCCGATTTTTACCCGGGCCAGGCCTTGCGTCAGAACATCTTCGACCAGCCTAACCGCATTTTTGATGATCTTCACTTCCTCGGCAGACTTTCGAATCCGAAGATCCCGCAGCGCAAGGCCGACATCTTCGATGCGGTCCGCGTTCACATGCTGCCGCAGCTGTTCATAGCGGGAGACGGTCAGCTGATCCTTCTCCAGCGCCAGCGTTCCGGCGGTGCCTTGAATCTGTTCCTTAAGCAAAAGGTAAGGGTTATCGGTATCCTGATGAGTGACAATGTTCTTCACGGTTGAAGCGGCCTCGGCCGCATTCGCATCCAATGCCGGCACGATAAGCACCGGATCATTAGCGGAGGAGAGGAGCAGGCCGAGAAAGCGCTCATGGGGATCGCTCGCAAAGCCGGTCAAATAATAAACATGCTTGGGGTCTGTCACCAGGACATGATCCCAGCCCTGATCCTTCATGGATAACAGCAAACTTTGCAATCGTTCGTTCATCCTGTTCATTCCTTTCTTTACTCAAAGACGTTCATCATGCCGTTAATGTAAGGGTATCGCGTTCCATCGCGTAAGTAAAGTTTTCCTCGTGAATGAATCGCGCTTGAGAAAATAGAAGCGTTTTTCCGTTACCTCTTGTACAATAGATCTCGTAATAAAGACATCTATTCGGAGGTAGAACATCGTGACGCATCCATACCGTATCGATTATGCCGTCAAAGAGGATTTGCCGGCCATTGTGGACATTTACAATTCAACGATTTCAAGCAGAAAAGTAACGGCAGATCTGGAGCCGGTCACGGTGGAGAGCCGCATACGCTGGTTTGAAGAGCACAGCAACGATTTTCGCCCTCTTTGGGTCATGCGATCGGATGACGGGCTGGTTGCGTGGATGAGCTTTCAATCCTTCTATGGCCGTCCCGCCTATAACGGGACAGCTGAAATCAGTATCTACGTTAACGAGAAATATCGCGGCGTTGGTGCCGGCAGCCTATTGATCCAGAAGGCCATCGAGGAGTGCCCGCGTCTACGCGTCAGCAACCTCGTCGGATTCGTATTCGGTCATAATGAACCAAGCCTCAAGCTGTTGAAGAAGTTCGGCTTCGACCAGTGGGGGCTTCTCCCAGCGGTTGCGGAGCTTGACGGAGTCAAGCGGGATCTGGTTATTGTAGGACGTGCGATTGAAGTATCGATACGTGAAGGATAAATTTCAGGTCCATAAGAAGAGTCATCGCAGCGCGAAGATGAAGATACGTGCAAACCCTTCACGGTATTCTGCATTCCAAACCCTAACCAATATCCAGTACACTTGGGGAAAACAAGGGACGAAAAGGGTGTGAAGGATGTGAAGGCAGAGATTCGCATATATCAAGCAGAGCTGAAGGATCTGGACAAAGCGGCCTCGATGTTGAATCAGTATCGACAATTTTATGAACGGGAAGATGATCTGGACGGGGCCCGGCAATATATCAGGGAAAGGCTGACCCATGGCGATTCCGTCATATATTTAGCGGACTGCACCCGCTGTGAAACCCTGGTCACGCCAGGCTTTCTACAGTTATATCCATCCTTCTCGTCGCTATCCATGTCCAGGTTATGGATTCTGAATGATCTGTACGTGGATTCCGAATATCGCGGGCTTGGCATTGGAAGGGAACTGCTTCATCAAGCCCGTGCGCACGCCGTTCAGACCAAGGCCAAAGGCTTGACCCTCTCGACGCAGCTTCACAACACGGCGGCTCAACGCCTGTATGAATCCGCAGGATATAAGCGGGACGATGAATTTGTGCATTATCATTTGGGTTTATCCTGACCCAAGGCATCCATCCATAACAAACAAAGACGATACCCCTAAGGAGTTATCGTCTTTGTTCTTTATTGATAAATCGAGCGTATTTTTCGAAAAACCTCAACCCGGGCAATTTTCAGCTCCCACATTTGGTCCAGCAGCTTCCGCTGCATATCTTTATCGTCTGTTGCTTTCAATTCATGATACAGGGCAGACATCCGTTCATTGATTTGATCCACGCATTGCCACAGCTCCTGTTCCGTGCATTCCTCCGACTTCGCTTGTTCCTCGCCCAGCGATTCCTGCATGTGGTGAAGCGTACGAATGATGTCTGCTTGCCACTTCCGATCTTTCAAGCGAATCGCCAAATTGAGAAGATCCAGATAATCATCAAGGGACAGAGATGTCGGTTCTTTATCGCCATGTTCCATGTTGAATGCCCCCTTAGCAAACGTATAAACCTGTTTATACCAAGTATTATACTTGGAATTATGAGTTTTTCAAGTGAAAAAATAAGAGAATATTGTCATAAACATGCTTTCGATTGTTGCAACCATGCGCAGGAATCAATATAGTTTACATAGGACCGTATTTTTCCAATCCAAGGAGTTATATGAATGAAGGTAATTCTCGTAGATGACGAACCGTTGGCCTTGAAGTATTTAGAACGTCAGCTGTTAAAACTGGATACCATGCCTATAGATGTAATCGGTACGTATACGAATCCTTTTGAGGGGCGAAAGGAAATTCTTGCAAGGGACGTGGATATCGTATTTTTGGATATCAGCTTGCCGGAATTGAACGGGATCGAGCTGGCGGAGCAGCTGCTGGAGCAGAAGCCCCATCTCTGCGTTGTATTTGTGACGGGATATCACGAATATGCAGTTACCGCATTTGAATTGAATGCCGTCGATTATATCGTCAAACCGGTCCAGATCGATCGAGTAGCCAAAACGATGGAGCGGTTGCGAAGTCGGATTGCGTCCAGACCGGAAGAGGCCCTGAACCCCAATCGTAAAATTCGGATGACGATGTTCCGCCAGGTTATGATCGAACAGCCGAACGAGCAGGGGCAATTCGCCATGCTTCATTGGCGGACAACCCGGGCCCAAGAAATATTCATTTACTTGCTGCAGCATCGGGGGCAACTGGTGCGCAAGTCGGCACTGATCGATATGCTATGGCCGGAGTTTGACATGGATAAGGCCTATCCCCAGCTGTATACCGCCATTTATCATATCCGGAAAACACTGGAGCCCTATGGTACCCGATTTCAAATCACCAACACGACGGAAGGCTACGTGCTGAATGTGGAAGACGTGCAGCTGGACATCGAGGAGTGGGAGAACTGGTTCATGGCGAACCCCTCGGTGTCGGCCGATTCGATAGATGGCCATCTTGAAATGATGAAGCTGTATACGGGCGATTACCTGCAGGAATATGATTATTGGTGGGCGGAAGGCGAGCGTCAAAGACTGAAGGAGCTGTGGCTCAGCGTATCGTCATCCATGGCGGAATGGTATGTGGATCAGGAACGCTTCGAAGAGGCCGTACTGTGCTTCGCCTCGATCCAGCGGCTGCATCCCTTGGAAGAGAAGGCCTATTTTTCATTGATGAAAATATACGGCTTGCAGGGGAACCCGGCCCATGTGCACCGTCAATTCAGCCTGCTGCGTCAAGTGCTGGAGGATGAGATGGGTGAGGAGCCCAGCCCTTACATCAAGAAATGGTATGACGAGTGGAGCGATGGAATCCAAATCACCCATATGCAATAAATGACCTAGCCAAGCCATCATAAGATAGGGAATCACCGGTCGCTATGACCGGTGATTTTTTGTATGTCAACCGAATGGCTGTTTTTTTTGGTTCCTGTTCAGAAATTGTAGAGGACCGCCTCTTATACTGTAGAGTGTGAACCATAAGAATCGGGAGGTACAATATTCGGTTATGAAATTCATTCGGAAATTTAAGGAATCTTCGCTGCATAAAGCCATGGGGCTGGAGCTTGGCACGTTTCGGGAGATCGAGCTGGATGCAACCAAGGATGTCCAGCATTGCCGAGGCTTCTATGTTTACTTCAACGGCAAGCGGATTGGCATCGTTGCAACGGACGAGGGACCGGTATTTCTGTGTGATCAGGAGAAGTTTTTGCTGGGTGAGCGTACCGTTCATTTTTTGCTGCAAAAAAATGCCGAGTTTAACACGTTTATCTTCATGTGGAATGGGGGCGTGAAGCTTCAGATTCCATATTTGCGGTCGTTAATCGAATATAACGGAAGATGGGTGGATGATTCGATATTCGACTTTTTTTCGTGGATTTATGAAGCTTCCGGGAGAAAAAGATTCTACTCCTACTATACGGTGAAGCATGTATCCGCTGACGAATTATGTCCGCACCAGCCTCTTCAGCGTGCGGGCAAAACGCTTTCGATTGTTTAGGCGGCCTGGCGAACGCGTAGATTCATGTGAACTTTAGGGAATAGGAACAGACAATTGCATCGTAACGATGTAAAATAATGGACAGTTATGTAGTGTTATTGATTCTTACAACGTTATATAAAGGACTGTTAATATTGTCGATCTATTCCAATATCCAATCGAAGCCCGTCTCCGGCAGAAGGTTGCTGGGGATCACTTTTCTCTTTATCGTGATTTTACTTTCCGTTCGCTTGGTCTGGTTCAACACCATTACGGTACCCGAGGAACTTCCATTACGGCAAGGAGTGCTGGATCTTCGGGCTTGGCCGGCGGACGACCGGAGCAGGGTCGCCCTGAACGGGGAGTGGGCCTTTTATCCGAATCAATGGAAGGGCCGTGATGGAACGTCCCAAGGAGAGCCTGCGGGAGCCGACCCGCGCTGGATACAGGTTCCGGGGCCATGGGAGGGCGTGAACGAGAATGGAAACCAAATCGGTTACGGGACCTACCGCCTCAAGCTGCTCGTACCGGATCGGAACAAAACTTACGGCATCTGGATCAGCGATATCCGTACGGCCTATCGTTTGTATGTAAACGGGGAATTATTGCACGAATCAGGACGTCCGTCCGATCTGCCAGAGACCCATGTGGCCAGAATCGTCCCCCATATGGAACTCATCCCCCCTACTGGCGGTGATGAGCTGGATATCATCGTGGAAGTGAGCAACTATCAGTATGCCGATTCAGGCGGGATCCGGCTGCCGATCCAATTCGGAACGGCGGAAGCGGTGATGAGAGGAAAAGCCTTCTCCGAGAACATGCAGCTGCTGGTGTGCATCGTGCTATTGCTCCATGTCATATATGTTTTTATTTTGTACTTGATCGGCTATCGAAGCAGAGGGCTTATTTATTTTGCCGGGCTTATTCTGTTTACGCTGCTGGCTACGCTGAGCGACGATGATAAGCTACTGTTGGTGTGGCTGCCCGGCATTCCTTTCGAATGGGCGGTGAAGCTTAAGGTTATTGCTTACGTCGCGATATCTTTATGCTTGATTCTGTGCACCAAGCATTTGCTAAAGCCGAGGATCAAGGAGGGCTTTTACCGGGCTTACACGATGTTTGTGGTTTCGTATGCCGCAGTCTATTTGCTGCTTCCGTTTCATCTGATGGTCCATCTCTCTAAATATTTGACGGTGGTATTGTTAAGCGCCGTGCTGTTCGTGCCTTCGCTGGCCAGGAAGGCGGTCAGCGAGCGGACGGAAGCTGCGATCATCATCTTGCTGTCGGCGGTTGCGGTTTCCTGCAACATTATGATAAGCGGAATTTTAAGATTCCGGTATTTCAAGGAACTGCCTTTTTACCCGATCGACCTGATCGTTGCGTTTCTCGGGTTTGCTTCCTTCTGGTTTATCCGGTTTACCAGAAACAGCGTCATGCTTAGGGAACAGGCCGAGCAGCTGCAGCGAGCGGACAAGATGAAGGATGAGTTTCTGGCAAATACGTCCCACGAGCTGAGAAATCCGCTGCACGGCATCATCAACATGGCGCAAACGCTGCTGGAACGCAAAGGTAGCGTATTGGAGCAAGAGGGTCGCAATCAGCTGGAGCTGATCACCGGCATCGGCAGACGGATGTCACTGCTCCTGGACGACTTGTTGGATGTTTCATTATTGAAGGACAAGCGCGTTCGGTTGAATGTGCAGAGCGTCCACCTCGGTTCGGCTGCTCAAGGCGTGCTGGACATGCTCCGTCCGATGGCGGAAGGCAAGCGAATCGAGCTCGTATGCGAGATCGCGGAGAAGGGCCCCAAGGTATGGGCGGATGAAAGCCGCTTGGTACAAATCATGTTCAATCTGGTTCACAACGCCATCAAATATACGGAGGCCGGACGTATCACGGTGGCTGCCGAAGTCATGCAAGGAAAGGCTTACGTCCACGTTCGCGACACGGGGATCGGTATGGACGAAAAGACTTTAAGCCGAATATTCCTTCCCTACGAGCAGGGAGATTCCCGTTTTGCCGCTTCGGGAGGCGGTTTGGGGCTTGGACTGGGCATCAGCAAGCAGCTGGTTGAGCTGCATGGAGGGGATATTTCCGTAACATCCGCTCCAGGGCAGGGAAGCAACTTCACGTTCACGCTGAAAGTGGACGATATGATGAAGCAGGAGAACGCGGATAAGCAGGAGTTTATCGCGGACTCCCCGGCTTCAAATCCAGAGAAAGAGAAGGAGACGCAATCGAATATGTCAGATATGCACGAACAGGATGACGCCGAATCGGAGGCTCTGGGGCTTGCCCGTCCAAGCGACGGCAGGCTGCTTATCGTTGACGACGATCCGGTTAACCTCAAGGTCATCCATCATTTGCTTGCAGACGAGGGGTATCGGGTCGTGACCGTTACCCGCGCCGAGGAAGCTCTTCAGCTGTTGGAGCAGGGAGAATGGGATCTTATCATCTCGGACGTGATGATGCCCCAGATGTCGGGGTATGAACTGTCCAGGACGATTCGGCAGAGGTATATGCTATCGGAGCTTCCCATCCTGCTGCTGACCGCCAGAAACCGGCCGGAGGACATTCATATGGGCTTCATCTCCGGAGCCAACGATTACTTGATAAAACCGGTGGATCACCTGGAATTAAAAACGAGGGTACGCGCCTTGCTGGAGTTGAAGCGGTCCATTAAGGAGAGGCTGCATATGGAAGCGGCTTGGCTCCAGGCCCAAATCCAGCCGCATTTCCTGCACAACACCTTAAATTCGATCGCTTCGCTTAGCGAGGTGGATCCTTCCCGAATGATTGCGCTCATCGCAGAATTCAGCCACTATCTGAGAGCCAGCTATGATATCAGCAACCTGGATCGTTTCATACCGTTGGAGCAGGAGCTTGGCTTGGTTCGCTCTTACCTGTATATCGAGGGGGAGCGGTTCGGGGAACGGCTGCGTGTCCGTTGGCATATCTCCGACGAGGTTGCCGTGCAGCAATGGAAGCTTCCTCCCTTGACGATGCAGACGATCGTGGAGAATGCGGTCGTTCACGGGGTATTGGCACGGACCCAGGGAGGGACCGTAACCATCCGCATCGTACGAGAGGCTGAATCAGCAAAGGTGATCATCGCGGATGACGGCGCGGGGATGGATCCCGAGAAGCTCCGAAGGATGCTGGGAAGCGGACATCGCGCCACCAAGGGAGTCGGGCTTATGAACACGGACCGCCGTTTGAAGCAGATTTATGGGCAGGGGCTCATGATCGACAGCTCAAGGGACAGAGGAACCACGGTGTCATTTGTCATCAAGAAGATGGCATAATCAAAGCCTGAGCCTATTAAACCTATAGTCTTTGAATCTTGGACGAATGCCGCAGGTTTAGGTTAGGATGTAGAGATGATGATATTTTACTTCGTATAAGGGTGGACTTCATGATCTCTTCTTTTTTGGCTACGATTTACAGCGTATTCCTTCCGATATCGCTGCCCGTCATCGGCGGAGCGCTGCTTAAGCGATTTAAAGGAATTGAAACCAAGGGGCTCTCGGCCCTGTCTTTATATGTGCTGAGCCCGGCACTGATCTTCGAGACGCTGGAAAAGGCTTCGATCACCTCGAACGAGGTGACGGTGACGGTTGCCTTTTGCCTGTTGAACGTGATCGTCCTCTGGCTGCTCAGCGCCTTCGCAGGTAAAATGCTGGGTTTGTCCCAGACGGAGAAATCGGGCCTCGCTTTGACCACCATTTTTACCAACAGCGTGAATTACGGGCTTCCCCTCGTGCTGCTTGCATTCGGGCAGGCAGGGCTGGATAAGGCTTCCGTGTATGTCATCGTGCAGATCATCATCATGAATACATTAGGCGTGTATTTGGCAGCGCGGTCTCATTTTTCGGCCGTAAAAGCGATCAAGACCGTATTTACACTTCCTTCGGTTTATGCAGCAGCGTTTGCCGTACTCTTCCGGTTGACGGATTTCCAACTCCCCGAAGGGTTGAATACCGGTGTTTCCATGCTGTCCGCCGCCTATGCCCCGCTGGCTCTTGTCATACTGGGAGCCCAGATGGTTGGGGTTCGGGAGGGTGGAGCGTCGCTCGCCGTCTCAAAGCGCGGATTCTGGTCGGGCATGGCGATGCGAATGCTGGTGGGCCCGTTGGTGGCTTGGGGATTGCTCGCGATGTTATCCATTGAGGGAACCTTGTTTGCAGTCATTCTGATTCTGTCGGCGATGCCTGCAGCCGTGAATGCGGTCATCCTTGCCGAAGAGTACGATGCCGCGCCCAAGCTTGTATCCAGGTGTATTCTGTGGACCACGCTGGCTTCTTTTATCGTTCTGCCTGCCATGATTGGCTTTCTTTAAGATTTCTCGCCTCCGGAAGATTGGTTCAACTCTTGGACTAGCGTGTAAAGAGTAGTAAGCGTCAAGAGATAACCATCATCTGCGAATCCGAATCGGATGGAGGTGGAAACTATGAGCAGACCGCGTGACCGAGACGTGGAGATCGAGACCCGCAATATCGAGGAGCGTAACGACTCCAGCAGGGTAGCTTCTACGTTGATCAAGTATGTTGCTTATCTGATCATCTTTTTTGGTTTCTTGTACTTCCTGATCAAATACGTATTCCCGATGTTCTAAGTTCAGGCCGGGTTACGTCGTGAGAATAAGCCTCTCCTTAGCCACAAGCGGGATGGAGGCTTTTTTCATGAAGCTAGGGCAGGATCGCAATGTGCATAATGGATGGATGGGCAAGTTTTTCCTATTATTCCATGGACACGGCGGGAGCGTTGACTTTGGAGTCTAATGTAACTATGATGGTTACATGCTAGTCATCTGAAGATTTGGACCGTCAGGAGGGATCGCATGAACATAAGCAGCCGATTTGCAGTGGCCATTCATATTCTTTCCGTGCTGGAGATGAATAAGGCTGGCGTCAGCACTTCAGATTATATTGCGGAGAGTGTGAACACGAATCCGGTGGTCATCCGGCGGATTGTCGGCATGCTCAGCAAAGCGGGCCTGGTCGAGGTAAAACCCGGCGTAGCGGGAGCGAAGCTGGCTAAGCCTCCGTCCGGGATTACGTTGCTGGATATTTATCATGCCGTTCATGTCGTGCAGGAGGGTTCCCTGTTTGGCATTCACGAGAATTCGGACACGAAATGTCCTGTTGGCAAACATATTCAAACGGCGATCGTTCCGGTGTTCTCGGCCGCCCAGAAGGCCATGGAAGATACGCTGCATGAGGTGAATTTGGAGCAAATCGTCCGGAAAATCCATGCATCTGCTAACGGAATATCCAGTGAATAGATGATATATGATCCATGATACGCTCAATCCTTGCAGGATGGGCGTTTTCTTTTGGGCCTGGTTGGTGTGTGCCTTTGTTCATATGTTAATTACTGGGTTTGACAACAGGATGGTCCTGTAACTATAATGATTACAAGTAAGATGTAACTGTTTTGATTACAAGTTAAGCCTGTCGCAGACCTGAATATATTTTTTGAAAAAATCAACAACAATTCAAGGAGTGAGAATATGACAGCCATTATACATCCATCCACAAAGCTCGGACCCGTCTCTCTTCGGATTCGCAATCTGGCACAATCGGTACGCTTTTACACGGAAGTCGTTGGATTAAAAATGCTGCGCCAGCATGGCCGGGTGGCTGAATTGACGGCGGACGGCAAGCAGCCGCTGCTGATCATTGAGGAGGTTTCGGACCTGATAAGACCGCAGACCCGGACGGCGGGGCTGTACCACTTTGCGATCCTGGTACCGGATCGGGAATCGCTCGGGCTCGCGCTTGCCAATCTGATCGCCCATAACATGCCGGTCGGCCAAGGCGATCATCTGGTCAGCGAAGCGCTGTACATCAATGATCCGGACGGAAACGGCATCGAGATTTATGCCGACCGGCCACGGGATACCTGGAAGCGCGATGCCAAAGGGGAATATGTGATGGCCACCGACCCGGTCGATGTTGAAGGACTGCTGGCTCTCTCCAAAGAGAAGGAATGGCTTGGACTTCCGGAAGGGACCGTCATCGGGCACGTGCATTTCCATGTGTCCAACCTGCAGGATGCCCGCGCATTTTATTGCGATGTGCTGGGTTTTGAGCTGACCGCCCATTATGGGGGAGCTGCGTTGTTTATATCTGCAGGAGGATACCATCACCATATCGGACTCAATGTTTGGGCGGGACTCGGGGTACCGAATACGCCTCCGAACGCTGCGGGAATGGAGAATTATACGATCGAGCTTCCGAGCCATGAGGCGCTTGAGGCGGTAACCGGCCGTATTCGCGAAGCGGGGCTGCACCTGGAACAGCGGGACGGTGTTTGGGCCGTTCAAGATCCTTCGGACATCTGGATCCGGTTGGTTGTTGCATAATATCATACGAACGAAGAAGCCTGTCCGCTATATTAGCGGCAGGCTTTTTTTAATGAAACATCACCGTTAGGATGATCAGGCTAGACAGAAAGCAGGGTAGCTAGATCCGGTTTAATTCAGCCAGCGTACGGAGCATGAACTCCGTGATATTCGGAATGTCTTCCATTTGCTCTTCGTTGATTTTGCGGGGAAAGCGAAGCTCGATCGTGTCATGGATGGGAACCGCATCGTCGCCGTAGGCGTAGCGTATCGTTTGCACCGGCGGGAGCTCGGGATTCCATATCTCTTTAATAATCTGCGCGATAACCGGGCACGAGTAGGCAGGATCGGCAATGTTTTTATGAAAGCGGAGCTTCAGCTCGCAGCCCGGCTGTTCTTCCGGAATTTCCAAAATTTCGGCCGCCAAATCCCGCAGCCCGGTCTCCAGGCAAATTTCGGCTGAAGCACCGGATTGCTGAACCAGCTCGAACCGGAGGCTAAAACTTCTGGACAAGGTCGCCATGTCCAGGAGGTCCTTCCGGTCGGTAACGCGGATGATGTCATCGAGATTGTCGAGGTCATATACCGCATTCTCGATGCCAACCTTTAGATTTTCGAATATAGTCGGGTCAAACATGGAGGCACATCCTTTGATGAACATAATGTCGTAATAGACGATTGTGGATACTATATCACAGCCGCCAGGCGAAGGGGAATGGCTCGTCTGATAAGCCGGAGACCTGCGTCAGAATTGACCGATAGATCAAAGTCATGGTAGGATGAAATCCAATAACAGTAAAAATTAATTTACCGGTAAAATGTATGGAGGTGTTAAAATGAAAATGACTGGCGTCTATAAAATTCAAACCCATGAGCAGCTCAAAGCGATTGCGGATCCTCTCCGCACCAAAATGCTGATGAATCTGGTGAAGGATGCCTACACCGGACAGCAGCTGGCCGAGATGCTCGGCATCACGCGGAACAATATTTACTTTCATCTCAAGGAGCTGGAGAAGCATGGCATCATCCATGTGGTCAGGAAGGAAGAGAAGAACGGTATCGTGCAGAAATACTATCGTGCCGTTGCAAGCCGCTTCATTCCAGAGGATCATTTGCTGCCAAGCCTGGATTTGGTGGAAACCTCAAGACAGGTATTCATGGAGACGCTTGATGTAACGCGGGCCAAAATCGAGACTGCCCCGGCTTCTTCTTTTGCACTGGACAGTACGAGTGAGCACCACAGGAAAAATCTTGCGGAAACCTACCGCTTTCGTGCAACGCAGGAAAGCTTCCATGCTTTTGTGGAAGAATTCAAGGGGCTTCTGGATAAACACTTCACGATGGAAGGCGCCGAATCCGGCAGAAGCTCACTTTCTGAGGAGGAGAAGAGCTATTATATGTCGTTGATAGCATTCCAAGATGATCATGAGAATATCACCATTCGATAATCCTGGACGGGGGATACATACATATGGACAATAATCAATATACCATCGTGATCGATGATGCGTGGTTTACGGTATCGCAGCTGGATGAGGGCACGTTTGCCATCAGTGAGTACGGGCATTGGGAGAAGGTGCATTCGTTTCTGTTGATAGGGGACGAGCGTGCCGCATTGATCGATACGGGCCTTGGCATCGACGACATGCGGCGGATGACCGATCAGCTGACGGATTTGCCTATCATGGTACTGACCACGCATGTTCACGCAGATCATATCGGCAGTCACGGGCAGTACGGGGAGATCTATGTGCATGAGGCTGAAGAGGATTGGCTGGTCAGCGGCATTAAAAAGCTTTCGATTGAGCAAATCCGCAAGGATATATCGCGCGATATTACGAGACCCGTACCGGCTTCCTTCGATCCGGCAGCGTACACCCCTTATCGGGGGCAGCCGACCGGCCTGCTTCGGGATGGGGACGTCATCGAGCTTGGCGGGCGAAGTCTGGACATCTACCATACGCCGGGCCATTCGCCCGGACATATTGCGGTATTTGAACCCAACCGCGGGTACTTGTTCACTGGCGATTTGCTGTATGATGAGACGCCGGTATATGCCTTCTACCCGACGACAAGTCCCGGAGATCTCGTTAATTCGCTGGAGCGGATCGCGAATATCGAAGGCGTAAATCGGATCTTCGGTTCTCATAATACGCTTGGACTGGACCCGGCATGGCTGGACGTGGTGAAAGAAGCCGTGCAGGAGCTCCGGGAAAAAGACCTTGTCCGATTTGGAACGGGCATTCACCGGTTCAACGGATTTTCGGTTCAATTCTAATATTGCCATGAAACAAAGCCGCCTCCGGATCAGCAACTGGCATCCGGAAGGCGGCTTTTAGGTTAGGAATTGTCTTTAGGCGATTAAGCTATTTCCACATGCTGATGAGCGTCCATGCCTGATAGGACAAGTTCATCCGGGCTCTATCCGATATCGCACCGGGTTTCTTATGCTCCTCCAGCTGAGAAACGAATGTATTTAAAAATTTGAGCGCCTGTTCCCTAGAGCCCTTGCTCATGTGATGCTCTGCCTGTTTCAAGGCATTGCGCAACCGGGACAGCAGCGGGTTAGCCAGGTCCCCTGAGCGGGAATACTCGCTCACCAGTTGATCCAGCACGTTCAGCATGCCCGGGGATTGATAAACGGGGATAGGAACCTCCGAGAAATCCGTATCGGATGCG
Source organism: Paenibacillus sp. cl141a (assembly GCF_900109305.1). Classification (NCBI taxonomy): domain Bacteria; kingdom Bacillati; phylum Bacillota; class Bacilli; order Caryophanales; family Paenibacillaceae; genus Paenibacillus; species Paenibacillus sp. cl141a. The sequence continues at coordinate 345,372 of NZ_FNZO01000002.1, forward strand.
AAATAAAAGCTGGTGTAAGAGGGCTGGTTATACGTTGTATTTTGTCTGGCAACCTCGACCCGATACTGCGGATCATGCATGAGTGTATAGAGCTTACGGTCGGTGACCTCGGTGCTCAGGTAAATCCGGAGGGCCGAGCTGTCCGTGGTCCGGACCACCAGTTCCTCTCTCCAATCCCCGAAGAGATCGGCGACGAGGGCAGGATTTCCCTTCGTCCCGTTATTGGCGCGCGTGCCTTCTGCAGTTAGCAACGTCCCGTTGCGCCAGCTTTCGATGACCGGTGTCTGATCCAAGTTACCATTCACGATCTGGGTGGTCATATCCGCAGACCATTTGATGTTCATGTTTGTGCCCGGCATGGTCGTAGAGAGCTGTTCTCCATCTGCAGACCACGTGCCGACGGCCCATGTTTCGAGTCCCCGCTGATCGGGATCGATATCGCCGATCATGCCGCGTCCGGTGTCTTTTCCGGTATAGCCGCCGTAGAGGAGCACGCCTGTTGCCGCATCACGGAGGGAATAGCCGTAAGGGGCGTAGGCACCGCCTTCATGAACCATGAAAATCTCAAGACCCGGCCGATCCGGATCGATGTCGGTGACGTGCATGGCGTCCCCATGACCAAGGCGGGCCATCGCTCCCGGATCCGCGCTTTGAGGAGGGAGCACATCCATGGAGCTGTACAGCAGCGTGCCGTCATGGTCAATCGTTGCCGAACCGTAGACGATTTCCTGTTTACCGTCGCCGTCGACGTCAGCCGCGCTTAACGAGTGGGCCCCTTGCGTCGTTAACGTACCGAATGCGGCATCGGTCCCGTCCCGGCCATGCGGACTGTCGTTAAACGGATTGGTCATCGGGGTCCAGCCGCTGTCCACAACCCAATGCTCGCTTAAGCGCCGGCCATCCCACTTGTAGGATACGAGTGTGGATCGGGTGTAATAACCGCGGGCGAATACGGCAAAGGGTTGTTCCCCGTCAAGGTAAGCAACGGCGGCAAGGAAGCGATCCACGCGATTGCCGGGTTCGATCCGGGCCATGGCATAATCGCCCCACATGAGACCGTCGTCATGCCTGCCGGGTTTATACCGGATCGTCTCGAGCTCTTTGCCGGATGCGCCTTCAAATACGCTGAGATATTCCGGACCATCCAAGATGAACCCTTCGAATGACCGGAGATTGTTGCGGGCGCTTCGCTGCGGCGCATAGGTGTCCATGAAGTGATCGACCAGGCTTTCGGCATCGGTACGGGATAACGGATAATGGTACTTCTTATCGATGCCGAAGCTTTCTTCGAGCGTGGCCGGCCAGCGGCCGCTTACGACCTCTTCATGCTGATGCCAGTTCATGAACAGGTTTACCATGTGCTCGTAGTTGCCGGATTTGCTCAGCCGGTAATCGTCCTGATTGGAATATCCGGCCTTCATATCCTCGGGCAGCAGCGTGATGTATCTCTGGGAGATCATGTTGCCGGCTGGATCATAGCGAAGAATCTTGGTGCCCGGTGCCGTTTTGAGCATCATTTCCGCTTTGCCGTCCCCGTCAAAGTCATACACCATGAACTGCGTATAGTGGGCGCCGGAACGGATGTTGACGCCGAGGTCGATCCGGTACAGCAGGATGCCCTCCAGTGTATAACAGTCAATGTACGTGTTGCCGGTATACCCGATTTGGGAAACGTCCTTGGAGTTGGAAGGGTCCCATTTGACAAAAAGCTCGTACTGCCCATCGCCGTCCACATCGCCGACGCTGGCGTCATTGGCAGAGTAAGTATAAGGCTCCCCGGCCGGGGTGACTCCGCCATCCGGCTTGTTTAGCTTCAGATCGTAATAGGGGGAGGACCAGGGAGTGGAGGTGAGGCTCTGGTCGACCTCTTTTCCATTAACGACGGCAGATACGTAATAGGAGGATGATGACTTGCCGGATCGGTCCAGGTAATTAGTGCTGTTTTCGACGACGGCAATCTGGGTGCCGTCCCGATAGACATGAAAGGTCGGACCGGTAAGCCCCGTTTCGCCATATCCGGTTACTTCTCCGGCAAGCAATCGCCAGCTCAGAAAGTTGCCTTCTGAAGTGGAGGCCGATACGATCCCCCTATCCAAATACTCCAGCTGAATCCGGCTGGTGTTAGTGGCGCCTTGCTGCGTGCTGCTTGCCGCTTGATGCGAGGGCGCCGCTAACGACTCGATGCTCCCTGTGATGATCATGGGGAGCGTAAGAGCCGCTGCCAACAGCTTGCGATGCAAGCCGAGTTTACTTCCATTCTTCATGTTCAGCCACCTTTCTCCTTGTGGTTCGGATGCTGGCGTGCAGCATTCCGTATGCGATTTCACAAATGGCTGTGCGACTCCTCCTTTCTGGTTGGAATGGGGTAATAAGTAAATCACTTTCATTGTATGGAACCTGGGTGAATGACAACATACAAAAAACAGGCCATTTGATTTAAAAAACAGAGTGAATTCTAATCCCGAAAGTCGATTTCTAGGGTAAAGCTATAGAAGCCAAACAGGCCGGGCTCCTGGGAGCCCGGCCTGTTTGCTTGCTCGCATGAAGGACATGCAAGAAAAGAATGGCCGCCGCAGGGTAGCAAGCCATTCAGTAACTCCGGTCCATGTTCTTGCCGTAATAAATCTCGTCCATCTCCAGATTGATGCGTTCGGTGATTTCCTGCTGTTCGGCCTCGGACAGCTTATCCTTCGTGTAACCGAACAGATAGTTGTCCAGATCGAACTGCTTCAGCTTGCACTTGGTATGAAAGATGTTCTCCTGATATACGTTGACGTCGATCATATCGAACAGCTCCTTGGCTTCGTCCGGAATATAGTTCTGGATGGAGCTGATCTCATGGTCGATAAACAGCTTGTGTCCATGAATATCCCTCGTGAATCCCCGGATTTTATAGTCTATCGTCATAATATCCGTATCGAAGGAGTGGATCAGGTAGTTCAGGGCTTTGAGCGGTGAGATTTCCCCGCAGGTCGACACGTCGATATCGGCCCGGAAGGTGCTGATGCCCTCGTCCGGATGGAATTCCGGATACGTATGGACGGTAATATGGCTCTTGTCCAGCTGGAGGACCACGTTATCCGGCAGCGGCCCCGGCGATTCGTCATAGGATTCCTCCGGCACCTCCACGACGGGGCCCTCGGAGACTAGCACCGTCACGCTGGCGCCCTGCGGGATATAATCCTGCTTGGCAATGTTCAGGACATGCGCGCCGATGATTTCGGCCACATGGCTCAATATTTTCGTCAGCCGATCGGCGTTGTACTGCTCATCAATATATTCAAAGTACGCTTCCCGTTCTTCCCGGGTCTTCGTATAGCAGACGTCATACATATTAAAGCTGAGCGATTTCGTCAAGTTGTTGAACCCATGCAGGGTCACGCGTTGTTCTGGTGTCATATCCATATGAATTTCCCCTTGTGTAGTTAATATATCAGTTCGAGTACATATTATCTCCGAAACCGTCGATTCCTAATCTGTCCATGCTCCGCCTTCCGAAGCAGCATTACTATGTTCTTACCCGGATCGGGTTCAACGTTAACAGAGGCGGAGGAATACCGGAGGGGAAGCAGCGGCGGCTCCCAAACCCCAAAAAGGCCAACCGGATTTCTCCGGCTGGCCTTATCTATCAGAACGACATCTGCTGCATGCAGCTTATCCCTCTGGCGTTTATATGGATTCACTTCATATGCTTGAACTTTGATGCTGCGAAACGGATGGATTACTCCGTAAATTCCAGCAGCTCGATCACATTGCCAAACGGGTCGCGGATGGCGCTGTACAGCCCGGGAGGGCACGGCTTGGGCGTATCGAAGATGACGTCGACGCCCTTCGATTTGTAGTTCGCAATGGCTTCGTTTACATCCGGGGTCTCGATTCCGATGATCACCTGTGCCTCATGCGGGTATTCCGTATTCGTTGGACGGTCGCATTTCTGCAGAACGAGGGACATGCCCTCATGCTTCAAGCTGACGATCTGATCATCATAAACCCTCGAGATTTCGAATCCCAGAATGTCGCAGTAAAACTGTTTGGCTTGCTGTATATCGCTTACATTGATCGATAGAACGCATAGGTTTGGCATATGCTCGCACTCCTCCGCTCATGGTTTGTTTTACTTGCAGCACAGAATCCCGTTCCCGGATTCGATATTAGATTTCAAGCTGGCCAGCATCCCCTTCCACGCATCGATATGCCACTCCCGGGCTTGCCGGGACGCTTCGGAATCCTTCCAGCCTGTATGCTCCAGGGTAATTCTCGTGCCGTCCGCCTCAGGGGAAAAGGCAACCATAACCGCTGTCAGCTCGCCTTGATTCATCGTTTCCGCGAAGGGATCGGGTCCCTTCCATTCAAAAACAAGCACGCGTGGCTCGTCATACCGCAAAATGGTACACCCGGCGGTGCACATCGATTCGCGATCGGCGGGGTTAAAATACAGCTCGAATTTTCCGCCCGCTCTCGGCTCGATTTCCGCAGCCGGCGCAAACCACTCGGTTATCCTTGCGGACTCGGTCCATGCTCGCCACAGGAGCTGCACATCGGCCTGAATGACGGTTTCTTGAATAATGGTCATGTATATTCCTCCATTATATAGCGCTGATTGTTCCAGACAACTCTTCTTGCCGTTCCATTATAAATGGACAAGTACATCGAAAATTCTTCTACCTTGCGCTGTTATTCCGATCCTTCTCAAACAAGAGCAGCGGCAGGTTAACCACAATCGGCGGGTCATGGGGCAGAGGCTCACGTAAGGCAATCTTCACGTCAAGATCGGTTCCCCTGTCGATATGGACAGGCTCCTCCAGTTTGCCGCGCAGGGATTTGTCCAGCAGAAAATAATCCTTTGGATTGAGGCTCCAGGGGATGCCCGCGGCCAGCACGTAATACGTGCCGGCCGGCATGCCGGTTAAGGTGCAGGTCCGATTCTTGAGGTTGACGGCCGTACCGGTTACGGGCTTCTGATCGGGCACGGGCCTTGGGAACAGACCGACATAAATCATGCCGCGGAACGCCTCGGGAGCTTCGATCCGGCAGCGGATCCGGGGCAAAGCCTGCGATTCTTCCCTTGCCCAGGCTAACGGTTTATGCTCATATTGATTCACATAACGATGAAGGGACTCGGTGTTGGAGCGGAACTTCTTCGGAGACAGGCCGACAAGCTGCTTAAAGCGAGTGTTGAAGGTCCCCGGACTTACCAAACCGATGTTCATTCCGATTTTCACAAGCAGGGAGGGGCTTTGAAGGAGCTCGGTTTTGCCCGATTCGACCCGGAGGGCGGACAGGTACTGCCTGACGGGAATGCCGGTTACCCGCTTGAATATCCTGGAGAAATGGTAGGGGCTGTACCCCGCGAGATCGGCGAGCAGCTCGGTTGTCATCGGCTCGTCCAGATGCTCCTTCATATATTGAATGGTTTGCCGCACGGCTTCGGCATGATCATCGTTCATTAGGGATCACCAACTTCGTTTTAATGGCTCTACAAGACAGGAGACATATTTCCACATTTATGAAATTCTGCTCGTCGAATGCAATTTCCTTCCCCGATTCGGTTGCCCATTCATGGAAAGGCCGTTAAACTTAAAGGATGAGGGCTTTCTAAAACGGAAAACCAAGGTGAAATAAGGAGTTTATATCCATGAATGTGGAAACAAATGATAGAGAATCGATGAATATGGACACAGCGCGGGAATACCTGCAAAAATATTACGGCTATCCCGATTTTCGGGACGGACAGAAGAAAATCGTCGCGAGCCTGCTAACCGGCCAGGATACGCTCGGGATTATGCCGACGGGCGGGGGCAAATCCATCTGTTATCAGATCCCGGCACTCCTCAGCCCAGGCTTGACGTTGGTCGTATCGCCTCTGATCTCCCTGATGAAGGATCAGGTGGATGCACTTACAACGGCGGGCGTGGCGGCGGCTTATATCAACAGCACGCTCAGCGGCAAGGAAGTGAACGAGCGCATACGCGCGGCCAAGCGCGGTGACTTGAAGCTGTTATATGTCGCACCGGAACGGCTTGAGCTGGATTGGTTCCGTGAGGAGATGGCAGGCCTCGACATTTCGATCGTTGCTGTCGACGAAGCGCACTGCGTATCCCAGTGGGGTCATGATTTTCGGACCAGCTATCTCTCCGTGGCTCCTTTCGTGAAGGGGCTGCCGAACCGCCCGATTGTCGCGGCCTTTACGGCGACGGCTACGCCGGAGGTTATGGAGGACATGCAGCGCCTGCTTCGACTGGAGCAGCCGCAGGTATTCGTGACGGGACTTGGACGCGACAATCTGGAAATGTCGGTGCTTCGGGGCGAGAACAAACGGGAGTTCGTGCTGGATTATGCGGCCTCGCATACCCACCAGCCAGGCATCATCTATGCTGCCACCCGGAAAGAGGTGGATGATTTATGCCAGCGCCTGCAGGCGAAGGGGCTTCTTGCCGGACGTTATCATGCCGGCATGAGTGATGCGGAGCGAGCGGACAGCCAGGAGGCCTTCCTGTATGACGATATTCGCGTCATTGTCGCAACGAATGCGTTCGGCATGGGGATCGATAAATCCAACGTTCGGTACGTCATCCACTACAATATGCCGAAAAATATGGAGTCTTACGTCCAGGAAGCCGGCCGCGCCGGGCGGGACGGAGAGCCCAGCCAGTGCATCCTGCTGTTCAGCGCCCAGGATATCATGACGCAGAAATTTCTGATCGAACAGAACCCCCAGGAGGGCGAGCGGAAGCAGAATGACTATCGAAAGCTGCAGCAGATGATCGATTACTGTTACACCACAAGGTGCCTGCGCAGCGCGATGCTGGATTATTTCGGGGAAGAACACGAGGACAAGCCCTGCGGTACGTGCAGCTCCTGCACGGACGACCGGGAGCTGGTGGATATCACGGTGGATGCCCAGAAAATCTTCTCCTGCATTCACCGGATGCGCGAGCGCTTTGGCGTGTCGATGATCGCCTCCGTGCTGAAGGGCTCGCGGGCGAAAAAGGTACTGGAATATGGCTTTGACCGGCTTCCAACCTATGGCGTCATGTCGAACCGGACGGAGAAGGAAATATCCGAGACGATCAATGTGCTCATCTCGGAAGGGTTCCTGGGGCTGACCGAAGGCCAATATCCCGTCGTGAAACTTCAAAGCGAGGCGGCCGACGTGTTAAAGGGCCAGCGCGAAGTGATGCAGCGCGTTCCGCGGCCTTCCAAGGCTGCAGGCAGCCAGCGCAGCGGCAGCCGCCGCGACTACTCGCCGTCTGCCGTTAACGAGACGGTGTTTGAGCAGCTGCGCTTGATTCGGCGCGAGCTGGCAAGCAAGGAGCATGTGCCGTCCTACATCATTTTTAACGATGCAACGCTGCGCGAGATGAGCGTGGTCTGCCCGCAGAGCGAGGATGAGATGCTGAACGTCAAAGGGGTCGGTGAAGTGAAATTCCGTAAATACGGACGTCCGTTCCTTGAGTTTTTCCTGAATGGCCAGGGCGCGTCGAATGACGGTGACGATTTATATGATTATGAAGAATAGGCTTGCATGTCAGGCGGAACTTATGGCGTATTCCCGTTTTATCACTCAGGATAAAAGCGTTCGGTACCGTTAGGTAATAAATAACATTATGTAGAAGGAAAGTGGGCCCTACCATGAAAGTCATACTATCAACCTTGAATGCCAAGTACATTCATACCTCCTTGGCCATTCGCTGCCTGAAGGCATACAGCGAGAAGGATTTCGATATCGAACTGACGGAGTACACGATCAAGGACCCCGTGATGAATATCGTCTCCGACCTGTTCCAGCGCAAGCCGGATGTGATTGGATTCTCGTGTTATATATGGAATATCGAAGAAACGATTAAAGTGATCGATATTGTGAAGAAGATTATGCCGGAGGTCACGATCATACTGGGCGGGCCCGAGGTGTCCTACGACACGGAATATTGGATGAAGCGGCTGCACCATGTCGATTTTATCGTCATGGGCGAGGGCGAGGAGACCTTCCATCACTTGCTGCAAACGATCGAAGGGGACAGGAAATTCCATTTTGTGTATGGCGTGGCATACCGCAAGCAGGACGAAATTATCGTGAACCCGGGAAGACCGAAGAGCATCCTGGCCGAGCTGCCTTCCCCGCATCGTTTTCCGGAGGATATCCCACATCTCGGGAAGCGGGTCGTCTATTTCGAGACCAGCCGGGGCTGTCCCTTCAGCTGCCAGTTCTGCCTGTCGAGCATCGAGGTGGGGGTTCGCTATTACGACATTGAACGGACCAAGGCGGACATTCTCTACCTGATCGAGAACGGGGCCAAATTGATCAAATTCGTGGATCGGACGTTTAATATTAAGCGGGATTATGCGCTTGAAATGTTCGAATTTCTGATCGAGAACCATGGCGGCTGCGTATTCCAGTTTGAGATCACGGCGGATATCATGCGTCCGGAGGTCCTGGAATATTTGGCGAACCATGCGCCTCCCGGCATTTTCCGGTTTGAAATCGGCGTGCAGTCCACGAATGATCCGACCAACGAGCTGGTGAAGCGCCGCCAGAATTTCACCAAGCTGTCGCGCACGGTGACGATGATCAAGGAGAGCCGCAAGATCGACCAGCATTTGGATTTGATCGCAGGGCTTCCGGAGGAGGATTACAATACGTTCCGCAAAACGTTTAACGACGTGTTTGCCCTTGGACCCGAGGAACTGCAGTTAGGCTTCCTGAAGATGCTGCGGGGAACCGGGCTGCGGATCGATGCGGACAAGTATAACTACATCTACATGGACCATGCTCCGTATGAGATCCTTGGCAGCGACGTGCTTCCGTTCTCGGATATCGTCCGGTTGAAGAGACTGGAGGACGTGCTGGAGAAGTATTGGAATGCCCACCGAATGGACCACACCCTCAATTATTTGATGAAGCATGAGTTTACGTCGCCGTTCGATTTCTTCCAAGAATTTGGCGACTACTGGGAAGGACAGGACTGGCAAAAAATCGGCCATCAGCTCGAGGACCTGTTTACGCGGTTAACAGCCTTCCTGGAGTTTCGGAACACGCCGAACATGAACGTGGTCTCCGGTCTGATGAAGTTTGATTATTTCCTGGGCCATAAATACAAACCGCGCAAAATATGGTGGGATCATGCCCAAGACAAAGCGCAGTGGAACGCCAATGTTCGCAAAATCGTGGAAGACCCCGCGGCACTATCCGCCGATTTCGCCGATCTTGGGATCACGGAGCGCGATCTTCAGAAGCATGCGATGATCGAGGTGCTGCCATTCAACCTCGACGATGCCATTCAAGGAGGTACGGGCTATCCGGACCATGCGGTGCACGCCACGATGCTGCTGGTATTGTACCAGCAGAACGAAACAGGGCAGCCCCAGTACTACACGATGCCTTTGGAGTTAGCGACGCAGGCATAATAGGGGATACGAGGGACAAGTCTTTTCCAAGATTGGTTGTGACACGGACTGGTTGTTTTGGCGTAATTGCCTAATTTCCGCTGCCAGGAACTGGCGGCCCGCTCTTTAACGACCCTTTTGCGATCATAACGTCTATCTAAAGGCGTTTCCGGAATAAAACAGCCCCGGCATCGGTATTCTAATTGGCATCAACCGATGAGGAGGGGATGTTATGAGCGACAATCGGAAGGGGCAAGAACAGCTTTCGTCTGATGAGCCGACCATCGCACCGGGCATGGAAACCAATGACGATCTGCGCGAAGAGGCTACCGAGGACGAGGTAGCGCATGGAGAGTACACCGAGGTCACGCAATTGATCATCGATCGCACGCCGAGCGATGAAGAGTAAGGTGCTTCGATTGAGCCTTTACGCTGCCAATGTCAAAGGTTCTGTATACACTAACGAACTGCTTAGCAGCATAATAAAAGGGATGCCCTGGATTTTCAAAAAAACCGGGGCATCCCTTTTATGTGTTGTGGCATCACGCTTTGTTACATCACTCGTATCGATTCTTGCGGTACATTGTCCGAGCCGGAGGTGTGCCGTTCGAGCCAGTCGAGCACATCGGCTGCCACATCGGCACGGTTGGTCTCGTGCAGCATTTCGTGGCGGCCGCCCGGATACAAACGGTATTCGAGGTCCTGAACGCCATGCTTCCGGTACAATTCGATCAACCGCCGCACGCCTTTGCCGCGGTGTCCGACCGGATCATCCTCGCCCGAGAAAATATAGACAGGTTTATCCTTCGGAAGACATTTCATCAATTGAGGCTGGTGGATCTGTGACAGCAGCTTGAAGAAATCACGAAAGAAGCGAGCGGTGCACACCTTGCCGCAGTATGGGTCGTTGATATACTTATCCACTTCGGCTTCATCCCGGGATAGCCAATCGAAAGGCGTGCGAATAGGACCGAATCCTTTGTTGTAAGGACCGAAGACCAGGGCGTTCAGCATCAGGCTCCGGTGCGTGTTTCCTTGCAGGCGCATTTGTGCAGCCGCCAAGCTCATGCCGAACGTCAGTAGTCCCTGGGGACCGTTGGTGCCTGATAGGATGAATCCGTCGAATAATTCACCGTCCGAACAGATGATTTTTTGCGTCAAAAAGGATCCCATGCTGTGCCCCATCAAATAATGCGGAACGCCGTCATGGCGCTTCTTGAGCTCGGCAGCAAGAAGCAGCTGGTCTTCAATCATTCCTTCAAAACCGTCTTCCCCGGCATCGCCGAGATGCGTAAGCCCGGCCGTTAGCCCATGGCCACGGTGGTCGTTGCAGTATACGGCATAGCCGTGCTCCGTGAGCAATTCGGCAAGCTCCTCGTAGCGCTTGCCGGTTTCGCACATGCCATGCGCGATTTGCACAATGGCACGAACGGGATCATCCGGGCCGGGCAGCCATTCATATACAAAAACATGCATACCCTGCGTATTCAGCATCGTAAACGTGTCGGTTTGCATCATTAGGGCTGGCACCTCCACAAGAACGAATGGTTTATATCATTTATTTATACCCTGTTTAAGGCAAATATGAACGCAGAACCGTGGATTGCCCGTCCAATGTATAGGCCCCCAGATTCGCAGGCAGCAGGAAGCACTGCCCTGACGTGTAATCGATGGAGCCGTTATCCCAGCTGAGGGTTCCTTGGCCGTCGCATACAACCACGATCGTGAAGCTTTCCGCGGAAGTGGACAAGGACCATGCACCGCTCACGACGCCTTTTTCCACGACGAAATACGGGGATTTGGCAAGCTCAAGCCATTCTCCCGGCGCCGTTCCTTCCGTGCTCATGGTGGTTGCGCCCGATCCTTCATAGGCCGTCACGTTCAAGGAATCTTCGATATGAAGCTCGCGCGGCTTACCGTCAAGGCCCGGTCGATTATAATCGAAAATCCGGTAGGTCGTATCCGAGTTTTGCTGGATTTCCGCCACCACAACGCCCGCGCAGAGCGCATGCACGGTTCCTGCAGGTATGTAGAACGTATCTCCGGCTTTTACGGGCACTTCTTGAAGCTGGTCCATAACGGTGCCGTTTTCCATGGCTTCCTTCAAGGTTTCCCGGTTCACGCCTTCTTTCAGGCCGTAGATGATTTTGGCGTCCGGTTTAGCATCCAGCACATACCACATTTCGGTTTTGCCAAGCTCGCCCTTCGGAAGCCCTTCGTAGTCATCGGTCGGATGGACCTGAACGGAGAGGTTGTCATTGCAGTCAAGCAGCTTGATCAGGAGCGGAAAACGTCCGTTAACCTCGGAGAATCCTTTGCTTCCGAACCATTCCCGTCCGAATTGCTCCCGGACCTCATCCAGGCCGCGTCCGGCAAGCTCGCCGTTCACGATGCTGGTCGTGCCGTTTGGATGGTCAGCGATCATCCAGCCTTCCCCGATATGTCCTTCAGGAAGATCCAAGCCAAACTGCTCTAGTGCCCGGCCTCCCCACACGCGTTCTTTAAATTCAGGCTGGAACAACAATGGATATGGTTTTGTCATTGTAATCATCTACCTTTCATCATGTTTGGAATATTCTATGGATGTGAAGTGCGGTACCTCTCCTAGAACTTATATCATATCGGCTTCTTTCGTTCCAGTGCAATGAGATATGGCGCTTCGGAACGCTGAAGGCCGCGATACAAAATCGTTTGCACTTTGTGCTGGGGCAATTCACCGGCCCAAGCTTGGACCGCGTCCGCTTCGGCATCGCCGCCCTTGTGGCCTGGATACAGGACGATGGTGATAATGCCCCCGGGGCGGAGCAGCTCGATCGCAGCCTCCAGGGCCGTGAGCGTACTGGCGGTCTCCGTCATGATCCGTTTATCCGATGAATCTGCCGGAAGGTAACCGAGATTGAACATGATCGCACCCATGCGGCCGTGCTCCATCTCAGGTACGCACTCCCTCATAAGCGAATGGCTCTGAAGAAGAAGGCTAACCTCCGCAAGGGTGCCGGGCGGCTCCTTGTCCAGCCTTTCCCGAGTCAGCTGCAGCGCCTGCTCTTGAATATCGAAGGCATACACTTTGCCCTTGGAGCCCGTGCATTTGGCTAAATACAGCGTATCGGCCCCGGTTCCGGCGGTTGCATCCAGCGCGATGTCTCCGGGACGGAGCCTTTCGGATACCAGTTTGTGGGCAAAACTCAAAACCGAGAGAAAGCCCATCAGGATACCTCCCACAATTTACCCTGCCACGTATTCCGGCGCTTAAGCTCGGCGTCGATGCCGTTAAGCACTTCCCATTTTTTGAGACTCCACGTCGGTCCGATCAAGAGATCCCGTGGAGCGTCTCCGGTAAGGCGGTGGACGATCATTTCCGGAGGCAAAAACTCCAGGCTATCCACGATAAGGCTGATGTATTCGTCCTGCTCCAGGAATCGCAGCAGCCCGGCTTCGTATTGCTTCACCATCGGCGTCTTGCGCATAAGGTGCAGCAGATGGATCTTGATTCCCTGCACATCCATCTTGGAGACCGCCCGGCCGGTGGCAAGCATCATGTCATGATCTTCTTGCGGAAGCCCGTAAATGATATGTGTGCAGACCCGGATATGATGTTTGCGCAGCTTCTCGACGGCTTCCAGATAACATTCGGTATCATGGGCCCGGTTGATCAGCTCGGAAGTGGAATCATGGATCGTTTGCAGACCCATCTCCACCCACAGATAGGTTCGCTCGTTCAACTCCGCCAAGTATTCCACGACATCGTCAGGCAGGCAATCGGGACGTGTGGCGATCGATAAACCGACAACCCCCGGCTGCTGCAGAATAACTTCATAATATTCGCGAAGTTCTTCAACCGGAGCATACGTGTTGGTATAGGCTTGGAAATAGCCGATATATTTGGCGTTCGGCCATTTCTGGTGCTGCCGGTCACGGATGGTGTTGAACTGGGTAACGAGATCATCCCGCCGCCTTCCCGCAAAATCGCCGGAGCCGCGGGCGCTGCAAAAGGTGCATCCGCCCTTGGCTATCGTGCCGTCACGGTTCGGACATGTAAAGCCGGCATCCAGCATAACCTTGAATACCTTCTCCTGGAATTGGCCGCGCATCTCGTAATTCCATGTATGAAAACGTTTGTCGCCCCATAAGGTCGGGGCAGGTATAAGTGGTGTGCTCATGTTTGCTCCTTTATAACCGCTTAAGTTGAATTGAGACAGGTTCAGCCAAGGCCCCTGGCAGCCCCTAATTTACTGGCCTTTTACTTAAATGAAACAGCTACGTCCATTGTAACAAAAAATAAAGGGTTGCGTTATATACAGGTCTTCAAGCCTAATTAAGACGTTGTTACTTGAATGGATTGCATATAATTGGTATATTTAAAATAGAAAAATAAAAAGATGTTTCAAGCAATTTTGGCATGGGTATATAACGGATAGGATTCATATTTGTGTGACGTCATGGATACAATAATACCGTGAGGTGATTACGAATGAATTCATCGACAGTAAAGAATGACAGTAAAGACAAAATCGCTGTGGAGCTTACCCCGAATGAAGCCCTAGCCCTTACCGGCGTGGAGTTTAACTCCGATCAGGGAGTCAAGGCTTCGGCACGTCGCAAGATTCGGGCCGCCTTTGAGAAGACGTTTGATTTTACGTCGGAAGAAAGGTAGACTATTCACAGTTTAACTATCGCGGAACCCCAATTCCAAATATAAGAAAAAGGAACCTAAAGCCTCTGCGTTGAGCAGAGCCTAGGTTCCTTTTTCTATGGGCTCTTTACTTTTGGGATCAACTTCGTCACAATAAATGCAGTATCGGGATATCATTCTAAATTTACTTGGAAAGTTTCGGAGGTATGACATGCGTTTACGCGGAAGAAAAGGTATACGGGAAAATCTGGAGCAGCAGGAAGACCTGGTCGTTTTGGACCCCGGTCAATATAGAGGGAAGTGGGCTTCGTTATTTGGCAACGACCTTCCGATCCATGTCGAATTCGGCATGGGCAAGGGCCAATTTATAAGCCAGATGAGTTACAAGCATCAGCAAGTGAATTTCATCGGCGTCGACATGTACGACGAGCTGATTCGCCGCGCAAGCGAGAAGGGGCGCAACGTCTGGGCCCAGGAGGGAATCGATACTCCGCCGAATCTGAAGCTGGCGCTGTTTAATATCGAGAATGTCGAGGAGGTATTTGAGCCCGGCGAAATTGAACGGTTATATTTGAACTTCAGCGATCCGTGGCCAAAAACAAAGCATGCACGCCGTCGTCTGACGCATCCGCGTTTTCTGGACAAGTATTCCCGGATCCTGAACGAGCGGGGGGATATCCATTTTAAGACCGATTCGGTCACGCTCTTCGAATTCTCCCTGAATGCATTTGCCGATTATGGTCTGCAAATGACGAACATTTCGCTGGATCTGCATCGCGACGGGTTGAACGAAGAGCATGTCATGACAGAATACGAAACGAAATTCGTCGGCCAGGGCATGCAAATTCATCGCTGCGAGGCGATTGTAGGCAAGGAAGCCCTTGCTTCATACCATCAGAATCGCCTTGAAAAATACGGAAAATAGCATCTAAATGTGATAGTTTCTCTCTATGATAACGTTTACAAGTATTATAATAGAAGAAAATCTATCCATTCGGGTGATACGCTCGCGATCGTACGCAGCAAAAAAGGTGTGCTCCTTATCAGGAGTACACCTTTTCGTTTTCCAGCATGTCGATGATGCTGCGGGCGCTTTGCATGGGATGAAAGCGTTCGATGTCCTGCAAGTTTTGCGCCCGTTGTTCTTGGATCAGGTCGTATTGATGAAGCAGCTTGTTCATCCATTTGCCCAGAACCTCCAGGGAATGGATGGGCTCTCCCAAGCCCTGCGCCGTGAAGTACTGGCAGTTTTCTTCTTCCTGTCCCGGAAGGGGCTGATGGAACAGCATCGGAATTCCTTTGGCCAGGCCTTCGGTGCATGTCATGCCGCCGGGCTTCGTAACGAGCAGATCCGACACCTCCATCAGCTTGTCGATCTCCCGCGTAAAGCCCAATATCCGGATATTCGGATGCTGGAACCTGGAATTGCTCTCCATCTCCTCGCGTCCCTTATCATTGTTGCCGAGGCAAAATATGATCTGGACTTCTTCTCGCCATCGGGTCAGAAATTCATGCACAACTTCGTCATTCATGATGCCCCAGCCTCCGCCCATCACCAGCACGGTAGGCATATCGGACAGGTTAAACCGCTCCCGGATTTCCTCTTTGCTCGGATGCGTCCAGAAGTCGGGATGGATCGGTATGCCGGTGACCTGAATTTTGGCTTGGGAAACCCCGCGATTGAGCAGCTTTCGCTTCACTTCCGGCGTGGACACGAAATATCGGTCGACCTCAGGGCTGATCCATGTATCGTGAGCATCATAATCGGTTATAACGGTACACAGGGGCACATTAGTGCCCAACCGTTTCAAACGCGAGATAACCGCACTTGGTATGAAATGGGTGCACACAATGATGTCGGGTCGGAGCTGCCTGACCACGTTCTTGGTACTTGTATAGAACATTCGGTGAAGCGCTAAAGCAGTAAAACGGTTAAAGGATTTTTGATGGCGGTACATGTACCCGACCAGTCTTGGGCGAGTCGTAATGGTCTTTCTGTAGGCCGAAATGATCAATGGAGCGATTTTAGGGTTCAAGAAGCTCCCGAGCTCGAGAACTTTGGTCTGTACGCTAGGGGACAACTGGCGCAGGCTGCTGGAGAGTGCATGAGCGGCCTGTGTATGGCCTGCACCGAACCCTTCAGATAACAGCAAGACTCTTTTTTTAGCCACTACTTTTCACCCGTTCTGCAGCGTTATTCTTTAACTTTAACATATCGATTTTGGGAAGAGAAATCAACCACTTCCCCCTTGTAGGCAAGGGACTTTGGTCCCGGAAACGACCAATTGATTCGGCAAGCTTCTCGCTGGACCCTTGCTACTTAAGGAGTTAGCCAGCAGCGCGCATTTTGTAGAAAAT
The DNA here is from genome assembly GCF_900109305.1 of Paenibacillus sp. cl141a. Classification (NCBI taxonomy): domain Bacteria; kingdom Bacillati; phylum Bacillota; class Bacilli; order Caryophanales; family Paenibacillaceae; genus Paenibacillus; species Paenibacillus sp. cl141a. The sequence continues at coordinate 361,747 of NZ_FNZO01000002.1, forward strand.
CAGGGTCCGTGGTCTTTTGACTTGAGTAGGAGATGCCGCTACAATGATTCAAACGGACGTCAAAAAGTTTATTAGAGAGAGAGAGCACTGAAAAAACGAAAACTTTTTGGTTGTCTGTTGCGTTTATTTATTGGCGGACAAGTCGAAAAAGATAAAATGGGCAGCCAAGAGAAATAAAAAGCAAGAAAACGGATGAAAATAAGAACTAAAGCCGTTTGAAACGAAGCTTGCTGGCATACGGGAATGCAAGCTGAGCTCTTTTACGAAGTTTTTCCGTAAATTAGAGCATTCCACGGTTTTGACAAAAGATTCAAAAGTGTGGAAAATCGTGTATGACGTGCGAAGTTGCCCCGCGGCACCGAGGCTACTAGAAGGACAGACACAAGTCACAGGGTCATATCAACAACAAAAATGCGAAGAACTTAGAGAGAAAAAACAACAAACATTCTCGGGTTATAAAAAGGGGGTAACGGAGAATCATGACAGACGCCATCTTTATCGCGCTCCAACTATTCTTGGCCGCGGTGGGTGTGTACCAGTTCGTATTCTCTTTGTTTGGTCTGGTCAAAAGAAAGAAGAAACAACAGTTTGAACCCAATAAATCATTTGCAGTGTTAGTTGCTGCGCATAACGAAGAGCAGGTTGTCGGGGCATTAATGGAGAACCTGAAACAGCTTAATTATCCGAAACATCTGTACGACGTATTTGTCATTTGCGACAACTGTACAGACCGTACAGCAGAGATCGTCCGTGCCCACGGGATGAACGCCTGCGTGCGCACGAATCAGAATCTTCGAGGCAAAGGCTATGCCATCGAATGGATGCTGAAAGAGCTCTGGGCGATGCCGCGCCAGTATGACGCGGTCGTTATGTTTGATGCGGATAATCTGGCGGATCCGAATTTCTTGAATGAAATGAACAACGATCTTTGCTCTGGAGCGAGAGTTATCCAGGGATATATCGATACCAAGAACCCAGAGGATTCTTGGATCACCGCTTCTTACGGGGTTTCCTACTGGTATATCAACCGCTTATGGCAGCTGTCCCGCAGCAATCTGAACATGGCCAACTTCCTCGGCGGAACGGGAATGTGCTTCGAGACCAATCTCTTGAAGGAGATCGGCTGGGGTGCTACCAGTCTGGTGGAGGATTTGGAGTTCACCATGCGCAGCGTCATGCGCGGCGTGTATCCGAAGTTTAATTACGACGCGAAGGTATTCGACGAAAAGCCGCTTACGTTTAAGGCCTCCGCCAGGCAACGTCTGCGCTGGATGCAGGGTCACTTTACAGTTGCCCGCCGTTATTTCTTCCCGCTGCTGTGGCGTGCCATTAAGGAACGCAGCCTTGTGAAGCTGGACTTGGCCCTTTACGGAGTCAACGTCTACATCGTGCTGCTGACTTTCTTGTTGACGGCCATCATCTGGGTTGACAGCTCGTTCTTCAATGGTCCGAACATCGCGAACCTGTACGGTTATTTACCGCTGTGGCTGAGCTTTACGGCGATTGCGGCGAATGTGTTCACGTTCATGATTGCGATGATTCTGGAGAAGGTGAAGTATAAGAAGGTATACATGTATCTGGTGCTGTTTCCGATTTATCTGCTGTCTTGGTATCCCATCACGGTATACGCGTTCTTCACGCAGAACAACAAGCAGTGGAGCCATACGGAGCATACCCGGGTAGTGCGCCTTGAAGAAGTGCAGAGCAAACAAGGCTAATCCAAAGTTTTTATTCCATTTGTGTTGACAGATGTTAGGATGACCTGTTATACTATCCTAGTCTGTTAAACAGAATATCTGATTGCAAGCAGAAGCGCCGCTTCTCACCTGACCGACATGCGTTGGCTGGTTTGATCACGAAATCAATGAATGGATTCAACTTCATTTGTGAGATGAGTATCAAATAGGGATGTCGGTGGTTAACCCGTCATCCCTTTATTTTTTGCAAACAGGAACAACAAGTAATTTGGAGGTGGAGGACTATCAGTAAGGAACATATGATCAATGACGAGATTCGGGCCAAAGAAGTACGTTTGGTTGGTGCCGAAGGTGAGCAAATCGGGATCAAGCCGATTCGTGAAGCACTGCAAATGGCAATTGATCTCAATCTGGATCTGGTGAACGTGGCCCCTCAGGCGAAACCGCCGGTATGCCGCATCATGGACTACGGTAAATTCCGCTATGAGCAGCAGAAGAAAGAGAAGGAAGCACGGAAGAACCAGAAAATTGTGGACATCAAAGAAGTATGGTTCCGAGCCAACATTGAGGAGCATGATTATCAAACCAAGCTTCGCAATGTCGTTAAGTTTTTGAAAGACGGCGATAAAGTGAAATGCTCCGTGCGTTTCCGCGGCCGTGAAATCACCCATGCTAACATCGGTCAGAAGATCTTGGAGCGCGTGAAAACGGAAGTGGCGGATCTCTGCGTCATTGAGCGTCAACCGAAATTGGAAGGCCGCAGCATGATTATGATTTTGGCTCCAAAAGCCTAAGAGAAATTAGAGGAGGAAGTACTACAATGCCTAAAATGAAAACACATAGCAGCCTGAAAGGCCGCTTCAAAATTACCGGTACTGGTAAAGTTAAACGTTATAAAGCTTACAAAAACCACTTGCTTTCCCACAAATCCAAGCGTGCGAAGCGCGTATTGTCCAATAGCCCTGTCATGGCGCCTGGAGATGTTAAACGTTTGAAGCAAGGTCTGGCTAACTTGAAATAGTAAACAACAATTATTGGGAGGTCTTTTGATATGGCACGAGTTAAAGGCGGATTTGTCGTTCGTCGTCGACATAAAAAAGTATTGAAGCTTGCGAAAGGTTATTTTGGTTCCAAACACCGCATTTTTAAAACAGCTAACGAGCAGGTTATGAAATCCCTCGTTTATGCATACCGCGATCGTCGCAATACGAAGCGTAACTTCCGCAAATTGTGGATCGTTCGTATCAACGCGGCTGCTCGTCAAAACGGTCTGTCCTACAGCAAATTGATGCATGGACTGAAGCTTGCTGGCGTGGACATCAACCGCAAAATGCTGGCTGATCTGGCTGTGAATGACCTGAACGCGTTCAATTCCTTGGCTACTGTAGCTAAAGAAAAAGTGAACGCTTAATTATACGTGTATGAAAAAACCGCCGTAATATTACGGCGGTTTTTTTTATTTTGCGTCCCCGCGCTTTCGTACATCATTTCGGCGGCGCGGGTGCTCGGCTCATGAAGAGCATCGCCTATCTTTTGCTATCGTGAGGGCCATGAAACAAGCAAGGGAACTCCTTCCGGAATAAATTGAAATGTATATTAGCTGAGGAGGGATCTTATGCACAAGCCTGTCAGCAAGGCAAAAGTGAAATCATATGTGGGCAAAGAGATCGTGGCGTATAAGAAAGACGGGACTATGGTGACGGGCAAGCTGGTACGCGTCTCCGGCAACCGCCTTTTTGTGGAACCGGCAACCAAGGGGAAAAAGGTGAAAACCAAGGCAATTATTCCGCTCGCGTTGTTTGACCTTCTTGCCATTGGTACGGCCCCTTATGCATATGGCGGCGGGTTTGGAGGCTACCCTGGCGGCTTTGGACCGGGTTACGGCGGCTTCGGGCCGGGCTTTGGACCAGGCTTTGGACCGGGTTTTGGACCAGGATTCGGGCCAGGCTTCTTCTGGTAATTAGAGGAACCAAATCTTTTCCAACTCATAACATCGGCTGGGTTCGATCATTCTGGTCACCGTATAGCCAAGCTTTCGGTAAAAATGAAGGCCGGTGTGGTTGCCGATGTCCACCATGACTTTGGCACGTTTGCATCCGCGGGATACAGCGAAACGTTCGGCATGTTCCATCAAACGGACACCCCACCGTTTTCGCTGTGCGGTGGATGCGACGGCCAACATATCGATATACAGCAGCTCGCCGTGCATCATGAAATGGATAAAAGCAACGATTTTTTCGTTATCCTGAGGCGAAGCGACAAGGGTCACGCCGCGCCGTAAACGAGAGGGAATATCCTTGCGGATGAGGTCCAGCTCTTTTTTGGTCATATGGGAAAGCGGGACGAGTTGGGACTCGATGAGCTGCAGAATCATCGGATCATCCTGGTCCGGTTTTCGGTAACGGATCATCGTGTTGTTTCCTCCCTTCACCGCGGTTAAGTCTGCTCCATTTATCATATGTAGCAGGGTTTCATAGGGTGTTTTGCTTCAAGGCGGCGGAGGAATTGCGCCCTTTGCGAATGAAAACCTTTCATCGGAAGTAAAATAAATGTGTTGACTTCTGGATTGAATGAATCATATAATGTTTCTAAACATTTTAACGAACATATCCAATCGGCAATGATGAGGACGAAGTTTAAAGGGCTCTTTTGCTCAGAGAGTGGATGGATCAGCTGAAACCACCACCAAAACCCCTTTTATACGAGCTCACCTCGGAGCTGTTTCCCTGAAAGATGCTACGCTATGACTTTATCGCATTAAGTCGTAACAGCGTTTATTAGGGGGAATCGTCTTAGTCCGCGTTACGGACTGCAGATATTGAAGACCTGTGTTCATGCGTTCTTCATACCTGCTGAGGCTCTGCACTGCGAGGTGTAGGGCAAATATGGGTGGTACCACGGAAGCTAAACCTTTCGTCCCTCACACGGAGATACTCCGGGTGTGGCGACGAAAGGTTTTTTTGTTGCTTGAATCATGGATGAAAGAGAAGAGTGCCAATATTTGAGAGGAGGATGACTGATGAGCGCGCAAACTCCAGAAGTGCGGTCTACAGAACAATTACGAGAGAAATGGTTGAAGCCTGAAGTGATTACCGGTTCGGAAATCTTGCTTCGGAGTCTTCTGCTCGAAGGTGTCGAGTGCGTCTTCGGATATCCGGGCGGAGCCGTCCTGTATATCTACGATGCGATGTATGGTTTTAAGGATTTCAACCATGTCTTGACCCGACACGAGCAAGGTGCCATTCATGCCGCTGACGGTTACGCCCGCGCAAGCGGCAAAGTCGGCGTATGCATAGCAACTTCAGGACCGGGGGCAACGAACCTTGTGACCGGTATCGCAACAGCTTACATGGATTCCGTTCCGCTCGTTGTTATTACCGGTAACGTTGCAACAACCCTGATCGGCACGGATGCTTTCCAAGAAGCGGATATTACAGGCATCACGATGCCGATTACGAAACACAGCTATCTGGTAAGGGATGTTAAGGATCTGCCAAGGGTGATACACGAGGCCTTCCATATCGCCTCAACCGGCCGCAAAGGACCGGTGTTGATCGACATTCCGAAGGATGTATCGGCGGCAACCACGCTGTTCCAGCCGGAAGAGCGAATTCAGCTGAGAGGATATAATCCTCGGACGGTGCCGAACAAACTTCAGTTGGATAAACTGGCCCGCGCGATCGAGGAGGCCGAGCGTCCGATGATTCTTGCCGGCGGCGGCGTGATTTACTCCGGTGCTCATGAAGGACTGTACGAATTCGTGAACAAAACCGGGATTCCGATCACGACGACGCTTCTCGGCCTTGGCGCCTTCCCGACAGGTAACGATCTGTGGACAGGAATGCCGGGCATGCACGGAACCTACACATCGAACCATGGTATTCAGCAGTCTGATCTGCTGATCAACATCGGGGCAAGGTTTGATGACAGGGTTACCGGCAAGCTTGACGGATTCGCGCCTCACGCGAAGATCGTTCATATCGACATTGACCCGGCCGAGATCGGCAAGAACGTGCCGACCGATATTCCGATTGTCGGTGACGTGAAGACGGTGCTTGAGATGCTGAACCCGATCGTTTCGTACGCTGCGAAAGCAGACGCGTGGAGAGACCAGATCCGCAAATGGAAAGCCGAGTATCCTTTCCGTTACGTCGATTCGGATACGGTGCTGAAGCCGCAATGGGTTATCGAAATGCTGAACGATACCACGAAGGGCGAAGCCATTGTAACGACTGATGTTGGTCAGCACCAAATGTGGGCCGCGCAGTATTACAAGTTCAACCAGCCGCGTTCCTGGATCACCTCCGGCGGACTCGGAACGATGGGCTTCGGATTCCCGTCCGCGATCGGGGCACAGATGGCGCATCCGGACCGCCTGGTCATTTCGATCAACGGAGACGGAGGCATGCAGATGTGTTCGCAAGAACTGGCCATCTGCGCCATCAACAACATTCCGGTGAAAATCGTTGTCATCAATAACCAAGTGCTCGGCATGGTTCGACAATGGCAGGAACTGATTTACGATAACCGTTACAGCCACATCGATCTGGCAGGCAGCCCTGATTTCGTCAAGCTGGCCGAAGCTTACGGTGTCAAAGGACTTCGCGCCACGACGAAAGAAGAAGCTCAGCGTGCTTGGGCCGAAGCGATGGAAACACCAGGACCCGTCCTCGTTGAATTCGTTGTTGAGAAGGGCGAGAACGTGTATCCGATGGTGACGCAAGGGTCGACAATCGATCAAATGCTGATGGGGGATGCGTAAGATGAGTACAAAACATACCATTGCCGTACTAGTAAACGACCAGCCGGGTGTCCTGCAGCGCGTATCCGGATTATTCGGACGCCGGGGCTTTAACATCGAGAGCATTACCGTGGGGCAGTCGGAGGAAATCGGCTTGTCCCGGATGGTGATCGTAACCACCGGAGACGAAACGACGCTGGAGCAGGTAGAGAAGCAGCTTTACAAGCTGATCGATGTCATTAAAGTCATCAATCTGAGCTCGAAGCCGATGGTTGCCCGGGAGCTCGCCCTGATCAAAGTAAAAGCCGAGCCGTCGGCAAGACCGGAAATTATGGGCGTTGTCGAGACCTTCCGCGCATCCGTCGTGGATATCGGCACGACCAACCTGATGGTTCAGGTTGTCGGCGATACCGTCAAAATCGATGCGATGATCGAGCTGCTTAAGCCTTATGGCATCCAGGAGCTTTCCCGCACCGGGGTTACCGCGATGATTCGCGGCAACGCGTAATGATGTAACATTATTCTTTTTATCCGATGACAAAGTTATTGCAATATAAGCGTTAGACACCTGCATGGCATGAGCGGGTGTCTCAGCAGATCGGGTAAGCAGCGGTCTATTGAGATACCCGCTCATCATGAAGGGTCTTTAAAATCAAAGGAGGACTTATACAAATGGCAATTACTACTTATTATGAACAAGATGCAGAACTCAGCGTGCTGAAAGACAAAACAATCGCGGTTATCGGCTACGGAAGCCAAGGTCATGCCCAAGCGCAAAACCTGCGCGACAGCGGACTTCAGGTTGTCATTGGTCTTCGTGAAGGCAAATCGTTCGACAAAGCGAAAAACGACGGTTTCGAAGTACTCCCTGTAGCGGAAGCCGTTAGCCGTGCGGATGTAGTACAAATCCTGATGCCGGACGAAACGCAAGCATCGGTGTACAAAAACGATATCGAGCCAAACCTGAAAAAAGGCGCGGCACTGATGTTCTCCCACGGTTTCAACGTTCATTTCGGTCAAATCGTAGCTCCTAAGGACAACGACGTTCTTCTGGTTGCTCCGAAATCCCCGGGTCACATGGTTCGCCGTACGTACGTTGAAGGCTTTGGCGTACCTGGATTGATCGCAATCGAGAAAGACGCGACTGGACAAGCTAAGGCGATCGGTCTTGCTTATGCAAAAGGCATCGGCTGTACTCGCGCAGGCGTTATCGAAACTTCCTTCCGCGAAGAAACCGAAACAGACTTGTTCGGTGAGCAAGCGGTATTGTGCGGCGGTGTATCCGCATTGGTCAAAGCAGGTTTCGAAACGTTGACCGAAGCCGGATATGCGCCGGAAATGGCATACTTCGAGTGCCTGCATGAACTGAAGCTGATCGTGGACATGATCTATGAAGGCGGTCTAGCAAGCATGCGCGACTCCATCAGCAACACGGCGGAGTATGGCGACTATGTAACAGGCCCTCGCGTGGTAACCGAAGATACCAAGAAGGCAATGAAAGAAGTCCTGTCCGATATTCAACAAGGTAAATTCGCCCGCGACTTTATCCTTGAGAACCAATCGGGACGCGCTTTCCTGACAGCTACTCGCCGCAACGAGTCCGAGCATCCGATCGAAGTGGTGGGTGCAGAGCTTCGCGAAATGATGCATTGGATCAAAAAATAAGAATATATAGAATTCATAAGGAATTCTTCGGGGTTTGGGGCAGACCGGCATGAGATGATGATGCTGCTGCCCGGACCCGTCAGATTAAGCAGCCGGCGGCAGGGGATTCTATCAACTGCCGCCGGATGTTTACGTCATGAGATAAACTTCAAGGAGGTGCCGACATGCGAAAGATTTATGTCTTTGATACAACGCTGAGAGATGGTGAGCAGTCTCCTGGCGTGAATTTGAACACTCGGGAAAAGGTGGAAATCGCCCTTCAGCTCGAAAAGTTAAAAATCGACCGCATGGAAGCAGGGTTTCCAGCGGCGTCACCCGGTGACCTTGCAGCTGTGAATGCAGTGGCACGCGCGGTTAAGGACGTTACGGTCATTGGATTGTCACGCTCCAGAGAAAATGACATCGATGCGGTTCGCGAAGCGCTTCAAGGCGCCCAGGACCCGTGCATTCACGTGTTCCTGGCCACTTCGCCGATTCACCGCAAGTTCAAGCTGCGGATGGAGAAGCAGCAGGTGCTGGAAACGGCGCAGGCTTCGATCCGTTACGCTAAGAAGTATTTTTCCAAAGTGGAATTTTCCCTGGAGGATGCGGGCCGGACCGAGCTGGATTTCATGGCCGAGGTCGTCGCCATGGCAGTGCGCGAAGGCGCCAATGTCGTGAACATTCCGGATACCGTGGGATATTTGAACCCTTCGGAATACGGGGCCATCTTCAAATACTTGAAGGAAAATGTTCCGGATATCGAGAAGGTTCAGCTGAGTGCGCACTGCCATAACGATCTGGGCATGGCCACGGCGAATACCCTTGCCGCCATTCTGAACGGGGCCGATCAGATCGAAGGCACGATCAACGGAATCGGTGAACGTGCAGGCAATACCGCGATCGAGGAAATTGCGATGGCGCTCGAGACGCGTTCCGAATTCTTTGGAGCGAAGACGGGGCTGGCCTTAACCGAAATCGCCCGCACGAGCCGCCTTGTGAGCAAGCTGACCGGGATGGTTGTGCCGGGCAACAAAGCGATTGTCGGCGCGAACGCATTCGCCCATGAATCCGGTATTCACCAGGACGGTATGCTGAAGGAGAAGACAACCTACGAAATTATGACCCCGGAGTCCATCGGACTTAAAGAAAGCAAGCTGGTATTAGGCAAACATTCCGGCCGCCATGCTTTCCGGGAGAAGCTGCTGGATCTGGGTTATGAGCTGAACGAAGAACAGGTGAATGACGCATTCGCCAAATTCAAGGTGCTGGCCGACAAGAAGAAGGAAGTATCCGATGAGGATCTGCTGGCTCTGCTGGAGGAGAAACTGATCGATACGCCGGAGGTCTTCAAGCTGGAAACGATCTTTGTTGCTTACGGCAACGAATCAACGCCGACGGCGCGGGTGCGCATTGCGACAGAAGATCAAACGATTGAAGAAGAGGCCGAGGGCAACGGTTCCGTGGACGCGATCTATAACGCGATCGACAAGGTGACCGGAGAAGAGGTTACGCTTGCGGATTATTCCATCAAGTCCGTAACGCACGGCAAGGATGCCCAAGGTGAAGTGCATGTCGTGCTGTCCCAAAATGACGTGGCCGCGCAAGGCCGCGGCTTGAGTACCGACATTCTGGAAGCGAGCGCACGAGCCTACGTCGATGCGGTGAACGTTCTGATCGAGAAACGCAAAACGTTTAGCAGGCGCGAGCGCGCTACGCTGTAATCATTCTTGGCGTGGCGGAAGCTCTGCTCTCCGCATGAGCGCTGAAGGTGCATGCCATAAAAAAAGAGGGGCCGCTATTGAAGCGGCCCCTCTTTTTTTGCTTTATTAAACTGTGGGTCAGACGTGTGGCCAGACGTGGAATGCAGGTATCAAGACACTAGCATCGAGGTTTAAACGGCCTCATAGCGGTGCGCCGATACCGGATTGAAGCAGCTGAACAACGAGATAAGACAGGGTTTCGCTTGGGCGTCGATGCGGAGTCCGCATCTTACCAGGCGTAGGCCTGCGGAGCGGCGCCGCCCGGACCCGGGAATATTTCATCCAAGCGCTTCATCACGGATTCATCGAGTTCGATCTCAAGCGAGCGCAGGGAGCTTTCGAATTGCTCCAGCGTACGCGGTCCGATAATCGGTCCGGTAACGGCGGGGTTCTTCAGCACCCAGGCAAGAGCGACGTTATCCTGCGGTTCGCCAAGTTCTTGGCAGAGAGCGGCAAACTGTTCCAGCTGCGCGCGGTGCTTCTCTACGCGCTCGGCATTGCCTCCGCTGCGCGAGCCCTCGATTTTTTTAAGGGCATTGCGTCCCAGCAGTCCCCCGTCCAGCGGACTCCAAGGAATCACGCCGAGACCCAACTGCTGTGAAGCGGGGAGCACTTCGAGTTCCGGCAACCGGCAGGTCAGGCTGTATTTGTGCTGCTCGGAAACGAGACCGAGGAAGTGACGGCTCTGGGCCGCGGCCTGCGCAACCGCAATCTGCCAGCCGGCAAAGTTGCTGGATCCGACATATCCGATTTTTCCTTGATGAACCGCAACCTCAAAAGCGCCCCACAGCTCGTCCCAAGTGACGGAAGGATCGACGTGATGCATTTGGTACAGCTCGATATGGTCGGTCTGCAGACGCTTCAGCGACCCTTCGAGATGACGGCGAAGTTTATAGCTCGACAGCCCGGCTTCATTGTTGGGGCCATCCAGAGGATCACTCATGGAACCGTAGAATTTAGTAGCCAAAACGACTTTTTCGCGGCGGCCTCCGCCTTGGTTAAACCAACGTCCGATGATGGTTTCGGTCAGGCCGGAATTCTCGCCCCAGCCGTAGATGTTCGCCGTATCAAAGAAATTGACGCCGGCGTCAAGCGCTGCATCCATGATGCGAAAGGCTTCCTTTTCATCCGTGGCAGGACCGAAATTCATCGTCCCCAAACACAGACGACTTACTTTCATGCCGGATTTACCTAGAGCTGCGTACTTCATAATCGATGATCACTCCTTGGTCGTTTAGGGTATAAGGCAAATTCACCCCTATTGTAGCGTATTGGCAGAAAAATGTAACTAACGGCGTTCTGGAAACGTTAGTATGGATAGGGACTGATTTTACGAGGAGGGGTAGGATGAATCGATTAGTTCCTTTCAGGATACTTTCATTGCTTGTTGTGTTAACCTCGGCGTTGATGATCAGCGCTTGCAACCAAACAGAGCCCAAGACTGCTGTCGATACTGATTTCAAGGAAACCATGTCTGACCTGACCAATCTTCAATCCATATCGCTAACGGAAAGTAACAAACAAATCATTAGGGAAACCTTTGATTCGGTGAAAGTGCTTCAAGACAAATTACAAAATCATCCTAGCCCAACTTGGGTTGTAGATAAAGAGGACGTGAAGATATCGCTGAGCGAATTTGTTCTGGCGAGGATAAACAGAGACTTAATATTTGCCCTAAACCAAGTGAAAGAAATTCCTTCCGATGCCGCATTACTGAAAGATATGGTCATCACGCAACTAACGGCGAATTACGCCAGACAGTCGGGCGTGGTCGTAACGCCCAAAGAAGTCAGTGAGGAAATCGAATTTCAAAAAGCAGCGCTGGATGAAGCTGATCCCAATGACGACAACCACCGGTTGATTCTTTACATCATGGAGAACCGAATTCGCATTTCGGGTAAGACGGAAGAAGAGTTTTGGAACAGTGCGGAGGTGTATGAGGATTACGAAACCTCATTGTACAACAGTAGATTAATCGCAAATATTCTGTCCGACGAGAGCACGAAGGGGATGGACAGCTATTATGAGCTACAGGAAAAGCTGTTCAACGATTTCCAGAAGAAGCATTCCATTCAGGCTCCAGATTTTAACGAATTATTACAATCAGCTTCCTAATTCTGCTCCCTCCTTTTCGATACCATATCCTTGTTCCTACAGCTAGTCTCGTTCCTGCTCCTTTTTCCTTCCTCTACCTACAAAGACTAGGACCAACCAAGAATCTCTTTAAGTTGTTACCCTCCGGATGTTACCTTCAAGAGCCGCCCAATCATTTTGCATAGGGCGGCTCTTCTCCCCCCCACCACCCTTGTGGTCAGGGAGATGTGCTCTTCTCCAGTGACCTGCCAATCCATTAGCTTCGAAGCAGCGGAGAGGACGAATCGATTCCGGAAAAGCGGAGCGGTCGCCTTTGGAGCCGAATTTCAACCCCTAACATATAATCCAGAAATTCGGCGACAACAGCGATTGGAGGAACGATACGTACTCGGAGCTTCCCGCATTAACTCTTCGAAGCTCTCGCATAAACTGCTCTCGCATAAACTGCTCTCGCATGAACTGCTCTCGCATGAACTGCTCTCGCATGAACTGCTCTCGCATAAAGCTGCTCTCGCTAAAGCCGCTCCTGTACAAGTAGACCACGCATAAAGCACCCACGAAGCTTTACTCGCATTAAGTCTTACTCGCCTTAGGCCTTACTCGCATTAAGTCGCTCTCGCGAAATTAGCTCTTCGAGCTTCTGTACAACTTCTATGACGCCGTCTCCCTGATCACATTCCCCCTACTTATAGGCAAAACGAATTAAGTTCATAGTTTCTATATCTTGGTCAATCAAGGGGAAAGTATGTTACAACAGTAACTAGATGATTAAATACGACCAGTGTATATATAAATAAGGAGTGACAAAGGATGGCAGAAACGAAAAAAATCGCGGTAATCGCGGGAGACGGCATCGGTCCTGAGGTAGTGGCGGAAGCGGAGAAAATCATTAAGCGTACCGAAGAGGTATTCGGACTTTCATTCACGACGGAACATGCGTTGTTTGGCGGCATTGCGATCGACGAGAAAGGAACGCCGCTCCCGGAAGAAACGCTGAGCGTATGCAAAAGCGCCGATGCGGTATTGCTCGGTGCGGTAGGCGGACCGAAATGGGACAACAACTCGAAGGAGCTTCGCCCGGAAACCGGATTGCTCGGCATCCGCAAAGAGCTTGGCCTGTTCTCGAACCTGCGTCCGGCCGTCATTTTTGACTGCTTGAAGGATGCATCCACACTGAAGCCTGAGGTTCTGGAAGGAACCGACTTGATGGTTGTTCGTGAACTGACGGGAGGCATATACTTCGGCGAGAAGTTCAGACGCGAAGGTGCAGGCGGAGAAGAAGCGGTAGATACCTGCGTATACAATACCGCCGAGGTAGAGCGCATCGTGCATCAAGCCTTCGAGATTGCACAGAAGCGCCGGAAGAAGCTGGCTTCCGTCGATAAAGCGAACGTGCTGGAAACGTCCCGCTTGTGGCGCGAAACCGTAAACCGCATCGCTCCTGAATATCCGGACGTCGAGCTGGAGCACGTGCTGGTAGACAACTGCGCAATGCAGCTTCTGCGCCGCCCGTCCAGCTTTGATGTCATCGTAACCGAGAATATGTTCGGTGACATTCTGAGCGACGAAGCAGCCATGCTGACAGGATCCATCGGCATGCTGGCATCCGCATCCATGGGCGAAGGAGCTTTCGGTCTGTACGAGCCGGTACACGGTTCGGCTCCGGACATTGCCGGCCAAGGCTTGGCGAACCCGATCGCAACGATTCTTTCCGTAGCGCTTATGTATCGCCTGACGTTCGGATACGAGGATGCGGCTGACGCCATTGAACGCGCAGTTGCCGAGGTGCTTGATGCAGGACACCGGACGGCAGACATTGCCGTTGATAGAAGCAAGGCGCTCAGCACCACGGAGATGGGCGATTTGATTGCCGCGGCTATCCGTTAATAGAAGAAGCGTGCGTTCAAGAAAACTTCTTATTTATAATAATTATAATAAAGTAACGTCTACAATCTTGACTTTGATTAGCCTCGATGATAACATTTCTATTAAATGTTCATAGAACATACCATGTAGAAAATACACGTATTTTCTTACATATGTTAAGGAGGAATTCAATCATGGCAGAACGTTTGGTTGGTAAAGCGGCTCCTGATTTCACAATGGAAACTGTATCAGGAGACGGTAAAGATTTTGGTAAAGTCAGCCTGTCCGACTACCGCGGCAAATGGCTCGTATTCTTCTTCTATCCGCTGGATTTCACTTTTGTATGCCCAACTGAAATCACGGCTCTCAGCGATGCTTACGATCAATTCAAAGCATTGGATACGGAAATTCTGGGTGTGAGCGTTGACTCGATTCACAGCCACAAAGCTTGGATCAACACAGCTAAAGAAGCTAACGGTCTGGGAGCATTGAACTTCCCGCTGGCTTCCGACATCACCAAGAACGTAGCTAGAGACTACGGCGTTCTGATCGAAGAAGAAGGCGTTGCTCTGCGCGGCCTGTACATCATCGATCCAGAAGGCGAATTGAAATATCAAGTTGTTAACCATAACGACGTTGGCCGCAGCGTAGAAGAAACGCTTCGCGTGCTTCAAGCACTGCAATCCGGCGGATTGTGCGCAATGAACTGGAAGCCGGGCGACAGCAACCTGTAATTTTATTTTATGAAATAGCAACCCTCATTACCTGACATTACTTGCAGGTAATGGGGGTTTTTTCACTCTGGTTTTATTGGATGAAATAGGGGAAGACTTTTGTTTAGGAAACCGCGCTTGCGTTAATATATAATTAAATAAATAGGTTGGCCGGCTTATGATTAGGAAATCATGCCAAAATTTTAAATCAAGGTTTTTTTCATGAAGGAATTAGCCTGCCTGAAAGCGAATACAATATTGAAACGATTGAGAATCCACAAAAGGAGGGTGAACGATATGAGTTTTTGCTGTGGGGCTAGTATGATGGGTACAAAGGGTACACTGAAGCATTATCGCACTCAAGTACATAATGTTCCCCTACTGTCTTGTCCGGTCTGCCATCGCGTCGAGGTTCATCATCGGGTTGAGAATGAGTATGAGATATTGGCTGAATATGCCCATGGTGACGGTGCATCCCAGGTGGATTTTCAGGATTACGTGATGGAAGATGAGGATGCCATTTTTGAGAATGTGATCAATCGGGAGTCGGAGGATCCGCTCACGGTTGTTCAGAGTCAGATTGATATGTCGCTGGATCTCCTGGTGGTTGCCAAATGGATGGAGGACGAGAAGTGGCAGGGCGAACTGAAAAGACGGCTTGCCGTGATGAGCCAGCGCAGGCTCCGACTCCAGAAGCAGCCTTAATTAGGGATTAATAAAGCCTCGTGAATGCCCGGGGCTTTTTTAATGTTTCAAATCAAGCGGATTTGGGTAATTACTTACATTAGCTGTGCAATGACGGATGTTATATCAATTACATAAACCAAAATACATAAGTAATGACAATGGTATTTTTATGCAATTATCCATTTTTCGACAGGATTTCTGATTGACGATTCTTTGTTTCGATGACTATCATGGAAGGAAGCAGATTCGGGCTGCTTCTGATTCAGAGGCGGACAAGCTCATTTTTTTCGCATGTTTTTTGTCGGTTTGGTGAGTTCAACTTTTCAAGAAAAGGGGGAGCCATCTTGTTGAGTCAAATCCGTGAATCTGAGCTGCAGGCAATTCGTTCATTTCATTCCAGTCAGCTTATTAGGAACAAGTATGAGAACATACTGGAGAATCTCGACAGCGGGATTATCCTCTTTGATAGTGATGGAGTGTTGGCATTTGTTAACGTGCAGATGGCAAAACTGTTAGGCGTATCCCGTAAATCGCTGACAGGCTGTACGCTGACCCAGCTATTGCGTCATCCCCAGCTCTCCAGATTCAAGAAGAAAAAAATACTTCGCATTTTTCGGGAAACGGTATTCCATCGCCGAAGATTCCATGAATTGGTTGATGAATTCGGCAGATCGTGGCTGATCACGATGACGTATGGGGACCAAATGGAAGGCGATTTTCTGATCAGCGTGAAGGATGTATCGGATTTCAAACGAATTGAGCAAACCGCTTATCAGAACGATAAACTGGCCATGCTGGGAAAAATCTCGGCTTCCATTGCCCATGAAATCCGAAACCCGCTGACATCCATTCGAGGCTTTATCCAGCTGCTGCGTCCGCATCTCGTAAGTTTGGGAAAGGACGAGTATGCCAGAATCATACTAACGGAGATCGATCGCGCAAACGATATTATATACGAATTTCTCAATTCCTCCAAACCCTCGGCTCCAGAGACCAAGATTGTATCCGTATCCTCATTATTGAAGGAAGTTGTTCTATTAACAGAGAGCGAAGCCTTGATGAAGGGATGCCAGATCAATCTACATACCGATAAGACCCCACCTGCGTTTATTTCCGTTGATGTCAAGCAGATCAAACAGGTGATTCTGAATATTATTAAAAATGCCCTCGACGCCATAAATGAGCATCATGACGAGAACATTACCGGGATGATTGATATTTCAGCCCGTGACACGGGCAAACATATTAACATTTGTATCTCGGATAACGGGGGCGGCATGGATCAGAATACGCTGAACCACCTCTTTAATCCCTTTTTTACGACGAAAGAGAGCGGCACGGGACTTGGATTGTCCGTGAGCTACAGCATCATCCGAAACCATGGCGGCACCATTGCCGTGGATAGCCAGGTTGGGGCTGGGACCGAGTTTGTGATCACGTTTCCCAAGCTGGACGTGTCGGAAGTCTGAGAGGATATGCAACCGATTTGAATACAAGAGCAGCTGTTCCAATGGAATGGCTTTTTCTTTTTTAGGAGGAGAAGAGACATGAAATGGACATATGAAAGCAATTTAACAGCCGGGCAAGTACAAGCGGATGCCATCATCGTTCCCGTTACTAAAAAACAAGCGAAGGAGGGCGGCATTTCCGCGGCCTGGGATCCGCTATTAAAGCAGTTGGCGGATAACCGGCTGTTCGACGGCACCGTCAACCGGTCACTCGTATGGCCGGAGAGCATTTCGAGCGGATCGCGCCTGTTAATATGGGTAGGCCGTCCCGAAGGGATCCTGACATCCGAGCAGCTGCGTTTGGTTGCGGCTCAAGCAGCTAAGGCGGCCGTAAAATCGGGAATACGCAGCGCGGCGATTCAAATTCCGCATACGATGGTCAGCTTCACCGCCGAACAGACGCCCCGCGACGCTGCTCAGGCTTTAACCGAGGGATTTATCCTGGGAAGCTACCGGAAACCGCATTATAAACGCGATGCTTCCGAACGTACGGATTTAGAAGAAATCCTCTATTTTATAGAAGGAAATACGGAAGCGGAATTTGAAGCCGCGTGGAAGGAAGGCATGTCGCTGGGCCAAGCGATTGGAGAAGCAACCTGCCTGGCACGAGATTTGACGAACCTTCCCGGCAATAAACTGTTACCGGAAGACTTGGCCCAGAAGGCGCTTCAGCTGGCGAAGCGGTACGGCTTCGAAGCACAGGTCCTGGATGAGGAAGCCATGGTCGAGAAAGGAATGGGCGGCCTCTTGGCCGTAGGGAAAGGCAGCATACATCCGCCGCGCATGATTACGATCCGTTATCAGGGACGGGAGACATGGGACGATGTGATCGGCCTGGTCGGCAAGGGGATCACATTTGATACCGGCGGCGTTTCGCTGAAGAGGGCAGCCGGAATGGAGGATATGATCAGCGATATGGGCGGGGCGGCTACAGTGCTTGGCGTTATGGAGGCTCTCGGGCGTATTCGCCCCAAGGCGAATGTCGTGATGGTGATCCCGTCTGCGGAGAACGTGATGAGCGGCGGCGCCTTTAAACCCGGCGATATCGTGACGACGCTGAGCGGCCGTACCGTCGAAGTGCTGAACACGGATGCCGAGGGCCGCATCGTGCTCGCGGATGGAGTAACCCATGCCAAACAGCTCGGTGCTTCGCGCCTGATTGATGTGGCCACGTTGACCGGGGCGGTCGTTTCGGCGCTTGGGGATATCGCCACCGGGGCCGTAACCAATGACGAAACCTTTTTGCAGGAGCTTATCGCTTCTTCCCGTAGGGCCGGCGAAAAAATATGGCCGCTCCCATCCTATCCGGAGTTTTGGGATAAATTGAAGAGCGAGGTGGCGGATTTGCGAAATCAAACTGGGCGAGAAGGCGGGACGATCACGGGCGGTCTTTTTGTGGGTACGTTTGCTGACGGGCTGCCTTGGGTTCATTTTGACATAGCAGGTACGGCTTACTTGTCCAAGGAGCGGGGCGTGGATTCCAGAGGGGCAACCGGCGTGCTCGTCCGAACCATCAGCGACTGGATACTCAGAGACGCCGAGGCCGTCAAGGATTGATGCACATGTTATGCTTTACTTTTCAACCGGCATTCAAGTATGATGAAGAGAAAATTGCCGAGAGGAGTTTAGCTTAGAATGATTAAGAGTAGTCAGACAAAGATTGTAGACTGTACCATTCGCGATGGCGGATTGGTGAACAACTGGGATTTTAGCGTAGAATTCGTGCAAAATTTATATGCAGGCCTGAATGAGGCTGGCGTG
Source organism: Paenibacillus sp. cl141a (assembly GCF_900109305.1). Taxonomy (NCBI): domain Bacteria; kingdom Bacillati; phylum Bacillota; class Bacilli; order Caryophanales; family Paenibacillaceae; genus Paenibacillus; species Paenibacillus sp. cl141a. The sequence goes on from NZ_FNZO01000002.1 coordinate 380,221, forward strand.
GACTATATGGAAATCGGTTATAAAAATTCGCCTAAGCTCCTAAAAGGCGCTGATCAAGCCGGCCCGTGGCGTTTTTTGGATGATGAATTCCTTCGAGAAGTTATTCCCCATAAAGGTAAAACCAAACTGTCCGCACTGGTCGATATCGGCCGGGTAGATGAGGATGATATTTTGCCGCGCGAGGAGAGCCTGCTGGATCTCATCCGCGTTGCATGTTACATCAAAGACGTGGATAAGGCGCTTGCGCTGGTTCAGACATTCCATGATCGCGGTTACGAGACGACGCTGAACATTATGGCCCTCTCCAACGTGATGGAGAATGAGCTGCTGGAAGCCTTTGAGATGATCAGGGAGAGCGACGTGGATGTGGTATACATCGTCGATTCTTACGGAAGCCTGGATCATAAAGACATGGAATACCTGGTAAATAAGTTCAAGACGCATCTGCCGAACAAACGTCTTGGCGTTCATACCCATAACAATATGCAGCTGGCGTTCTCCAACACACTGGTAGCCGCCGACCTTGGCGTTGAGCTTCTGGATGCGTCCGTGTACGGCATGGGCCGTGCAGCCGGCAACTGTCCGACCGAGCTTCTGGTTACCCATTTGAAAGGCACGAAGTACGAGCTGCGCCCGGTACTGGACATTATTGAGCGCTTCATGATCCCTCTTCGCGAAAAAGAGGAGTGGGGTTACATCATGCCCTACATGATTACAGGCACCCTGGACGAACATCCGCGCTCTGCTATGGCACTTCGCGCTTCGGACGATAAAGACAAAATTGTGGATTTTTACGATAAATTGACGACGCCGGAAGTGACGTTCGACAAAAAGAAGTAAGGATGACTAGGGCGTCTTTGCATCTTATATAAGTGTATGAAAGTGCAGCATCTTTCCCCATTCGGAAGGGTGCTGTTTGCTTTCTAGTGCCCAAGAATGCATTTTCCATAAAATACATGTTGAAATTGCTTGTCACGCATGGTATATTTATTTTTGTCTTCAAAAGACAATATGTTGATTATCGGGACGTAGCTCAGCTTGGTAGAGCACCTGGTTTGGGACCAGGGGGTCGCATGTTCAAATCGTGTCGTCCCGATTCGCTTATGATTTAGGGCCTCGCAAAAAGTAATCGGCATATGCTCCAAAGCATAGCGGCACTTTTGTAGGTGGATATGCGGGTGTAGTTCAATGGTAGAACTCCAGCCTTCCAAGCTGGTAGCGTGGGTTCGATTCCCATCACCCGCTTATAGTTACATGGAAACCCTTGGTATCAAGGGTTTTTTTGTTGCTTCATTGCATAACTGGCTGCAGAAGCTGCTTGTTATCTTAGACGGGGCAAAGTAGTAAATCCTTGAGAAATCAAGGAACTCTGAATGTTATAGGATGCAGGCTCTGCAGATAGCCCTTTTACATTTTAGAAATATCTGTTATAATGGCCATAATTTCATTCCAAGAATGCGAGGTAACCTAGTCCAATGAAGTAAGACACCCTTTTCTCTAAAACAACTGCATGTGGTTTTGCAGGCGTTTCTCTACGGCGGTAGAGGGAGAGATTTGGCGTGTCTGAACAATGTGACTGGGGTACCTCTTTTTGTTATGCCGGAAACGGTACTCTGATACGATACCAATCACATATACGGAACCGAGTGCTGCTTTTGTTGACGGGCGAAGGGTAAGGACATTTCATCTCAATACCCGTCAGGGCTGGCCTGGAATGAACAGCCGAAGAATTGAGCAGTGGCGCGCATTCGTCCCGTTATTCAGATCCAAACGATCCTCTCTCATGACAACCGCCGCAGGCCATCGCCTGCGGTTTTTGATGTTTTTCACAGAGAGAGGATGAGGCTATATGACAATGATTCTAAAAGCGAAGGATATCAGCATGGAACTTCAAGGAAAGCCGCTGTTAGAAGGCATTCAGCTGGAAGTGGCCGAAGGAGAGCGGATCGCGCTGTATGGGCGCAACGGTACAGGCAAAACAACGCTCCTCTCCATCCTGGCCGGTGAGCTTGAGCCGACCTCCGGCGTTGTGGAGGCGATCCTTCCAAGAGAGCGCTGGGGCTGGCTGAGACAGCAGGATGAACCGGAGGAAGGCGATATGAGTGCGATCGATACGGTGCGCAGCCGCAGTCATCCTACGTTATGGGAGCTGAAGCTTCGGCTTGCGGGAATCGAGCAGCGGATGAATGGCGGCAGCGCAGCGGAAATGGAGCAGCTGCTAGAGTTATATGGCAATCTGCTGGAGCGTTATGAATCCCGGAACGGTTTCCAGTGGGAGACCGAGGTGGAGAAAGCGATGACGATGCTGGGCATCGGGCCGGAGGTGTGGCCGGTGTCCTATCGCGAGCTGAGCGGAGGCCAGAAAACGAAGGTGATGCTGTCGGCGCTCCTGGTGTCGGCCCCGAAATTTCTGCTGCTTGACGAGCCGACGAACCATCTGGACAGTGAAAGCCTGGTTTGGCTGGAGCAGTGGCTGGTGTCGACCTATAAAGGAACGGTGCTGTTTGTATCCCATGACAGGGAATTCATTGACCAGGTGGCGACAGCGGTCTGTGAGCTGACGTCGGAGGAACTCCGGCGTTACCGGGGAGGATACACGGATTACCGGCGCGAAAAGGAACGCGAGCAACGCGAGCAGGAGACGCTCTATCGCAAGCAGGAGCTGGCCCGCAAGGCGCTTGAGGAGTCGATCCGAAGATACGAGGAATGGTTCCATAAAGCGCATAACGCGGCCGGGGACGTGAATGAAGTCAAGATCACCGCCAGTTTCTACAAGGCCAAAGCGAAGAAGAACATCTCCAGATACCATGCCAAGGAAAAAGCACTGGAACGGCTGGAAGCCGAGCGGGTGGATAAGCCGCGCAGCGGGCCCAAGCTGAACATGGAGCTGGAAGGGGAGGCATTCGGCGGCCGAACCCTGGTCCAAGTGAAGGACATCTGTTTTGGATACGGAGATCAACGGCTTTTTAATAAACTCACCTTCTATCTAAACCGCGGGGACCGGCTCGCCATAAGAGGCCCCAACGGAAGCGGAAAAACGACGCTGCTCAAGCTGCTGCTGGGGGAGATCGATCCGCAGGAAGGCCGGATTACCCGGAATCCTTCCGTCAAGATCGGCTATTTTTCGCAGGAGCTTGAGGGGCTTGAACCGGAAACCACGCTGCTGGACAGTCTTCTTGTCATTCCCGGCATGACGGAGAGCCGTGCGCGTACCCTGCTGGGATCGTTTCTCTTCAGGAGAGACGACGTGTTTAAGAAGATGGGACAGCTCAGCATGGGGGAGAAGTGCAGAACGGCTTTTCTCAAGCTGTATTTCAGCGGGGCGCATCTCCTCGTACTGGATGAACCCTCGAATTACCTGGACGTGGATACCCGAGAGGTGATTGAACAGGTGCTCGTAAGCTTTCCGGGGGCCATCGCGCTTGTATCGCATGACCGGTATTTGGTGCGCAAAATCGCGAACCGGCTGCTTACGCTGAAGCCTGGGGAAGCTCCCGCATGGTTCGAGGGAAGCGTCGGCGAGGAGGAGGAACAGGCTGCGCGAACCGGGGTGATCAAGGGAGATACGGAGAAGGACAATCGCCGAATGGCGCTTGAGTACCGGATTCAGGAATTGCTGGGGTTATCCGCTGATGGACTTGAGGCCGGGGATGAGGCAAGCTGGCTTGCCGAAATTAGAGAGCTGCGGGCCGAGCTTGCCGGGCTTTTGTCGGATTAAGTCCAAGGATCTCGATTAATATCGGCCCGATGAGGTTAAAATGGGGAAATGAAACTTGCCATATGCCGAAAGGTTGCATATAATAAACCCTATATATTTGCATAAGTTCTAAATGCATGGATGGAGAAAAGTAGCCAGTGCCTCTTTACAGGGAAGGGATGCCGTGGATTGAGAGTGTCCCTCAAAGAATCAGGCTGGTGAAGTTCGCTCCGGAGCAGTTCCCTGAACACGGCAGCCCGCCGGTTGAGTAGGGGATAACGGGTCCGATTCGTTACGTCGGTCAAGTGAGCATGATGAGGCATACTCGTGCCCAAGGCTTTTACCGTCTTGGTTAGGGTATGATGCATGTTAACAAGGGTGGTACCACGGTCTCTTCGTCCCTTTTCGGGAGGAGAGGCCTTTTTTGTTTTCAGAACAATGATGGAGTTTACAAAGGGGTGTGCGAATAGCCATGAAGGAAAAATTGGAAGCTTTAAAGCAGGAAGCATTGGCTCAATTGCAGGATGTTACCGATCCGCAGCAGCTGAATGATTTGCGGGTGAAATACCTTGGCAAAAAAGGGGCCCTGACGGAAATCCTGCGCGGCATGGGAGCGCTCAGTGCAGAGGAGCGTCCCGTTATCGGCCAGGTGGCCAATGACGTTCGCGGCGCGATCGAGGAAGTCATCTCCGGCAAGCAGGAAGCGTTCCTGCAGCAGGAAACCGAAGAGCGTCTGCGCGCAGAGAAAGTGGACGTGACCCTTCCGGGACGCAAGCTCAGCCAAGGTGCGGTGCATCCGCTCAGCAAGGTGATCCAGGATATCGAGGATATTTTCATCGGGATGGGATACCGCGTAGCGGAAGGACCCGAGGTGGAGACGGACTATTTCAATTTCGAGGCGCTCAATCTGCCGAAGAACCACCCGGCACGCGACATGCAGGATTCCTTCTATTTGACGGAAGATCTGCTGATGCGGACCCAGACTTCCCCGGTGCAAGCCCGGACGATGCTGTCGATGCAAGGAAAAGCGCCGGTCAAAATCATCTGTCCCGGGCGCGTATTCCGCCGGGACGACGATGACGCGACCCATTCGTTCCAGTTCCATCAAATCGAGGGTCTCGTGATCGGCGAGAACATTCGCATGAGCGATTTGAAAGGGACGCTGCTGCAATTCGTTCAGGAAATGTTCGGCGATAACACGCAGATCCGTCTGCGTCCAAGCTTCTTCCCATTCACGGAGCCCAGCGCGGAAGTGGACGTATCCTGTGTCAAATGCGGCGGCAGCGGCTGTCGCGTATGCAAGCAAACGGGCTGGCTAGAGATTTTAGGCTGCGGCATGGTTCATCCGAAGGTGCTCGAAATGGGCGGTTATGACCCTGAGAAGTACAGCGGATTTGCTTTCGGTATGGGGGTTGAGCGGATTGCCATGCTGAAATACGGCGTGGATGACATCCGCCACTTCTTCAACAACGATACGGCATTCTTGAATCAGTTCACGCGGATCTAATTTTAACGATAAAGGGAAGTGAATAGACAATGAGAGTTTCAACCGATTGGTTGTCCGATTATATTTCGCTCGAAGGCGTAACCTCAGAGGATTTGGCAAGCCGTATTACATCGGCCGGCATTGAAATCGATGTGATCGAGAAACGGAATCAAGGCATTAACAACGTGGTCGTAGGCTACGTCAAGAGCAAGGAGAAGCATCCCGATGCGGATAAGCTAAACGTGTGTGTCGTCGATGCAGGCCAGGAAGAAGATCTCCAGATCGTATGCGGAGCAAAAAACGTGGATGCTGGCCAGAAGGTGCCGGTAGCGCTTGTGGGCGCGAAGCTGCCGGGCGGGCTGGATATCAAAAAAGCCAAGCTGCGCGGCGTGCTGTCCCAAGGTATGATTTGCTCGGCCAAGGAACTGGGCATGAATGACAAACTGCTGCCCAAAGAGCTGCAGGAGGGGATTTTGGTGCTTCCGGCTGACACGGAGATCGGCAAACCGATTGTGGATGTGCTGGGCCTGAACGATGAGATTCTGGAGCTGGACCTGACGCCGAACCGTTCCGACTGCCTCAGCATGCTGGGCACGGCTTACGAAGTGAGCGCCATCCTCGGCCGCGAGCTGAGCCTGCCGAACCCGGAGAAGGAGATGCTGGAGGTTCATGATGCAGCAGCCGATCATATCTCGGTTACGATCGGAGCGGATGAGCAGTGCAGCCATTATGCTGCACGCTATATCACGGGCGTAACGATAGCTCCTTCCCCGCTGTGGATGCAGAACCGGTTGATGGCAGCCGGCGTGCGTCCGATCAATAACATTGTGGATATTACCAATTATGTGATGCTGGAATACGGCCAGCCGCTGCATGCTTTTGATGCGGATCAGCTGAAAGACGGGGCGGTTCACGTGCGCTTGGCTGAGGCCGGCGAGACGATGGTGACGCTGGATGGCGCGGAGCGGCGCCTGGAGCCGCATATGCTGGTGATTACGGCAGGCGGCAAGCCGGTGGCCTTGGCTGGCGTTATGGGCGGACTGGACTCCGAAGTAACGGACGGAACGGTGAATATTTTCCTGGAGTCCGCTAAATTCGATGGCGGCACCGTCCGCAAAACCTCCCGTCAGCTGGGACTTCGCTCAGAGGCAAGCTCCCGCTTCGAGAAGGAAGTGGACCCGGCGGCAGTGATCCCTGCTTTGAACCGAGCGGCTGCACTGATGGCGAAATATGCCGGCGGGTCCGTTCATCAAGGAATCGTCGAAGCAGGAAGTGCGCAAACCGAGCCGTCCGTGATTACGTTGTCGCTGGAGAAGCTCAATCGTTATCTGGGCACGGAGCTGTCTTTGCTTGAGGTCAAAACGATCTTCTCCCGACTGCATTTCCCTAGCGGGGATGCGGGCCAGGGATTGGTGGATATTCAAGTGCCTTCCCGCCGCGGCGATATTACGCTCGATGTGGACCTAATCGAAGAGATTGCCCGCCTGTATGGCTACGACAACATACCGACCACGGCGATTGAAGGACCGACGACGCCGGGTTCGTTGACGGAAGCGCAGGCCATCCGCCGCTCGCTTCGCCGCCTGCTGACGCACAGCGGATTCCAGGAGGTTCTGGGTTATTCCTTCATTCATCCGCAGCAAGCGGAAGTGTTCACTTCCCTATCGGAAGGCGGGAAGGCGGTTAAGCTGGCGATGCCGATGAGCGAGGACCGCAGCGTGCTGCGTACCAGCTTGCTGCCGCAGCTGCTGGATATCGCGGTGTATAACCATAACCGCAAGCAGCCGGACCTGGCTCTGTTTGAAATAGGGAACCTGTTCCACACGCAGGAGGAGACGTTGACCAAGCAGCCGCAGGAGCGTCCGGTTCTCGGTCTGCTGCTGTCAGGACGCAAAGGCAGCAAGCAGTGGAACGTCCAGCCGGCCAAAGTGGATTTCTTCGATTTGAAGGGTGCGCTTGAAACGGTGCTCGATTATCTCGGCGTTCGCGCTGACGACATTGCTTACGAAGCGAACGGGCCGGCAGGCTTCCATCCGGGACGTTCCGCTTCCGTTTACGTAGGCCAGGGTGAGAACAAACATCTGCTCGGCGTGCTCGGACAAATTCATCCAAAGACGCAGCAGGAGCTGGATTTGGAAGATACCTATGCCGCCGAGATCCTGCTTGAGCCGCTCTATGATCTGACCAATGCCCGCGTCGCTTACCGCGATCTGCCTAGATTCCCCGGCATGGAGCGCGATCTTGCCATCGTGGTGAATGAGGAAGTAGAAGCCGGCTCCCTGATTCAAGTCATCCGAGAGAATGCCGGTGAGCTTCTGCAGCAGATTCAGGTGTTTGACGTCTTCACGGGCAGCAAGCTGGGAGAAGGCAAGAAGAGTGTTGCGATCTCCTTGACGTACCGCCATCAGGAGCGGACGCTGACCGATGAAGAGGTTGCCGGGGTTACGGAAAAAGCAGTCGCTGCTCTTCAGCAAACTTTTGGCGCAGAATTAAGAAAATAGCAGGAATTGTGAACGTCCGCATCGAATCCATTACATCAGAGATTCGATGCGGGCTTTTTTGCTCTAAATTGAATTGGGATTTGCATCGGAAGGCCCGCAGGGTTCATAATTATAAGCACAAAACTGTGTTATCATATACCACACTTCGGTCTGTACTCTAGAGGTTCGTCTGTAGATGTTATCTCATATATAATGGATGCAGAGGATAGACCATTTCAGACATCATAGAATTTACACATAATAGAAGGAGGGCACAATTTTGACTACATCTGACCGTAAAAGCGTTACCGTAGACATCTACGGAACTTCCTATAAACTCGTTGGAAACAGCAGTGATTATACCAGACAGGTAGCCAATTACGTGGATGATCGCATGCGTACCATATCCAAGGCGCACTCCCGGTTGGATACCCCGCGCATTGCCGTCCTTGCCGCGGTACATATGGCTGAAGAAGCTTTGCAGAAGCTGGAGTATCAGAACGAGGCCAAGCAGATGACGGCGGAGCGGAATGAGCTGCGAACGGAACTGGCCAAGGTGCAGGGACTCCAAATCGAGCAGCAGGAGAGACATCGTCAGCAGCTGGAGCAGCTGGAGCGCAAGCTGGCGGAGCAGACAACGCTGGCTGAAGAATACAGGAAATCCAAGGAGAACCTGACGGCGGAGTCGGAGCGTACGAAGGAGCTGCTCCAGAAGGAATCCGACCGGGTGGCGGAACTTTTGAAGGAGAAGCAGCAGCTTGAGGTGCGTCTTAAGGAGCAGCGCGAGAAGCTGGAGGGCGGCCACAAGCAGGCGATGGAAGATATGAAACGCCGTTATGAAGGGCAAATTTCACAGTCCGCGCTCACGCATAAGCAGGCCGTCGAGAAGCTGGAACAGAGTTTGCGGACTTCTGCGAAGCAGGCTGAAGAGAAGCTGGCTGAGCAGTTGAAGAAACAGGAGAGCACTTATAAACAAGAGGCGCTTCTGAAAGAACAGCAGCACTCGAAGACGGTGCAGGATCTGAAGCAACAGCATTCGAAGACGGTGCAGGATTTGGAGCAGAAGTACACGAAGACGGTGCAGGATCTGGAGCAGAAGTACACGAATATGGTGCAGGATCTGAAGCTGGAGCACTCGAAAACCGTGCAGGATTTGGAGCAGCAGAACTCGAAGACCGTGCAGGATCTGGAGAAACAGCTTGCGGAGCAGCGCAATCGCGGCGGCCAGCTGCACTCGCGGTTGTCGACCGCGGAGAAGGAACTGAACACGGTGAAAGCGGAATCGGACAAGCTGAAGGAAGAGCTCCATTCGTCCAGGCAGCAAGCCGAAACTTCCTCGCAGGAACTGCGTTCCTTCCGTACGAAGGCGGAAGGGCTGGCGAAGGAACTCGAGGCCCTGAAGCAGGAATCCGGCAAGTCGGAGGAGGAGCGTCGACGTCTGCAGAAGCTTGTGGTGGATGCGAATCAGACCTCCCGCAAGCAGCAGGAAGAGCTGCAGCGTCTAAGCGGCGAGCTGCAATCCTGGCGGACGCTGGCCGATCAGCGCAAGGAGGAGACCGGTGAGCTCGAGATGAGAATCGTCGAGCTGATGGAATTGAACGAAAGCCTGGAAGAGGGAATGAAGGGGCTTCAGGATGAAATCCATGTCATGAAGGACGAAGCGGACCGGATCCTTTCCGAGCGCCGGAGCGCCCAGGAGGAATTGAAGGAGCTCCAGCTCCGCAACGAAGAGCTGGAGAAACTCACCCAGGACGCGGGAATCCGCGAGGAAGAGACCGGCAAACTCTACGCCATGCTGGAAGAAGAATACGATACGGTGTCGAATCAGCTCGATGAGCTTCGCAAGAAGGCGACCGCCAGCGAAGAGCGTGCAAGCGAACTTGCCGAGCAGTTGAGAGAGTCCGAAGAGCGCGCCGTTCAATGGCAGGACCAATACCAGCAATGGATGGCGGAACGGGAACAGCTGGCTGCAGACAGCGAGAAGCTGGCCGCAGAGCGCGATGAATGGAAACGAACCAAGCTTGCGCTGGAAGAAGAGCTTCAGTCCTGGCAGCAGGAGATTGCATCCGCGCGTCAGGTCTGCGACCGTCTGGAAGGCGAGAAAAGCGAAGCGGCACAGCAGTATTCCGAGCTTGGCGAACAGTACGAGCTGGTCATGCACCAGTATCGGCTGCTGCAGGCAGAACAGGAATTGAAGGCGGAGCAAGCCGCGCAGCTTGAAGAAGAACACCGCAAGCTGAAGGAAGAGTATGCGAAGCTCCAAGTTGAATATAATGAATGGATCGAGTTGATTGAGCAGGATCAGCGTTAGGCCATGACGAAGATGTGAACCTGAAAAAACCTCCGGATCAGAGAGAGGAAACTCTGGCGATCCGGAGGTTTTCATTTTGCATAGCAAGCCGCGCTATTCTTCGACGATCAGTTTGGATATCATTTTGCTGTGACCGGCTCCGCACATAATGGAGCACGAAACCTCGAATTCTCCTGCCTTGTCAGGCGTAACGACGGTTGAGTTGTTCTTTCGGTCCAGCTGCAGGCCAAGCGCAGGAATCATAACGCCGTGGTTGCCGTCTTCGTTCTCGTAAGTAATCTTGACGGGCACCCCTTTTTTGAGGTGATATTCGGCTTGGTCAAATTGGAAGTTGGAGCCTTTAATCAGGAGTTCCGCTTCCGGTGCTACGCCGGTATCCGTGATCCCCGAATTGCCCTCGGACCCTTGTTGGTTTCCGCCGCAGGCTGCCAATACAAAAAGGAGCATACATGAAACAAGTAGTGCTATGCCTTTTTTCACTATAATCTCTCCTGACTATGAAATAATTGTGAAAATTAATTTCCAATCTTTATGATAGCTCAGAACGGGAGTGGACGCACGCGCCTGTTATGAAAAATTGGTGAACGTGAAGCGTTTGCAACGAATTGTATGGATTTACGTTATAATGTAGGGGAAACATAGTCAAAGAGGACGGGAGCATGCTCGAACACGGACAACCCCCTGTCATTTAGCAACAGGGGGCTGATGTGGGGAATGCATCGATGGATTTAACCGCGAACCTGGGATCGTTTAGGAACAGGGCTCCGTCAGGATCCTTTGACAGAAGCGAGCGGGCGGCCTTCTATCTTATTCTTTGCGGTTTTTGCCTGCTTCAAACGGGGTGGAGATCGGAATGAACAGATCGATGATCCCGATGACCAGTGCAGCCAGCAGAGCGCCCAGAATGGAGACGCTAACGCCTCCGACGATGAACTGGGCCAGGTAAATGACAAGCGCGCTCACAATGAAGCCCACGATGCCGCGTCCAAACGGCGTGACTTTTTTGCCGAAGATGCCCTCGATAGCCCAGCCAAACAGGGCGATGACGAGTGCAAGCAGCAGGGCGCTTCCGAATCCGCCGACGGAGAATTGAGGGACGATCCATCCGACGACCATAAGGACGAGAGCGGCTACGATAAATCGAACGACATGCCCGAGAAATTGCATGGTACCTGCCTCCTTAGAATAAGACTGGAATGTTACGCAGAATTTATTTTGTTCAATCGGACGTTAGGTTATGTGTGGAAGGATTTTGGATTCCATGGCGATTTCGCATAGCGTTCGATATAATATAGGCATTGATTGAGAGGAGTTGTGAACTTCTTGAACGACAAGATTTTGCACACTTTAGAATACCGGAAAATTTTAAATACATTGACGCAATATACCCAAACCTCCATGGGAAGTTTGAGGGCGGAAAAGTTAATGCCAGAGACCGACCTCGAAGCCGTGAAGGATCTGCTCGCGGCCACCGACCAGGCTTACACCGTAGACAGGCTTAAGGGCAACCCGTCCTTCCGCGGCATTACCGACATCAACGATGCTTTGAAGCGGGCCCGAATCGGAGGCACGCTGAATCCGCATGAATTGCTTGCCACGTCGAACACGATTCACGGGTCGCGACGAATCAAACGGTTTATCGCTGCGATTCATGAGGATGAGAAGATTGATATTCTCTTTAATTTAAGCGATCTTATTTCGGAGCAGAAGCCCCTGGAGGATGCCATTCGGCTCTGCATTGATGAAACGGCCGAGGTGCTGGACTCCGCAAGCGCGGAGCTGTCGCAAATCCGGAGGGAGCTGCGAGGCGGAGAGGTACGCATCCGTGAGAAGCTGGAATCCATGATCCGTTCGCAATCGGTGGCGAAGATGCTGCAGGACCAGCTGATAACGATACGCGGCGACCGATTCGTCATTCCCGTCAAAGCGGAGTATCGCTCCCACTTTGGCGGTATCGTGCACGACCAGTCCGGCTCGGGTGCGACGCTGTTCATCGAACCGGAGTCCATCGTGGCGATGAACAACAAGCTGCGCGAGACCCGGATGCGGGAAGAGCGGGAGATCGAAGTGATTCTGCAGAAGCTGACCGCCCAGGTCGGCGAGCAGGCTGAACTGCTGTCCATAGACGTCGATCTGATCGGGCAGCTCGATTTTATTTTTGCCAAAGCCCGTTTAGCTCATGTGATGAAGGCTTCGCTCCCACGGATGAACGACAGAGGATATATTAAGCTGCGCAGAGGCAGACATCCCCTAATACCGGCGGACCAGGTCGTGCCGCTGGACGTGGAACTGGGCAATTCCTATACCTCCATCATCGTCACGGGCCCGAATACCGGCGGTAAGACGGTTACGCTCAAAACGATCGGTTTGTTAAACCTGATGGCGATGTCCGGACTGTTTATCCCGGCCGAAGAAGGCAGCCAGATGTGCGTGTTCGATGCGATCTACGCGGATATTGGCGACGAGCAAAGCATTGAGCAGAGCTTGAGTACCTTCTCCAGTCATATGTCCAACATCATCCGCATCTTAAGCCAGATGACGCCGAAGAGCCTGGTCTTGCTCGATGAAGTGGGGGCGGGGACCGACCCGGCGGAAGGTTCGGCTCTGGCGATTTCCATTCTGGAGCATATCCACCGCATGGGCTGCCGCATGATCGCGACGACGCACTATTCCGAATTGAAGGCGTACGCCTATGAACGCAAAGGCGTGATCAATGCCAGCATGGAGTTCGATATCAATACCCTAAGTCCGACTTATCGGCTGCTGGTGGGCGTTCCTGGACGCAGTAACGCGTTTGCTATTGCAGAACGTCTGGGATTGCCGGGATCCATTCTGGAATTTGCCCGCGGGGAAGTGAAGGAAGAGGATCAGCGGGTGGAGCATATGATTGCATCCCTCGAGGAGAACCGGCATACCGCTGAAGTGGAGCGTGAGAAGGCGGAACAGGTCCGGAAGGAAATGGAGGAACTGCGTCAACGTCACCAGCAGGAGCTTCAGAAGCTCGAGGAGCAGAAAGACAAACTCGTTGATAAGGCTCGGGCGGAAGCAAGACAGATCGTGGACAAGGCGCGGAGCGAAGCCGAGGAGATCATTGAGGACCTGCGCAAGATTGCCCAGGAGGAAGGGGCTTCCGTTAAGGAGCACAAGCTGATCGCGGCCAGAAAGCGCCTGGATGACGCCGAGCCGCAGCAGGGCAAGAAAACGGGCGGCCAGCGTTCTGCGAAGCAGCAGCGCAGCATCGAGCCAGGGGATGAGGTTCGGGTATACAGCCTGAATCAGAAGGGGCACGTCGTGGAGATGTCCGGCTCGAAGGAAGCCGTCGTTCAGCTTGGCATTATGAAGATGAAGGTCGCGCTGGACGATTTGGAGCTGCTGTCGAATCCGGCGGCCAATGCCAAGCAGGCACCGAAACAGCATGCCACCGTCCTGAAGCGGACCCGCGATGCCAACATCCGGAATGAGCTGGATTTAAGGGGAGCGAACCTGGAAGAAGCGTTGATCGAGGTGGACCGGTTCATTGATGAGGCGTTTTTGGGGAATCTGGGACAGATCTACATCATTCACGGCAAGGGAACCGGCATTTTGCGAACCGGCATTCAGGATTATTTGCGCAAGCACAAACATGTCAAGAGCCATCGTTTAGGCAATTACGGCGAAGGCGGCAATGGCGTTACGATTGCCGAGTTGAAATAAGAAATCAGGAACCGTTTTCTCCTTCAATCGTATAACATATCATCAATAGGGTTCAGAACGACGGGATGCGAAAGGTGCCGCATCCCGTTTATCAGGGAGGAAATAAGGGAATGACGGAAGCGATTGATCATTTGCTGACCCATCCGCTTGGGGTGCTCGTCGGCTATTTCTCGGTTGCGATACTTGCACTTATTGTTTACTTGTATTGCTTTGAATTGGTTACCAAGTACAATTGCTGGGATGAAATACGCAAAGGAAATGTTGCCGCGGCCATGGCGACCGGCGGCAAGGTCTTTGGCATCTGTAACGTGATGAGGTATAGCATCACGGCTAATACGTCCATTTACGGCATGATTAAATGGTCGTTCTTCGGGTTTATACTGCTTTTATTGGCTTATTGGCTGCTTGAATTCTTGACGCCTGTGTTTTCGGTCGATGAAGAGATTGGCAAGGATAACCGGGCAGTGGGCTTGATCGTGCTTCTTATCACCGTATCTTTGTCTTACATTATTGGAGCGAGCATTACTTAAGGGCTTCGGGAGGAAAAGAACGATGAAATATTTACCGCGGATATTGTTTGCGGCAGCCATGATTTTTTTCGTGGCGGGTATTGTATACTTAATGTCTCAATAAAAATAACGTAAAGAGGGCCATTCATGGCCGTTTGAATAAAGAAAGGGATGAATGACCGATGGAACCGACGGTTTGCCCATGGTGCCAAAGTGAGATTGTATGGGATGAGGAGATAGGTCCCGAGGATACCTGTCCTCACTGCGCGAATGAGCTTAAAGGCTACCGCACATTGAATATCGCATTGCAAGATGAAGATGAAGAGGACGTCGGGGAGGAATATGAAGAGGCTTATGAGTCTTCCGACGAGGAGGCGCGCGATCTTCAACGCATCTGGGGCTCCGACCATGAATCGCTGTCATCGCTTCGCACCGTGGATAAGTACGGGGAAGATCACGATCTTTTTGCATTCGAGGAGACGGTGGAGGGGATCCTGGACCAACAAGAGGAAGTGCCCGAGTGTCTGCATTGCCGAGAGTATATGCTCCATGCAGGAACGCAGCGCGTGAGCGGAGAAGGCTTCCAGCCGGTTCACGCACCCTTGATACAAGCTCCCATTCTGCAGCCTCCGTATGATCTGAACGTTTATGTATGTCCCGGATGTTTCCATGTGCAGTACAATTTGGCAGAGAACGACCGGCTTCGGATGATCAAGAGTTTCATCCATAAAAAGGAATAGAGTTGCGGAGCGGCGCTGTTGCCGATCCCGCGGATGACATAAGGAAACTGCCGGCGGCGGTTTCCTTTTTTTTGTTCATGAAGTGGAGCGCGAAGGGGTAAAATACCTTGGACTTCAAGTGAAAGGGCAAGGGAGGAACTGTATATGAAGTTGACAAAGGACCCCCAGGCTATGCTTCTGTTATCGGTTCATGGGTTGTTTATTCTATCGAGCGCATTGTCGGGTACGTTCCTCAACGTATACTTATGGAAAAGCCGCCAGGATTACACCATGCTCGGCTGGTTCACGATTGCGCAGCAGGTGGCGCTTGGCCTGACGTTCTGGGCCGCCGGCAAATGGGTGAAGGAGCACAACAAAATGAATGCGCTTCGCCTGGGAATTGCCGTGTCCGGCTTGTTTTATCTATGCGTGCTGTGGGCAGGGAGGGACGCCGTCCATTACATTTGGCCACTCGGCCTGCTGTTCGGGGTGTCTTTAGGATTGTTCTGGTTGGCCTTTAATGTGGTTTACTTCGAGGTTTCGAGTGCGGAGAACCGGGACTGGTTTAATGGCTGGATCGGGCTCCTGGGCTCCATAACGGGGATTATCGGTCCGTGGCTGGCAGGCTGGATCATCACGCTGATGCATGGGGATCAGGGCTATCGGTTTATTTTTACCGTGTCGATGGCCATCTTCGCCGTAACGGTGGTCATGAGCTTTTTTCTTCGTAAAAGGCCGGTTCAAAGCGATTATCACTGGCTGGAAGGGGTAAGCCGCCTCAAGGAAGGCGGCGTTTGGAAATACGCGGTATTAGGCTTGGCTGTTCAGGGAATCCGGGAGGGCGTGTTCTCCTTTCTCATCACGCTGCTTGTTTTCGTGGCGACGGATCAGGAGTCCAAGCTGGGGCAATTCGCGTTGATTACTTCGGCCGTTTCACTGGTCAGCTACTGGGCCTGCGGGAAATGGTTCAAGCCCAAATTCCGTAAAACCGGCATGCTGGTTGGTTCCGTGCTGATGCTGCTTGTCATCATGCCGCTGCTATTTACGGTCAACTACACTACGCTGCTGGTGCTGGGAATCGGGACGTCGCTCTTCATTCCGCTGTACATGATGCCGGCTATATCGGCCAGCTTCGATCTCATGGGCGTGAATCAGGAAAACGTGGAGAAGCGGGTGGAGCTGGTCGTGCTCCGGGAACTCAGTCTGACGATAGGCCGAATTACGGGCTTGTTGGTTTTCATTCTTGTACTGTCATTCAGGCAGGATACGTTAACGATAACATTGCTGCTGCTGTTTCTGGGAGCGTCCCCCATCGGATCGTGGCTGTTCATACGAAAGCTGTTTCCAACCAAAGGACAAGCCGCCTGAACCTGATCGCAACGATGAGAGTCAGGGAGGTCATGCAATGAGCGAAAGTTGGATAACGCAGGTCAGCGAAATTTTTAAATAGAAGGCCGCGACGCGGAGGCAAATCGTACAAACCCAAAGAAGGTATCTCCAAGGCAGCGGGGCCTATGAGGGGATACCTTCTTAATTTATGTGAAGTTCAGGTCGATCGGACGCTTCAAAGAAAACCACTTCAGTTCTTCGGGCTCTCTGCCGACAATCGTCTCGGCCAGGAGATCGGCGGCGATCATGCTGTAAACCATACCGTTTCCGCCATAAACCTCGATGAAGTAGCTGTGCGGATACTGCGGATGTCTGCCGATCAGCGGGATGCCGTCTTTGGTGGAAGCAAACACGCCAGCCCAGCTGCACGCCATTTTCACGTCCGTCATCGTAGGGAACAACTTATGAATTTCAGCCAGCAGTCTCTGGCTCCTTGGCTCGGCGTATTCCTCTGGTTTGCCTGAAGGAGGCAGCGGCTCATCCAGTCCACCGGCCATGATCCGCTGGTCCGGCGTTGTCCGGAAATAGAGATATGGACGGTCGGTCTCCCATATGAGAGCCCGCTCATACCACGAAGACAGATCGGGAACAGGATCGGTCATAATGGCATAGGTATTGAGAAGATCCACTTGATAATCCGGTTTCCATTCTTGGGTGCTGTACCCGGTAGCCCAGATTACGTGTTTGGCTGAAATGCTTCCCTGATCCGTGATGACGGTGACATCGCTGTCTGTATACCTGGTTTCTTTCACTTCGCTGTTTTCATAAATTCGCAGCCCCTGATCGCCGGCATCTTGAAGAAGATGATGTCCGAGACGGTAGGGATTGACTTCGGCATCGCCGCGGGTATAGATGGCGGCTTCCTTTGAGAACGGAAATTTAGCCTTCACATCATCGCGGTCCCAGTACTGCACGTCGAAGCCCTTGCGTTTGAGGAGGTCATACTCATGACGAATCAAGCCGATATCTTGAGGGTTGCTGGCATAGTAGAGGCTGCTTCGAGAGATCAACCCGGAATCCCTTGACAACGTATTGGCGATTTCAGTGAGCCGACGTATGGCATTTCTGCACATCATGTAGAAGGCGGTCCCCCGGTCCTCGCCAAAATGTTGAATCAAATTCGAAAGGGGACAGTCGTTGGAGATTTGCAGCAGTCCCGTATTGGCGGAAGTGCTGCCCTCGCATACTCGATTTTTCTCCAGGAGAATGGCGTCGACGCCTTGCACGCTCAGGACATAGGCCATCAGGGCACCGCTGATACCGCCTCCGACGACCAGCACGTCGCAGCTCAGCCGGTCCGAGAGCACGGGGTATTTTTTTACCGGTTCGGTGTTTAAATATTTCCAGGGCGTTGTTCCGCCGGTCAGTAACATGATCCATCCCCTCCCATCGTCACATCGCAATTAGTTTGGTCGTTCCTTCCGCATTTCATGACACGTGCGACATAGATTTGTACAACGGTGGCATACTAGGTCCTGTCAACCTAAATGGAAAGGGGAACAACGAACCGTATGACACCCAATCAGCAATTACAGCCTCTAACTTCAAAAGAGCTGGATTATATCGTGGACTGCATTTCCAACGAGACCATGCTGGCCAAGCATTGTGCCGCTACGGCGGCAGCCAGTCAGAACCCTGCCATTCAGCAGGCACTGCTCGGATTCGTCAAGCGACATGAGCAGCATCTTGATATGTTGGTGAACTCCCTTCAGACCCACAGCAGCGTTGCGCCCAGCCAGCCGCAGTAAGCGGACAGTGCATAAGCTACAAACCCAATTAAGGAGGAACTACGATGGCAACCCCTAATGGATCTTCATTCCTGCCCGAAGAGGATTTGCTCAGCCCGATACTGGGAGAGCTGAAACGGGCCGTTCGAGAATATACGACAGCCGCGACGGAAGCTACTTGCCCTGACGTGCGTCAAATGTTTACCCATTTGACCACGGATACGCTGAGTCTGCAAGGCGAATTCTTTAATATGATGAAGCAGCAGAACATGTACACCGCAGGCACGCATGCGCTGAAATACGATGTGGACAAGCAGCATAAACAAGCGCAGCAGTCCGTACAAAAAACTCGGGAAACGATAAATCAAAAAACTTCAAGCATGGGCGCGTATGCGCACAATCCGAACGTTGAGCCCCATGCAACCAATGTATCCCCTGCTTCTTATATGTAATGTAACCCAACCATCTATGGTTAACGCAACGATTTCGCCGATGACACCTCCAGCATTCGCTGCGGGCATGCATCGGTTTTTTTCTTTTGCACATCCCGTGTAAGTTATTGTAATATAAGTATTAATCTCTGTTTCGACAAAACCGGGTGTCACGAGCGGTTATTCGGAATAAGTGCTGGAGGATACGTACATGGAAGAGCTAAGCGAATTGAAACTGAAGGTGCTTGACCTGCTGAAAGAGGACGCGAGAAGATCGCCGGCTCTACTCTCTACTCTACTCGGTGTAGAAGAGGAAGAAGTAAAGACCTCCATTGCGGAGCTTGAACGAGATCACGTCATTGTCAAGTACGCCACCGTTGTCAATTGGGGCAAGGTGGAGGACGAGAAGGTTACGGCGCTGATCGAGGTTCAGATAACGCCTGAGCGCGGAAGAGGCTTTGAAGGAATCGCGGAACGGATTTATTTGTTCCCGCAGGTGAAGTCGGTTTATTTGATGTCAGGCGCCTACGACCTGCTGGTCGAAGTGGAAGGCGGCAACCTGCGTGAGGTGGCCAATTTTGTTTCCGAGAAACTGTCGCCTATTGATTCTGTATTATCGACCAAAACGAATTTCATTTTGAAAAAATATAAACAAGACGGGATTATTTTTGAAGAACGTCAAGAAGACAATCGTCTCCTGATCTCGCCGTAAAGGAAGCGTGTGCTATGATTTTGAACGAACAGCAGCTTGCAGAAAATAACAGGAAATCGATGAGCTCCTATTTGGCGCCTAGAGTCAGGGATATTCAACCCTCCGGAATCCGGAAATTTTTCGATCTCGTCAGCGGAAACAAGGATATTATCACGCTAGGCGTCGGGGAGCCAGATTTCGTAACGCCGTGGCATGTACGAGAAGCGTGCGTATATTCATTGGAGCGCGGGTTTACGGGCTATACGTCCAATGCCGGCATGCCGGAGCTGAGGGAAGCGATCGCGGAATATTTGAACGACAGCTTCCACGTAACCTATAATCCTGCTAATGAAATCATCGTTACCGTTGGCGGCAGTGAAGCGATTGATCTGGCGCTGCGAGCCTTGATTGTTCCTGGAGATGAAATTCTGATTCCGGAACCTTGTTACATTTCGTATTCACCGATCGCTTCAATCGGCGGCGGCGTGCCCGTCGGCATCGAAACGACGGCGGAGCATCATTTCAAATTGACGGCCGAAGCGCTGGAAGCGCAAATCACGCCCAAGTCGAAGATTCTGATTCTCTGCTATCCAAGCAATCCGACAGGGGCGATTATGACTTACGAGGATTGGCTTCCGATTGCGGAAGTGGTGGAAAAGCACGATCTGATTGTAATTTCCGATGAAATTTATGCCGAGCTCACGTATGAAGGCAAGCATGTCAGCTTTGCCTCGATGCCCGGTATGATGGACCGCACCATACTGGTCAGCGGCTTTTCGAAGGCGTTTGCTATGACCGGCTGGCGTATGGGTTATGTGTGTGCCCATTCGGATCTCATTGCCGCTATGCTGAAAATTCATCAGTATACGGTCATGTGTGCACCGGCCATGGGGCAAGTCGCTGCGCTTGAAGCATTGCGTAACGGCATGGGGGAGAAGGACCGAATGGTCGAATCCTATAATCAGCGGCGCAGACTTGTTGTGCAGGGGCTGCGAGAGATCGGTCTGGATTGCCATGAACCCCAGGGAGCATTCTACGCCTTCCCAAGCATCAAAGGAACGGGACTCGGCTCGGAAGAATTTGCTCAGCGATTGCTGACCGAAGCCAAAGTGGCTGCAGTGCCGGGCACTGCTTTCGGGCTTGGCGGGGAAGGTTTCATTCGCTGTTCTTACGCTACATCCATTGCTCAACTGAATGAGGCATTGGAGCGAATGGGCAATTTTGTGGGAAAAATAAAGTAGGCAAGGAATTCGTTGAACTTTTTCCTTGAATTAACAAAAAATTCACTTTTCATTGACGAAAATTATGTTATAATTTTATTTTGGGGGCAGAATTTTACTTTCCAAGGAGGGATCACCAGTGTTTTGTGATTATGAATTGTCAAACTACCGTGGTGATTATACGGCTGAAGACAATAATCACGGTAAATGGTCAATTAAATCAGCCAAATCCACTCCTCAGGAAATTACCTTGGAAGACGAAATTCACATGCTCCGCCGAAAGATGGAGCAAATATTTTTGGAAGAGCAGTCCTTCACGTCTGAAATTGTGATCGAAATCAGCAGTTTGCTGGATTTGAAGATCAACGAATATATGAAGGCCCATCCCAAAAAGAAACTCTAACATATTCCACCATTAAATAATACAAGGCTGTTCCTAGAGTGAGAATACTCGTGGATCAGCCTTGTTTGCGTTTAAAACCAAACGCCAGCCTAAAGCACTTCCCTCAAGGCATTATCCGGCCTTGGTTTATTTGGCCTCAGCGGGAACGTGATCCGAAATTATGCTATAGTGAGCATAATAAGATGTTCGTTCAAGATATGAAATGGAGGAAGATGTGATGAAGGTATATACAAGAACGGGAGATGCGGGGGAGACTTCGATTATTGGCGGTCGCGTGCCTAAGGATGATCCGCGCATCGAAGCGTACGGCACGATCGATGAATTGAACAGCTTTGTCGGTCAGTCCGTGTGCTTGGCCAAGGAAGCCGATTTTGAGGAGCTGTTTCTTCAGCTCGTTCAAATCCAGCATGAACTGTTCGATTGCGGCTCGGATCTGGCTTATGCAAAGCCGCGGGAGGATAAACTCAAGGTCGGTGCCGAGCTTGTGGATCGTCTGGAGGCGTGGCTGGATGCATTTGAAGAGAAGAACCCTCCGCTTGAGCGCTTTATTCTGCCGGGCGGAAGCGCCTTGTCTTCTTCGCTGCATGTATGCCGGACCGTATGCCGCCGCGCAGAAAGGCTGACCGTTACGCTGCAGCGAACCACCGAGATCAATCCGGAGGTCCGCCGGTATTTGAACCGGTTGTCCGATTATTTCTTTGTTGCCGCACGGGCAGCCAATGTGCATGCCGGTATACCTGATGTTGAATATGAGCGAAGCGGAAAGGTGTTCCGGTAATAGATGAGTCTGTACTATCCGCCAATACGCTATGTCGTACCCACACACGAAGACGGCATGCTGCTTAAGACCATTTTGCAAAAAAGAATAGGGGTATCCCGCAAGTTGCTCTCCCGCCTCAAATTGACGGAGCAGGGCATTACGCTGAACGGGACCCGCGTATATATTAGCGTTAAAGTGCAAGCGGGCGATTTGGTCGAAATTCGGATGGAGCAGGAACGTTCCAACGATATGCTGCCCCAGCCCATGGAGCTTCATATTCTGTACGAGGATGAGCATCTGCTTGTCTTGAACAAGCCGGCAGGGGTCATCGTGCATCCGACGCACGGGCATTATACCGACACGCTGGCCAACGGCGTCGTTCATTATTGGCAGGAGAAGGGCTGGAATTACCGGTTCAGAGCGGTTCACCGGCTCGATCAGGAGACTTCCGGCGTACTGGTAATCGCGAAGAATGCGTATATTCATCAGCATGTTTCCGAACAAATGATTGCCGGCACCGTCGATAAGAGGTATGTCGGTTTTGTGCATGGAAGACCTTCTTCGCAGACAGGCGATATTGACGGTCCGATTGATCGGGATCCGTTGGAGCCCCACCGGCGCATCGTAACTCCGAAAGGATATCCTTCGCTTACGCGGTATAGGGTATGCGAAACTTACCCCTCCGCATCCATGGTGGAATTGAAGCTCGAAACAGGACGGACGCATCAAATTCGGGTGCATATGCTAAGCATCGGTTGTCCATTGATCGGAGATCAGATGTACAGGCATCCCGTATACAGCGATCAGGAATTGTTACCGCATGCGCCGGAGAGGGTTGAGGATTCCAATGGGGCCGTCGGGTCATTGGATCCGTTAGCCGCAACGATCATGAGGCTGGACGGCTATATGGACAGGCAGGCGCTGCATGCGGCAAGCCTGACGCTGATGCATCCGATAGAGGGGAAGACGATGGAATTCACGGCCCCGCTGCCTGAGGACATGAAATCATTGGGATTAGCGCTCGCGCAAGAAGCTGTCACTTCATTATGTAACACTACAACATTAGAGGGAGAACCTATTGAATGAGCAAACTGAAAGTATATCAATATCCGAAATGCGGGACTTGCCGTAACGCCGTGAAATGGCTGCAGAACGAAGGACATGAGCTGGAGCTTCAACATATTTTCGAACAACCGCCAAAGAAGGATGAGTTAGCTGACCTGATCGCCAAGAGCGGACTGGAGCTAAAGAAATTTTTCAATACGAGCGGCGAGGTATACAAGGAAATGAACCTGAAAGACAAGCTGCCCGGCCTTTCCGATGAGGAGAAGATCGAACTGTTGTCTTCCAACGGAAGATTGATCAAGCGTCCGATCGTGACCGACGGCAGCAAAGTAACCGTCGGCTTCAAAGCGGAGCAATATCAGGAGGCGTGGCAGAAGTAACGGTCGTTTTTGGGACATGACAGACACAAAAGACAGGCTGCGGCAGTGATTGATTACGAGATTCGCGGAATCGGTTTGCCGAAGGGCAGCCATTCGCCGGCAACGATGTCGTCCTGCTGATGAAGGCAGAGCATTCCATGGTCTTTCGACCATCGGAATGTTCTTTTTTTTGTGAGCAGCCCACGATAGGAAATTCAAAGAAATAACCTGTGACAAGCCCAAGTCCATATAAGGATATGGTATAATGACAAGGTATATTTTAAGGTTATACCAGAGAAGTTAAAGTTAGGAGCGATCATGACCGTGATACCCAATCCACAACACCCATCCTTAATGCTCGTCGACGGGATGGCTTTATTATTTCGTGCTTATTATGCAACCGCGTCCAGCGGTTATATCCGCCGTACCAAAGCGGGCGTGCCGACCAACGCGATATACGGTTTCCTGCGGTATATGTGGGATGCCATCGATAAATTTCAGCCTACCCATGTGGCTTGCTGCTGGGATATGGGCTCAAAAACATTCCGTACGGAGCAATTCGCCTCGTATAAAGGCAATCGTCCGGAAGCGCCGGATGACTTGGTTCCACAGTTCTCGCTGGTTCGCGACGTGACGGAATGCCTCGGGATCCCGAATCTGGGCGTTGTGGGTTATGAGGCCGATGACTGCATCGGTACGCTTGCCAGACGGTTCGGCGATAGCATGAACGTCATGATCCTGTCGGGCGACCACGATTTGCTTCAGCTCGTGAACGATTCGACTTCGGTCATCATTATGAAAAAGGGGCATGGCAATTATATGCACTATACCCCGGAGACGCTTTATGCCGAAAAGGGTCTTTCTTCAAGACAGGTGATCGATGTTAAAGGTCTGATGGGAGATACGAGCGACAATTATCCGGGCGTACGCGGGATCGGCGAGAAGACGGCAGTCAAGCTGATCCAGGAATATGAATCCGTGGAAGGCATCCTTGCGAATCTCGATTCATTGACCAAAGGGGTTCGCACCAAGATTGAAGCGGATCTGGAGATGCTGCATCTGTCCAGGGCCCTGGCCGAAATTCATTGCGAGGTTCCGATGGAATGCGAGCTCGATTTGTGCCGCCTGAGCGTGGATCACGAACGTGCGTTAACCAAACTGGAGGAGCTGGAAATGAAAAGTCTGGGCCATCTTTTTGGGGTGGCGGTCGTTTCCTAGCCACTTCGGTCGAAGACGTCGTACCGGAGACATCCGCAGCAGGCCGAGGCACTTCTTCAATTTATCCGGAAGCCTAAAAAGAAGCGGGCTTCTTCACGGTGGCTGGATCGTGTTTATGGAGATGTCGTCGTGGCCACGACGGATATACTTGGTATGCCGGAATGGCAGTCGATAAAAAACATCACTGCTGTCCAGCATCAGTGCCTTTATACTGGGATTAGCGGCGCACGCTGGATGTCCCGGCGCGCGTATGTCGGCAAAACGGCCGGCGAAATGCTGCGTCTCGGAACGGGCAAAGGCAGAGATAGAGGCAGGCAGACTTGACGGGAGCACAATGTTTACATATGCTTCGAATAGAGCTTGTTAGCAACCATATAGAGAACAAGGCACAGCACATCGTGGAGAGGATGGAAGAAGCATGAGTTTACTTGGAGCAATTGAAGCAGGAGGAACCAAGTTCGTTTGTGGCGTGGGTACGGAGGATGGAACGGTTGTAGAGCGAGTGAGCTTTCCGACGACAACGCCTGAAGAAACCATGGCAAACGTCTTTAACTTTTTTGCGGATAAAGATATAGAGGCAATCGGAGTCGGTTCGTTCGGACCGATTGACCCGGTGAAAGGCAGCCCGACCTATGGCTGCATTACAACGACGCCGAAGCCGCATTGGAGCAATTACAATATCGTCCAAGCATTGGAAGAGCGTTTTGACGTTCCGATCGGATTTGATACGGACGTAAACGGAGCGGCTCTTGGAGAATATACGTGGGGGGCGGCCCAGGGACTGGACAGCTGTCTTTATATCACCATCGGAACGGGAGTAGGGGCAGGCGCCGTGGTATCCGGCGAACTGATTCACGGCTTGTCCCATCCGGAGATGGGGCATATTTACGTCCGCCGTCATCCGGAAGACAAATATGAAGGCACTTGTCCTTATCATGCAGACTGTTTGGAGGGGCTTGCTGCGGGACCGTCTCTTGGCAAACGCTGGGGTGTTCCCGGCGTGGAATTGACGCCGGATCATCCGGCTTGGGAGATGGAAGCTTATTATCTCGCTCAAGCGCTGATGAATTATGTCCTCATCTTGTCCCCTCAGCGGATCGTGATGGGTGGAGGCGTGATGAAGCAGGAGCAGCTGTTCCCGCTGATCCGCACGAAGCTTCAAGAGCTGCTGGCAGGATATGTTCAGCATCCAAGCCTTCATGACGGGATCGATCAATTCATCGTTCCGCCGATGCTCGGCGATAATGCGGGTCTCTGCGGCGCATTGGCATTGGCCAAGCTGGCAGTGGATGAAGCCAAGAGCATTCAAGCTTAGCCTGATTTCTTATATAGGCAAGTTTAAAATGGATTGGATTCTATTACAGATTATGGTATTATAGTTTCAACAGTATAATGTATGGAACGAAGGAAGCACCTTTCTTGCCGCTGTGCGGAGGAGAGGTGCTTTTTTGCGTTGTTCCGCCTTTATACTGATTGCGTAAACGGGAGGTTATCGAGGGATGCAAATTGTGTTCATGAATCGGATGAGCGGAGCGGATGAGTCAGGTCATCTCCGTTCGGCTCAAGTATGGATCGGCGAGGAAGAAGGAGGATGGCGGCTCGGCTGGCGGAATATGGAACCGGACGGTGAAGTTTCCGATGACGAATGGTATGAAGGCAACTCATGGAATGAGCTGCTGTGCGTGTATCGGCACCAGCTTGCGAAGAAGCTCGGAGAAGGCTTCCGCCCGCTAATCGAAGGGGTATTTCATGAACCGGGGGAGACCGGGAGCAAGAATCTCGGCACTCAGAAGCTGCAGTGTTACAGCGAGCTGTATGGATCGGAGGAGCTGTACACGGAGCTGTGCGCCTGGCGGAGGAGAAAGGCCGCATCCGGAAGAAAAGCGCCCTATTTCATTGCCAGCAACCGGGTGCTGCGCATGATCAGCGCCTTTGTTCCCCAGAGTGAGGAAGAGCTGCTGCAGCTTCCGGGAATCGGGGTTAGCAAGGCTTCGGAGCATGGGGTGGAATGGCTGGAGATCACAGCGAAAACCGAGCGAACCACAACGTTTCCATTGGATTGGGTGGATGCGCAGCTGCCGGAAGAGGAGTTCTTGTCCTGGCTGTATAAACAGAAGGAACAGAGATTTCAGCAGGAGCTTGATCGCTTCCGAACTCGCCGTGCGATGCTGATTGGCATAGCCGAGGGCGCTTCGCTGACCGAGCTTGAAGCGCGTACCTCGTTGTCGCGTCGGGATTTGGTCGAGGAATTGGAAGGGCTTGAGAAGGAAGGCTATGATACGGAGCAACTGCTCCAGGTCGAATTGAACACGATGACGGCTTCGGAGCAGGAAAACGTATGGAAGGCGTTTGAAGAATTGGGCGATACGTTTCTTAAACCTGTGTTACAGCGGGTATACGGACAGGGACAAGCCGAGAACGCAGAAGCAGAAGAGCTGGGCGGAACGGAGAGGCTGTATGAGCGCCTTCGTCTCATACGGATCCGCTTTCGGCGGGATCAGCCCGGGAAAGCGAATGCCGGTTAATCTGCCTTAAACGAAGTCAGGACGGATTCTCCTGGTTGCCGGGAGATCCGTCCTGATGCTAATTCGCCGTGCATGTAGATTGAGTTTTAGTTGCGGCAGTTCGTATGAACCGCTGTGAGCCGGCCAGTACTCTCCCCTTTTGATCAGGGTGTCTCATATCCAATCCTTTTTACGGAACAGATAAAACATGAGCGCGCCGGCAAAAACCATGATGCCGATAACCACATAATAGGAATATCTCCAATGAAGTTCCGGCATATACTCAAAGTTCATGCCGTAGATGCCCGTAATCAGCGTCAATGGAATAAAGATCGTTGTAATAGCGGTAAACACGCGCATGATTTCATTGGCCCGATTGGCGATACTGGATTGGTAGGCTTCCCGAAGGTTCCCCATGAGATCCCGATAGGTCTCGAACGTTTCGGAAATTTTAACGGCATTTTCATAGATATCGCTAAAGTATTTCTGCAGCTGGTCATCGATCAGCCGAAGATCTTTTTTGTTGAGCGTATTGATAACTTCCTTCTGAGGTCCAAGCACCTTTTTCAACCAAAGAATCTCGCTTCGCAGACCGATGATCTCGCTAAGATGGGATTTTTTGGTATGCATCAGAATGTCTTCCTCCAGCTTTTCAATCCGCGCTTCAATTCGGTCCCCTACGGAGAAGTAGTTGTCCGTGACGAGGTCGATCAAGAGATAGAGGAAGCGGTCAGGCGTGCTGACTTCATCCTCCCAGAGAAGCGGTTTGACGGTGCGAAGCTCGTGGATCTTTTGCTTGGTCACCGTAATAATAAAATGCCTGCCCAGGAAAACATTCAATGCCCGAAGGAAAATCTCTTCATCGTCAAACCGGATGCTGTTCACGACGATAAAATAGTGGTTCTCGTATATTTCAATTTTGGGACGCTGCTCCTCTTCGCTGAGGCAATCCTCAACGGCAAGATCATGCAGGGAGAAGAGGGGCTGCAGTTCAGCTAAATCATCCACGTCCGCATCCAGCCAGTAGAAGCCGCTGGCCGGAGCTGTCAGCGTCATTTCGATGTCATCAACAGGGGTAAATACGCCCGAATCGACCAACCGGATTTTCATCTGATATCACTCCTTTGTCTAATCCAAGCTGCTTAAGTCAAGCAGTTAAGGCACAGGATATCAGCCCACCGGTGTACGGGCATAAATCGAGGAAGGTTAGAATACGATAAAAAGCGCATGAAAAATAACGCTGCCCTCTGCCGGTAAGCTGATCTTGATCCTATGCGGTTGTGCGTCTTGTGCATCCAGTTTCTGGCTCGGGTCACCGTCCATCTTCCATGTCACCTCTTTCATACTCGGTTTTAAACAGCACTTGTCTAGTATAACGCCGGGTGTAGGACCTTTCAAGTGAAATCCGGAGCAGTCCAAGGGCCATGATATAAGGTATGGAAACCTTTGGTGAAGTGTGACAAACTCATGAAAAGGTTCTTGACGAAAAATTGAGGATGATTTAAAGTAGGTATCAATTACGAAACAATTCCAAACAACTGAATAAAGCGAAATCTTATCAAGAGCAGGTGGAGGGACTAGCCCTATGAAACCCGGCAACCGGCGGCAACATCGCACGGTGCTAATTCTTGCAGGAGATACGACGATTGTATAAGCCGTTGTATAGCCTGACAGATGAGAGAGGCGCATTGTGATACGTATATGATGACCTTTCTCTACTTCGAGAAAGGTCTTCTTGCGTTTATACAGTCTAACGCTCTTTCTCACAGCTTTATGGATGTATCATTTCATATTTCGAAGGAGTGAGCCGAGATGCCAATTAAAATTCCGGATGCCCTGCCGGCAAAGGAAGTTCTGGCTGGAGAAAACATTTTTGTCATGGATGAGAGTCACGCGTTTCATCAGGATATCCGCCCGCTGCGGATTGCGATCCTGAATTTGATGCCAACCAAGGAAACGACAGAGACCCAGCTGCTGCGATTGATCGGGAACTCCCCGCTCCAGGTGGATGTCGTCCTTCTTCACCCGAGTTCCCACGTATCGAAGAATACGTCGGCCGAGCATTTGAAATCATTTTACAAAACCTTTGAAGAAGTGAAGAACCGTCGTTTTGACGGCATGATCATTACAGGAGCTCCGGTCGAGCAGCTGGAGTTCGAAGAAGTGAATTACTGGGATGAGCTTACTGAAATTTTTGAATGGACCAAGACGCATGTGACCTCTACGCTCCATATCTGCTGGGCGTCGCAAGCCGGGCTTTATTATCATTACGGCGTGCCGAAATACAGCCTCGAGGAAAAATGCTTTGGCGTGTTTCCGCATACGATCAATGAAGCGTGTACCAAGCTGCTCCGCGGATTTGACGAAATGTTCTTTGTCCCGCATTCCCGTCATACGGAAGTTCGGCGCGAAGACATAACAGGCGTGGACGATTTGGTTATCTTGTCCGAGTCCGAGGAAGCAGGGATTTATTTGGTATCAAGCCGGGACGGCAAGCAGATTTTTGCCACAGGGCATTCCGAGTATGATGCGGACTCCCTGAAATGGGAGTATGACCGGGACGTTGCCAAAGGCATGGACATCGCGCTGCCTCGCAACTATTATCCGAACGATGATCCAACAAGAACGCCTCCGTCCATATGGCGCGCGCATGCAAACTTATTATTCACTAATTGGCTCAATTACTATGTATATCAGGAAACGCCATATGACATCGGTCCGCAAATATAAAAGCGTACGGGAGGAGAGTTTGTGATGGAGAAGAAACCTTTGAATATAGAGAGCCGGCTGGCACAGATCGGATCGGTGCAGGAACCGGTAACCGGCGCTGTGAATTTTCCGATTTATCAGGCTACGGCATACCGCCATCCTAAATTAGGCCAGAGCACGGGGTTTGATTATGCCCGCACCAAGAATCCGACCCGTTCGGTGCTCGAGGATGCTTGCGCCGAGTTGGAATCCGGTGACGCCGGCTTTGCCTGCAGCTCGGGCATGGCGGCCCTTCAGACGATTTTTGCGCTGTTCGGTCAAGGCGACCACCTGATCGTATCGCTCGATCTGTACGGAGGAACGTATCGGCTGCTGGAGCGGATCATGTCCAAGTTCGGGGTAACGGCAACCTACGTGGATACAAACGACTTGGATGCGCTGGAAGGATCCAGACGACCGAACACGAAGGCCGTATTTATCGAAACGCCGACGAATCCGCTCATGATGGTTACAGATATCGAAGCCGTCTGTACGTGGGCAAGACGCCATCAATTGATCAGCATCGTGGATAATACGCTGCTAACCCCGTATTTCCAGAGACCCATCGAGCTTGGGGCGGATATCGTCATACATAGCGCCACCAAGTATCTGGGAGGGCATAACGATGTGCTGGCAGGCATTATCGTGACGAAGGGCAAGGAATTATCCGAGGAGATGGCCTTCCTTCATAACTCCATCGGGGCGGTGCTGAGTCCTTCCGATTCCTATCAGTTAATGAGGGGAATGAAGACACTCGCGCTTCGCATGGACCGACACGAATCGAATGCAACCGCGGTGGCAACCTTTTTGACAAGCCACCCGGCGATCGGCGAGGTATATTACCCGGGGCTGCCGGATCATCCGGGGCATGAGATCCAGAATCGCCAATCCAGCGGCAACACGGGCATTTTCTCCTTCAAGGTGAAGGACGCCCGCTATGTCGAGCCGGTGCTGCGGCACATCAAACTGATTGCATTCGCAGAAAGCCTCGGAGGTGTCGAGTCCCTGATGACATACCCGGCCGTCCAGACCCATGCGGACATCCCGCTTGAGATTCGGGAAGCGATCGGCGTGGACGACCGCTTGCTTCGGTTCTCGGTCGGCATCGAGCATGCGGATGACCTGATCGCGGATTTGGATGCTGCGCTGGGCGCGGCTATGGCAGAAGTGGAAGGGAGCACGGGAGCATGAGCATCGATAAAGGACCATCCGGCTTGGAAACCCAAACCAAGCAGGTATCAGCAAAACGGGGACACGAAGAAGAACTCCGTTTCGAGACGAAATTATTGCATTTCGGCGGGGAAATCGACCGGGCAACCGGCGCCTCAAGCGTTCCGATCTATCAAGCCTCGACGTTTCATCATGAAGACGTCTTTAACCCGCCGCTGCACGATTACAGCCGCTCCGGCAATCCGACGCGGCAGGCGCTGGAAGATTATATCGCCCTCTTGGAAGGAGGCGTGCGCGGCTTCGCTTATGCTTCCGGCATGGCGGCGATCTCCAGCTCGTTCATGCTGCTGTCCGCGGGCGATCACATGATCGTGACGGAGGACGTATACGGCGGAACCTACCGCCTGCTGACCAGCATACTGAGCCGTATGGGCATCGAGAGCACCTTCGTCGACATGACCGATCTGGATCAGGTGAAGGCGGCCCTCAAACCGAATACAAAAGCGGTTTATATGGAAACCCCTTCGAACCCGACCTTGAAAATTACCGACATCGGCGCTGTCACGGATTGGGCAAAGGAGCAAGGCCTGCTTACCCTGCTGGACAATACGTTCATGACGCCGTTCTATCAGCGCCCGATCGAGTTCGGCGTGGATATCGTCATCCACAGCGCAACCAAATTCCTTGGCGGACACAGCGATGTGCTGGCAGGTCTCGCCGTAGCCAGAACCCAGGAGCTGGGAGACCAATTGAAACAGCTGCAAAATGGTTTGGGCACGGTGCTTGGGGTCCAGGATTCCTGGCTCCTTATGCGGGGCATGAAGACGCTCAGCACTCGGATGGCCCACTCCGAGCAAAGCGCGGCCAAGCTGGCGGCCTGGCTGCAAGGGAGAAGCGACATTGAGCAAGTGTATTACCCTGGCCTCTTGAATCATCCGGGACGGGAAGTCCATGAGAAGCAGTCGAGCGGTTACGGCGCGGTCATCTCCTTTGACGTCGGCTCAGGCGAGCGTGCGAAGCAGGTGCTGAACCGCGTGAAGCTGCCGCTGGTAGCCGTCAGCCTGGGAGCCGTGGAGAGCATCCTGTCGTATCCGGCGATGATGTCCCATGCGGCCATGGGCGAGAAGGTCCGGCATGAGCGCGGCATTACCGACGGTTTGCTCCGCTTCTCGGTCGGACTGGAGGATGTGGATGACCTGATTGCCGATTTGGACCAGGCCTTTTCTGCCAGCAACTAAAGATTTTTAAGAAGCGATAATCTCATTTGAAGATTTGCCAAATCATAGAATTCGGCATCCTGTCACGGACGGGATGTCGTTTTTAATGGCGGAATGTGGTAGGATGGGATAGATGAAGTTTTACTGGTGATTTGTATTTTGTTTTAAGTAGGGAGGCTGCAAGAATGAGTGCGGTAAACCGTATATTGGATAAAGCTTTACGCGGTGAGCGTTTAAATTTGGAAGATACCGTGACCCTTTTTGAGAGTGATGAGATCGAGAAGATTGGCCATGCGGCGGATGTGATGACCAAGCGCCTGCATCCGGATCCCATCACGACGTTTGTTATCGGCCGGAATATCAACTACACCAACATATGTGATGTATTCTGCCGTTTCTGTGCTTTTTATCGCAGACCCGGCTCTTCCGAGGGCTATGTTCTGCCGGATGAGACGATCTTCCAGAAGATTCAGGAAACCGAGGACGTTAATGGCACTGAAATTTTGATGCAGGGTGGAGTCAATCCGGATTTGCCTTTCAATTATTATACGGATCTGCTTCGCAACATTAAGAAGCGGTTTCCCAACATTACGATGCATTCCTTCTCCCCGGCGGAAATCATGAAGATGGTGGAGATCTCCGGGCTCACACTCGAAGAGGTAATGCGCGAGCTTCACAGCGCGGGTCTGGACTCGCTGCCTGGCGGCGGTGCGGAGATTCTGGATGATCGCATCCGCAAAAAAGTCAGCCGTTTGAAAGGTACATGGCGCCAATGGATGGATGTCATGCAAACGGCCCATAAGGTCGGCATGAACACGACGGCTACCATGGTCATCGGTCTTGGCGAAACGATGGAGGAACGGGCGCTGCACATGCTTCGCGTACGCGAAGCACAGGATGAATGCATCCAGAACGGGTATGACTCCAAAGGGTTCCTGGCCTTCATTCCGTTTACCTTCCAACCGGACAACACGAACCTCAAGCGCGAGCGCGAAACGCCGGAAGCGTACCTGAAGACGGTAGCCATCGGCCGGCTTGCGATCGACAACGTGCCGAACCTGCAATCGTCCTGGGTAACGATGGGGCCTGAGGTCGGCAAGCTGTCGCTCAGCTACGGCTGCAACGACTTCGGCAGCACGATGATGGAGGAGAACGTGGTGTCTTCCGCAGGCGCCGTGTACAAGGTCAACATTGAATCGATTATTCAATTAATTCGCGAGACCGGCAACATTCCGGCTCAGCGCAACACCCGGTATGAAATCCTTCGGGTGTTCGAGGATAGCAGCACCGTGGAGCGCGACTTCGTAATGCAGAACTAATCGCATATTATAACCCTAAATCCGTAAGACGGGCCGACTCGGCCCGTTTTTTATTTAGATATCAGAAAGTATAAACTCCAAAGCATGATTCTTCCTGAGATCGCAATGAACAATAACATTAAGAGCGGCAGGCCTTTCATTGGAATGTGCGTGGATAAACATTTTTAATATGCGCGCCGGGACTTGCTTGTTTTTCCAAGCAGGAGTTCCGTATATCCCCGAGCGGGTCCCCATATACTGAAAAGGGAACTCGAAAGGAGTGATTCCATGGAACTGTTCAGCATTTCTGTCGTTACGCGGACGGAGGACGAGAAAAAGGCGTTCCACCGCATATTTTCAGACAAGCAGAAAGAGCTACATAAACAGTGCAAGCCGCTCAAATTCACATTCAGCGCTTCGAATGACCGCGTGATTTGGACGTGCTCCGGCAAGCTTCCGCTGTCTTCGTGGACCGCATCGGCTGACACGCTGCGCCGGCTTGCTGCCGAAGCAGTCACGGCTTATATTCTGGAGGAGAAGGAGCAGGAGATTGCTGCACGGTTAATGTTCGCGGAATTCGAGTTTGATGATGAGGAAGAAGCAGGGCGGATCTTGCAGTGGTTTTTGATGCTCCTGCAAAAAGAAGACGGCCCGACCGGAGATTTCTGGCAGAGCCGCAAACGCAAGCTGTCCGAAGGCATATATCAATGCCTTAATGAGGCGCCGGAGCTCAATCTGGACGGTTTCATGACCTTCCGGCTTCGGTCCTATGAACAGGAGCTTCGCGAGATGGCCGAGTACGCGGTGGATGAGTTCATGCTTGATCAGCAGTATGAGGAGTTCGTAAGCCTGCTGAAATATTTCGTTTATTTTCAGGAGCCCAAAATGCCGCTGGTACACGTCATTCATAAAGGGGGAGAGGACTTTTTGCTGCTGGACGGCAATCTTCGCCCGATCGAACGCCCTCGTGACGACGGACTGGTTATGGAAAGGCTGGATCAGGAGATGGAGATTGAGGATATGGTCGTCAGCACGCTGATTTCGGTATCTCCGGCCCGCATGATTATCCACACAAGACAGCCGGAGCTTCCCGTCATCGCCACATTAGCCCATATCTTTGATAACCGGGCCGAAGTATGCTGCAGCTGTCCAGAATGCAGCGCGCTTCTTGGAAGCGGACGAATGATGACTTGACGCACCGAAGCGGTTAGGATTATAATTACTGATAAATTCACGTAAAAGCTTTGACAAAGACATGAATCAATCCGGATCCGACCGCTCAGAGAGAGGAAACCTCGGCTGCAATTTCCTCCGGTTCGCCATTGATTCACCCCTTTGTAGCTGTGTCGTCGAACCCGCAAGTCATCAAGAATGCGGATGAGTAGGCTTCACCGGTTCATGACCGTTACTCAATGCTGATGAAGGATCTTAATCGATTATGTACCGGGTACATAAGAGGTTGGAGAGATCGAATTAGGGTGGAACCACGGGTATAACACTCGTCCCTTCGCGGGACGGGTGTTTTTTGCATGTTCCGGTATCCTTCGCTGAAGTTCAGGCATGCTTGTGAACAGCCCAAGGCCTTGCTTCACGGGGAGACTAACGCGTCCTTCATATATGGAAGAAACGTGAAAACTTTTTTGGGGAGGAATGCAAGGTGGCTATTAGCATTAAACTGCCTGACGGCTCCGTACGGGAGTATGAGGCTGGCAGCAATATCGAGGATGTGGCTGCGTCGATCAGCAGCGGACTGAGAAAGAATGCCGTTGCGGGAAAAATGGACGGGATCGTCGTGGATTTATCCACGCCGCTTCAGGACGGAGCGCTGATCGAAATCGTAACGCAGGATACGCCCGAAGGGCTTGAGGTGATGCGCCACAGTACAGCGCATTTGCTGGCTCAGGCAACCAAGCGTTTGTATGGACAGAAAGAAGTCAAGCTTGGCGTAGGGCCGGTCATCGAAGACGGCTTCTATTACGACATGGACCTGGAAGAGCCTTTGAATCCGGAGGATCTGCAGAAGATCGAGAAGGAAATGGAACGCATTATCGGCGAGAACCTCCCGATCGTCCGCAAGGAAGTGAGCCGTGCGGAAGCGCTGCGCATTTTCGGCGAGCTTGGGGATCCATACAAGCTGGAGCTGATCAACGCGCTTCCGGAGGACAGCATCATCACGATTTACGAGCAGGGCGAATTCTTCGACCTTTGCCGTGGACCGCACGTCCCTTCAACCGGCAAAATCAAGGTGTTCAAGCTGATGAACGTGGCAGGCGCATACTGGCGCGGCGACAGCAAGAACAAAATGCTTCAGCGTGTTTACGGTACGGCGTTTGTGAAAAAAGCGCAGCTCGACGAGCATCTTCGCCTGCTGGAGGAAGCCAAAAAGCGCGACCATCGCAAACTGGGCAAGGAATTGCAAATGTTTACGTTCTCTCAGCTCGTTGGACAAGGCTTGCCGATCTGGCTGCCTAACGGCGCGAAGCTGCGTCGTACCCTGGAGCGTTATATCGTGGACATGGAGGAACGCCTGGGTTACCAGCACGTGTACACCCCTGTACTCGGAAACGTGGAGCTGTACAAAACCTCCGGTCACTGGGAGCACTATCAGGAGGACATGTTCCCGAAAATGGAAATGGACAACGAGGAGCTTGTTCTGCGTCCGATGAACTGCCCTCACCATATGATGGTATATAAGAGCGATATGCACAGCTACCGGGATCTGCCGATCCGCATTGCGGAGCTTGGCATGCAGCACCGCTACGAGATGTCCGGCGCACTGACCGGCTTGCATCGCGTGCGCGCGATGACGCTGAACGACTCGCATATTTTCTGCCGTCCGGATCAGATCAAGGAAGAGTTTGCCCGGGTCATTCAGCTGATCATGACGGTCTACAAGGATTTCGGCATTCACGACTATCGCTTCCGTCTGTCTTACCGGGATCCGCAGGATACCGAGAAGTACTTCCAGAACGACGAAATGTGGGAAATGTCCCAGCGCATGCTGCGTGAAGTAGTGGAGAGCCTGGACATGCCGTTCTATGAAGCGGAAGGCGAAGCTGCCTTCTACGGACCGAAGCTTGACGTTCAGATCCGCACGGCACTAGGCAAGGAAGAAACGCTGTCCACCGTTCAGCTCGACTTCCTGCTGCCTGAGCGCTTTGAGCTGGAATATGTCGGCGACGATGGCCAGAAGCACCGTCCTGTCGTAATCCACCGCGGGATTCTGGGCACCATGGAACGCTTTACGGCCTTCTTGCTTGAGAATTTTGCAGGGGCGCTGCCGTTGTGGCTTTCCCCGGTACAGGTCAAAGTCATTCCGGTATCCAACGCCTTTGAAGACTACGCCAAGGAAGTGGCCGAGAAGCTTCAATTCGCCGGTATTTCCGTAGAGCCGGATCTTCGCAACGAGAAGCTGGGCTACAAGATTCGCGAAGCACAGCTCGAGAAGATTCCATACATGTTCATCGTTGGCGAGAATGAGAAAAGTGCCGGAGCGGTTTCCGTCCGCAAGCGCGGCGAAGGGGACATCGGAGCCCAGCCGCTGGACGAAATCATCCTCAAGCTGCGTGAAGAAATTAACACCCATGTGGTTTAGTTTAGCCGTAAAAGATAAGTAACCGAGGAAACATGCAGACCTCTGCCATGACGTATATTCTATTCGAGAAGTGGGAACCCTCGCTAGTAAGGGGGAGGTATTCACATGATCCAATGGAAAACATGGCAGAGGTTTTTTGCTGGTTTTATTTTATCAGCCATCTTGTTCAGCGCAGGCTCTACGGCAGTAGAGGCCCGCAATTTGATTCTAAGCGAATCCTACGAATCGACGGACACCCGAAATGTGTATGAACCGTCAGAGGAAATACAAGGCTCCGATTACGTGGAGATGTCTCGCTTCTATGCGCTTCGCGTGGTAGGTTTTAGTGATATGAATAGATATTTGGAGGTTCCAAGTACGGGGCCGAAGACCAGTGAGCCCGGCAAGAAACGCGAGTCCATGCCGGTGCTTGCCCCGAGGGAGGATCAGGTGCTGCATACGGTGAAGGTAACCGCTACGGGATACACGGCAGGTTACGAGTCGACCGGGAAGAAGCCGGGACATCCCCAGTATGGAATCACCTACTCCGGAGTGAAGGTCAAGCGGGATCGAAATACGCTGTCTACGATTGCCGCGGATCCTGATGTATTTCCGCTCGGCAGCATTCTCTATATTCCCGGCTATGGGTATGGGATCGTAGCGGATATCGGGTCAGCCATCAAGGGCCGGAAGATTGACCTCTATTTCTCCACCACCAAGCAGGTGTTTAAGGAGTGGGGGAAAAAGGACGTTGAGGTGCAGGTCATCAAAACCGGAAGCGGCAAATGCACGGAAGCCATGCTGAGAACCTTGGAGGACGCGATTGAGACCTATCGTTTCCTGCCATCATCCGTGCTGGAGGAAGCCATTTAGGGATTTTGCTGCGCGTCTTTGGCAGTAAACATTTAAGAATAATGACACCCTGTTCATCACATACTACTTTTCGGGGGCCAAACCCCTGAAGAGGATGATGGTATCGCAAATGAACAGGGAGGTGAATATTGTGGCTAAAAAGAACAAAGTGCAAGAGAACTTTAAAACACCTAACGAAAAGTTTAACGCTGAGTTTGCTGAAGAGACCAGCATCGCCAGCAACCCAAAAGGGAACTCCAAAGTACAGGAGAACTACAAAAAACCGAACGAGAAGTTTGACGCTGAGTTTGGCGATCTGAACACACCAGGGGACCATTCTGCAAACCGTTAAGGTGTAGATGTCAACGCCCGTTCGTGCAGCAATAAGACCTTCGCTTAAAGCGGAGGTCTTTTATTATGGACTGATACCCATTTATATCCAGGGACTCGGTCTCGAGACTGAGATGAACTTCATTCCACCGCCGCTAACCCGTTCATCGCAATATGTTGTACACTGTAATTAAGAAAAAATAGAACTGGAAGGTTAGGGGATGACCATGAGTAGAAAAGGATGGAGCCAGCTTAGCAACGGATTGCTGCTCATCGGCATTGGTGTGGTGTTTCTTCTTAATCAGCTCGATATTATACATGTGGACCTTGGTTATATATTCTCGACCTTTTGGCCGGTGTTCATCATCTGGTTCGGACTGCAAAGCTTGATTTATGCCCGTGGCGGAGCATTGTGGGGTTCGATCGTACCGATCGTCATCGGATCGTACTTTCTCGGAAGAAATCTGGACATGGTCCATTTCTCTTTCGGCGATTTGATCAAATACGCGATTCCGGTCGTCCTGATCGGGTACGGATTGCAGGTTATTTTCAAACCGAAGGATCATACGCCGCCGCCATCGCCGCCAAGTCCGGATGATTTCGGCTCGCATCGTCGGGACGATTACGATATCCCGGAGCCGCCTGAAGCGCGTCCGCTGGAATCCTCTCTGGACGAAGAATTCGAGCGAAGATTCGGTAAGCCAGACAAGGCTTATAAAGAGTCGGAGTTCGAATCAAGAGACTCGCACGATTCAAGCAAAGGGTACCGCTGGCAGGGACAGCAGCATGAGCGCCCGCGCCAGGAACGTCCGGATCGCAGCAAGTTCAGGGTTCATGTGGATTTTGACGATAACGGCAAAAGCTACGGCGACGGATCGGAATATAAGGATGAACACCATCAACATCATCATCACCAATCCTGGCATAGCCATGATACGGTGAACAAGTCCTCTTTTATCGGGGACGTGCACATGGGGAAGGATTATTTCCAGCTGAAGCCGACGAATATTTCGCAGTTCATCGGCGATACGGTACTGGACCTGACCAAAGCTCAAATCCCTTACGGCGAAACGAAAATCAACATCTCGGCGTTTATCGGGGATGTCAAGGTGTTCGTTCCGAACGATTCGGACGTCGGCATTCATGTCACGACCAATTCCTTCATCGGCGATATGAAGGTGCTGGAGGAGTCGCGGAGCGGCTTTATGAGCAATGCCGGCCTGGAAAGCCCGCATTACAGGGAAGCGGGCAAGAAAATTCGAATTACCGTGAGCGTATTTATCGGTGACGTCAAAGTGAATAGGGTAGGTTAATCGTTATGATGGGGATATTGAAAAATACCAAATGGGTGATATTGTTTTATTTTCTGTTGATCGGAGCCGGGGTTGCTGTTTTCCTGTACACAGCAAACCAATCCGGCTACATACATATTGAAGATAACCGGCTGTGGGTGTATTACACAGTCGGTGTACTTCTGTTTACGGGGATTGCGGGATACATCGCGGGACAGCGCATTCAGCGGCCGCTGGATCTGCTTCATCTGAACATGCTGCAGGTTGCCAAAGGAAATCTGAACGTCCGGCTGCCTGCCATGGAAGACGGGTCTTTTGCCAGAGTGTACGATGAGTTTAACGGGATGACGGAAGCGCTGGAGAAGAAAATGAAGCTGCTGCAGCGCCTCGGCGAGCAGGATGTCATTGAGAAGGAGATTGCCGCGGAAGCCGCGGTCCTCGAGGAACGGCGCCGGATGGCAAGGGATCTGCACGATACGGTCAGTCAGCAGCTGTTCGCGATCCATATGTCGGCTTCATCCCTTCCGGCGGTACTGAAGCGAAACCCGGAGCAGGGCGACAAAGTGCTCGGCCAGTTGATCGAGATGTCCCATGTGGCGCAGAAGCAGATGCGGGCGCTGATAGCGCAGCTTCGGCCCGTGGAGCTGGAAGGCAGAACCCTTGAAGAAGCACTGGAACGGTGGTTTCCGGATTACTGCCGCCAAAACGGCCTGAAGGGCATGAAGGATGTCGAGCTCTACGGCGGGGTGTCGGATGCGATTGAGCATCAGCTCTTCCTGATCATCCAGGAAGCGGTGGCTAATATCGTGAAGCATGCCGGTGCGGGCCTTGTCAGCATGTCGCTTCGCGAGGACCAGAAACGCGTGATTTTAAGCATCAGCGATGACGGTGTCGGCTTTGACGAGGTGGCAGGCAAGCAGGGTTCGTACGGGCTGTCGACGATGCGCGAACGGGCCGAAAAGCTTGGCGGACAGGTCGATATTATAAGCAAGAAGGGCGCAGGAACGACGGTACGAGTGAATATTCCGTTATTTGAGGCCGAGGGCAATACCGGAGCGGCGGCGGAAGAGAACCAGGATGAGGAAGTGCTGGCAGAGCCAGTGGAATAGAGAGGGGACAACAATCATTATGGGTACGATTCGGATATTGCTGGCTGATGATCATGATATGGTTCGCATGGGGTTAAAAACATATTTATCGTTGGATCCAGGGTTTGAAGTGATCGGAGAAGCAGCGAATGGCCAAGAGGTCGTCGATATGCTGAGAAACGGGGAAGAGGCTGACCGCCCGGATCTCATTCTAATGGACCTGATGATGCCGGTGATGAACGGGGCGGAGACCACGCGCGCGGTTATGTCCGAATTCCCGGATCAGAAGATCGTGATTCTGACCAGCTTTCTCGAAGACGAGCTTGTGGTCGAGTGCATTGAAGCGGGGGCAGTCAGCTACGTGCTTAAGACGGTTTCGGCTGACGAGCTCATTTACGCCCTTCAGGGAGCGTTCCGGGGCATGCCGGTCATGACCAAAGACGTCTCGGAAGCACTCACCAGGGGAATCCGCCGGCATATGGTGAACGGGGATGAATCCGGCCTTACCGAGCGGGAGAAGGAAGTGCTGCTCCTGATTGCCGAAGGCAAGAGCAACAAAGAGATCGGCGAAGAGCTGCATATCAGCATCAAGACGGTCAAAACCCATGTCAGCAATCTGCTGATGAAGTGCGAGCTGGAGGACCGTACGCAATTGGCGATTTATGCCCACCGGAAGGGCTGGGTCAAAATATAGCAATATGTTCTTTTGGTGAGGTATGACCGGGAAGCGTCCCGGTTTTCTTTTTATCTGCCTTTTAATTGTTTTTAAGGTACTATTAAGGTTTATAGTACACAATAAGAACAGTTAATCAATTAGACCACTTGGAAGCAAGTGATTTTAATAGGAGGTAGACCAATGGACGACCAAAGAAAGCGTTACGGGTATCCGGATGATGAGGGAATGAACAACGAAGCGAATAACAATGAAGCAACGAGACGTGAGGAAGCATCCACGGAGAATTCTTCTTATTACTATTCTTACGGACCGTTCCAGTCCATATCGAATAACCGCGACGATGAGAAAACGGAACGGCCTTACCAGAGCCGGGAACCCCAGGAAGTGGAGGTTACCGCTCCGCAGCCCGTTAAACCGATTCCATCTTCCAGCTTCTCGCAGGCCCATTCCTCCGGAAGCCAAGGTGGCGGCGGGTCTATGGATTCCATGAAAAGAAACAAAGAATGGAACTACAGCCAGAAGCCTAAAAATTCCGTGAAGACCGTGCTGTTGTCTTTCCTGGCAGGTGTCCTCGTGATCTCAAGCCTGATGTTTGCCGCTGACCGCACGAATCTGTTTACGCCGGATGCGGCGTACTCATCGGAGCCAGCCCAAGAAACTTCGGCTAACGTCGAGGGTAACGGTGGAGATAACGGCGGAGCTACTACCGCATCAGCGATGATCCCATCGAATCCTGGCGACGTATCGGCAGTGGTGGATCAGGCGAGTCCGGCGGTCGTGCTGATCGAGACGCTTGTAAACAGCAGCAATAGACAAAACACGAATCCGAACATGAACGATCCGTTCTGGTACTTCTTCGGCGGCGGTCAATCGAGCCAGGAAGGCAATGGCGGAAACAGCGGAAACGGTGGAAGCAGCAACAACGGAGGTCAGGAATCCCAGCTTCAGCCTTCAGGCATCGGTTCGGGCTTCATCTTTGAGAAGTCGGGATATATTTTGACGAATGAGCATGTGATCCATGGCGCAGATGTGATCCAAGTGACGGTACAGGGTACCAAGAAACCTTATGAAGCGAAGCTGCTCGGTTCCAGCTATGAGCTCGATTTAGCCGTTTTGAAAATCGAAGGGGCGGATTTCCCATCAGTACAGCTAGGTGACTCCGACTCGCTGAAGGTTGGTGAATGGCTTGTTGCCATCGGCAACCCGCACGGTTTTGAACACACGGTAACCGCTGGTGTACTTAGCTCGAAGGAACGCGAGATCGATATTCAAGGCACGAACGGCGAACAAGACCGCAATTATGAGCACCTTCTCCAGACCGATGCTTCGATTAATCCGGGTAACTCCGGCGGGCCGCTTCTCAATCTGAAGGGTGAGGTTATCGGGATGAACGTAGCCGTCAGCGCGGAAGCACAAGGGATCGGGTTTGCGATTCCTTCCAATACGATCAAGGAAGTCGTGGAATACCTGAAGAATAATCAGGAAGTGCCAAAAGAGCCGGTTCCATTTATCGGAGCGAATCTGGGAACGGTCACTCCGCAAATTGCCCAGTCCCTGGGTACCGACGTAACGGAAGGCTCTTACGTTGACAGCGTCGTATTCCGTTCGCCGGCTTATGAAGCGGACCTGCGCCAATATGACATCATTGTGGGCGTGGACGGCAATAAATATCCGACTTCGCAAGATCTGGTTGAATTCATTAAATCGAAGAATGTTGGAGATAAAATCACGCTGAATGTGGTTCGTAACGGCAAGAACATGGACCTAGCGCTAACGATCGGCGACAAGAACGATTTTGATCTAACCCAACAGCAGCAACAACGGCAACAGCAGCCGTAACCCTGGATAGGCGTGACAACAAGCGGAAGGGACCGTTCCCTTCCGCTTGTCTTGTCCTTGAAGCGACCGATATAATGGGATTGTAACGTCGTACTAAATATAACGCTAAGAAGATAGAGGAGATGCCGCTATGCGATCCCGGATTTTGATTGTAGACGATGATGAGAAGATTATTTCCATGCTGCGCAGAGGGCTTGCGTTTGAGGGCTATGACGTCCTGACCGCATCCAACGGAGCTGAAGGATTGAAAGTGATATTGAGCGAGGACCCGGATGTCGTCGTTCTGGACGTGATGATGCCTCAAGTCGATGGATTTGAAGCGCTGCGCAGACTCCGGGAGGGCGGAAGCACGATACCGGTGCTGATGCTGACGGCTAAGGATGAGGTGGAGAACCGGGTGAAGGGGCTGGATACCGGGGCGGATGATTATCTGGTCAAACCCTTTGCGCTGGAGGAGCTGCTTGCCCGCGTCCGGGCTTTGCTGCGCCGCAAAACCGGGGATGATACCTCGAACCACCGACTGACCTTCGAGGATCTCGTGATGGATACGGATGCGAGGGAAGTCATTCGAGGCGGGCAGAGACTGGAGCTCACGGCCAAGGAATTCGAGCTGCTGCACCTGTTTATGCAAAACCCGAAGCGGGTGCTGTCCCGCGATTTGATTATGGATAAAATATGGGGCTATGACTACAGCGGGGAGTCGAACGTGCTGGAGGTTTATATCGCCATGCTCCGGCAGAAGACCGAGGAACATGGAGGTAAACGGCTGATCCAGACGATCCGCGGAGCCGGCTATATTTTAAGAGGAGATAACTAGCATGTCCATTCGGTTAAGACTGACAGCATGGTATACCGGCATTTTGTTCGTGACACTGCTGATATTCAGCTCGGCGGTGTATGGGTTTGTCCATTTGTATACGTATGAGGAGTTAAAGCAGCGGATTGAGCAGCAAGCTCAAAAAATAGGTTTTACGCAAGGGGCCGTGGAAGTGCTGCCTAATAGATCTTCCGCAATCAGCTTAGAGGAAGCGGATCTGTATGTGC
This sequence comes from Paenibacillus sp. cl141a, assembly GCF_900109305.1. Lineage (NCBI taxonomy): Bacteria > Bacillati > Bacillota > Bacilli > Caryophanales > Paenibacillaceae > Paenibacillus > Paenibacillus sp. cl141a. Next base: position 424,011 of record NZ_FNZO01000002.1, read on the forward strand.
AGACCTATACATTTTACAATGGGAAATTATGGCAATCCCAGAATATGGCTTTTAGTGGTATCCAATTTGAAGTACCTTCAGTAGAGAAAGCGTTAAATTCAACTAAGCATGCGTTTAAGCGTGTTACGGTGAATGGAAATTCGTTCTTGGTATTTGAAAATCAGGTTGTGGAGACAAACTCAGGGAAATTATTCGGTTGGATACAAGTCGGAGCAAACACGCGCACCATCGAGCAAACCCTGGACAGACTCCAATCCATCCTCATCATGGGCTCGGCAGCGACACTCGTGATCGCATCAACATTAGGTTTATTCCTGGCCCGGAAATCCATGAAACCAATCGGCAAGGTCACGGAGGCAGCGGAGCAGATCCAAAAAGGCACCGACCTTAGCGTACGGATCGAATACGACGGGCCTCAGGACGAGATCGGTCAGTTGATCGGCACGTTTAACGGGATGCTTGAGAGGACGGAGAGCTTCTATAAAGAGCTCGAGGATGCCTATGCGGCACAGCGGCGCTTCGTATCGGACGCTTCCCATGAACTTCGCACCCCGCTGACCACCATCCGGGGGAATGTGGATCTCCTGCAGAAGATGTGGACCGTAGCTCCCGGCGAGAGAGCAGATATGGACGAGGAAATGATCAAACAGATCTCGGTCGAAGCGGTAGGCGATATATCCGATGAAGCGAAGCGGATGAGCCGGCTGGTGAACGATATGCTGTCCTTGGCGCGGGCCGATACCGGGCAGACGTTTGAGCTGGACCCGGTGCCGCTCCAGCCGTTGGTTGAAGAGGTTGCACGGCGCGCTCATTTCCTGGAGAAAACCGCAGAGTGGCATGTCGGAGAGCTATCTGTCTTGAACGGTGTTTATGTGGAAGGAAATAAGGATTATTTACAGCAGATGCTGTTCATTTTTATCGAGAATGCGTTCAAGTACACGCCTGAGGGTGAGGTCAGTCTTGATGTTGTTCTGTACAAAGGTCAGGTGGGCTTGCGGATTTCGGATACGGGAATCGGTATGGATAAGGATGAGGTTCCGTTCATATTCGAACGCTTCTACCGCGCGGATCAGTCGAGAGGCATCACGAGCGGAACCGGACTTGGGCTGTCCATCGCCAAATGGATCATCGATGAACATAAGGGCTCTGTCGAGGTCGTTACCCGAAGAGGGGAAGGCAGCACCTTTATCGTCTGGCTCCCCGTCGTCTTTGCTCCTCCCCTGGAATAGGGTATAATAGACTAGATCGTTTATGTATTACAACGGAAAGCAGGTGGGGATCATCGAAGTCTTGAAAATATCACCGAGAGGTTATTGTTACGGTGTCGTCGACGCCATGGTCTTGGCGCGTCAGGCGGCGCAGAATCTGGATCTTCCTCGGCCTATTTATATATTGGGCATGATTGTGCATAACAGTCATGTCACGCAATCCTTTGAGGACGAAGGCATCATTACCCTGGACGGTCCGAATCGGATGGAAATCCTGGGCCAGGTGGAGAGCGGGACCGTTATTTTCACCGCACACGGAGTCTCTCCCGAAGTACGCAAGCTTGCGCGGGATAAAGGGTTGACCACGCTCGACGCCACTTGCCCGGATGTGACGAAAACCCATGATCTGATCCGGGATAAGGTAGCCGACGGATATGAGATCATTTACATCGGGAAGAAGGGGCATCCCGAGCCGGAAGGGGCGATCGGGATCGCACCGGAACACGTGCATCTGATCGAGAAGGAAGAAGAAATTGAACAGCTTCAGGTAAAAACATCCCGAATCATCATCACGAACCAGACCACGATGAGTCAATGGGACATCAAGCATATCATGAAGAGCCTGCTCGATAGATTCCCGGGAGCGGAGATTCATAATGAAATTTGCCTTGCAACGCAGGTGCGTCAGGAAGCGGTAGCCGAACAAGCCGGTCAGGCGGATTTAGTGATCGTGGTAGGAGATCCTCGCAGCAATAACTCGAACCGTCTTGCGCAGGTATCCGAAGAGATAGCAGGAGTACCGGCCCACCGCATTGGCGATGTGACGGAACTCAAGCGCGAATGGCTTGAAGGAGTAGGCAAAGTGGCAGTTACATCAGGGGCATCAACACCGACTCCGATTACGAAGGAAGTCATCGCCTATTTGGAACAGTATGAACATGATCAGCCGGAAACTTGGGAGATCAAGCGTACGGTGAATATGAGTAAATTGCTTCCGCCTGTTCGGGTGAAGAGCAAATCATAGTTAATGCCATCACAAGCTTATTTTTCAGACCCATCGCAATGATATTTGCGGTGGGTCTTTTTACGTTTATGGAAAGCGATCGCACCCATCATTTCACCCCCTCCCAAATATTCCATGACGTGTAAGCGTTTCAATTCTCGATTGAATACTATCATTTTTCGTTGAATAGGCAAATGTTTATATCCGATCGTTTATTCTACAATGTTAGACATCAGATAAACTTCATGGCATAGAACATACGGGGGGTTGGACATGGCGCAAATATCCGTAGAACAGAAACCTGTTCCGAAACGGAAGAAGGAAAGCTTATTGCTTCGCTTTGCTAAACAATGGGACATACAGTTAATGGTGCTTCCTGCACTGGCACTCGTTTTTGTGTTTAGTTACATACCGATGTACGGTATTTTAATGGCTTTCCAAGACTTTAACATTTTCAAGGGGATGGGCGACAGCCCGTGGGCCGGATTCAAGCATTTCGAAATGTTTTTTGAATCGCCGGAATTCATGACGGTCATGAGAAACACAATCGTCATCAGTTTGCTCAAGTTTCTTATTGGTTTCCCGGCACCGATTCTGCTGGCGCTTATGCTAAATGAAGTTCGGCATATGTTCTTCAAGAGACTGGTGCAAACGGTCAGTTATCTTCCGCACTTTCTGTCCTGGGTTATCGTTTCTGGCTTTGCGATTTCGCTCTTGTCAACGGATAACGGCAGCGTGAACATTTTGCTGCAGAAGCTGAATTTGATCGAAGAGCCGATCAACTTCCTGTCGCTACCGGAATATTTCTGGGGAATTCTCGTAACGACAGGGGTATGGAAAGAGATTGGGTTCTCCTCCATCGTATACTTGGCGGCGGTTGCCGGAGTTGACCCGCACATGTATGAAGCCGCTGACATGGATGGCGCAAGCAAATTCAGGCAGATCTTCACGATTACGCTTCCATCGATCATGCCGGTCGTCGTTATTTTCATGATTCTTGCCATAGGTAACTTGCTGACTGCAGGCTTCGAAGACATCTTGCTCTTGGCTAAGAACCCGGTATTGCGAGAGGTATCCGACGTTATCGACACATATGTCTATCGAATAGGCATCGAGAACTCCCGATTCTCATATGCAACGGCCGTAGGCTTGTTTAAAGCGGTGATCAGCGTCATGCTTCTGACGATTGCCAACTTGATTGCACGCAAATCAGGAAACAGCTTATGGTAAGAGATCATTATGAGGAAGGGAGCGGGTAATAGTGGTACGTCTAGCATTTGGCGACAAAGTGATGATGGTCATCATTTATATCTTCTTGGCATTCTTGGCCTTTGTAACGTTTTATCCGTTTTGGAACGGACTAGTCATATCCTTTAACTCAGGTTCAGATACGGCAATGGGGGGCGTTACCTTCTGGCCCCGTGATTTTACGCTTGAGAATTACGGCATCGTGTTTCAGGATAACCGGTTGCTGAATGGTTTCAAGATTTCGGTGCTTCGTACCGTGATCGGAACGATTTCCTCCATACTGGTAACCTCCATCTTCGCTTACGGGATGACCAAGCGGGAGCTGATCGGCCGCAAATACTACATGATTATGTGTATCGTAACGATGTATTTCGGCGGCGGCTTGATCCCGACGTTCATGCTCGTTCGCGGCTTGGGTCTGATGGATTCCTTCTGGGTGTTCATTATCCCGGGTTTGGTAAGCGTGTGGAACATGATCATCTTCCGGACATTCTTCAACGGTCTCCCAAGCGGTCTTGAAGAGTCCGCCAAAATCGACGGCTGCGGCAACTGGGGCATTTTCTTTAAGATCATACTGCCTCTGTCCGGTCCGGTCATCGCAACCTTATCGTTGTTTACGGCGGTTTCCCATTGGAATGAATGGTTCTTGCCGAGTATCTACATCAATAACGAGAACTTGCTTCCGATCCAGACCATGCTTCGTCAAATATTGAACTCCAATATTATGTCTGAACAGATGAGCAACCTGGATTCCGCTTCGCAGGCGGTGCTCTCCCGGATGCAAAGCGTAACCTCCAAGTCGTTGTCCATGGCAACCATGATGGTGGCAACGCTTCCGATTATTATGGTGTATCCATTCGTACAGAAGCACTTCGTTAAAGGTGTTCTGGTAGGTTCCCTGAAAGAGTAGGGAAAACAATGCGTGTTGTTTGAAGCCTTAAGCTTTAGACATAAATATCAAGTGTAAAAACGAAAGGGGAAATTAGAGAATGAGGTTGAGAAAGAAATCGCTGACCACGTCCATGACGGCTTTGCTTGCGGCAGCGCTGATGCTTTCTGCATGCGGCGGTGGAACCAAGACTGCTGATCCAGCGCCTGCGGGCGAAAACGGAACCAGCACGCCTCCAACGGAGGCATCCGACAAGTTTGTGCTTGGCGAAACTCCGCTTGAGTTCAGTTTCTACGGCCATTATAACGAGTACACCATGCCGCCATGGGGACAAGACGAATCTTCGAAATGGATTAAAGAGAACAAGAAGGTAACCGTCAACGCGATCCATTCGCAAGGTAACGCACAGCAAAAATTCAATACCATGATCGCGTCCACGGAGCTCCCGGACGTGATGTGGATGGACCGTGGTCCGGACGTAGAGAAGCTGCGTCAAGCCGATATGCTCGTACCTTTCGATGAATATCTCGATAAATATCCTAACCTGAAAGAGTGGATGGGCGACGAAGGTCTGAACATGCTTCGCTCTCCGGACGGCAAGCTGTATCAGTTCCCGAACTGGTATACGAACCAACCGAACGGTAATTCAGGTTATGTTGTAAACAAGAAGATCTACAAAGAGCTTGGCGAGCCTAAACTGGAAACGACGGATGATCTGTATGAATACCTGAAAGCCGTCAAAGCGAAATACGGCGATCAAGTGGTTCCTTATGAACCGCACGTACAAGGTCAAGGCATCGAGGTGCTGTACTCTGCATTTGCAGAAAACGCTCTGACTCGTTGGATCAGCATCCGCGGCGTGCCTAACGGCGATAAGCTGACTTCGATCTTTATGGATCCGATTTTCCGCGAGTCGATGCAGTATTCCGCGAAGCTGTTCCGCGAGAAATTGATTTCTCAGGATGCCATGACCCAAACGGCTGACCAAGTAAAAGAAAAAGTGAACACGGGACGCGTTGCTGTGTATGCCGCTTCGAGCCCGACGGAAAATGCAATGAACGCCCACGCTGAATTGATGGCGAAGGATCCGGAAGCCGGTTACTTCATGATCTGGCCGATTCACAAGGAAGGCCTGGACAAGAACAAGATCTTCCCAGGTACTTATACGCAATTGGGTTGGAACGTAAGCGTCATTACGAAATCCGCTAAAGATCCCGAAGCGATTTTCGCATTCTTGGATTGGTACACAGGTCCTGAAGGCCAAAGCGTTCTCATGTGGGGGCCGCCAGGAGGATATTGGGACGGATTTGAAGAGGATGGCGTAACACCGAAGTTCACCGAGAAATATGTAACGGATGCTGCCGGTCTCGGCAAGCTGCAAGCCATCACAACGAATCTTCACTGGAATGGTAACACCGTGTTTGTGGATACAGCGAAAGCGAAATACGAGAGCACGTTGCCGGAAGAGCAGCGCAACTGGTCCACTCGCTGGCAATATGAAATCACTTGGAAAACTCAAGCCAATGCTACGGAGTACATTAACCTCGATCCGGCTCCGGACAGCGAGGAAGGAATTATCCGTCAACGCGTAGAAGATATCTTTACGGAATCCAGAGCGAAAGCCCTGTACGCGAAGGATGATGCCGAAGTATTGGCAATCCTCGACAAGGCTGAGGCCGATGCTCAAGCTGCAGGATACGATAAGCTGCTTGCATTCAAAACAACGAAATGGCAAGAAAACGTTGCTAAAATGAAAGGCCAATAACTAATGTTTGCTTAAACCAAGAAGGGTATGCTGCTTATGCAGTATACCCTTATCGGAATTTATGGGGGAGATGATGCCCGTGTATAAAGTGCTGCTGGCAGACGACGAAATACTGGACCTAGAGGGCATGAAGAGCTTTATTCCATGGGAAGATCTCGGAATGAAAGTGATCGATTCGGTCAATAACGGCTTCGCTGCTTGCGAGGTGCTCGAAAGAGAGAAGATCGACATCCTCGTTACCGATGTACGCATGCCGAATATGACCGGGCTTGAGCTTGCTCAGCGGGCACTGAAACTGCAGGAGGAACTCCGGATTATCTTCGTAAGCGGTTACCAGGACTTTGGTTACGTAAAACAAGCGATTGCATTGAACGCATGCAGTTATGTGTTAAAGCCGATGGAGGATCAGGAGCTGATCGATGCATTAACGAAGGTGAGGATGGAACTGGATCGCCTACATGAACGCAAGGAGACGGAGGAAGCTTACCAGCAGATGATCCCCATCCTCAAAAATCAGTATCTCCTGCAAATCCTTCAGCGGCCCTATGACGGAGCCATCCTGGATATTATCAAGCGGGAGTACCGGCTGACAGAGCTTCACTGGCCGGTCTGCGTCATTCTGCTGGAGCTTGATAATGTGAGCACCTGGCGAACCGGCTCGCTCGATTCCGAGGAAAAGCGGAGTGCCATAGAGGAGTATTTCACGAGACTGCATAAACGGCTTGAACAGCGCGGCTTTGAATATATATGCAAGGTAACCGATCAGCGAACGGCCGTACTCCTTAACGGGGGCCGGGGCAAGGAAGAGATTCAAGCCCTGTTGGAGAAATTAAAACGGGAATATAACTATTCGATGACGGTCGGGGAAGGCAGGGCGGTCCATCAGCTGGAGCAGCTTCACACGTCGTACATGGAGGCTTTGGACGCGCTGGATTATAAGATGTTCCGGGGCAAGGGCAAATGGATCCTGTACAGCGAGGTGCCGACCGAGGACCGGGAAGACGTAAAAAGCCTCGACATCCGTCTGGATGCTTTATTTACAGCCATGACGGAGTATGATATCGTTCGTATCTATGACGAACTGGAAGCGATTCAACTGCTGGCATCCAGCATCCGATCCAAGTTCACCATACGCAATTTGGCCGTGTATATCATGGTGAAGCTGGAAGGACATCTGCAAGCGATGAACGAAGAGTTATATCGCATGGCAGGACTGGAGCTCAAAAATCTGGATATTCTGCTTCAATTCGAAACGATGGATGATATTTTCTCATGGCTCCGCATGAAGGCAATGGAAATTTCGGAAATGCTCAAGAACCGCAAATCAACCAAGAATGGCAGGCTGGTCGAAGAGATTATAGAGAATATCCAGGCCCGCATGCACGAGAATATTACGCTGCGGGATATGGCGAACCGGTTTTCTTTTTCACCGAATTATCTCGGGGTACTCTTCAAGGAAGAAACCGGGCACAACTTTAGCGATTATGTGATCAAGCTCCGCATGGAGCGCGCCAGGGATCTCCTCAAGACGACCAAGCTCAAAATATATGAAATTGCATCACAGACAGGTTATCAATATCTGCCTTATTTCAGCAGGCAGTTTAAGGAAATGTATGGAATGACGCCTCTGGAATACCGGCGCAAGCACTCGTAACTAGCAAAATTCAGATTAGATATGGGGTCAAACAGGCTATGGCGGGGAAATTCGAACGAATACGGGTCAAGATACCTTTCGGATACAAGTTAATGTTTTCGTACTGCGTATTTATCATTATACCGGTGCTGCTTGTCGGTCAGATAGCGAATCAGGTCTTCGTGAAGTCCACCCGAGAGCAGACGTATAACAACATTCAGGGCACGCTTCATCAGATGAGCGAGAACATATCGTATAAGATGGAGGACATGATCCGGATATCGGATATGCTTTATTTTGATACGACCTTTAACAGCCGTCTGCGTTTTACCGAAAGCGCTTGGATAAGCTATGACACCACGATCAACGTGCTGATTCCGAAGCTGGAGACCGCGGTAAGCACGGCGAACCGAAGGATCTGGTTATCGATCTACCTGCGCAATGACGACCTTAGGGAGATCTATGACAGTTATACGTATACAGACCCGCTGGACTCCAACAAACGTCTGTTTGATATTTATCAATATGACAGGCTGGAGGACCGCTCCTGGTATAAATTATATCCGAAGGAAGAGAATTACGGCGTAACCCTGCAGTGGAAACAGATTGAGGACGATGTGAGCAACGGACGCATATCCTTGCTGCGGCGGCTGGTGGATATCAGTTCGACCATCAAACCGCAGGAGATCGGGTTCATGCGGATGAACGTCAGTATGACGGACCTGTTTGAAAGCATGGATTACAAGAAGATCGGTGACGGGACCGCATTGTATTTATCGGATGCACAGGGTCGGGTCGTTCTTTCATCAGGGGGAATATCCACCAACGTTTTCAAGGAGAAGGAACTTCGCAAGAACGGGGACCTTCTGATTCGGAAGCCCATTCCCCAGCTCGGTTGGGATTTGATTGCCGTCGTGCCTGCTCAAATCGTGGAAAAGGACACGGTCAAAATACGTAATCTAACCTATCTGATCTGTCTGATCTGCATCGGCATCTTCTTCGTGGTCAGCATCGTGGTCTCCAGATATTTCAGCCGCCGGGTGTCCAAAATCGTATCCGTGCTGGACTCGTTCCAGGAAGGCGAATTCCATAAACGGGTATCCTTTAAGGGGAATGATGAATTTACGCATATTTCCTCTGCATTGAACGATATGGGCAGCAACATCGGCAAGCTGATCAATGAGGTGTATCTGGCCGACCTGCAGAAAAAGGAAGCGGAGCTGGAGTCGCTGCACGCGCAGATTAATCCGCATTTCTTATACAATACCCTATCCTCCATCAGCCGCCTCGCGCGGTTCGGGATGCTGGATAAGCTGCAGCGCATGGTAATGGACCTGGCGAAGTTTTATCGTTTGTCGCTCAACGACGGCCGGAACATCATATCCGTGAAGAATGAATTGGAACAGGCTCAAGCGTACGTGGACATTCAAAAGATTAAATACGACGACCGGATGCAGGTTACCTATGATTTTGAGCCCGAGGTGGTCCGGTATGAAACCGTGAAATTGATTTTGCAGCCGTTTATCGAGAATGTGCTCGAGCATGCGTGGACCGGAGACTATATTCATATCCGGATAACGGCCAGATTGCTGGAAGATGCTTTGGAATTCAAAATCATCGATAATGGCGTCGGTTTCCCGCCAGGCCGCGTGCTGGATAATACAGGGGGACAGGATCTGACCAATGCGGGTTACGGCATACGAAACGTAGATCAACGAATCAAGCTTCACTACGGCAGCGAGTACGGGGTCACGTTATTCAGCCGCGCCGGCATCGGGACAACGGTAAGAATTGTCATACCGCTGGTGAAGCGAACCGTAGCGGAAGGACGCAACAAAACGCTGATGTAACAGGCGAGGAATATCTCCCGATCGTGAAGGCCTGAAGAATGGGCTTGACGAGGGGAGATTTTTTCTGTATATTTACTTTATCGATTAAAAGCATAAAAGCTTAAAAGCGAACAAGTGCGAAAGTGATTATCCATGGATTGAAATCAAATTCGAAATTGGAATTCATTCAGAAAGAAGGTTTATTTATGATCGTCATTACATCCAATCAAATATCAGAGGAGCAAGTTCAGCATATCGTTACCGAAATTGAGAAGGAAGGGCTCCAGGCTCACGTATCGAAGGGGGCGGATCGCACGGTGATCGGCCTGATTGGCAGCGTGAACCCGAAGCTTGCGGAGCATCTTCGCCAAATGAAGGGCGTAGAGAATGTAGTTAAGATCTCCAAGTCCTACAAGCTTGCCAGCCGTGATTTCCATCCGGACGATACGGTGATCGATATTAAGGGAACCAAGATTGGCGGCGGCAATCTGGTTGTCATGGGCGGTCCATGTGCCGTTGAATCCGCGCAGCAGATTGATGAAATTGCGCAGCTGGTGAAAGCAGCAGGCGGACAAGTGCTAAGAGGGGGCGCATTTAAGCCTCGTACGGGGCCATACAGCTTTCAGGGCGTTGGCGTCGAAGGTCTGATCATGATGGCGGAAGCCGGGCAAAAGCATGGCCTGTTGACCATTACAGAGGTGATGACGCCCGAATACGTCGATATCTGCGCGGAGTACGCCGATATTCTGCAAGTGGGCACCCGCAACATGCAAAATTTCGATCTGCTTCGGAAACTTGGCACTTGCGGCAAACCGGTATTGCTGAAAAGAGGCTTCAGTGCAACTTATGACGAATTCCTGAACGCAGCGGAATACATCCTGGCCGGCGGCAATCCGAATGTCATGCTCTGCGAACGCGGAATCCGAACATTCGAAACTTATACCCGCAATACGCTGGATTTATCTGCCATTCCTGTTTTGCAAGGATTGAGCCACCTTCCGGTCATCTCTGACCCGAGTCACGGAACGGGCCGGCGCGAGCTGGTCGAACCGATGTCCAAGGCATCCGTCGCGGCCGGAGCCGACGGTCTTATCATTGAAATGCATACGGATCCGGACAATTCGATGACAGGCGACGGGGTCCAATCCCTGTTCCCGGACCAATTCGCCGCACTGCTTAAAGACTTGGAGAAGCTGGCTCCATTGGTAGGAAAGAGCTTTGCCACGACCAAAGCGCCTGCTTCCGAATTCGCGCGCGTATAACACGTGTTACCTGCTATAATAGTAAATTCGAGCACAGCGGCAGGAACACAATGAATGGCTTCGCCATCCCCTAATTTATAGTAGAAGGCATCTGCATCCTAACCGCAGGTGTCTTTTTGCTGCATTTACTTTAATTGGTTTTTCATGTCATGTAATATGACACCATTTTTAAAAATACCTTACATAGGTATTGACGTCAGGTTATCTCCCGGCATATAATGACGAAAAGAAATCGAAAGATTATGAACATTGTTAAGCTGTTTAAGTCTTAATGTTCGGAAATTGGGAGGAAGAGACATGTCGGTAGAGAAAGTATTGCAAACCATTAAAGAGAACAATATTGAGTGGGTCGATTTTCGTTTTGTAGACTTGTCGGGACGGGTGCATCACATTAGCTTGCCAGCTTCAGAAGTAGACGAAGAAACTTTCGTGAACGGGGTAGCGTTTGATGGATCTTCTATTCCAGGCTTCCGCGGCATTGAAGAATCGGATATGGTCATGATGCCTGATCCGGGGTCTTGCTATATTGATCCGTTTACAGCACATCCTACACTTAACATTATGAGCAACATCTATACTCCGGAAGGCGACGCTTATGAGCGTGATCCGCGCGGAATCGCGGCTCGTGCCGAGCAATACCTTCAAGAAGCCGGCATCGGAACAGCAGCCTTCTTCGCACCGGAATCCGAGTTCTTTCTGTTCGATGAAGTCCGCTATGAAAGCTCCATGAACAGCTCCAGCTACTTCGTAGACTCCGAGGAAGCCCAGTGGAATACGAACCGCAAGGAAGAAGGCGGCAACCTGGGATTCAAAGTAGGGGTTAAGGGCGGATATGTTCCTGTGGCGCCAGTGGATACTCAACAGGATATCCGCAGCGAAATGTGCCGTCTCCTCGACGAAGCTGGCCTTCGCGTTGAGCGTCACCACCATGAGGTGGCAACTGCCGGACAGGCCGAAATCAATTTCCGTTTCGATACATTGAAGAAAACAGCTGACAATTTGTTGATCTATAAATATATCGTGCATAACACAGCCCGCCAATACGGCAAAACGGCTACGTTCATGCCGAAGCCATTGTTCGGGGATAACGGTAGCGGCATGCACGTTCACCAATCCATTTTCGACGGCGACACTCCGCTGTTCTACGAAAAAGGCGCTTATGCGAACCTGAGTGAAACGGCGCTGCACTACATCGGCGGTATTCTGTACCATGCGCCTGCCTTGATCGCTTTGACGAATCCGAGCACCAACTCCTTCAAACGTCTGGTACCAGGCTATGAAGCACCGGTTAACCTCGTATTCTCCAAGGGCAACCGTTCTGCCGCAGTACGGATTCCGGTTGCTGCCGTAACGCCTAAAGGCTGCCGCATCGAGTTCCGCACACCGGACTCCACAGCGAACCCTTACCTTGCATTCTCAGCTATGCTGATGGCCGGTCTGGACGGGATCAAGCGTAAAATCGATCCTACCGCGCTCGGTTACGGGCCATTCGATAAAAACATTTACGAATTGTCCGACGCCGAGAAGAAGGAAATCCGCAGCGTACCGGGTTCCCTGGACGAGGCATTGGATGCACTTCAAGCAGACTACGAGTTCTTGACAGAAGGCGGCGTATTCACACAAGAATTCCTCGAGAACTTCATCGACTTCAAGCGTGCCGAAGCCAAAGCGGTTAACATCCGCGTTCATCCGCACGAGTACTCCCTGTACTACGATATCTAATAAACAGGATTATTAAAGAGCCTGGGGCATGATGCCCCAGGCTCTTTTTGGTGGTATCGATTCGTGACTGAAACCAATCCTAACATGGCTCTAAAAGACAAGGGGCTCATTAAGGCCTAACGCTCTGGCGGCCCCTTTGCCCGGATGTTTATCCGAAATACCCGTAGTGATGTGTGTTGCTCCCGCAAGATTCGCGGACGATGAGTTCGGGCTCGACGACAAAGGAACTGACGGGGGACTGTTTATGGATGAGGTCGTAGAGCATGAGTGCCGCCAATCGGCCGATTTTCTCTTTGTTTTGCCGAATCGTCGTTAGTTTAGGCGTTGTGTACTTGCATGCCTCGATATCGTCGCAGCCGATGATCGACATGTCGTCAGGGACATTCAGACCATGTTCTTGAAGCGCTTGGATGGCGCCGATAGCAATCTGATCCGAGGCTGCAAAAATGGCGCGGGGCAGGGAACCTGCCTTAATCAGCCGTGTCATCGCTTTATATCCGCTGGCCTCATAGAAATCATCCCCGTTCAGGAACCACTCGGCGCGAGCCGGAAGGCCGAAGCTGTCCATGGCGTTGCGATAACCCGCCTCTCGCATATTGGAGATTTCGGACTCCTTGCTGCCGCCAATGAAGCCCAAGTCTCGGAAGCCCTGGAGATAGAAATGCTCCACGACCTTCGAGGACATCTTGTAATTGTCGGACATGATATGACCCGACATTTCGCCGAACAGCTCAATATCGACCCCGATGCAGGGAATATCGCTCTCATCCAGCTCCTTAATCGAGGGCTCGATTTCCTCGCCGGATATAATGACACAGCCGTCTACCTGATAATGGCGGCACCGTCCGAGATAATCGGCATCCTCCCCCTGGAATTTCTCGTTCGAAAAAAACAGCAGATCGTAACCGAGAACGCCCATTTGCTTCTTAAAAGAATTCAGCACCTCAACAAAAAACGGGTGGGTAAAATCAACGTTCAGCTTTCCCGCAAAGATGACGCCGATTAGATTGGATTTTTTGGTTGCTAACGTTTTTGCGGAATTGGAAGGGGTATATCCCGTTTCTCTCATAATTTCCAACACGCGAGCTTTGGTCTCATCGGATACATCACTGTAGTTGTTGATAATTTTGGAGACGGTCGATACGGAGACCCCTGCCATTTTAGCGATTGTTTTGATGTTTAACGCCATGCGAAACGCCCCTTATTCTGTTTATAATGTCATTTCCATTATTTTCGTTAATTTTCGCTAATGTTTATCATGAATTTCCTTTATGCGTAATGTTTAGGGACAGAAAAGTTATGAGATACGTGTTTTCTGTCTAACTGAGGAGTGTGTTTTGAACGAATTTCCCATGATCCAATGAAATGATGACGGTTCACCTATGGATAAGGGCTTATCCAAGCCAAGGTTTACCATCCGGTGGCCATGTTATGCCACACAGATTCGAAACAGTTTCGTAACTCAGTGTATCTGCTTTAGCGAGGTAAGTCAATGAAAGAGAACAGGCATAAGGCTTGTCATAGTAAGAAAAAAGGATTGTCTCTGTTCGTTGGGAGAAAAGTATCGGAAACGATAAAAAAAAGCTTTGACAAACAAAATATTATGCGTAATAATAGGCCTCACGAAACCGCTTTCGGTATAATTCGCTCAATTACGAAAATTAATAATCACAGTTTCGTAGCATCAAGATTGTACAGGCCAAGAAAAAGCGGAATCATGAATCCGGTTTCATAATGAATTGCAATTTAATTTCAGGGGGTAACGAACAAATGATTAAGAAGTTATCAGCATTACTTTTGGCTGGCGCTCTAACCTTCTCGCTGGCAGCTTGCGGAAGCAGCGATTCAGCCGATCCAGGCGCACCTGCCAAAGGCGATAAAAAGGTCATCAAAATTTTACACTGGAAACAAGATAACATCAATAAAGCGATTGAAGAGATCAATAAGAAATTTGAAGAGAAGTATCCCGAGTATACGGTAGAGTATACCACTACGGGTCCGGATGACGAATACAAGCAGGCGCAGAGAGCAAGAATCACCGCCAATGACGTGGACGTTCTGGCCGATTTGTCGGGAATGAGACTCTCCCCGCAGGAATGGACGCCGGGCGCTAAAGTACCCGATTGGCAGCAATGGATCGATACCGGATTGATTGCGGATTTATCCGACCAAGCCTTCATTAAGAATTATAACGCAAACGATATCGAAAAAGCCGGAACTTATAACGATAAAGTATATGCCGTTCCTACAGGCAAGGTTGCGATGTCCGGTCTCTTCTACAATAAAGAAATCTTCGAGCAGAACGGCTTAAGCGTTCCGAAAACGTGGTCGGAGTTCATCAAGCTGAACGATGACTTGAAAGCCAAAGGCATCACACCGATTGTTGTAGCAGGTAAAGACGTATGGCCTTTGAAACTTCCAGTGTTCGCCCTGCAGGCCAAAATCCTGGGCGGCGGAGACCAGCAGAAATGGATCGAGGGCGTGTGGAAAGGCGAGACGGCTTATAACGATGAAGAAGCCATCGAGGTTTTGGAAAAAATGAAGACGCTTCAAGACAATTACATGATCGACGGCTTCATGGGGATCGATTATGCAACGGCGCCTTCCTATTTTGCAACAGGAAAAGCTGCGATGCTGGCTGACGGCTCTTGGGATGCCCCAACCGTTACGGCAGCTAATCCAGAGCTGAAATTCGGTTACTTCCCGCTTCCGGCTACCGAGGATGCAGCGAAGAACGCCTCCTTTGTCGGCAAGTATGACGTAACATGGTATGCGGCAGAGAAAGGTCCGAACAAAGAAGGAGCCCTGAAGTGGCTTGAATTCTTCTCGGAGCCGGAAAATTACACGACATTCGTGAAGGCAGCCGGATTCATTCCGACCCAGGACAACATTCAGACGGAAAGCGACTTCATTGACAATGAACTGACTCCTTATCTCGGCGAGTTCGAATTGGCGTACGAAATCATGATGATCAACCGGCAGAATATCGGCGAGCATCTGGCTGCAGAAGGCGTTCACACGGAATTCCTGGCACCGGGCGGACCATATAAAACGGCAAAAGAGCTGGCTGACATTCAGCAGAAAGAATGGGAAGCAGCCGCTCCGAAATAAACTTCTTCTATTATAAAGAGACTTGTATAGAAAGAACCATACTGTAATCGGGGTCTGTGCAGCAGGCCCCGACATGCATTGAAATGGATTTGCGAGGTGAGAGAGATGTATCCATTTGGAAAAGGGTTTAACCGCTTCATACCATTATTGCTGCTATTGATACCGATGGCGTTATACATTGTTTTTTATTTCGGGCCTTCGATCCTGACGGTCATCTATTCCTTTACCGATGTGAAGAACCTGCCGGGCAGCACCTATCAATTCGTCGGACTTGATAATTACAGGGAGCTCTTCTTCTCGGGGAACTCGGGCGAGCGGTGGCGCTCGATCGTAAATACCCTGATCTTCATGTTCGTCGTGACGATTGTGCAAAACGGGGTCGCCCTGTTTATCGCCGTAATCATTAACCAGCGGCTGAAAGGCGATTACTTCTACCGTGCGGTATTCTTCCTGCCGGTCGTACTCGGCGTAGCCGTGGTTGCGCTGATCTGGGGGATGATGTTCGATCCGTTGAACGGACCGGTCAACCGCCTTTATGACGCTCTCTTCGGCTATCAGGACATGTTCTTCGGCAGCTTTACCCATGCGTTCGGTTATATTATTTTCGTTCAGATCTGGATGTACATGGGCTACTCCATGCTGATCTTTCTGGCTGGCCTCCAATCGGTTCCGAAGGATTTATACGAGGCGGGTCATATCGACGGCACCAACAAGTGGCAGTCTTTCCGCCACATCACCTTCCCCCTGATCGCTCCGTCCTTCACGGTGAATATGCTGCTATCCATTATCGGCGCCATGTCGACCTTCGATATCATATTGGCGACAACGGACGGTCGCTTCAATACTAGGACGATGGCTTACGACGTGTACAAGGAAACGTTCCGGGGAAGCTTGGAAATGGGCCTTCCTTCGGCACTGTCCGTGATCCAGTTCCTGATTATTCTCCTGTTTGTTGTCGTAGCCGTCAGACAGACGCGTAAGAGAGAGGTGGAATATTGATGCGAAATTCCAAAACCACGCAAACTCTCTCTTATGCCGTCATAGGTTTGCTGCTGATTCTGTACGTCGTTCCGCTTCTGCTCGTCTTCAATGTATCGCTCAAATCCTTCAACGAATACTTGCTCAACCCGATCGGAATCGTGAAGAACATCGAATGGGGCAACTATTCCCAGGCATGGTCTGAAGGCAATTTCGCGGGTTATTTTGCGAACAGCCTGATCTATACGGTGACGGCGACGGTGCTGACCATCATCGTATCGTTGTTTGCGGCGTTTCCGGTCGCACGCGGTTATGTGATGTGGAGCGGCTTTATCTACATGTTCTTTTTGCTGTCCCAGTTCCTTCCGAACCCGATGGTTGCGCAGTATAAATTGATGCTGTCCTTCAAGGAAAGCGTTTCGTTCTTCGGGTATGATACCAAGCTCGGCTATATCCTGCTGAAAACGACGGGGACGGGCGTGGTGTTCATGATGTTCGTCGGTTACATCAAGTCGATCAGCCGCGATTTGGATGAGGCTGCAGGCATGGATGGCTCCGGCTATATCCGTTACTTGTTCCAGATCATTCTGCCGCTGATGAAGCCGGTGATCGCAACGGGCGTCATTCTGACCGCCATCGGAATCTGGAACGATTTTGTCGGGCCGATCATGTACCTGCCGAGTCCGTCCAACTATCCCATTACGTTCGGCCTGAAAGAATTCAGAGGGCAGTACGGGAATAACTGGCCGCTGCTTGCATGCGGAATTATGATCGTTGCCGCACCATTGATCATTCTGTATACGTTCATACAGAAGTATCTGGTGGACGGTGCCCTGGCAGGAGCCGTCAAATCCTAAGGCATAGAGGGGAAGAAAAAGCGATATGAAATCAACGGGATGGAAGTTCGAGGGGGATCAGGGCGTCTTTACGCTGCGTCATCCTGAACTTCATAACTATTTATATTTTCCTTTGGTCAACGAGGCGGGCATGATGTCGGCCATCACGCCGAATCTTCACGGCGAAATGACCAGCAGCCACAATACGTTTTTGATGTCGCCGGTATCGGTGGAGGATCTTCATAATTCCAAGTCCGCGCGCAACTTTTGGGTGCACATCGACGGGCATGGTGCTTGGTCCGTATCCGGCAACTCTGCGAAGCAGAATGCGAACCGGTTCATGCATCAGGAAGAAGAGGGCCAATTGGAAGCAGGGTTTCTATGGCACAAGCTGAAGCGGATGAACGGGGAGGCCGGACTGCAAACGGAAGTTACCAGCTTCGTGCCGGTGACGGATGACCAGATCGAGTTAATGAAAGTAACGCTGACCAATGTAGGCCAGCAGACGCTTAAACTTACCCCTACCGCGGCTGTTCCGCTGTATGGCCGTTCGGCGGATGATCTGCGGGACCATCGTCATGTGACATCCCTGCTGCATCGGATTTATGTCCATCGGGAAGGGGTCGAAGTGCAGCCCGTACTCTCGTTTGACGAACGGGGTCACCGTATCAATCGCGTATCCTACAGCGTGCTGGGTGCGGAGGGGGACGGCTCAGCCCCAATCGGTCATTTCCCGGTGCTCGAGGAATACATCGGGGAGGGCGGAGCTCTCGATTGGCCTGAGGCCGTCATTGCCAATAAGCCGGCATATGCCCAGGCTGGGGACTCCATGGAAGGGTACGAGGCCCTTGGCGGCCTGCGGTTCGCGGAGGCCCAGCTGCGGCCCGGTGAATCCAAAGCCTATGTTATGGCAATGGTCATAGCGAAGGATCGCGCAGACATCGAAAGGCTGTCCGAAACGTATTTATCGGAGAAGCGATTTGATGAGCTGCTTGCGCAGAACGAAGCCTATTGGAATGAGAAACTGAATACGGTATCCTTCCAGACCGGTGATCCGCAGCAGGATCTATGGATGAAATGGGTGACCCTGCAGCCGATCCTGCGCCGTTTATACGGAAATTCCTTTCTTCCCTATCATGATTACGGCAGAGGTGGCCGCGGATGGCGCGACCTGTGGCAGGATTGCCTGGCCTTGATGATTATGGAGCCTGCCGAGGTTCGGTATCTGCTGCTCAATAACTATGCGGGCGTCCGGATTGATGGAAGCAATGCTACGATCATCGGCACGAAGCCGGGTGAATTCGTTGCTGACCGGAATAACATCCCGCGCGTATGGATGGATCACGGCGCTTGGCCGTTCATGACCACGCTGCTTTATATCGATCAGAGCGGAGATATGGATTTTCTGAAGCAGCCGCAGACCTATTTCCGCGACGTATTCGTAAAACGCTGCCAGGAGAAGGACGCCGGATGGCTGCCTGAGCACGGGAATCGACTCTTGACCGTCAGCGGCGAGGTGTACGAAGGTACGGTCCTGGAGCATATGCTGCTTCAAAATCTGGTGCCGTTCTTTAACGTCGGCGAACACAACAACATCAAGCTCGAGGGAGCCGACTGGAACGACGGCTGGACCTTGCTCCGGGCAGAGGGGAGAGCGTGGCCTTCACGGCGTTTTATGCCAGCAATTTGATGCAGCTTGGCGATCTGCTGCTGGCGTGGCAGGATACCGAAGGCGTCGAGCATTTGGAAATCGCGGAGGAAATGGCGGTGCTTCTCGATTCGGTGACGGATCCCGTCTCGTACGAGGATGTGCAGGGCAAGCTGAATTTGCTGGATAGCTATTATGAGACCGTCAAGGTGTCCGTGACCGGAAACAAACGGAAATTCAGCGTTGCGGACGTTGTGCAGGATTTGAAGCGGAAGGCGGATTGGCTCGTCCAGCATTTGCGCTGCAACGAATGGATCACGAGCCAAGAAGGGTACTCTTGGTTTAACGGGTATTACAATAATGACGGCGCCCGCGTGGAAGGCGATCATCCCCTGGGCGTGCGCATGACACTAACAGGCCAGGTCTTTGCCGTTATGGGCGGAATTGCGGACGATGAACAGGTAGGGTACATCACGAAGTCGGTTGACCGTTACTTAAAAGACCCTAGCATCGGTTACCGCCTCAATTCGAACTTTGGCGAGATCCAACAAAACCTCGGGCGGGCATTCGGCTTCGCGTTCGGACATAAAGAGAATGGGGCCATGTTTAGCCATATGAGCGTCATGTACGCCAATGCGCTTTATAAGAGAGGTTTTGTCCAAGAGGGCCACGAGGTATTGCGTTCGATTTATGATCTGAGTCAGGATTTTGAACGCAGTCGCATGTATCCGGGCATTCCCGAGTACATTAACGAGAAGGGAAGGGGGATGTATCCCTACCTTACCGGGTCGGCAAGCTGGCTGCTGCTGACCATGCTAACCGAGGTGTTTGGAGTGAAAGGGAACCGGGGACATCTTCGCCTGGAACCGAAACTAAGGTCTGCTCAATTCGATGCCGATGGCCATGCCGCGGTCACTACCGGGTTTGCCGGAAAACAGCTTCAAATCGTATACGGCAATCCAAACCGGTTGGATTACGGAAGCTATGCGATCCAATCGGTTACGCTGAACGGTGAAAAGATCCAACTGCGCAGTCAAGAACCCGCGGCCGTCGAGCTGGATCGCAGCATGCTGTCCTCGTTATCCGGCAGCGAGCGGGCTTTGATTCACGTCGAGCTTGCCTGATACGCACTTCTAACAATTACGGAAGCCCTGGCAGACAAGTCGGCCGGGGCTTCTTCATCATGAATGGAGCGATGGTTTGTGGGACATCAACTAGCGAACGGACGATTGGAAGTCGAAATAGCGAAAGTCGGACGTTATCAAGGCACGCGTTTTGACCGCACGGGTTTCATCACCCAGGTGAAATTGACCGAGAGCGGCCATACCTTCTGTGTTCATGAGTTTGCGGAAGGGTTTAACCCGCAGGCCGGGTCCGGGTTATGCAACGAGTTCGGACTCCATGAAGGGATGGGGTACGCGGAGGCCGAAGTTGGAGACTGGTTTCCTAAATTAGGGGTGGGCCTTCTTAAACGGGTCAGCGAGGCCCCGTATAACTTTCAGTATGCGTATCCGGTGGAGCCTTTCGATGTGGAGGTCATTTCGGGTGACTCAAACATCTCCTATACGGTTCGTTCCAGGAGCATGAATGGTTATGCGGCAAGACTGGTGAAGAAGATCTCGATTGAAGATACCGTATTAACGATAGATTACGAGCTTATGAACGAAGGAAGCCGAAGGATCGATACGGAGGAGTATGTTCATAATTTCATAGGGATCAACGAGGAAGCGATAGGACCCGAGTATAAGCTGAAGCTGCCGGTTCCTGTCCGGTTTACGGAGGTCGAATCTGACTATACCTCGGACTTGCTGTCTGTCCAGGATAACGAGATAGGCTGGACCGCCAGACCGCATAAGCCCTTCTATGGAAGAATGAAAGGCTTCAACGGCAGCGATTATCCGTATTCATGGGAGCTGACGCACAGTGCCCGCAGGGCGGGGGTAAGGGAGATCAGCGATTTTCCGGTTGCGCATATGGCCCTGTGGGGGACCGGACACGTTATTTCGCCGGAAGTGTTTGTTCGATTAAGCCTGGCACCCGGAGAAAAGAGATCTTGGAGCAGAAAGTACCAATTCTTCTGCTGGTAACCGGAACAATTTAATGTGAATAATTACACTTGAAGGTCTATGGGATTGTTGCTATGATTAGCGTTAATTAGCATTCATAGTAGAGAAAGGGTGGAGAGTCTTTTGAGCAAGAGAGCATACAATTTTAACGCAGGACCTGCTGCATTGCCGCTTGAAGTGTTGGAGCGAGCCCAGGCCGAATTCGTCAATTACGGAAATACCGGCATGTCGATTATGGAAATGTCTCATCGCGGCGCCGTTTATGAAGCCGTTCATAACGAAGCGCAGGAGCGCCTGCTGTCCCTGCTGGGGAATCCATCCGGTTACAAGGTATTGTTCATCCAGGGCGGCGCAAGCACGCAATTCGCCATGATTCCGATGAACTTCCTGGGTCAAGGCCAGGTTGCGAATTACGTGATGACGGGAAGCTGGGCGGACAAGGCTATTAAAGAAGCCAAGCTGATCGGCGATACCCATGTGGCGGCATCTTCCGAAGAGAGCAAATACATGACTCTGCCCCGCATTCAAGACATTAAGCTGTCGGACAATGCAGCTTATCTCCATCTGACTTCCAATGAAACCATTGAAGGCACCCAGTTTAAGGAATTCCCGGATACCGGTTCCGTTCCGCTCATCGGTGATATGTCAAGCGATATTCTCAGCCGTCCATTCGATATGAACCAGTTCGCGATGGTGTATGCGGGTGCGCAGAAGAACCTTGGACCATCCGGCGTGGCGGTTGTGATCGTCAGAGAGGACATGATTACAGATTCTCCTAAACATCTTCCGACTATGCTTCGTTACAATACGTATTTGAAAAATAACTCGCTGTACAACACACCGCCTTCTTTCGGCATTTACATGATCAACGAAGTGCTGAAGTGGATTGAGGAGAAGGGCGGCCTCCAAGGTGTTCAAGAGTTGAATCGCAAGAAAGCGGCTCTGATCTATGATGCCATCGACAGCAGCGAAGGCTTCTACCGCGGCTGCGTGGAGGCAGAGGTGCGTTCCGATATGAACATTACGTTCCGTCTTGCCTCCGAGGAGCTGGAGAAGGAATTCGTGAAGGCATCGGAGCAAGCAGGCTTTGTCGGCCTCAAGGGCCACCGCAGCGTCGGCGGTTTGCGGGCTTCCGCATATAATGCCGTTCCTTATGAGAGCGCTCAGGCCCTCGTGGAATTCATGCAGGAGTTCAAGAATAGCCACAGCTAATTTCATGAGATTAGAAGACGATAACCTTCCGCCAAGCTGGCGGAAGGTTATTTTTGGATATTCCGGGAATTCGGAAGGGAATCGGTTATAATAAGATTAAAAATAAGCAGAAGAAAAGGTGGACTTATCAACATGGCATTACACATCGTACTAGTCGAACCGGAAATTCCAGCCAATACGGGCAATATCGCCAGAACCTGTGCCGCTACGGGCACGCATCTGCACCTGGTCCGTCCACTCGGCTTTAATACAGACGACAAGACATTGAAACGGGCCGGACTGGATTACTGGTACGCCGTACATATTGAATATCACGATTCCTTTGAGGAATTGCAGGCGCTCTATCCGGAAGGGCGTTATTTCTACGCTACGACGAAGGCTACCCAGCGTTACATGGACATCGAATATCAAGATGGGGATTTTTTGGTGTTCGGCAAAGAAACCAAGGGATTGCCTCCGGAACTGCTGGCCGCAAATGCCGAGCATTGCATCCGCATGCCGATGACGGATAAGGTCCGATCGTTGAATCTGTCCAACTCTGCGGCGATTATGGTATATGAGGCATTGCGCCAGCTGGATTTCCCGGGTATGGAATAAGAACAGCTGAAAAATCGCGCATTTTTGGGGAAAATCATCCAGTATACCTAGTTGATGTTGAAAAAAACTAAGAAATTCTTAACATCCAGCAGGATTCGACAACTTTTTATCGAACTATTATACTAGGCCCTTGTTATCAGTTCTGGAACTGTGGTGTCAGAAATCACTTGTTGAAAATGAAAGAGGTGTACAATCGTTATGAAACCTGCTGGTGTTGTCCGTAAAGTTGATCAGCTGGGAAGAATCGTTCTGCCTAAGTCTCTGCGCAAGAGATATCAAATGAACGAGGGGGATCCCGTAGAAATCCTTGTACAGGGGGACCATATTATATTGGAGCGCTATCGCCCGAAATGCGTCTTCTGTGGCTCCATGGACGGCGTAAGCGAGTTTAAGGAGCGCTATATCTGTTCGCAATGCATGTCCGAAATGCAGCAGCTTCCTAAACATGCCTAGTCTTATATAAATAATGAAATTCCTTTTGAGCATCGCTGCTGAGCGGTGCCTTTTTTGTCCGAGAAAAAATAAAACTCCCCCGATATACGAGGGAGTCGCCTTACAGGCCTTTGGTTTTGTCATCATTGTATGCCGCGGTCCAAATGCCAACCATATAAAGGGCGAATACGAGCATGACGATCCAAAATGTTAATGAGAACGACATTCATGCCACCTCCTGCTAAGCTAACTTTATTATAACCACCTTGGGCCAAAAAATAAACGAGAATATGAGTGCCGACTCTATCATTTGAAAAACAAGAAGTGCGTGGGGACCGGCCGCAGACTGCCGTCCGACGGCTTGTTCACGACGCGTCCGTTCAGAACAAGGGATGCGGAACCGCCGCCATCCAGGTTAAAGGCGTCGATCACGCCCATTTTTTTCAGTTTGGTTTGCAGCTCTTGCAGCGTGGCTCCCGATTTTCCCTTCTCATCATATCCTTCGGTAACGAGGATGAGCAGCTGATCGTCCTTGTAATTGCCGATGACCGTGCGCGGTGCCCGGCCGGGAGTCGTTTTCCATTTGTCGGGGATCGTCGTTTTCCTGCCGTTTTGGAGCAGCACCGGCACAAAGGTGGCCCCGAACATCGGATCGAGCCGGTCAAGGTCGCTCTGGCTGTAGAACTTGCCGCCGATCAGCTTGCCGGATTTGCTCAGGCCGACAAAGGCCAGATCCTTAAAGCTCGGTTGAAATCCCGAGACGTATTTGCCATCGTAAAAGGTCGTGCTCAGCGGATGTCTGCCCCCGTTCCCGTCAGCGTATCCGCCGGCATTAATCCCCGCAACGGCGCCATGCCGGCTTACGGCGCGCATCGTGGTTTCGACGGATCCGGGCCTGCCGCTTTCGCTGCCAAGCGACATCTTCATGGCGGAAGGATCCTTCAGTTTGACCTTCATCGCATAGCCGTGATAGGTGCCCGGATTGATCTTGTACAATTCGATTCGAATCCGGTCGCTGTTGACCGTCTCGATCGGGACACCCAGTTTGGCTGTAATCCGGCGATTATAGATTTGCTCCGGCCGCGCGGCCTGTGATTCCGCTGTTTGGAGAATGGTTCCTACCGTAGCGGTCGTCTGCCGATAGAGCTTGGCCGTTTTTTCAATGGAGGATATCGTCTGTTCTGCTGAGACTGCAGCTTGATCCAGATCCTGCTTGATCACGGCGGATTGTTCCGATATGCTGCCAGACGGTATGTACTCCGCGGTTTCGTACGACAGGCGCGGCGGCTCGGTGATTAACCACATGCACAGCAGCATCCCGATAAATGGTGCAATGGCAAGCATAAACGTACGGTTTAACTGTTTGGGACGGATATACTTCAGTTTTCTCACTTCAGCAGCTCCATCTTGCGTTCCAGCTCTTTCAGCTGTTTCTCGACCTGGCTTAATTGACTATACAGCTTGTTGCTGTTGTCCGTCTTGCCGCTAGCCTGATCCTTGGTAAAGGTCAGCAGCTCATTAAACGACTGAACCTTGCTCTGCATCTCGTCCATTTCCTGAACCAGCTCGTTAAACCTTTGGTCGTACTCCGCTTTGAATGCCGCCATCTCCTGGCGCGTGTCCTGCTGCAGCTGCGCCACGACTTGCTCTTTCAAATGATTGCTATATAGGTAGGCTGCGGTGGTACCCAGCCCGATCAGCACAATCCAAAATACCCAGAACCATTTGGCCGATGGCCCCTTTTGATGCACTTCCTCACGGGATTTATAGGGGGTATTGTTTTCCGGCTCCAACATTGGCATTTCATCACCCCTCAAAATCTATCATTTTTTCCAGGTATCATTCTATCATGTCAGGATTACTTTCGCAAAGACGAACCAATAGCACTTGTTTTTATGAAAAATAG
Source organism: Paenibacillus sp. cl141a (assembly GCF_900109305.1). Lineage (NCBI taxonomy): Bacteria > Bacillati > Bacillota > Bacilli > Caryophanales > Paenibacillaceae > Paenibacillus > Paenibacillus sp. cl141a. The sequence continues at coordinate 449,356 of NZ_FNZO01000002.1, forward strand.
ATTGCTTAGAAAGTTAGAGTGGGATACAATCTGTATAGATTTGATTATCAATTAGGATACATATAAGACATTCGCCATGCATGCCGTCATAATCCCTGCGCCTATAGGATTAATTAACCTTTTTTCTATGCGAGTAACAGCGGGAATTTGCGTCTGTCCATATCTGCAAACAACGGGAATTCGCAATGACGGTAACGCAAGGAATTGACGGCGCTTACTTAATAGAGATGCTAGGGAGCCAAGTTTGTTGATACAGGAGGTCTATTAGAAAATGAATCAGGTTTGGCGGGTAGTTATCGTCGGCAGTCAACCTACAAGCATGCTGGGAACGAAATTGATTTTGGAAGAGCAGCAGGATCTGCTCGTTGAGGGAATGACATCCTCGGGTTCGGAAGGGCTTCGAATGGTCGAGGATTTGCTTCCTGACTTGGTACTATTGGATTATCATTTGTCGGATCATACGTCCGAAGCGGTGTTGGAGCAGATGAAGCTGCTGTCACCGAAGACCCATGTCGTTATTATGACCGATAATGACGGGCTTCCCTTGCTCCAGTCTTTGATCAGTCGCGGCGCGAGCGGCCTGTTGTCCAAGCAGGCGTCCACTTTCCAGCTCATACATATGATTACCGGACTTCGGGAGGGCGTTGCCTCGCTGCCGCTCGACTGGGTAAGGCAAGGCATCTGGCCGCTGACGGCCTCTGCGATGAACGAAGGCGGGCTCCAGCTCTCCGAGACGGAGGCTTTTATAATGGAACGGATCGTCCAGGGCATTACGTACGACAAAATCGCCATGGAAATTCAGGTAAGCCGCCGCTCGATCGACAACTACCTTCGCAAAATATACGTGAAGCTCGGGGTTTCCACACGTGCGCAGGCCATCGAGAAGTATGCCCTGTACACCCGCCAAGGCAGGCAAATTTATGCCTAATGCAGAATTAAGGTTATAATATATAAATATCAGGAATACCTTTTAGAGGTTATATAAGAGGCTCCTGAATACAAAACCGAGGTTTTGATAACGGTTAGAGGGGGGACTTCCATGCAGTATTCCTTTGCTTCCCGTGCACAGACCCTTTTGTCATCCCCGCTGCGCGATATCAGGGAACTTGCGAAGCGGGATTCTTTTATTTCCTTGGCGGAAGAGCTGCCGGCCGAAGAGTTATTCCCTTTGCATTCGCTGGCAGAGGCGGCGACAGCGGTGCTGTCCGAGGACCCGCTGGCCCTGCAGTACGGTGAGGCGGAAGGCTATGGGCCGCTCCGCGAGTGGCTGAGCGAGGACTTCTCCCGGCGGAAAGGCCTGAGCGTCCAGCCCCAGCATATTTTGCTGACGACAGGCACCCAGCAGGCCATCGATTTGCTGGTCAGGGTGTGCGTGGACCCTGGGGATCCGGTGCTGGTGGAGAACCCGACCTCCCCCGGACTGCTTCAGGTGCTGCGTCTTCAAGGTGCCGTCATCGTTCCTGTGGAGGGAGATCATGACGGGATGCTGCCCGAGCATCTGGAGGCCATGATCCGGCAGCATAAGCCGAAGCTGCTTATGGCCGCGCCTAATTTTACCAATCCGACCGGCGTCATGTGGAGTTTGGAACGGCGTCAGCAGGTGCTGAAGCTATGCGTCTCGCATGGGCTTCTTGTCGTGGAGGATGATTCGTACGGCGACCTTCATTTCGCGGATGCCAAGAATCCGAAGCCCCGCCTTCCTTCCATTTTCTCGCTCGAAGAGCCGCAGGGAGGACATGTTCTGTATGTGGGCTCTTTCAGCAAAACCGTTGCCCCCGCGCTTCGAACGGGATGGGCCGCCGGGAGCCGGCGATTGATCGAGATGATGACGGCCGTGAAACAGATGGCCGACTGGCAATCCAGCATGCTCAACCAGCGGATGCTGCACCATCTGCTGGAATCGAAGCATTTTAAGCTGGAGGATCATATTGACATGCTCAACCGGGAGTACGCAACGAGGCTCAAGCTGATGGTGGAACTGCTGAAGCGCAGCGCATGGAAGGATTCGAGGTACGCGGTACCGCCTGGCGGGATGTTTCTCTGGGTGCAGTTGCCCCCAGGATTGGACGGGGATGCGCTCCTGAGGGCGGCCTTGCTGAAGGGAGCGGCCTTCCTTCCGGGCTCGATGTGCTCGGCGGCAGATCGAACCAGGGAGTGCATCCGGCTGAATTTTACGCATCCCGGGCGGGATGAGCTGCTGCTCGGCATGAATCTTATCAGCGAAGCCGTGATGGAATTTACGGCCCGGAATTAGACATGGAAGATTCCTTTTACGAACGCGTTGAACATAGCAAAGCTGCAGATCGAGCCAGGCTGATAGGCTCAATCCGCAGCTTTTTTTCATGGGCGGATTCGTATTTCAAGATCCGTTCTATAATTATGATTTCAATACGGTGGCATAGTCTGCCAGGGCCTGCACGCCTGCCGGCGTCAGCACGTAGCGTCCGCGGCTCACCCGGCGGAACCAGCCGTAGTAGTTGCGTTGCAGAATGTCTGCCGCCGAACCCACGCCGCTCCGATCCCGAACAGCCGCGGGAGAAATGCCGGGCGACACTGCAGGGACAGCTTTTTCTTGGAGTTCACGCCCATCGGGAGCAGCTTCGTGCATGCTGCGCTGCTCCGCTTCCGCTGCATTCATGGCAGCAGCAACGCGCAGCGTTTTCTCACGGTAAGCCGTCACCAGCTTGGCCCTCGTCACCCCGCCCGTGTTGTAATCGCCGCTGCGCTCCCGAAACTCGTACAGCAGGCGTTCCTTGCGCCTAATGGCAGTGCGGCCCTTCTGCACGGCCATCTCCGGCTCGCAGAGCACTTCGACGAAGGGCGCCTTGGTTTTGTAGAAGGTGACCGTGATGAGCCCCAATCCCAGTCGACCGCAAAGCCCCGTCAGCTCGGACCAGCGCTGGTTGACCGCTCCTTTCTTCGCCCGGCTCTTCTCGACGGCCAGGTATACGTACGGGGTCAGCTTCAGCCGCTCAATGCCCTGGAGCAGAAGAGCCAGATTGAACGTTTTTTTCAGCTCCACGATCAGCGGTTCATCGGCCCCGTCTTTCATGCCGACCAGATCGCAATTCCGTACCTCGCCTTTGACTTCATATCCGTTTAATTCAAAAAAGGCCTTCAGGGGAGCGTACAGCTCGGCTTCATGCTTTATCGCCATGATGACTCTCCTTTTAATCGAAAGTTGCTAATGTTACGTCAATGTAATTTCAGTATAGCATGGGGACTGCTTTCGCGGCGTACCCGAGTGTAGAATGAACCGGTGGTTAGATAAAAAAGCATAAGCGTGACTTCGAAAATAAGGTCAACTATTCCAAGCAAGCCGCATAGGTATGTAATACACTTTTTCGATAATGGAATGTTTTCTAATGACGCTGTGGAATGGAAGCCAATCCCCATAAACAGACTCATAGGAGGTAGCGATATGGATATTTTCGAACGCATAGCATCGTATCGGGCAGAAGGCGACCGTTTGGCGTGGAGCGGCACATTCAGGGAATACATTGAAATACTTAAGAAGGATCCCTCTCCAGCCATGACGGCCCATGCCCGTGTATATGACATGATCGAATCCTACGGTTTCGAAGAGAGCGGGGGCCAGAAAAAATATAAGTTTTTTGAACAGGAAATCTTTGGCCTCGACCGGGCTGTCGAGAAACTCGTGGAGGAGTACTTCCATTCGGCAGCCCGCAGGCTCGATGTACGCAAACGCATACTGCTGCTTATGGGACCTGTCAGCGGCGGCAAATCCACGCTTGTCACGATGCTGAAGCGCGGCCTCGAGAAGCATTCCCGTACCGACCGTGGAGCGGTATACGCGATCGCCGGCTGCCCGATGCAGGAAGAGCCGCTGCATTTGATTCCGACGGAGCTAAGACCGGAGATCGAGAAGGAGCTCGGCGTCCGAATCGAAGGGAATTTGTGCCCGGCCTGCCAGCTTCGGCTTAAAACCGAGTACGGCGGCGATATCGAAAAGGTTGAGGTCGAGCGGATATTAATCTCCGAGGAGAACCGGGTCGGCATCGGCACGTTCAGTCCGTCGGATCCCAAGTCGCAGGATATTGCCGATTTGACCGGCAGCATCGATTTCTCCACCATCACGGAATACGGCTCCGAATCGGATCCGCGCGCCTACCGGTTCGACGGCGAGTTAAACAAAGCGAACCGCGGTTTGATGGAATTCCAGGAGATGCTGAAATGCGACGAAAAATTTCTATGGAACTTGCTCTCCCTGACCCAGGAAGGGAACTTTAAAGCGGGCCGGTTCGCGTTGATAAGCGCGGATGAGCTGATCGTGGCCCATACCAACGAATCCGAGTATAAGGCGTTCATTGCCAATAAGAAAAACGAGGCCCTGCAATCCCGGATGATTGTCATGCCGATCCCATATAATCTGCGAGTCAGCGACGAGGAGAAGATTTACTCGAAGCTGATTGGCCAAAGCGACATGAAGCATATCCATATCGCGCCGCACGCGCTTCGTTCTGCCGCGATATTCTCCGTCTTGACGCGTCTGAAGGAAACGAAGAAGCAGGGCATGGATCTGATCAAGAAGATGCGCATGTACGACGGGGTGGAGGTTGAAGGGTATAAGGAAGCGGACCTGAAGGAGATGCAGAATGAATATCTGGAGGAAGGCATGTCCGGCATCGATCCGCGTTATGTCATCAACCGGATATCCAGTGCTTTGATTAAGCAGGATCTTCAGTGCATTAACGCGCTGGATATGTTGCGGGCGATCAAGGATGGGCTGGATCAGCATGCGTCCATTGCCAAGGAGGAGCGGGAACGCTATCTGAATTTCATTGCCGCCGCTCGCAAGGAGTATGACGATCTGGCCAAGAAGGAAGTCCAGAAGGCTTTTGTGTATTCCTTCGAGGAGTCCGCCAAGACGCTGTTCGAGAATTATTTGGATAACATCGAAGCGTTCTGCAACTGGACGAAAATCCGCGATCCGTTGACCGACGAGGAGATGGATCCAGACGAGAGATTAATGCGCTCGATCGAGGAGCAGATCGGCGTGTCAGAGAACGCAAAGAAGGCGTTCCGGGAGGAGATCATGATTCGTATCTCGGCTTATTCCCGCAAGGGCAAAAAGTTCGAGTACCACAATCATGAGCGCCTTCGGGAAGCGATTGAGAAGAAGCTGTTCACGGACCTCAAGGACATCGTCAAAATTACGACCTCGACCAAAACGCCGGATGCCGTGCAGCTGAAACGGATCAACGAGGTAAGCTCCAGGCTGATCGAGGAGCATGGGTACTGCCCGGTATGCGCCAATGAGCTGCTGCGTTACGTGGGCAGCCTGTTAAACCGGTAAGACGAATACGAAAATAGCAGAAGCGGAATGTCTGGAGAAGTCGCCTGTGGAATTGGGTGGCTTCTCCTCGTTTGGAGGGGATTGCCCGATTGGAGGTGCAAATCTACACACAATTAGGACTTTGGGATTATGCCGAGGTGGTAAATATAGGCTATAATGGACCCTAAGTACTTGAAGCTGTGATATGGATCACCTATTTAGGAGTGGATTTTTCGAAATGATTGATGTTTCCCCGAAAAGACGCCAGCAGTTGGAGTATATCGGATTGGACGAGCAAGGATTGGAGCTTCTCGCAAATCATCGCGAGGTATTTGCGAAGGTGGTTGAAGAGGTCGTGGACCGGTTTTACGCGCAGATCGGAACGCAGCCGCAGCTGATGCAGATTATCGGACGCACCTCGACCGTGGAACGGCTTAAGGAGACCCAGCGGGTGTATTGGATGTCGCTTGCTTCAGGTAGAGTGGACGATGCTTATATTGCCGAACGGATTAAGATCGGACAAGTTCATTCCAGAATCGGCCTGACCACGGACTATTACCTTGGAAGTTACATGGTTTATTTGGATATTGCCGCCGATTTACTGAAGAAGCTCGTACCGGATCAATGGATTCAAGTGGTGCATGCCCTGAGCAAAATGTTTAACCTGGACTCCCAGCTCGTATTGGAAGCTTACGAAATGAAAGAGAAAGAGAAGATCAGCAACCTGGCTTCGGATCAGCAAAAAATGTTGGAAGCGATTACAACTGCAGTTCAAGAATTGACGGCCATGATCGTGGAGCTGGATCAGAGCGCGGCGCTGATGGCCGACAACGCCATGAAAACAGCGGAGGCGCAGGATAAGGCGCATACGCTGACTTCCGAGCTGGGCGAAGAAATTTTGCATATCGAGCAGATGGGAAGTTTGATACGGGAAATTTCGGATCAGAGCCACCTGCTCGGCCTGAACGCGGCGATCGAGGCTGCCCATGCCGGGGAGTTAGGCAGAGGCTTCGAGGTGGTCGCCGGTGAAGTGCGGAAGCTGGCCACCAACTCCAAGAAGGCGATGGATGAGATTCAGGACAAGGTCAGCGGCATTATTCGCAAGCTGGGGCTCGTGGAGCAGGAATCGGAGAAAACGTTCATGAACGCGCGTAATCAGGCAGCAAGCTCGCAGGAATTGGCCGCCTTCGTGAAAATGATGGAGAAGCTGGCCGATGATTTGGAATCGCTTCAACACGAATATGATATTCGGAAGCACGATATCGAGATCGAAACCTCATCCGAGAAGGTCAGCGTATAACAGGGGTCAAGAAGCGAACGGATGACGTGCCTATACGTAAACGAACAGCAGCACCCGCGAATGGATCAATACTCATCGCGGGTGCTGCTGTGATATATACCGCTGTTTTGCTGCTTCAACCGCCGTTAAATAAACCGTCGATGCAGCTTCTTGCCGTCATAGGAGAACAGAATCGGTTTGCCTTCGATGATGCTGTGCAGATGCACGGGTTTGCCCCAGAGCCGGTAAACATAAGGGATGGTGCGCTCCATATACTTCAGGTCGAGCTCAATGCCCTCGTACAAATGCTTGATCATCAGCTCACCGGAACGGAGATGATCGCCGTCGGTCACGACGAGAAACGGCGAGCCGCCGTTTACGCGGGAGACGACCAGCTGATCGCGGATGTTTTCCCATGCCTTGTCGGTGATTTTCCACTCCGGCCCTTTTTTCTCGAAGACATAGAGGTCCAGGTCCTCCACGAGTTCCTTTGTTAAATAATTGCGCAGGAAGGAAATATCGGAATCGTATTCGCGTACATCAAACATCTTCTCCCGATCCCAGCGGCGCTCGATATCCTCGAAGATTTTCAGTCCGAGGTAGTAGGGATTCAGGCTGTGGCGCGACGGCTGTACGACCGAGGCGTTGAGCTTGGCGAACTCCACCGTTTCCTCGCTGGTCAGGTCCATTTCCCGCAGGATACGCTGATGCCAATACGAAGCCCAGCCCTCGTTCATGATTTTGGTTTCCATCTGCGGCCAGAAATACAGCATCTCCTCGCGCAGCATGCTCATAATGTCCCGCTGCCAATCCTCCAGAATGTCGGAGTGCTCCTGAATGAACCACATGATGTCTTTTTCCGGATCGGGCGGGAAGCGCTTGGGCGCAGCCGGCAATTTATCGGTTTGTTTGTCACCGTCTTCGTCCATTTCCCATAAATCGTCATACCGGCCGGGAGGCTTCTGCCGCTTGGCTTCCTCCTTCTGCTCCTGCATCCGTCGTGCCGTGTAGCGCTGTTTATCGAGTTTATCGGGTCTCACGATATGGGGATCCACATGCTCCTGAATCGCCAGCACGGCGTCGATGAACTGCTCAACCGCCTCCGTGCCGTGTTCGATCTCATAGCGGGAGATGCGCTCCGCCGTGGCGGACATGCTCTCGACCATATTGCGGTTGGAGACGGAGAAGCGGGCGTTGTTTTTGAAAAAATCGCAGTGTGCAAGGACATGGGCGACAATGAGTTTGTTCTGGATCAGGGAGTTGCCGTCCAGGAGAAACGCATAACACGGATTGGAGTTGATTACGAGCTCGTAGATTTTGCTTAGGCCAAAGTCGTACTGCATTTTCATTTTATTGAAGGTTTTACCGAAGCTCCAGTGGCTGAACCGGGTAGGCATGCCGTAGGCGCCGAAGGTGTATATGATGTCTGCCGGGCAGATCTCATATCGCATAGGGTAAAAATCAAGGCCGAAGCCTGTAGCGATCTCGGTAATCTCCGCAATGGAACGTTCCAGTTCCGCGATCTCGTCTTGGTGCACGAGAATCCCCCCTTCGTCATTAAAAACATGGTTCTTATCATTTATATGGAATCCTGCAGCAGATATGCGGGCAGAAGAGGGGGCGCCGGGAATATATACAGGCCTCTGTCAAAATTTGTGCATCATCTCGGTCTGCAGACTTAGTAAACTACCCGACTATGTAACGGTGACCCCCGGAATGCTTTGCGTTATAATGGGAATAATCCAGCGGTTTGGAAGACTTGCCCATTTATTAACCGATGGATAATAAGATGAGGTCAGGGAGGCAAATGAATGATCGAATTTCCTAAGTCCGATGTGGAGCAATTTTTTCAAACGTATGGCATTCGTACCTTCGGAATCAGTGCAGACGAGTCACGGCTTGTATTCAGCAGCAGTCTAAACGGAAAGTTCAATTTATGGGCCATGGAGTTAGAAGGGGAGACGTCCTACCCTTATCCGCTTACATACAATGACCAGATCGCAAGCTTCATTAAGCTGGACCCGGAAGGGCGGCATATCTTGACGGCGTTTGACCGCGACGGGAATGAGAATTATCAGTTTCATGCGTTGCGCTGGAACGGCGGCGAGCCGCTGCCTTTGTTCGAAGGGGCGGATGCGGAGGACAAACATTATTTTGTGCATCTGTCAGAGGACGGGAAGCGACTGTATTATGTCACGTCGAAGGGGAATCCGTCCTTCCTGAATTCGCGCGTGTATCATCTGGACACCAAGGAGGATCATTTGCTGCATGAGGGCGAGGGGACATCGACCGAAATGTGTGCCGTGAGCCCCGACGAGAAAACCATCGCATATACGAAAATGTATGCCAACACCTACTATGTTAGTTACGTGAAGCGAGAGGGCGAAGAGCCGTTGTGCTTGACGCCTGCGCCTGAACAGGTGCATATTTCGGGGGATGTGCTGTTTGTCAGCAATGACCAGGTCATTTTTGCAACAGACTATGAATCCGAATTTTCTTATGTGGCCCGTTACGACATCCCGCAGCAAAAGTTTGAACCCCTGTGCCGCATCGACCGGGAGAGCATACAGCTCTTGCGCTTCCATAAGGATTCACAAACCCTGTACATCGTTACGGAAAAAGGGGTAGAGGATCGACTGTATGCCTATTCGCTCGACAGCGGTGAGTTAACCGCCATTCCTCTTCCATCGGACATCGTGGAGCAGCTGAACGTCACAAGGTCCGGCAATCTGTACCTGCTCGCCCGGGGTGCGGTGAAGCCGCTTAACATTTACCGTTATGCAGACGGCTCATGGAGCACGATCACAAAGAACGTGCTGACAGGGTTGACCGATGAGGACTTGGTGACGCCGGATGTCGTGACGTATCCATCTTTTGACGGGATGGAGATCGAGGCCCTCCTGTTCCGCGCCAAAGACAACGTGGCCAACGGTTATACGGTGTTTTGGCCGCATGGGGGCCCGCAAGCCTCGGAGCGCAAGCAGTTCCGCTCCATGTTCCAGTATATTCTGGCCAAAGGGTATCACATCTTCTGCCCGAACTTCCGGGGAAGCACCGGTTACGGCAGCTCCTTCGTGAAATTGGTGGAGCAGGATTGGGGCGAGGGACCGCGCAAGGACTGCTTGGCAGGCATGGATTGGTTGTTCGAGCAGGGAATATCGAGCCGCGAGAAGCTCTTCGTGATGGGGGGAAGCTACGGCGGTTATATGACGCTGCTGCTGGCGGGCCGGAATCCGGAGTATTTCAAGGCGGCCATCGACATCGTCGGGGTCAGCAACCTGTTTACCTTCTACGATTCGGTGCCGGAACACTGGAAACCGATTATGGAGCGCTGGATAGGTGATCCCGAGAGGGATAAAGAACGCTTCATCAAGGATTCGCCGATTACGTACCTGGATGATATGGTGAACCCGATGCTCATCATCCAGGGAGCCAACGATCCGCGCGTTGTTAAAGAGGAGTCGGACCAAATCGTCGAGGCCTTGAGAGCCAAGGGCCGTGACGTGGAGTATCTTGTGTTCGAAGACGAGGGGCATGGGATTACGAAGAAGGCCAACGAAAAGATCGCTTATGCACGGATAGTCGAATTCCTAAAGCGCAATCATTAAGCGTCGCATAAAAAAAGAGGCATGCCCGAGGTCCAAACGGACCCTGAGTCATGCCTCTTCCTTATTGACCCGGATGCTCCAGATCCTCTCTTGGATTCCAGAGCTTGATTCCGTCGTCCTCCAGTATGCCCAAGGTCACGTCCGAGATGTTCGGATCCTGGGTCAACAGGGCGTTGATTCTCATTTTGGATTGCCCGGCTTCGGCCAGGGTCATCCCTTTTTTCAGCTCGATGTAGGCTTCCACATGATAATTACGGCCTTCTTGCAGAATACGCAGACGATTGATGTCACGCACATCCGGATCGGCAAGAATGATTCTGGAGATCTTCTCCTCCACATCCTTCGGAGCGGCCACCCCGATTAAACCGACCATGTTGTCATATCCGACCTTAAAAGCTACGCCTACCATCAGACAGCCGATCAGGATCGTGGCGATTCCGTCCAGGATGAGGAAATTGAAGAAATGCGCGAACACGATGGCGATCAGCGCGAAGAGGGCGCCAAGCGTTGCAACAATATCTTCATAGAACACAAGCCGCGTCGGCGGGGCGGCGCGGCCGGCATTTTTGAAAGCGGCGGGCAGCAAGGAAAGTCCTGATGCTTCGGCGCCGGTTTCCTTCATAATTTCTTTCATGGCTTTAACCAGGATGGAACCGTCAATGATAACAGCAATGGCCAGCACAATGAAATTGAGCCAGAAATTCGTGGCTTCTTCCGGATGTTTTAACAGCTTGAAGCCCTTCAGTATCGTTTCATAGGCCATGATGGTGACCACGATCACCGCGACCATGCAGACCAGGTTAATGACCCTGCCGAAGCCGGTGGGGAACTTCTTGGTCGGCTTCCGCTCGGCCAGGACGCTGCCTACGAATACGAATCCCTGATTCACGGCATCAGCCACCGAATGCATGGCGGAGGCAAACATCGTCCCGCTGCCGCTGATGGAAGCGGCAATCCCCTTGATGATGGCCAATCCCGTATTGCCCAGTGCGGCAATGGCGGAAGAGGTATTTCCTTTCTTAATGAGCTGCCATGTGTTATTCAATCCAAACCCTCCGTCTATAATGTCGATTTTTAGTGGAATCCGAAGTATATATTATCATATCATGCCAAATTAAGGATATCCCTCTCTTTTTAGATGAAATAAGATTACACAAAAATTACTTAACATGTTTTTTGTAACATTAAACATGATTTACTCATATCTTTATTTCTTGCCCAATACATTAAGAATATAGTGGAAAATAAAGGATGGGTGAAGCGAAGGAGTTGGGTTAGCGGTCTTTGGCATGAAGTGGAGAATCGTTTGTGACCCCTTGATATCCAAGCGGGAACTGCCTTGCAGCAAAGGGAATAAACATGAGGAGGAAATGTTATGAAAGCGTTAACAAGTCCAGTGGCAGCCAAAGGCAAGGCGAACGAGGAATGGGGCCTGATCATTTGCTCCAGATGCGATGAGATGGTAGACACGATTCCAACCGACGGAGTGAAAATCATTTATGGATTTTGCGGAAAAGGGGAATGCAAGGGCACGGACCTTCAGGACTGAATGATCGTGGCGATTAGCGGAATGATTAACCAGTATGCATGCTTAAGGGAGGAATCTTCCTGAGAGCATGCTTTTTTTGGATTTATAACCTTTTTTGATGGGTATGACAAAAATTATTGATACTTTATTCTGCATTTTTAGGTGAAAATATGTTGCATATATATTATATATGACGTATTATATCGGCAAGTAGAGGAAATGCACGCAGGAGGGATCACTATCGAACTGACGACAAGGCAGCAGGATATCGTCGATATCGTAAAAAAACATGCACCCATTACAGGAGATCAGATTGCGGAGATGCTGAATGTCAGCCGAGCCACTCTTCGCACCGATTTATCCAAGCTTGTGGTTCTGGATTATATTGATGCCAAGCCCAAGGTCGGGTACTTTCTGGGAAAGCGGGGAACGCGGGACCGGGAGGAAAAGTTTCGCCTTCTCAAAATGAAGGTTGGCGATCTGCACGGCGTTCCGGTGATTGTGCGTGAGACCACGACGATTCACGAAGCCGTTGTATCCTTGTTTCTGGAGAACGTGGGAAATTTGATCGTTACCGATGCCGACGGCCATCTGGCCGGTATCGTGTCCCGTAAGGATCTGCTCAAGGTAACGCTTGGCAACCCGACGGCCTCCTCCATGCCGGTAAGCCTGATCATGACCCGCCGGGCCAACGTAACAACGGTGCAGCCGGAAGACACGGTGCTGGATGCCGCACGAAAAATCATTAATCATCAAATCGATAGTCTGCCAGTGGTCGTTCCATCCACCACGGGAAATCCGGGGGAGCACTGGAAGGTTGTCGGTCGGATCACAAAAACGAATATTATCAAAATGCTGCTCGACATGGTAGCCGAGGAATAATGGGAGGAATCGGATGAATCAGGCATTAACTCATTTCATAGCAATCTGTTCGGACTCCATCGGGGAGACGGCTGAAGCGGTTGTTCAAGCTACCCTGCGCCAATTCGAGCTTCCGAATACAGAGGTTAAACGTTATATGAACGTTCGCGACGAGGAAGAATTGACCGAATTGATGGAGGAGGTGGCTAGGCGCGGAGGATTTGTGGCTTATACGCTCGTTCAGCCGGAGCTTCGCGAGGTCATGCGGGAAGAAGCCGTCCGGCTCAACATTCGCACCGTGGATATCATGGGGCCGATGATGCAGGCCTTTGCCGACACGTTCAACGACTATCCCAAGCGGCTGCCGGGCCTGCTTCACCGCTTGGACGACAGCTATTTCCGGCGGGTGGACGCGATGGAATTCGCCGTCCAGTATGACGATGGCAAGGATGTCAGCGCCATTTTGAAGGCGGACATCATCCTGCTGGGCGTATCCAGGATCTCGAAGACGCCGCTGTCGATGTTTCTCGCACATAAAGGCTACAAAACGGTCAATTTTCCGATCGTGCCGGAAATGTCGCCGCCCTCGCAGCTCAGAGAGGTCACGAACGGCACGATCATCGGACTTACGATCGAGCCGGAGCATCTTCTCAAAATCCGCAGCGAGCGCTTAAAGGTCATGGGACTGCCGCATCAGGTGCAGTATGCAGCCCTGGAGCGGATCCAGGAGGAGCTGGATTACGCCTTGTCGCTGTACGAGGATCTCGGGTGTCCCGTCATCGACGTCACGGATAAGGCAATTGAGGAATCCGCAGGACTGATTATGAATTATCTGAAATAAGCAGCATCGGTTAGGAAAATAGCAGAAGGAGGGATTCAATCATGGAGAGTTCATTAGCATTGGAGCTTGTAAGAGTGACGGAGGAAGCAGCGCTGCAATCCGCCCGCTGGACAGGAAGAGGTGACAAGAACAGTGCTGATGAAGCAGCAACGGTAGCGATGCGCAAGCATTTTGATTCCGCAGCGATGGATGGGGTCGTGGTCATAGGGGAAGGCGAGATGGATGAAGCGCCGATGCTGTATATCGGAGAGCGCGTAGGGAACCGCAAAGGTCCGAAGATGGACGTGGCGGTGGATCCGCTCGAAGGAACGGAAACGGTGGCGAACGGGCTGAACAATGCGTTGTCCGTGATTGCCGCGGCTCCACGAGGAACCCTGCTGCACGCGCCCGATATTTATATGCATAAACTTGCGGTCGGCCCGGAGCTTGCGGGCAAGCTGAGTTTGAATGACCCGATTGAGGTTACCCTTCGAAAAGCATCGGAGATCTTATCCAAGCCGCTGTCGGAGATGACCGTATCCATTCTCGACCGCGAGCGTCACAGCACGATGATCAGGGCTTTGCGAGAATCCGGGGTAAGGATTAAGCTGCTGAGCCACGGCGATGTCATGGGAGCGATCGAGACCTGCACGGACAGTGAGGTCGATCTCTACGTGGGCTCCGGAGGGGCACCGGAAGGCGTTCTGGCCGCAGCCGCCTTGAAATGCCTGGGCGGAGAAATCCAGGGACGGCTCATACCGGAGACGCCGGAGGATTTCGTCCGATGCCAGGGCATGGGATTGAAGCATCCCGAGCAGCTGCTGACGATGGAGGATATGGTAGGACGGGAAGGCGTGCTGTTCGTCGCCACCGGCGTGACGGCTGGAGATTTCCTGCGCGGGGTTAAATATATGCCGGGTCAGCGGGCCGAAACGCATTCGGTCATGATGTACTCCGGCACGAGAACCGTCCGTTATATCCGCAGCGTCCACCATCTGTTCCAAAGCAATGAAACCTTAGCCGCCGCTGCATCTTCTTGATGGATATGGGCGGCATCCGCTAAATAAAAGGCACTCCAAGGTTAGCCAACCTTCGGAGTGCCTTTATGCGTTGTTGACGGTTTGGCAAATCGTGCGCTCACCCGTGCCTCTTACGCCCGAGCATCAGCCAAGCTCCTCCAAGCACAAGCAGCACCGCGATGACAGGCTGAACGACCGAGAGGTAATTGAGTACGGGTCCGATCGAGAATACCACGAAGAACAGCAGTGACAGGACGGTCAGAATGTTAATCGGGATGAGCAGCCACTTGTTACGCGAACCGAACCAGTAGAACTCGAACAATCCGGCCGCAACGGCAAGAATAAAGCCGGGCCACATCGACCCCCAAGAGTCGAACAAGGAAGCGATTTGGCTGACAATACCGGCTGTGAGCAGAATGCCGCCCGGTATCAACAGCCCGATTCCCTGACGTCCGACCAGCGAGAAGTACATCCAATGAAAAAACAGGCCTAACGGGATCACGAACAGGGTAGGCCAGAACGTGGCAAAAATGGAACCGGCGCCTACGGTACCGCCTTGGTTCAAGAGCAAGTATGCGCCAAGCAGGATGAGCAGAGGTGCTAAGATTGTACGTTTCGTCATACAAACTTCGTTCCTTTCCTTATATAGATTGATTATTCCAAGAATACCATGCAAGGGATGGGGTGTCCTCGGTCCTTCGGGGAATGTTTCACCTAGACTTTGGTCTAGGATGGACATGTTTAACCTATTGGAGGCTCGTTTAATAAGTTCCTAAACGTTCTGCTTAGACGAAGGACAGAAAAGACAGCCCTGCAGCAGAGAACAACCAAGCAGAACTGTCTTCGGATATAAACAATTTATGATGGCTTCTTGGTATACATCAGACCGACGGTTTGAGGACCGCAGTGGCTGCAAATGACGCAGCCGGCCGTAGAAATGCTGACCTGTCGTGCGCCTGTCTTTTCCTGCAGTTCCTTCTGCAGGAATCGGGCTTCCTCCTCGGCCATGGTATGGACAACAACTATCAGATCATTGTCCATCTTATCCACTTGAGCCAGTGCATTCTGAATCATTTGATCCAGCGCCTTTTCTTTTTTGCCGCGCACCTTGTAAGCCGGGATCATGCCGCCGTCCACGACTTTGATCACCGGACGGATTTTGAGCAGGCTGCCGATGATGTTTTGCATGCCGGAGCAGCGTCCGCCTTTATACAAATAATCGAGCGTATCGACAACGAATTCGCACTCCACTTCGTTTACGGTACGGCTTAATAGCTCCACAATTTGCGGTATCGACGAGCCTTCATTGGCCGCGTGAACTGCCTTCATAACAAGCAGTCCGATGCCGGAGGAAAGATTGCGCGAGTCAAACACGGTAACCCGCCCTTCGGGCAGCTCGCCTGCAGCTATCAACGCATTTTGGTAGGTGGAAGAAAGCTCTGACGAAATGCTGAGGAACAGGATATCCTCGCCCTGTTCAATCGAAGGCGAGAAGGCCGCAATAAAGTCGGACGGAGAAGGTGCCGCTGTTTTGGGCAGGCTGCCGATCTGATCGACTTTGGCATACAACTGTTCCGGTGTAATGTCGACTCCATCCCGTAAGGATTGTTCTCCGAATACGACGTAGAGCGGAACGATGCCGATATTATATTCGTCTATCCACGAAGGTGGTAAGTCGCAGGTGCTGTCAGCAAAAATTCTAATTTTACCAGGCATGAACATCTCCCTTTATCAACTATTTGAGTCTGTATTACTACTAGAATACCTTGTTTGATCAGAAAAGGAAATGCTCTTGTCGTTTTGAACGCGAATGCGAAGGAATCGCCCAAAAAGCGGGAATTGTGCAACATTAACTCCAGGATTCCCGTTAATCATAATGGAGGTGGTTATATGGCAAAGCGAAAGCGTTGGAGCAACATAATCACAGCAGTTGCCGCAGCTATGCTGCTCTTGGCAATGACGGCATGCAGCGGCGAAGGCCCGACTTCTCAGCCGCCGGCGGATCCGAATCCGGTCGAGGAGCCCAAGTACGAGATTAAGCAAGGAACCGGTACTTACGTAGGTCAAATCGATAATAATTCAATCGAAATCGAGACCGCCGATGGTCCGACCGCATTCCGGCTGGGTGAGGGGATGGATCAGATCATATCCAAACTTCAGGGAGAAGAGCCCGTCTCCTATGAGTACAGGGAACAGCCGGTTGAAGGCGAGGAAGATTTGAAGCAGTTGATCCTCATCAAATTGAAAGTTGACAACGAAGGCGGCGGCTCGGGTTCCGAGAACGCGCAGCTTCCGGAAACCAAGGATTTCGAGCTGGAGCTGGAGGGCATGAAAGAAACCAAAACAGCCAAACTGGCCGAGGGTGACGGCTACGCGCTGTATATATTCGATATTTTTTCCTTTGATGCAAAAACCAACAGGCTGACCATGAATGTGGACCCGGATTATTACGTCGAGATTACGAAGCTGCCTTCGGATTATAACGCGGAAATACTCAAGCTTGAGGCGGAGAAGGAGCTTGCGGAGGTTGGCAAAGTCCATGAAGCTGAGGGCAGTGAAAGGCACAAAGTCATGAAGGATGCATCCGTGTATATGATAGGCGAAGGCGAGGGCCTGACCAAGATGTACATTGTGGATGAGTTTGACGGACAGGGTTATATATTCCGCGTAAATAACCCTCACCGCGAACCTTCCGAAGGATTTGCTACACATGCTTTTACATCCTTGGGCTCGATTGTTAATCGATAATGTCATGCAAACAGCCCCTGTCGTTTGGCCATAAGGCCAAGCAGCAGGGGCTGTATCGATATTCGAAAGGGTCCGACGTTACTTGGACGTCTCCAAGTATTGCTTAATGAAGCGCAGTGCATTCGCGTCGCGTTCCGTGCCTTCGCGAATCCCCGCAAACATTTCTTTCTTCAGGACGGGCAGTTCTTCGCCAAGCGGGCTGCCCATAATATCCACGGCATACACATGCTCCGCGCCGTCTTCCTCATTTGTACCCTTTACCAGCATCTCCGGGGCAAGCAGTTCCTTCAGCTCACTTTCGACTTCCGCTTCGAGCGGGCGTACCATGCCTTGATTGCCAATCCAATCAAAGGCGGTTTGATCCATGATATACAGATCAGGACGTTCGGTGGACAGCACCAGCAGTGCCTTTTGCAGCATGGCGGCATCCTGCGGATTGTTGGAATCCAGGGGAGGCACGTAGTTAATGTTAACGGTTACGCGTTTCCAATCGGGAAATTGGGCCAAAATTGCGTCTTCGATCGGTTTAAGGTCCTGTCCACCATCCTGGCTCATATAAGAACCGAGGAACATGACTTCCAGGTCAACCGGGGGCAGGCTGGCCAGCCGTTCCTTCTCTGCCTGATGGTTGAAAATGCTGATCACGATATAAATGAGAACACCCACCAGGGCAATGCCGCCGAGCACGTGGAATTTATAATAACGGAAGAAATGGTCGGTTTTCTCCGCCGTCCCGGCAAACCTCTTGTATTTGCCGTACCGTTTCTGATTCATCTCTTCCAAAGCTTTACGGTTCTCTTCTTCCAGGATGAATTTATAGGC
Organism: Paenibacillus sp. cl141a; assembly: GCF_900109305.1. Taxonomy (NCBI): domain Bacteria; kingdom Bacillati; phylum Bacillota; class Bacilli; order Caryophanales; family Paenibacillaceae; genus Paenibacillus; species Paenibacillus sp. cl141a. The sequence goes on from NZ_FNZO01000002.1 coordinate 467,337, forward strand.
TTTGGTGATTTCGGCAAACTCGGCTTCGATCTCCTCCGCCCGGTCCGGCTCCCGTCTTTGATGCGAACGGGTTTGGCGCATGAGCAGCGTATACCGGTCGTCAAGCTGTTCCTTGGTTGCATCCTCCGGCAGACCGAGCCGCTCATAGGCTTCTTTCAGTTGGTCCATTCATGTCACCTCTTCTATACTGTGAGAGTTTCCTAGTTACCAGTATATAGCGTAGAGGCAGCAGGTTACAAACGTTTATGAGATGTTTCGACGCTTCTCGGCTTGCTATGGGGCATACTGTCATCTATAAGAGGAAACACTCCAACTTGGCAGCTTGCCGGGATGGTAAATTATTCATCGATTTCCTGAAGGATCGTGAATGTTTTTGAAAGTTTTAGATTGTTTTTTGGGGCGAATATGATACTATATGCTGTAGAGGGGGATTCATTATGCTGACGGAAGAAAGATACCGAATCATATTAGAGCGCTTACAACAGCGCGGTGTCGTGAAGCTGCAGGAATTGGTAGAACTCCTTGAAGCTTCGGAATCGACGGTAAGGCGAGATTTGATCGACCTTGAAGAACGTCAATTGCTAAAGCGTATTCATGGCGGAGCCGCTCTGCCGAGCCCAAAGATACAAGAACCTGGAATTGAGGAAAAAACGTTCAAAAACATTCAACAGAAAAATGCGGTTGCCCGGTTGGCTGCAGCACAGGTTGAGGATGGAGAAAGCATTTACCTGGATGCGGGTACGACCACGCTGGCCATGATTCCGTTCATCGACGCCAAAGACGTCACGGTTGTCACGAACGGTTTATCCCATATCGAAGCGTTGGTCAGCAAGCGGATCAAAAGCTATCTGCTGGGCGGCATGATGAAGATTCATACCAAAGCCGTCATCGGAAGCATCGCGCTGCAAAATATGGACAACTTCCGTTTTGACCGGTGCTTTCTGGGCACGAACGGCGTGGATGCGGAGATGGGCTACACCACCCCCGATCCGGAAGAAGCCTTGATCAAGCGGCGGGCCCACCAGCTGTCCGCTTCCAGTTACGTCCTTGCGGATTCCAGCAAAATCGGAGAGGTTTCCTTCGCCAAATTGCTGGACTTGAACGAAGCGACGCTGATTACGGAGTCCTTGCCGGAAACATGGAAGAAGGTCATTTCACAGAAAACCAAAATAATTGAGGGATCATAATGATATATACCGTTACACTGAATCCTTCCATTGATTATATCGTGGAAGTTGAACATATCGAGCTTGGCGGATTGAACAGAATGACCCGGGACATGAAGTTTCCGGGCGGGAAAGGAATTAACGTATCGCGGGTGCTGAACCAGCTGGGAGCCGATAATACGGCTATCGGTTTTCTTGGCGGTTTCACCGGCCGTTATATCGAAGAGATGCTCGGTAAGGAAGGAATCCGCACGGATTTCGTGAACATTGCGGATGATACCCGAATCAACGTTAAGCTGAAGCATGGCGGAGAGACAGAGATCAACGGCTTGGGACCCGATATCCGGGAAGACGAAACGAAAGAGCTGCTCCATAAGCTGTCACAGCTTGAAGCCGGCGATATCGTTGTGCTGTCAGGCAGCGTGCCGCCTTCGCTGGGTTCAGACTTTTATGGCCGTCTGATCGAAGCGTGCCGAAAGGGCGGCGCAGAATTCGTCATGGATACCACCGGCGAGGCTCTAATGAAGGCATTGGCCAATAAGCCGCTCCTTGTGAAACCGAACCACCACGAGTTGGCCGAGTTGTTCGGCGTTGTCATTGACTCAAGGGAGCGGCTTGTGGAGTACGGACGGAAACTGCTTGAGAAGGGCGCGCAGCATGTCCTAATCTCCATGGCGGGAGAAGGGGCGCTGTTCATCACGGCCGATCAAGTCTATCACGCCCATGTTCCGCCGGGTACCGTCCGCAATTCGGTCGGTGCCGGCGATTCGATGATTGCCGGATTCGTCGGCACGCTTGCGAAGGGCCAGGGCCCGATCGAGGCATTCCGGACGGGGGTCGCCTCTGGAAGCGCTACGGCGTTCTCGGACGACTTGGCGGCAAGGGAAGCGATTGATGAGCTGCTTCCTCTGGTTAGGATCACGGAGTGGTGAGCCGCTTCACATCAAATAACCGGTAATGGGCGGTAATGGCGCGGTTATCACCACGAAGATTTCAAGGGAGTGTGAATCACATGAGAATTACGGATTTAATGATACAAGAAACAATGATCATGGATCTGAAGGCGGTCACGAAGGAGGCTGCCATCGATGAACTGATCGGGAGTCTGGCCGCCAGCGGGCGGATCAACGATCCGGTATTGTTTAAAGAGATGATCCTGAAGCGTGAAGCCGAATCCAGTACGGGGATCGGCGGCGGCATTGCGATGCCCCACGCCAAGACGAAAGCAGTTAACGAGCCGACCGTCGTGTTTGCCAAGAGCAGCGAGGGCGTGGATTTCGAAGCGCTGGACGGTGAGGCGGCGCATGTATTTTTCATGATCGCCGCTCCCGAGGGAGCGGGAAATACGCATCTGCGTACCCTTGCAGCGTTATCAAGGCTGTTGATTGATGCGGAATTCATCGCAGAGTTGATGAAGGCGGAGACGCCGGCGGAGGTAACGGCTTTATTCGACTCCAAGCAGGCGGTTGAAGAAGCCGCCAAGGCTGAGAGGGAAGCGGCCAAAAAAAGGGAAGCCGCACAAAAGGAAGCGGAGAACCAGCATCGGGAATCCGACATTGCAGCCCAAGCTGACCAACGGGAGGTTTCTGCCGGGGCCTCGACTCCGTTTGTGGTTGCCGTAACGGCTTGTCCGACCGGCATTGCCCATACGTTTATGGCCGAAGACGCCCTTAAGAAGAAAGCCCAGGAGATGGGCGTAGAAATCCGGGTGGAGACGAACGGCTCGGAGGGCGCGCAGAACATATTGACGGAAGAGGAAATCCGCAGGGCCTCAGGCGTCATCATTGCCGCCGACAAAAACGTGGAGATGGCCCGCTTTAACGGAAAACCCGTTCTCCAGCGTCCTGTCAGCGACGGCATCCGCAAATCGGAGGAGCTGATCCGCAAGGCGATGGGCGGCGATGCGCCGATCTACCGCAGCGAAGGCGGCGGTGAGCCGAAAGCGAAGGACGCGGAGAAGGGCAGCATAGGCACGAAAGTGTACAAGGACCTGATGAATGGTATTTCGCACATGCTGCCGTTTGTCGTGGGGGGCGGCATTCTTCTGGCCATCTCCTTCCTGATCGAGCAGCTTGCCGGCGAGGATCATCCGCTCTTCCAGCTGCTGCAAACGATCGGCGGAGGAGACGGTGCCTTCCACTTCCTGATTCCGGTTCTGGCGGGTTTCATAGCGCTCAGCATTGGCGATCGTCCGGCATTGATGCCCGGCATGGTCGGAGGCCTGATGGCCCTCAATTCCAATTCGGGATTCCTTGGCGGTCTTGCGGCAGGTTTCTTGGCCGGTTACGTGGTTATCCTGCTGCGCAAAGCGTTTGCGGGGCTGCCCCGAGCGCTTGACGGCTTAAAGCCGATTCTGTTGTACCCGGTCGTCGGCCTGCTTGTTACCGGAACGATCATGTTCTACTTGTTCGATCCGTTCTTCAGCTGGATCAATCTCGGCCTGATTGATATTCTTAACAATTTGGGTACCGGCAACGCGGTGATTCTCGGTCTGATTCTGGGCGGGATGATGTCGATTGATATGGGCGGTCCCTTCAATAAAGCGGCTTATGCATTTGCGATCGGCGTATTCACATCCAGCGGCAACACGAACGGAGCCATGATGGCTGCGGTCATGGCCGGCGGGATGGTGCCTCCGCTGGCCATTGCTCTGGCCACGACGTTCTTCAAGCATAAGTTCACGGAGCAGGAACGCAAATCGGGCGTGACCAACTATGTGATGGGCCTTTCCTTCATAACGGAGGGAGCGATCCCGTTCGCCGCGGCCGACCCGCTGCGCGTACTGACATCCTGTATTCTCGGTTCCGCGGTGGCAGGCGGGCTGACGCAGCTGTGGAGCATCAACGTTCCGGCCCCGCACGGGGGAATCTTTGTCGCTGCTCTTGCCAATCATGCGCTCCTATTCCTGCTCTCGGTTCTCATTGGTTCGGTGATCTCGGGTGTGCTGCTTGGAGTTTGGAAGAAGCCGCTTGAACGAAAATAGACTCAATTACACGGGTTCAAGGCAAGCCATTCAGCTTACCTTCGACCCGTTTTTTCTTATGACGGCAGGCCCTGATTTTCTGATATAAGAACGCTTAGGAATGGTGTGCCGACGGGAATAAACGGAGGATCCGCGATTCTCTTGGGGAACAGAATCTACGAATATCCGGATTTATACTGGGTACGTCATGGTATAATCTAGTCATGTTAGGAACAGGAAGGAGAGAGGACAGAGATGAGAGAACAGAACAGCAGCAGCCGGGGGCCGGAGCAGCTGATCGATGAAATCAACCGGACGTCTACAACCTATGGGATGGCGGCCGTATGGTTTTTGGGCCAGGAGAGCGTTGTCCTGAAGGGCGGGGAGGTTGTCATCTATATCGACCCTTATATGTCAGCCGACCTGGAACGGAAAGCGGGATTTCAGCGCGCGTTTCCGGCTCCGCTGCAGCCGGAGCATATTACGAATGCAAACATGGTCCTGATCACCCATGAGCACGATGATCATATGGATCTCGGAACGATTGCGGTCATCGCCAAACAGAATCCGGAAACAGCGTTTGTTGCGCCGGCATGCTGCCATGAAGCGATGCGCGGTGCCGGCGTTGCGCCGGAGCAGCTGTTTGCGGCCGTATGCGATGAATGGCAGCAGTTTGACGGCTTTCGTCTGATGGCGATTCCGGCTGCCCACGAGACCTTGGACGAGCATGAAGAGTTTGGACACCGATTCGTCGGTTACCTGGTGGACATTCAGGGCGTGTTGATCTACCATGCGGGAGATACCGTAGTCTATCCCGGATTGGTGGAAAGGTTGCAGGCGCACTCCATTGATATCGGGATGGTGCCGATCAATGGGGGAGATGCCTTCCGCCGGAAGGACGGCATCGTCGGGAACATGGGCTTCCGGGAAGCCGCGGAACTTGCCGCAGCGTCGGCATTCGATTTGACCATTCCGATGCATTACGATATTTTTCCATGGAATGGAGAGAAGCCGGGGTACTTCGTGGATTATTGCTATGAGAACCATCCGTATATGAAAACCAAGGTGATGGCACGCACCGAGCGATTGCTTTATGTAAAAGCGGAGTAAGCGATAACATTCCAATGGAATTTTTTTTCAAATACGGGACAGCGAGTTCGCAATTTTTCGAAATGACAAGCATATGAATAAGACATGCCTTTATAAATGGAGATGTGGGATATGCTGTCATTTCGAAAACATGTCATTATCGTGATCGGAAGCTTTCTGATCGCGATGGGGACAAATTTTTTTCTTGTCCCGCATAAAGTTCTGGATGGCGGAGTTATCGGGATTGCTCTGATCGCCAACTACGTGTTTGACCTACATATCGGATTCGTAATCATTTTGTGCAGCATCCCCATGTTTATCGCCGCCTGGATGTTAAACCGCGAAATTTTTTACAATAGTCTGTCAGGCATGCTGATATCTTCGTTTGTCATCGATTTGCTCTCCCCGTTGCAAACGGATTTTTTGCGTTTTTTTGCTCCCCATGTGATAATCAGCGCGCCCATAGGCGGTGCGTTGATCGGAGCCGGGCTAGGATTGATGCTGAGGAATGATGCAAGCACGGGCGGAACGGATCTGTTGGCTCATTTTCTGGCAAGGTATCTGCCCTTGAATGTAGGCGTCATTATTTTGCTGATGGATGCCATCATCATCGGATTCGGCGGCGTTCTGCTCTCGGGAAGCACCTTTGTGTACTCCATTCTGACGATTGTTGCAGGCGGTTTTACAACGGGCATGATTACACAGAAACGATGGTTTTCGAAAGAGAAGGATTAAATAACGACAAGCCTATCAAGATCGACTTGATAGGCTTGTCGTTATTTATGAAGATGAAACATGCAGCGAAGGCCATCTATGAACTACTGCATAAGGTTATTTATGTGAGGTTTGAGCTTCCTTAAAGGCGTGGATGTAAGCACGGGCCTTCTCCGTAATCAAGTTGAAGTCTCCGCTCTTCAGCGCGTCTTTAGTCAGATCGGATCCGATTCCGACCGCGAATGCCCCGGCCTTGATCCATTCATGCAGATTGTCCAAATTCACGCCCCCGGTCGGCATGATATTGGCCTGCGGCAGCGGACCCTTCAGAGACGGTATGACGGACGGAGAGTACAGATTGCCCGGGAAGAGCTTAACGACATCGACGCCAAGCTCAAGCGAGGCAACGATATCATGAACGGTAACGGCACCCGGCATGACCGGAATGCGATAACGGTTGCAGAGCATAATCGTATCGCGGTCGAACCCTGGGGAGACCACGAACTCGGCACCGGCCAGGATCGTGATTCTGGCTGTTTCTGCATCCAGAACCGTACCGGCGCCGATGATGGCATAGTTGTCCGCTTGCGGGTCTTTGGAAGAGTACATTTTGGATAACGTCGTAATGGCTTCCGTAGCGAACGGTACGGTCATGGTAACCTCGATGACCTTGATGCCGCCTTCAATCGCGCGTTGAGCAATCTCTACAACCTCATCGGGAGAATCGCCGCGCAGGACCGCGACAACGCCAGCCTGATGGATCTGTTCGATCAGTTTCAATTTTTTCATGTTATACACTCCTTCTTAATCTATGCATTCTATTAGATGATGGCTTGATATCCAATCATAGCGGGTCAACGTTCGATATGGGCGGCATTTCCTCGCCGCTGCTGAACTTCCTCCCAGGTCGGAAGCGCTTCCCAGTCACCTGGGGCTTGGATGACGAGGGATCCGGTTAATCCGCCTAGGGACAAGGCCTCCTCCGGTGTCCAGCCTTTGGCGATGCCTGCCAGGAAGCCTGCGCAGAAGCCGTCTCCCGCGCCAACGGTATCCACTACGTGCTCCACACGCTCAAAAGGAAGGGAGTAGGTCCCGGTTTCCCGAACAATAACGTTGTTTCCGTCGAAACTCTTGATCACGGACATGCCAGGGAGCTGACGCAGACGGTCCAGGATCACCTGCTCGTCCTCCGTTTCGAACAACAGCTTGCATTCATCATAGCCAGGGAGGAAATAATCACAGCTTTCGGCAAGCTCCAGCAATACGGGGCGAGCCTCCTCAATGTTCCACAGCTTCAGCCTGAGGTTCGGATCAAAGCTGATCTGGACGCCATGCGTTTTGCATACGGAAATGACATGCCGTATCGTATCCAGGCAGCTGCTGCTTAAGGCGGCGGTGATGCCCGTGAAATGAAGGATGCGGGCCTTGGCTATGTATTCGGAGTCTACATGGTCCGGCGTCATTTGGCTGGCGGCAGAGCCTTTGCGGTAGTAATAGACGGAGGATTGACCGCGAACGTTCTGTCTCAGCATAAGGCCGGTCGGTGCCGCATCCGTTTGTCTGGCGCTGGAAACATCGACCCCTTCACCTCGAAGCGTTTTCAAAATGCCGGTTCCGATCGGATCGTTGCCGAGCTGACCGAACCATCCGCTGCTGCAGCCAAGCCTGGAAAGCCCGATGGCGAGGTTGCTTTCGGCGCCGCCGAAGGACTGGGCCATGGTTCCTCCCTGGCCAATGCCCCGTGTGCCTTCGGGATATAATAATCCCATTGATTCGCCGAACGTGATGACATCGATAGGACGCATACCATTATTCATAGAATCTACCCCCTTATATTCAGTCTCCGTTATTAACACTTTACCCTGATGGTGAGGATAACTCAATAAAAAATAACACAATATAAATAACCTCCTATCCGGGAAAGATAGGAGGTATGCATGGGCTTTCAGCATAGGAGAAAGCAAAGAAACAATGCTTAGAAACCTTTATACTGAGGCTCTTCCTGTTCAAGCTGCTGAACCCGCTGGGCCACTTGGTCTACGACTTGCTGCGTTTGTTGTGCCGCGGAAGTGAACAGATCCTTGGCATTTTGATCTTGCGTAGACAGCGCAAATTGCTCAAGGCTAGCCTGAGCGCTTTTTAAGGATGAGAGGCATGTTTTCACATCGGAAGCTACGGTCATTGGTTTTTATCACTCCTTTCATGCGTAATAATGTACGCATTTTGGAGAAGAACATGCATGAAGCATGGCAAGGAAAATAATGGTGTGATTTCAAATAGGATATTTGACAATAATCTATATAGTGATTGCTATGTCATTACATCGAAAGGAAGGTCGTTGTTGTGCCTCAATGGTTGGAAATCGTACTTAGAACCGTATGTGCCGTGGTCGTGTTGTTTCTGATGACGAAAGTGCTTGGCAAGCGTCAGGTTTCGCAGCTTTCTTTTTTTGAATATTTAACGGGGATTACGATCGGTAGCTTGGCCGCCTATATCTCCTTGGATCTTGAAGCGAACTGGTATTTGGGATTAATTGGGTTGGGCGTATGGGTAGGCTGTTCATTACTTATCGAATTCCTGCAGATCAAGAGCAAGAAGGCTCGGGACTTTATCGATTTCAAAGCGACGGTGCTTATTAAGGATGGAAAGATATTAGAAGATAATTTAAAGAAAGAGAGGCTGACGTCAGATGAGTTAATGGAGCAGCTGCGGAAAAAAGATGTATTTCAGGTCGCTGATGTGGAATTTGCCATCATGGAGTCGAGCGGGGAGATTAACGTTCTGCAGACGCGCGAAAATTTGCCTCTGACCCCTAAAGATCTCGGAATTAAGGTAGCTCCTGAGAAAGTTGCACAAGCCGTCATCATGGACGGTAATGTCATGGATGAATCGCTGCGCGTGATGGGTTTCAATCGGGGATGGCTGATCGAAGAACTGGACAAGCAGGGCGCCAAGATTAAGGATGTATATTTTGCCCAAGTAGATACCTACGGACAATTAACCGTCGATTTGTATAACGATCAGATCCAGGTGCCCCAAAACGAGGAACGGAAGCTCTTGTATGCAAATTTAAAGAAATGCCAGGCGGATTTGGAATTGTTCAGTCTCAGCACGAAAAGTAAGAAAGCTAAGAAAATGTATGAGGAGAGCTCCAAACGGATGGAGAAAATTTTAGCCGATGTACAGGCGATTCTGAAGACGTAATGGACGTCGCCGAGTCATAAATCCGCAAAAACCGGAATAGGATATTTTTGTGTATCACAAAAGGAGCCGGTTGCCGCCGACTCCTCGTACAGCAGATCTTCGCCCGCAAGGTGGATATTTGCTTGCAACCAGACGTAAGAAATAGATTCATCTGTTCCAGGACGGGTCTATTTCTTATTATGGAAGGCAAGGATCGAAACGACCAGAGTAGCGAACGAAATCATTAAAGCCAAAGCTTCATTCACGCCCATGCCGATCACCTCCTGCTGCCACCCTTGCTTAGCTGGTCTACTGTACTATATAATATGCCAATTGCTTACAATAAAAGAACCTTTTTGTAGGAAGCGCTTACATAAAAGTTGGTTTTTTGACGAGATCAGAAAGCATAAACATCGGAGATTTATCATACTTTTGAGAAAATTTCTTCTTAACCATGTTGATCCGTAAGATGGGAGCGGCTGACGGCCGCTCTTTTTCATGCTGAATTTCGAAAGACGAACAGGATGGAAGGCGGTTCATTACAAGTTCAAGACTCTCAAGCGGGTTTATGATCAGGCTTTGGTCTTGGTTTTGGTCTACGCTTGCGTTTACGGAAAAGGGAAGCGACCCAATAGAACATCGGGATTAACTCCATAAAAATAAAGAACATCGCCATCCCGAAGGAATTGAAGTCCTGGAGAAAGAGAATCGGATTTTGCGAGTATTGGTATGCAATCACCATTGCCGTTCCTCCGATGATCGCGATCAGCGGACCGTCCATCTGCTTCAGGTTTAGGAGCTTCGCCAGACACCTAGTGCTCACGTGGATGAGGAAGGCGCTGTGAAAGAACATCGAGCTGCTCCATAACCCAATGATCAGCGGATCGGCATTGCCAAGGAACCCTCTGGCTGCACGCATTAATTCGACGAGCGGATACTGCAGCTCGCGTCCCAAATAGGGTCCGAAATTCAGCAGGGCCGAAGCCCATTGGAGCATCACGGCTACCGTGACCAATAGTCCCGCCGTAGCAAGGTTGCGAAAGGATTTTTTGTTGAATTGGATATAGGGAGCCAGAAAGAGGAACACGAGCCATTCCGCGAAGAATGAAAGGCAGAACAAGCTGTCCATGAGTACGGATCCATAATTGTGATGCCTGACCATCGCAATCATCATATCGAAATGCGCTTCCTTAAAGAAAAACATATTCATGGACACAATGGCAACGACGATGACGAGAAACAGCCCGTCGGAAATATAAATCATCGTCTCCATGCCCCATCTAGCCGTAACCATCACGACAAGGCCCACAATCAGGAGGACGAACCATTGTGGGGACTCCCGCATGTAATTGGTATCGAAGAATAATGTGAAACCTTCGATATCCATTCCTATGTAATTGATTGACCAGAAGAATACCAAAGCGACAATCGGAAAGTGGATCCATTTGCTGACCAGGGCGCTGCCGAATTCGATCCAGGGTTTCCGTGGATCCCACTGTCCGACCTTCAGCATAAACCAGAGGAAGATCAGGCTCACCGCATAACCGCCCAGAATCGCGGCCCATCCCAAATATGCCGAATTCCACAAGAGGGGACTGATTAGAAATCCCGTAGGTATGGCATTAAGATAGACAAATCCTAAACGGAACAGCTGCCAAGGCGTATTGCGCATGTCGGGTTCGTACCTCCTTTCGTTTTTAGATGTTACAGCTTATCCAGCCAGCCGAACAGCAGCATGATCAGATGATTAGGGGTCAGCCACTCGTGAGTGTATAGGGCGATTACATTCCAGACGGAAAAGACAAGGATCAGAATGAGCATCGTCCATTTTTCACGGGAAGACCTTACCTTTTTCTTTGCGAAGTACCATTCCGTCAAGGCGTATACGAGGAACAGAAGAGCCAGCATGGCACGCCTCCTTATTTCGGGCTCTTTTTGAGTATGGACCCGAAGTTTCGAATTTTGATGTCGGTAACCACCTGAATCTCAACTTCGTTCTTGTAGTAATCAGACCAGTCGGAGCGAACCTTCTGCCAATGATCGGGATAGTTCCAGTCCACCAGCATTCCGAGCTGGAGGACATCTGCACCGACCCGCTGCGAGGTATGGAGGGCCTTTCTGAGGTGACCTGCAATGAGTTCATTGAGCTCATGCTCAATAAGCTGTTTAGTCTGAAGAAGATCCAATTGAGTTTGAGTTTGCTTGTACACCACGTCTCCTGTCCCGCTTAGCTTGACGGTGAACACCGGATGGCCCGATACCATGCGTACGGATTTGCTGGAGCGGGTTGAAATCAGGAAAGTGCTGGCTTTGCTTTTTTCATCCCATGAAACGGTATACAGGGGGGCTTTTAATTCGTTTACTCCCCAACTGACGGCAAGCGACTCCTCCATAGGAAGGGTGGCCACCAGCTTATGTTTATGGAACAGCGCCGTGCCTTGAATTCCCGTCCACGGCTCCAGTCTCTCCTGGTCAGCAACCATTGGCTTCATGCCTGCCGCCAAATAGGTAAGGGCATACCCTTGATTGCCCGATTCGGCATAGAGGCAATCCTTCAGGTTCGTGGTGATCATGTTGTGCTGGTCCGCAAACCGGATGAGCACCTCGGAAGGCATTTGTTCAAAGACCGGTGTCAGCTCAGCGACTTTTTTCGCATCGCCGGGCGCAACCATGATATAGATGCTCAAGTTCGTTGTCGGTTCCCGATTGAGCCATTCCATCAGATCCTCTAGTCCGGCTTCCGCATAGCTTTTGCCAACGACAACGACCTTAGTGTGGCTGAAGTCGAAACGGCGTGAAAGATCCCGTTGAATCAGGTGGAGGGCATCCTGCACGGTGGTGGACGATCTGGTTACCATGGCATACGGATCTCCACCGCCCTTCCCGCCTGCTTGACGCCCGGATGTGAGCCGGTTAGGCAAGGGCGCGCTGATCGTAACTTCCACGCTTTCGTCTTTCGGGCTTTTATTCACGTACATGGCAAATACAAAGGTTTGCTCGTTGATCTCAACCTTGGTCAGGTTGAAGCCGCAGCCTGTCAACAACGATAATGGCAGCAGAATTTTCAACCATTTGAGTAGAAGCATTATCGTTTTCGTCTCCTTAAATTGTTGGATGATGCATAGGTTTTAGGCCTGTTCTTCATCAGCTTGGACGGCGCCCGCACGAAGGTGTCCTTCCATTCCGATAAAACAAGGGGTGCAACGGGCTGCAGATACGGCGTATTGAACGACTTCAGGGAAGCCATATGTCCATACACCAGGAAGGCGGCCGTAAACACGCCGATCAGACCGAGCGTTCCTCCAAGTATGAGGATGGGAAAGCGCAGCAAGCGGAACGCCAGCCCCAGCTCGAAGTGCGGAATGATGTAAGAAGCGATGCCCGTTATCGAAACCACGATGACCATGGGGTTCGATACGATCCCCGCTTCCACCGCGGCCTGTCCGATGACAATGGCGCCGATGATGGATATCGTCTGCCCGACGGGCTTCGGGATACGGGTCCCGGCTTCCCGCAGCGCTTCAAATGTCAGTTCCATGATCAGCGCCTCCGCTAAGGCGGAGAACGGTATGTTTTCACGCGATGCGGCTAAGGTGATCAGCAAATCGGTTGGTATGATGGATGGCTGAAATGTTGTGATAGCGACATACAGGGCGGGCATCAATAATGAAATAATCGCGAACATGAACCGGACGATCCGAATCCAGCTGGAGGAGAAGAAGCTGTGATAATAATCCTCGGACGACTGCAGCAGGGAAAATAGGGTGACGGGCACGATCAGCGCCGAAGGCGTTCCGTCCTGCATGATGCCAACCCGGCCTTCAAGCAGGGATGAGGCAACAGAATCGGGTCGCTCCGTGTATTGAAACTGAGGAAAGGGGGATTTTACGCCTTCCTTCATTTGTTCGGACAAGGTACTGATCCCGAATGTCCCGTCGATGGACATGCTGCTCAGCTGCCGGTCCACTTGAGCGACGATTTCGGGTTTGCACAAACCATCGACGTACACCATATAAACGGCGGTCTTGGAGTAGTCGCCGATCTGGTAGCGCACGGTTTTGAGATCCGTATGTTTGATTTTGTGCCGGAGCAGCGATAGATTTGTTCCGATGTCTTCGATAAACGCTTCCTGCGGCCCATTTACCACCAGCTCGTTCTGCGATTCCGAAACCGACCGCTTTTGATATAACACAATGTCGAATAAATAAGCCTCTGCCAGCTTCTCCACAATCACGACGGCCCTGCCTTCAACGATCATATCGGCAATATACTCGGCCGAGGAAGAACGCTCGAACGGAACCGACAGCATATCTCCCCGATCCATGCGGTCAATGAAATCAAGGAAATCATGCTGAACCTTCGCAGCTTCCTTAATCAACGGTTTGACGATGTATTCATGCAGGGTGCTGATATCCACGATAGGTTCAATGTAGATGACTGTGCACGTCGATCCATGGAGACGCAAGGATTGGTAGATGACATCTTCGCAATGTTCCAGCCGCATTTTAATAGGATCGAGCAGCGCGGGCCGTAAATTCGATTTCATTGAAACTTCCCTCCTTTGCCGGTATATAGTAAGGCTCATCCTCTTTAGAATGCCGTACTTTTAGCAACTTATACCGATTTTTCCAGAGAAAACGGCTAACGGCTGAATGGTAAATCACGAATAGACCGAGACAATTGAGCTTGAACGGTATAAAAAAAGCGCCCGGAATAGAATTCCGGGCGTTTTTACAGGGGGAGCTTCGTGCTAAGGCTTCGATTTTCCTCTGCGAATGGATTCTTTGATCTTGTGGAGCAAGGGTTTGCGGTAGACGGAGAGCATGATTCGCAGCAAAATGTAAAGGATCAGCGTAGATAGAACACTATTGATCAAGGCGCCGACGAGAAAGTTAACGCCCATGTCGCCCAACCTGCCGAAATGGTCCGTTTCAACGATATAATCCGTCTCCGGAACGGGAACCGTGAGCGCATCTTCGATTTCGAAGGTCGCGGGAAACGTAGTGAACAGGTGCACAAACACGCCGATTCTATAGTTTAGATAGAACAGGATCGGCCACAAGACGGAGCCTGCGGAGGCCGCAAGGAAGGCGGAGGGGATGTTCCCCCTTACCATGCGAGCCAGCAGCGGAGCCAGCAGCAGATCGATGCCAAAGGTGGGATACCAGCAAGGGAAGAAGCCGACAGCAAAGCCGAGAGCGATCCGATGATCGCTATTTTGCATGCGAAGGGTCCGGAGAATATAGTATTTCAGTCGTCGAATGTATTTATGAAGCAAAACCGTTTCCTCCTGCGGGGACTGATGGGATACAGATATATTGAGATCTCTTGCACAGCTTGTTATGGGATCCTATTTATAATAGGAAGAACTTTCAAGAATTATATAGTAGACGCTCGCAAACCGTCAATCCAAGAAGAGCGTAACGGAATATATGCGTGTAATATTACTTTGACATGCATAGTAATGTGCGTTATATTATACCCATTCCATCCGTTAGGAGGTTCGGGTATTTGATTGAACCCTTACATAACAGTGACTTGATACGCGGCAATATTGATACCTTTATTTTGCATGTCCTATCAGACGGAGACAATTACGGCTATCAGATCATTAAGGAGATCGCGATCCGGAGCGGGAATCGATTTGAACTGAAGGAGCCTACATTGTATTCAAGTCTGAGGAGGCTGGAGAAGCAGGGGTTGATACGCTCCTATTGGGGAGAAGAAACTCAGGGCGGGAGGCGTAAATATTACAATCTCAGCCAGGAGGGAATGAAGCGCTTGCTGCGCAACCAAGAAGAATGGAAGGCGGCACGCGAGATTATCGATGTTCTGATCGGAAATGGAAAGGAGCTGAAATAGCAATGACCAACAGACATGATCTGGAGATTTTTGTGGATCGCCTATTCGCGAATCAACGCAAAACCAAGGAAGTTGTGGATCTGAAGAATGAGGTTCTCAGCAATTTGGAGGCGCGGGTCACGGATTATATGGAGAACGGCATAGCATATCAGTCGGCGATCAGTCTGGCGATCGAAAATATGGAAAACATCGAAGCTCTGATTGACGACAACCAAAAAATTTACAGCTACCGTTTCCGTCATGACCTCCTTCAGAGCGCCCTTATTTATTCCTTGCTGGCCTGGATCGCTACCATTCCGGCCCGGTTTTTGCCAAACGGGATATGGGTGAACACGCTCCTCCTCTGTTTGGCTGCATTAACCGGTGCGGCGTATCTTTCCATGTCACGGCATCTGAAACGGTATGAAAAGCAGACAGCTGTCATCAATGCAGGCAGATTGAACCAATGGAGAAAGTGGGCATGGTGGCTGTGGTCGATATTTATCGTGGTTATATCCATGTACACCTTCGTAATTCAATACGGCAGCGATTTATGGTTTGGGCGAGAACTGTCGGTCGATGGGCCTTATTCGTTCTACGTGACCGTCATGCGGTATGTTATCCCGATGACGTCGGTCTTCATTCCGCTGCTGGTCCAGAAAGCTTATAAACTAACGGTTCAACTTGAGGTGAATGAACCATGAGCAGAAAGAATTGGCTGATCGTCGTCCTGCTGCTGATCGGCATCGGGGGCATGGCGGCCCTGGAGGGATACATCAAGCCCAAGGCTAATGAACAGGCGGTTCAATATGAAGCGGAGCAGAATGATCCGTTGACGCACGATATACGGAATTCGCTGAAATTCGCCAGCCCATATATGGGCAATGCCGGGAACCTGATCAATTTGAACGCTTCGCTTCCCATGCGTGACATGGAGCGCACATTTCAGCTGTATCCGGAAGAATTGACCGCCGAGCTTCGATTCAAGTCCACGGTCGGCGATCTGAACGAGGACATGCTGAAGCAGACGCTGGTCTATAATTCCACTGCGAATTTTGCCATGATTGATAATTTGGATACACTGATCTTCAAGTTTGAAGACCGGTCTTTCACCATCCGTCGGGATAAGGTGGAGGCATGGTATGGCATCGGGACGGGCCTTGCGTCCTTGCGGGAAGCCGTGACATGGGAGAAGGAAGTGCAAGCCCGTCTTCACGATAACAAGTATGTCAGTGAATACGTAGATAACCTGATCGAGATCAAGATTCTATAGAGATAAACCGGGGGGAGTGAACGTGATGGGTTCAGATCAACGCCAATTCATCCTAGGCGCTTTTTTGATGAATTACGGCCATCATATCGCTGCATGGCGGCATGCCGATTCGGCAGGGGTCGGTGCGATGGACTTCGGCTTCTACAAACGCTGCGCCCAAGCAGCCGAACGCGGGAAATTCGATATGGTATTCCTTGCGGACAACAACTCGATCCCGTTGATCGAGGATTTACGGACGAATGTCAGCTTTCTGCAGCCTGAAGCGCTCACCATGCTGAGCGGCCTCGCCGGAGTGACGGAACGTATTGGATTAGCCGGAACGGCCTCTACAACCTTCAACGAGCCGTACGGATTGGCCAGGCGTCTGTCTACGCTGGATCATATCAGCGGCGGCAGGGCCGCCTGGAATGTGGTGACCTCCACGAAGGATGCGGAGGCACGCAATTTTGGATCGGCGGAATTAATGGAACACGACAAACGGTATGAAAGGGCGGAGGAATTTCTACGAGTCGTGACCGGTTTATGGGACGGCTGGGAGGACGATGCCCTTGTATTGGATCGGCAAAAGGCGGTCTTTGCCGATACGGCACGGATTCATCGGGCGCATCATGAAGGCGAGCACTTCAGGGTGGAAGGGCCCTTGAACATGCCCAGATCTCCGCAGGGGAGGCCTGTCATCATTGAAGCGGGAACCTCGGCTGCCGGAAGAAGGCTGGCGGCTCAAACGGCTGATGTCGTGTTCACGGCCTGCGAGAGTAAGGAGGATGCGATCAAGTATTACCGCGAGTTTAAGGACTTGCTCATGGAGTATGGACGGG
The DNA here is from genome assembly GCF_900109305.1 of Paenibacillus sp. cl141a. Lineage (NCBI taxonomy): Bacteria > Bacillati > Bacillota > Bacilli > Caryophanales > Paenibacillaceae > Paenibacillus > Paenibacillus sp. cl141a. Next base: position 484,383 of record NZ_FNZO01000002.1, read on the forward strand.
AGAGGGAAGAGGTCAAGGTTCTGCCGGGACTGCAGATATTCCTTGGGGACAGCGAAGCCGAAGCTATGGCATGTCACCGGACATTCAGCGAGCTCATTCTGCCGGAGGCAGGGGTGAAGTATGTGTCCCAGCTGCTGAATGCGGATTTGACCGGATATCCGGTAGACGGCCCGCTGCCCGAATTGCCGCGGGAAGGAAACAGCAGCCGGGCGATCATGATTATGGATACGGCCAAGAAGTCAGGGATGAGCATTCTGGAGCTCGGCCGGCATTACGCGGTGGCGAGAGGACATATGACGATGGTTGGCACTGCCCTGCAAGTTGCCGATATGATGGAGGATTGGTTTCGCAGCATGGCATGCGATGGATTCAACATTATGGCCCCTCTGCTCCCGAGCGGGCTCGAACAGTTTGTGGAGCGCGTAGTCCCGCTGCTTCAGCAGCGGGGGCTGTTTCGCGAGGAATATGCGGGCAGGACATTACGGGATCACCTCGGGCTGAACCGGCCGCAAACCCAACATGAAAAATAATTGACGACAAAATTAGACGGTGTTATAATCCTACTTAACATATCGGAAATGATAGAATTAGAGGATTTGTTTATCTACCCAACCAACGGAGATGAACGAGACGTTCGATTCTAAGTAACATTTATAACGCTAATATGATTGATGCACATTCTACCGGACAACCGGAGATGCATCCTTGGATCAAGTTGTGATTCGAGGGGTGTCTCCGGTTGTTTTTTTATGAATCCAGCAAAGTGAGGGGTTGTCATTATGCAGTATAGAACACTGGGCAGAACCGGGGTTCAAGTGTCGGAGGTAAGTCTCGGGACGATGTCTTTCGGGCGCTGGATCGATGAGAGGGCTTCGGCCGCCGTATTGGATCAGGCGCTTGGTACTGGCATCAATCTGATCGATACGGCTGACGTGTACGGGACGGGCATGGATAACGGAAACGTCAAGCAGCTCGGGGAATCGGAAGAAATTCTGGGCAGGCTGCTGAAGGAGCGAAGACAGGACATTCTCCTGGCAACCAAGCTGCATAATCGCATCGGACCCGGCATCAATGACCAGGGCCAAAGCCGCTATCATATCAACCGTGCGCTGGAGAACAGTCTTGCCCGGCTCCAAACGGATTATATCGATCTCTATCAAGTACATCGGTTTGATGAGTTAACCCCGCTGGACGAGACGCTTGAGGCGCTTACGGATCTTGTACGGCAGGGGAAAGTGCGTTACATCGGCTGCTCGAACTACGCGGCTTGGCAGCTGGCCAAAGCCCATGGCATCAGTGCGCTGCATGGCCTTCGCCGGTTCGAGAGCGTACAGCCGGAATACAGTCTCATTACTAGAGAGATTGAACGCGAGCTGATTCCCTTTGCCCAGTCTGAGCAGGTCGGGGTAATCGTGTACAGTCCGCTCGGCCGGGGCATATTGTCCGGCAAATATCGGGCGGGCGAAGCTCCCCCAACGGACTCGCGCCTAGCTGCAGGCGAGCAGCGGTTACGATTGCTGCTGAACCAGCGGCATGCGCTTTCCATCGTGGAAGGGATCCGGCCGCTGGCCGAGCAGCGGGGATGGACGCTTCCGCAGTTCGCCCTGAATTGGGTGCTCAGCCGCCCTGGCATCACGTCAGCCATTGTCGGGGCATCGAAGCCTGAACACATCGCGGATACGCTGAAGCATTCGGATGAACGGCTGACAGAAGAAGAACTGCAGGAGATCGACCGCTTGACGGAGGATTACCGCGGATAAAGCTCAGTACCTATTCGGCATGATCATGATCAACCATAACCAATATGGATCAGGAAGGTGACACAACCATGAGTTCAAAACGTCGTCAATTGCATCTTGGATTATTCTTATTCGGGACGGGCTATCATCCCGCGGGCTGGAGACTGCCCGAAGGCAAAACGGACGGGGCTTACGATCCCCAGTTCCTGAAGGAGGTCGCCCAGAAGCTTGAAAAGGCCAAGTTCGATTTCTTTTTCCTGGGGGACCGATTGGCCACGAGCGCGGATATGCAGCATTTATTCCCTTCCCAAATGACGCGGCTGGAGCCGTTCACCATGCTGTCCTATCTGGCAGCGGCAACGGATAAAATCGGTTTGATCGGCACGGTGAACACCACCTATGCCGAGCCTTACAACATCGCACGCTTCACGGCATCGCTGGATCATCTCAGCCGGGGCCGGGCATCATGGAATGTCGTGACAGGCTCCGATACGCGGGCTGCGCTGAATTTCAGCCGGGAGAAGCATTGGGATAACGCCAAGCGGTACGACTATGCCGAGGAATTCATCGAAATCGTCAGCGGACTGTGGGACACCTGGGAGGATGACTCCCTTCCGCGGGACAAGGCAAGCGGCGTGTTCGCCGACGGCAGCAAGGTGCATGCCCTGGACCATGTCGGCGAGCACTTCTCCGTCGCCGGGCCGCTGAACATTCTGCGTCCGATACAGGGACAGCTTCCGCTGATCACGGCAGGAACCTCCCTGCGCAGCCAAATGCTGGCGGCCCAATATTCCGACATGGTCTTCACCGGAACGAACGTCAAAGAAGTCGCCGTGAAATTTTACAAGGAAGTGAAAGGGCGCCTGCCGGCATATGGAAGGGAAGCTTCGGATTTGAAGGTTCTCCCCGGGCTGGTTCCGATCGTGGGCCGGACGGAGGAAGAAGCACGGGCCAAATATGCGGAGCTGAACGAACTGGTGGTGACCGATTTCGATCTGGGTCCCCTTTCGGATAAGATCGGAATCGACTTGAGGGGATATTCGCTGGAGGATCGGCTGCCTGACCTATCCGCTTCGGAAGCCGCACTGCACTGGGCCGACTTGGCTAGAGGGGCGAACGGACGCGAGGATATTACGATCAGGGACCTGTTCTATTTCTTCACCGTCACGGTCCGCGGGCATCTGCTCGTGGTCGGCAGCGCGCAGCAGGTAGCGGATATCATCGAAGAGTGGTTCCGGGATGAAGCGGCCGACGGGTTCAATGTTTGCCCTCCCTATATGCCTGGCGGCCTGGATCTGTTCCTGGAGCTGGTTGTGCCGGAGCTTCAGCGGAGAGGCTTGTTCCGCACCGAGTATGAAGGCAGCACCTTCCGGGAGCATTTGGGACTGAGCCGCCCAAGGAACCGTTATGACCTGATTGCGAAGGGGTGAGCGGATGGGAACGAGGAAAGCCAAGAAATTCCCCGGCATCTGGGCGTGGCAGGGGGCGTTGCTGCTGGTCATACTGGGGATCTGCGAGGTTCTGGTTCGCACGGAGACCGTCAGCAGCTTGTATCTGCCTGCGCCTTCCCAAGTATTCCGCGAACTGTTCAAGCTGTTCGGTGACGGGGAGATCTGGAAGCACCTGTACGTCACATTGGCCGAGTTCGTTGCGGGCTACGGCCTTGCCGCCCTTGGCGGTTTGGCAGTCGGCATGGCTCTGGTGCTGATCCCATGGGCGGAGCGCTTCTTCCGGCCGTACCTTTCGGCGCTGATGGCGATTCCGAAGGTGACGATCGTCCCGCTGCTGGCGCTCTGGCTCGGGATCGGGATCACGCATAAAATATCGATTGTGTTCCTGTTCTGTTTCTTTACGATCACGGTCAATACGATGACCGGAATCAAACAGACGGCGGATAACCATCTGAAGGTCGCCAAAGTATTCGAGGCGACGCGGTATCAGACCATCATGAAGGTGATATTGCCATCGGCTGCGCCCACCATTTTTGCCGCTCTCCGAATTTCGGCCGCTACCGGACTGGTCGGGGCGCTGTTCGGTGAGATGCTGGCGTCGAAGGATGGCCTTGGCAATATTCTCGTGAAGGCGACATCGCTGTACAATACTGCGCAGGCTTTTGCCATTGTAGCGCTGGTTACCGTCGTATCCGTACTTATCATTTCATTGATCGATTTGTTGGAACGCAGCGTTTTTTTGAAATGGAAATCATCATAAACCATCGGGCAAAAGCACCACTACCAGGGGGAGAGAACCATATGAACAGAAGAGGAATACGTCCATACCTAATAGCACTTGCGGCGCTATGGCTGATCGCCATGACGGCCGGCTGCGCAAGCGGTCAAGATAACGGCAAGGAAGCGGCACCGTCCGCCGGGGACGGAGAGAGCGCGGCAGGCGCCAAGCTGGAGAAGATCAGGTATGCTCCGCTTAGCGGGGTCAGCGGACTGGCGGTGTCCTTCGGGGCGGAGAAGGGATTCTTTGAGGAGGAAGGACTCGACGTCGAATTTATCACCACCAAGGACCCGATAGCCGGTCTGACCAGCAAGGACATTGACGTGGTCGACGTGGCCACGACGACGGCGATCGTGGCTGCGGGCAAGGGCGCTCCCGTCAAAATCGTCTCCTCCATGTTCCGGACCAAGGGGCCGTTCTACCTGATCGCCTCGCCGGAGATCCAGAAGGTGGAAGACCTGAAGGGCAAGAAGGTGGGCATCGCCGTGTTCGGCAGCGGCCTGGAGGTATATACGCAGGTCATCCTGAAGGAGCACGGATTGAGTCCGGACGATGTGACCTTCATTGCCAACAGCACGCATCAGGCGGCTTACGCGAGTCTGGAAACCGGACAGGTCGACGCCACCATCATTCATGAACCGTTCGCTTCTCTTGCGGAAAAGCAGGGAAAGGGCCATATCATCGCTACAGGCTGGGATTACCTGCCGACCTTCCACACCGGGGTGCTGGCGGCCCGCGACGGTATTCTGGAAGAGAAACCGGAATTGGTCGAGAAGCTGCTGCGAGCTTACTTCAAATCGCAGGAGTATGCGAAGAGCCATCCGGACGAGTTTAAGACTTACTATCTGAACAACATCGAGATCGATCCCGAGGTGCTGGATCTGGCGCTGAAGCGCGAAGAGGTGCTGTGGGAGAACAATCCGGACGTGGACATCAACGCGTTGAATGATACCCAGCAGATTCAGAAGGAGCTGGGCTTCCAGGATGAGATCTACAAGGTGGAGGATATTCTGGACCTCAGGTTTATTCCGAAAAAATAAAGTATGGCAGGAGGCGTTCCTATGTCCGGCTTTACGGTTGAAAATGTCTCGAAGGTCTATGACGGCGACCTTCCAACGATATCGCTTCAAAATATTAACCTGCAAGTGCGGGACGGCGAATTTCTGTGCGTCCTCGGGCCCAGCGGCTGCGGAAAAAGCACGCTGCTGGAGCTGCTGGCGGGATTGCAGCTTCCGACGGAGGGCGACATTTTGCTGGATGGCGAGAAGGTTCAGGGGCCTACGCGGAGCTCTGGGGTCGTATTCCAGGATGCATCCCTGTACCCGTGGCGCACCATTTCGCAGAACGTCGGCCTTGGGCTGGAGCTCGCCGGCATGAAAAAAGCAGAGCGGCAAACGCTCGTGGACAAATATCTGAACATGGTCGGCTTGGAGGGGTTCGGCTCGAAATATCCGCATCATTTATCGGGAGGCATGCGGCAGCGAGCGGGGATCGCAAGGGCGCTCGTAAGTAGTCCCAACATCCTCCTGATGGACGAGCCGTTCGGCGCGGTGGACCATCTTACCCGGCTTCAGCTTCAGCAGGATCTGCTCCGGATATGGCAGGAGGAGCAGAAAACGGTGGTGTTTGTGACCCATGACGTATCCGAAGCCGTCTTTCTCGCAGACCGGGTCGTCCTGCTGTCCCCGCGCCCCGGGCGCATTCACCATATTTTCGACGTTCCCCATGAGCGTCCGCGCAAGCGGGAGGATGCCAGCCTCTTGAAGATTCAGAACGACATCTATGCTGCGATTTATGACGTCAAGACGGAAGAGGATTTGGAATTTACGATTTAAACGGCAGCTTGATATCAGAAGGGACGAGGAGCTTATGTCAAATATCGTAAGCAAGGAATGGGTGCTGGAACAGTTGCAGTCGAATCCGGGTCAGCTTGTCGTTGCGGACGTCCGATTCAGCCCGGGCGATGCGAATTACGGCTACGAGGCTTATCAGCGCGAGCATGTGCCCGGTGCCGTATTCGTTGATTTGAAAAAGGATTTGACGGATTCTCCAGGCGAGCACGGCGGCCGGAGCCCCTTGCCGCATACGGAGGAGCTGGCCCGGCGGCTCGGCAAGCTCGGGATCGATGCGAGTACGCCCGTCGTTGTCTATGACGATGACCTTCGCCCGGAAGGTGCGCGGTTATGGTGGATTTTGAAATACCTGGGCCACGGTTCGGCATATATATTGGATGGAGGATTCGCCGGCTGGAAGTCGGCCGGATATCCGCTCACCTCGAAGAGAAGCGAGGCGGCTCCGCGCGTATTCCAGCCGAACGCGCGGGAGGAATGGCTGGCTGATGTGAATGAGGTGAGGGCAAAGATCGGCAAAGCCGGCGTGACCCTGCTCGATTCAAGGGATTGGAAGCAGTTCACGGGAGAAACGGCACCACAGGATCCGGTGGCCGGACATATTCCGGGAGCGGTGCATGCCTATTGGAAGGACGGGATTCATGATGACGGGACGCTGAAGGGGGCCGAGCTGCAGCGGGAGCGTTTTGCCGGGTTGTCCTTCGATGATGAAGTGATTGTATATTGCGGATCTGGATTGTCGGCTTGCCCGAACGTCCTGGCTTTGCGGGAAGCCGGGTACCGCAAGGTGAAGCTGTACGCAGGCAGCTGGAGCGATTGGATCAGCTACAAGGACCATGAGATTGCCGCAGGTGAAGTTTAATCATGGATCATGCTGAGGCTGCCGCAAGTTAAGGTGCTTCTCGCAGGTTATCCCGACTTGACGTAAGGTTTATCGACGGTATAGTTGAAATCATAACCGTTCGAAATCGACATGCGGCAAGGGGGATTAACAACCTTGATGGAATGTAAAAGTTTTATTGGCGCGCATGATGAACATTGGGAAGATGACGGCTTAAGAAGCCACCAGGAACTTGAGATTACGTTGATAATGGAAGGTAGCGGTCGCTTTTGCGCGCACGGCAGGGAAGCGAGAGTGGAATCCGGGAACGTGGTTCTCATTCCGTCCGAGGTTCCCCATTCGTTCCACGCGTTGTCTCCTATACGCTTCGGCGTGCTTTTGGCAGACCGCATTCCGTCTGACGTGAAGGATCTGTTCGACAGGCTTATTCAGGATGGCGGCACTCGTATCATCGCCCTGTCCCGTCTGGATCGGGACCGCTATGAACGCTTGTTCCGCGAATGGCTGAGAATCCGTTCTGCTCCGTTGAAAGACCCGATTCGGAATTATGCGGTCTGGGTGGAGCTACTTTTATTGTTTCTTAACGAACACGCCCATTCCGATCATCAGGCGCTGTCCATCTCGTTCATCGGCGACTACATCCGTCAGCATATCCGGGATCCAATACATGTCTCTACCCTGGCGGAAATGGCGGGACTGTCCGAGGATGGCTTCCGCAAGCAGTTCGCCAAAATATACGGCATGACCCCGAAGCAGTACCAGCAGCAATGCAGGCTTGCGGAAGCGAAGTGGCTCTTAAGCTCCTCCGATAAAGACCTCCAGTCGCTTGCCGAATCGGTTGGCTTCTCCCAGCTTCACTCGTTCTCGCTCTGGTTCAAAAACTGGAGGGCTGCCCCCCATCGGAGTGGAGAAACCGGCAGCGCCTATATCATCACTAACGCGTTTACGATAGCCTACCGCGGATGCAGACGGGTTTTGCGTAAATTTGGTTCGGTTTTCGGTAACGACTTCCTCTTTCGGATCCAATAGGATAAGGATACTTGAAGCGTGGATGTTTCGCTTCAGGTTATCCTGACGGACAGAAAGGGAGGTTTGTTATGAAGGTGACCATCGGACAACGGGAACTGGAGTGGGGAGGTAAATACCTCACGGAATTAAGAGACTGCAATGACATGCTGGAGGATACGGTCGCGCTGCGAAACCGGCTGCGGGAGGATGGATATCTCCTGATTCGCGGTTTCCATAAGCGGGAACAGGTCTTGAACGCAAGAATGGAGTTCTTGAATAAACTCCGGGCCATGGGCAGGCTGGATCCCCATGCCCTTGTCGAAGACGGGATCATCGGATCGGAGAACAAGGGCGGAATGTGGGGCGGCAGTACCGAAGAATTACAGCCGGATTTCCCCCAGTTTTTGGACGTTGTCAATTCGCCAGCGGTGCTGGACTTCTTTGGACGATTGCTGGGCGGAGCCGCGATGACATACGACTACAAGTGGCCGCGCGCCGTCGCTCGCGGAGGCAATACCGGCGCTCATTACGATGTTGTGTATATGGGTAGAGGCACGAAGGATTTGTACACTATGTGGACGCCGTTTGGGGATATCCCTCTTGAAATGGGAACGTTGGCGATGTGTCTCGGGTCCCAGCATTTTACGAAAATCAAGCAGACCTACGGGGAAATGGACGTTGATCGTGACAATGTTGCCACGGGCTGGTTCTCCGAGGATCCCGTCGAGATTGTGGACCGTTACGGCGGGCAATGGGCGACGACCGCTTTTGAAGCCGGAGACGCCATTATATTCGGAATGTATATGATGCACACCTCGCTGAACAACAGCACCAACCGGTACCGAATCAGCGCGGATACCCGTTATCAGCTTGCATCCGAACCGGTGGATGAGCGATGGATCGGCCGCAAACCCAAAGGTCATTATGCTTGGGGACGCACACCGCAGAAGTCCGTAGCCGAAGCCCGCAAGGAATGGGGAGTATAAGAGTTCTAATGGCTTAGGCTCAGATTTGCAAGTAGAGTACATCGCAAAAAAGAACACAAAGCTCGTCGACCAGATCACTGGAGGCATGGCCATGAAGCCGTGCCTCTTTGTTGTTTTTAAGCGGTGAAGGCAGGCGTATCATGCTCGGCATGTTGCATTTGGCAGGAAGCATTTAATTTGAGGCGGGAGGGATTTCATGTGAAGGAGATGGTCTTCGAGCATGCTAATATGAAGTACTGCATACCTTCGGACATGGAAAGAAAGGGCGGAATCTGGATTCTCCGTGCAGGCCGGAGTTTGGCCAGGCCCAACTACAGCGTCGGCCCCAAAATATCCGAGAACTATGCGCTGCATTTTGTCCTGAACGGGAAAATCTCGCTGGCATTCGGGGATAAGGTGGTTACGTTGTCGGCAGGGGATGCCTTTTGCCTGTTTCCACATACGAGGTACAGTTATTGGGAACCGAACGGCGATCCCGAACCGACGCTGCGCATGCAGTGGATCGTCTTGGACGGAGAAGCAGCGGAGAGCGCTTTGGCCCGAATCGGGCTGCACCCATCCGCGCCCTTTCTGCATAACGTGATGAAGGGCGGGCTGCAGGCGGTGCTGGATCAAATTTACGGGTGCGTGGATGACGATACCATCGGTCACGAGTTTGGACGGCAGAAGCGGTTGTATCAGCTGTTTGAACTTTTGGCTGCCGTCCCGGCCAAAAGAGGAACGAAACCGAATTGGCTCGAACAAAGCGTGCATTACATGGATTCCCACTACATGGAAGGGATCACGGTGACGGATGTGGTCCATCAGGCCGGGGTGCACCGGACGCATCTGTACTGCGAATTCATTCGGGTGCATGGCATCAGTCCGAGCCATTATTTGATGAAGCTGCGGATGGAGCGGGCAGCGGTTCTGCTGACCGAAACCGACGTGTCCGTGACGGAGGTGGCGTTCTCGCTGGGATATTCCAATCTCCACACGTTTTCGAGAGCATTCGCTAAGTATTATCGCATATCGCCTACCTCGTATCGGCTGCTGCATGCGCCGGTTCCGACCTAGGTGAACGCAAAAAAGGCATGCCGCACAAGGCTGTGACAGGGAGTTGCTTGGAACCTGTTGCGGTCTTTTTTTGTTGGAACTAGAACCATACGATGATTCACGCTTATTTGGCCGCATATATGTTAGAATGGGATTAGGTTAATTTCAGGAGGCGTTCGAGATGAAAACAACAATCGTTCACGGGCAAACTTATATGGGGATTAGCGCATAATTGCCCTTAAACTGCGTGCTTCCCCGCCTATGAAAAGGGGAACAACGATTTGAAAACATGGATCTTACAGCAGTATGATTACCACGTATGGGCAAACCGGAAGGTTTGCGAATATTTGCAGGGGCTTTCGGAAGAGGTATACCGCAAGGAGATTGTCAGCGTCTTTCCATCCATTTATGACACGATGGTGCACATCTATGTCATTGATTCCGGCTGGCTGTCGTTCTTTAACTCGGGCGGAGTCGCGGAGATGTCGCCTGCGTACTTGGAGAGTCTGAAGGATTCGATTGCTCGGCTGGTTGCGGAAACGGAAGGCAAGCGAATCGAAGAATTGGGCCGGTTAATGGACGATCTGGCGGCACGCTTCCGGTTGTTTATCGAACAGCACGAGAATCTGCACACCATTCATCCATCCGGAGATTTTAGAGCCAGCTGCCTGGATTATATTCAGCATATGGTCAATCACGGGACCTATCATCGGGGGAACGTAACCGCCATGCTCCGGCAAATCGGACATCCCGGCACGCCTACCGACTATGGCTATTATTTGTATACGTTAAGCCATTAAGCGTTCATGATTCAAAGTGGAAAAGAGCCCGGAACATCGCGTTCCGGGCTCTTCTTTACGGGTCCGAATCACGCCTAGTCGGTTGTTGCGTTTCGGATCACGGACACGCTCGATTCCCTGACGATAAGCCGCGGCTCGAATTGCACGCGCTCATATTGGCCTGTCTTTTGCTCTCGAAGCCGCTTCAGCAGCAATTCCGTCGCAAGCCGGGCCACTTCATCACCCATGATGGACACCGAACTGATCTGCGGCGTCGTGACGGTGGTCCATGCATTGTTATCGATGCCGACGACCGCCACATCGTCGGGAACCCGAACCTTCAGCTCCTTAAAACGGTTGACGATGCCGATGGCAACCATATCGTTAACCGCATAGATGGCGTCCGGCATATGCCTCAGGCCATAGAAATAGTCCGCCGCGCGAACCCCCGTCTCAAACGAGAAGTCCTCCCCGAAATAGACAAGCGACGGATCGATTTTCTGCAGCGACTGTTCATAAGCCCAATACCGCTCTTCGATTTTATCCTTGGGCGCACCGGCGTAGGCGATTCGGCTTCGCCCGATTTTCAGCAGATGCTCCATGACAAGCCTGCCCTCCTGGCGTGCGAGGCCGACGATATCGGCTCTATACTCTTCACCCAGTTGTTTTCCGTAATTAATGATGGAGATGGGGAGGCTCGATTTGTTAATGAGGTCGCCAAGCGTTTTGGGATAGGCCAGCGGCATGATAATCAGGCCGTCCACGTGCAGTTTTTTGATATCCCTCACGATTTCCAGCTCATTCCGTGCGTTCCCGGCCGTATTGATCTGAACGACCCGATAGCCGTGCTGTTTGGCGGTCTGTTCGACCGACCAGGCGATTTCCGGGATGATCGCATTTCGGATGTCGGGCACGGCGAGAGCGATTTGATTCGTCTGGCGGACCTTCAGGCTTTGAGCGGAGGTATCCGGACTGAAGCCGATTTCCTCGATCACCTGCATGATCCGCGCTTTCGTTTTTGGACTGATGCCCTTGCTGTCGTTGATGGCTCGGGACACGGTTGCGATACCGACGCCCGCTTGCTTGGCGACATCTTCAATCGTTACTTTTTTGGGGTTCACCATATTCGATAAATTCCTCTCTATATCGGAAACGTTTCCTGTGAATGTGCGAATACACGATGGGATTGGAGCCAATAACTATATTATAACATTAAGCTCGTCCTTCCATCACGGGATTCGCAGGGGGAACTACGGAAACAAGCAAGCGATGCTGCATCAATCGCTGCATTTCCATGGCAAAAGCAGGGGAACGGCAGTCTGCAGTTGTCCATGACATTTCATACATTTTCGTGGAACGGGTTTGACAGATTGTCAAAACTGTGACATATTTGATTTCGGAAACGTTTCCTATTTCATTTTTTATTTTTTCGAACCTATAAGGAGATGAGGACGATGCAAGCATTGCGCTGGCATGGAGTAAAGGACCTGCGTTTGGAGACGATCGCGGAGCCGCAAGCTACGAACGGAAAAGTGAAAATCAAGGTCGAGTGGTGCGGGATTTGTGGCAGTGATCTGCACGAATACGTGGCCGGGCCTATATTTATACCTGAGAATACGCCTCACGCCCTTACCGGAGAACAGGCTCCGGTGGTAATAGGCCATGAGTTTTCCGGCCAGGTTGTCGAGGTTGGCGAGGGCGTTACGAAATTCAAGGCTGGCGACCGCGTGGTTGTAGAGCCTGTCTTTGCATGCGGAAAATGCGAAGCTTGCAGACAAGGGAAATACAATCTGTGCGACAAAATGGGCTTTCTCGGGCTCGCTGGGGGTGGCGGCGGATTCTCCGAATATGTAGCTGCGGATGAGCACATGGTTCATAAAATTCCGGACAGCGTTTCTTATGAACAGGGAGCTCTGGTGGAACCTTCGGCAGTGGCGCTGTATGCCGTGCGCCAAAGCCAGCTGAAGGCCGGGGATCGGGCGGTCGTATTCGGTGCCGGGCCGATCGGCCTGCTTGTCATCGAAGCATTGAAGGCAGCGGGGGCATCCGAGATTTACGCCGTGGAGCTGTCCCCGGAACGCAAGCAGAAAGCCGAGGAATTGGGGGCTATCGTCATTGATCCGAAGGCCTGCGATGTGGTAGAAGAACTTCATCGACGTACCGGTGCCGGAGTCGATGTGGCATTCGAGGTGACCGGGGTTCCGCCGGTTCTTACCCAAGCGATCAACTCGACGAAGATCGGCGGACAGATTATGATTGTCAGCATCTTCGAAACCTCCGCTCCGATCGTGCCGAATGACATCGTGATGAAGGAACGTAACATTACCGGAATCATCGGCTATCGCGACGTATTCCCTGCTGTTATCAGCCTGATGGAAAAAGGCTTCTTCCCGGCGGATAAGCTGGTCACCCAGCGGATTAAACTGGATGAGGTTATCGACCGGGGCTTTGAGGCTCTGCTTAAAGAGAAAAACCAGGTGAAGATCCTGGTGAGCGCTCACTAATATCGAAGCTGCGCTTCGCAGCTGTATGGCTTATGAAAGACCGCGTAACGCGGTCTTTTTTTCTTTGGATGTTTATGCCAATAAGATATCAAACTGATCAATTACATTCCATGGATTCCATTAGATTACATATATAACCAAATCTGATATACTCATAGAGTATTTTATCCAGGTATAGACAAATAAATCGAGTGGAGGGATTGGATGAATCAGAAGAGTTTGTTATCGGTTCGCAATATCCACAAAACCTATGATGGAGACGGATTTAAAGTTCAAGCTTTAAAGGATGTGTCTTTTGGGGTTGCGGAAGGTGAATTGGTGGCCATCATGGGAACCAGCGGCTCCGGAAAAAGCACCCTGCTGAACATTATCAGTTCCCTGGATACGCCAAGCTCAGGTACCATCGAGTTAAAGGGAAAGGTCATGGACAACATCTTTGTGGAACCTCATGCAACCCACTACCGGCGTGAAAATATCGGTTTTGTATTTCAATCTTTTCATTTATTGAATGATCTAAGCGTAGAAGAGAACATGGCGATTCCCTTGATTTTGCAAGGGGCATCGGAGGCGGAAATTCAGCACAAAGTCCATGACATGCTCAGTCTGCTTGGACTTGAGAGCTGGAGGAAGAAACGGCCTGTTCAGCTGTCAGGGGGACAGCAGCAGCGGGTCGCCATCGGCCGGGCGCTGATTACGAGTCCGCCGCTGCTGCTGGCAGACGAGCCTACCGGCAATCTGGATTACAATACCTCAAAGGAAATTCTTGAAGCTTTGGTGGAGATGAGAAGCGCCTTCAATCAAAGCATGATTATAGTAACGCATGATCCGAATGTAGCGGTTTATGCGGATCGGGTGTTATTTTTCCATGACGGTCAAATCGTGGATCAGTATCAGAGCAGCGGAGAGCGAAAGATGGATCCGATATTGAACATATTCAAGAAGATGATGGAGTTATCCGCATGATTCATTCACTGCGAGGCATAGCCCTTCGTATACTGGCCCGTAACAAGTCGATTCTGTCCTTTCCCGTGATTAGCATAAGTTTGGCCGTGTTTCTGATGATCACGATGTCTTCATTTATGGCGAATGCCAACCGTTCCATAGACCACGAAGTGAAACAGCAGTATGGCGATGTCGACATGATGGTGGGATACACTAACGAAGTGGACCATGAGACATCAGATCAACGCATTATGGATTTAATGCAGTCCACGGGCGGGGTGCGACAGGTCTCTCCGGTCATGCTGTCCCACATGTTCGTTAATGATCTTGCTGCACCTGTAGCCGTTGCCGGTATTGATAATGATGCGTTGTCGATGAGCCGATATCATTTCACAGCATATCCGGGACGCGAGGAGTTGATTGTGAACGAGTCGCTTGCAGAGGAGTTACAGCTGCGGGTGGGCAGTCGGATGAAGGTTGAAGGGAAAGCGTACACAGTCACGGAGATCATTGGCGATTCGGTTGCCGCTGCAGGTACCATGTCGGATCTGCTGCTTATGAACCGGGAGGAAGTCCAGCAGATTAAGGCTGCAGGAGCCCAGCATGATGCGGTGTCAAGTTATGTGATGGTGCAGGCGGCGGATGATACCGATCTGTTGGTTCTGAGTGAGCAATTACAATGCCCGGGCTAACGATCGAGATTGTCGCGCAGAATTCAACATTGAAAGCCTCTTTGTCTCTCTTGGGCAATTACATCCTGGTCATCTCGGTCCTGATTGTTATGGTCATTTCCCTGCTGATCGTGTCCAATTTCGAAGGCATGTTGCATAAATACCGCTTCCAATTCGCCGTTCTCAGGTCTATGGGCGCGCAAACCGAACAGTTGTTTAAGATGGTGTTCATCCAATGCACGGTTACGAATGGGGTCGGTGTTCTGAGCGGTTTGCTGGTATCCCTACTAGGTTACACTTACATTATCCCATGGATATCCGGACTGTTTCTGGTTCCGCTGACGGATAGCCGTTTTGATGTTGGAGTTGCGACGATGGTAGCGGTGGCAAGCTTTATCATCCTGGAGTTATTTATGTTGATTCCTGCTTACAGAAGCACCGAGATACTGCCGCTTAAGATGCTGGAGATGAACCAGAATACCGATTTTAAAGGGCGGAAGGGACGAAAAACATTAGGGAAAGTGCTGATGGCCGCCTGCCTGTTTTTCATCCTCTTTGGGATCGTATTCTCGGGTACGCCGTCAGCTAACCCGGAGTTAAGCTTTTTAATAGGATTTCTATTGTTCGTATGGTCCGTGTTTACGATGGTTCCCGTATACCTTCCCGGTGTGTTGGCTAAGGTGTCGCCTGTGTTGAAGCTGCTAGGGGGGCGCGTTTCGTATGTTGCAATCAAAAATCTTGTGCCGCAGGTCAAGAAAAACACCTTCGTTATTCTGACGATCAGCCTTGCCATGATGATTGCCGTCATCGGCTCATCTCTTCTGAACACGATACAGCATAACGATCGGAATTATATCAAGAAGCAGTATGCCGCGGATATTCGGGTTGTCGACCGGCTGGAGAGCTCGTCATCGATTGACCCTGATCAATTAAAGCAGCGGATATCGCAATTGGAAGGGATCGAGGAAGTAAGCACGGTCAGCCGGTTAAGTCCCGCCAAAAAGGAGAATGGCGAAAGAGTCGATTATGTTTTGGCTGATTTGGATGAACTGGCCGCGCAGCGGCTGCTCCCGGATATTTCGAACGTGACGAATGCCGTCATCGTGTCCAAACGTTATGCTGAGGTACATGCGCTAAGCATCGGCGACCCGATTCGTTTATCGGTATATCAAGACGAGGATCCAGAGAACTTCAAGAATGCGGGAACATTGACGGTAGCGGCCATTACGGAGCCGATTCAAAGCACAGACATGTATATCGATTGGTCGAATGCAGCCTTCCATACGAAGTTTACGGTTTTTGGTACAGCTTATATAACACCAGTGAACGAGATTGCGGCATTAAATCAGCTGGAAGGCATCAAGGGGCAGTTCCCAACGGTGGATATCAGCAGTTATGCCCAAGCTCTGGAGAATTCAAGCAATATGTACACGCGGGTATGGTCCTTTTTCCTAAGTGCTATCATTGTGATTATGCTAAGCGTGACCATCGGCGTATTTAATTCCCTGATTAACAACATCTATAGTAAGCGTAAAGAATTTGCGGTATTACGGGCTATATCCGTGGACAAAAAGGGTCTTGTTCAGATCATTCTAACGCAGGTGCTGCTGTACCTATATATCGGAATGTTTGTAGGAGTCACGTTAGGGATTATTCTGTTATATGCTTGTAGATTGATTGACACGTCACCTATCCATATAAATGCTCCATTCGTGGCCATTATTATGGGAATCATGCTTGCGCTGGCGCTTGCCGTATTTATTCCGTATGCAAGCAGTCTCGCGAATAAAAAGGTTGCGTCCGAGCTGAATCATAGCCACGTATAGCGGTTGTACCAGAAATTGGATGGGAGTAGGTCCCACAGGCAATTTAATATTCAAGCTCAGACGCATGATACTAAACAACGGCGATTTCCTCCTGCATAGACCGGGAGCGATCGCCGTCTTTTTTAGTTAGACCCATTCCACCTTAATCCTTGATCAACAAATAAATAAAGTAAGGCGCTCCGAGACAGG
Source organism: Paenibacillus sp. cl141a (assembly GCF_900109305.1). Lineage (NCBI taxonomy): Bacteria > Bacillati > Bacillota > Bacilli > Caryophanales > Paenibacillaceae > Paenibacillus > Paenibacillus sp. cl141a. The sequence goes on from NZ_FNZO01000002.1 coordinate 500,982, forward strand.
AAACGACCAAGCCGACCGGGATTTCGTAAGGGGCCATCAGGTTCTTGCCGATCATATCGGCCACAAGCAGCACCAGCGAGCCGAGAAGCGCGGAGACAGGCAGCATTCCCTGATGACGGGGACCCACCAGCTTGCGTGCCAAATGCGGAGCTACGAGTCCGAGGAACGCGATGCCGCCGCCAACGGCGACGCAGGCGCCCGCCAGGGCAACGGAGATGAGCAGCAGCGTTCTTCGCTTGCGCTCGACCGTAACCCCAAGCCCCGCAGCCGTGTGGTCTCCCAGGTTGAGCACATTCAAATTTTGCGATTTATATACCGCCCAAGGAACCAGGAACAGGATCCACGGAAGGATCGCAACGACATACTCCCAGCTTGCCCCCCAGATGCTGCCGGACAGCCAGATGGTGGCCTGCATGAAATTGTTAGGGTCCATCATCAGCTGGAATACGATAATCAGCGCCCCGAAGGCCGCGTTGATGCCGATCCCCACAAGCACCAACCGGATCGGCGTGACGCCTTGCTTCCAGGCCAGCGAATAGATGAGGAAGGCTGCAAGAAATGCACCGACTAGCGCGGCAAAAGGCATGATATAGACGGACCATATGCCGGAACTGAACGAGCTTCCTTGAAAATAAAAAATATACAGTACGACGGCCAATCCTGCCCCGGAGTTGATGCCCAGAATGCCCGGGTCTGCCAGCGCGTTTCGCGAAACGCTTTGCAGTATGGCGCCGGAGACGGCGATTCCCGCACCGATCAGGATGGCAATGACCATGCGTGGCAGGCGAAAGTGCATCAGGACGGTATAATTCTGTTCGGAACCTGTCCCGTTGAACGCTTTGACCACTTCGGCCAGCGGGATTTTCATCGTCCCCATATTCAGGCTGACCAGAAATACGGCAATGATAGCCAGCAGTAGGATCATGGATACGGACATGATTTTTCTCGTTGTATTCATCGTTACAGCCCTCTCCCTTCGCGCCGTGCAAGATAGAGGAAGAAGGGAACGCCGATCATCGCCGTAATTGCGCCGACCGGCGTCTCGAACGGAGGATTGATCATCCGCGCACCCACATCGGCAAACACCAGCAGAAGTGCTCCCATAACGGCGGAGCAAGGGATGATCAGCCGATAGTCGGGTCCGACGATGAAGCGGACGATATGCGGGATGACGAGCCCCACGAATCCGATCGTTCCGCCTACAGCCACCGCTGCGCCTGTCAGCAGCAGCACAACGAGCGTCCCCAGGAACTTGACGGTTCCCGTTTTTTGGCCAAGCCCGGTAGCGACTTCCTCGCCCAGGCTCATGACGGTAATGGATCTGCTGAGCGCCAGCGCAATCAGCAGCCCGACGATGGCGACGGGGATCAGAAGTTTCACGTTCACCCATTGCACGCCCGACACGCCACCGGCATACCAGAAGCTGATATCCTTGGCAACGTTAAAGCGGATGGCAATGGCCGAGGATATCGAGCTCAGCAGCGCGGTAACGGCTGACCCGGCCAAGGCCAGCTTGACAGGCGTCAATCCCCGTTTGGATAACGAGCCGATCAGCAGCACAAGCCCGGCCCCCAGGCCGGCGCCTGCAAAAGATAACAGCATGAGCGCAGTAATGGATGGCGACTCCATAAAGGCAAACCCGATCGACATCATGAAGGAGGCACCGGCGGTGACGCCCATAATGGAAGGGGAGGCGAGCGCATTCCTTGTCATGCCCTGCATGATGGCTCCCGATACGGCCAAGGAACCGCCGATCAGCGCAGCTGCCAAGGCCCTTGGCATTCGAAGTCTCTGGATAATCTGGTGCGGGGTGGAATCGGCATCGAAACGGACAAACGCCTCCCATATGGTGGACAGTTTAATGTTCGACGCGCCATAGATAATCGAAGATGCCATCGCGGCAGCCAGCAGAGCAAGCCCCAGGAGAATGACGGCCGCCGCTGTTTTGGGACGGTAAATGGATTTTGCGGTTGTTTTGTGATTGGGATGATTTGCCTGCATGTTCACCTAAACCTTTATGTTGATAAAAATATTGAAATAACGTATTGTAAATGAGAATGAATTTCATTATCATGGTTATTGTTATTATATCACTTCATCCGTAGAATGCTAGTGATTGCGCCAAAAAAATATACATAGGGGGAAACGAAAAATGAGTCTTTTCAAGAAAAAAATATGGATTATCGCAGGACTGCTGGCGGCTTTAACGCTGCTTGCAGCTTGCGGAAACAGCAAGGACGCAGCCGGTAACGAGCCGACGGGGACGCCAACGCCAAGCGAGCAGAACGGCGGCACCGAAGCGAAGCCGGAGGAAGGAAGCACGGAAGTGAAGACGGAACGAACGTTGACGGACGCCATGGGCCATGAAGTGAAAATTCCGGCGGAGCCGAAACGGGTGATCGCTTCTTACTTGGAGGATAACCTGGTGGCATTGGGCATTACCCCGATCGCGCAGTGGTCGGTCAAGGGCGGAAGCGTGCAGGATTATCTGCAGGATGCGTTAAAAGACGTGCCGACCATCGAGCATGATCTTCCCTTTGAAGCGGTAGCAAGCTTTCAGCCGGACCTGTTGATCATGGACTCCGCTTCCATGGTAGAAGGCAACAAATACAGCCAGTACAGCAAGATTGCTCCTACCTACGTCATCGGCAACGAAGTCAATAACGATTGGCGCGAAGAGCTGAAGAAAGTGGGCGAAATCTTTGGCATGGAGGAGGAAGCTAAAGCGGCGCTTGACCAATACGAGCAGAAGGCCAAGGATGCCAGGGAGCAACTCCAGCAGGCGATCAGTGGTGAATCCGCTGCGGCTATATGGCTTGTCGGCGGCAAATTGTTCGTTGTCAGCGAGACGCTGTCCAGCGGCGCCGTTATGTACGGCGACTTGGGACTCACCGTACCGGGTGTGGTGAAGGAAATCTCGGCATCGGCTACCGGCAACTGGTCCTCCATTTCCCTGGAGAAATTGGCCGAGCTCGACGCGGATCATCTGTTCTTTATTAACAGCGACGGCGAAGGCGCCGAGGTGCTTCAGGATCCGCTCTGGGCGAATATTCCGGCCGTCAAGAACGGCAACATCTACGAATATGGAAAAGATACAAGCTGGCTCTATACCGGCACGATTGCCAACAGCCAGATCATTGATGACGTGCTGGAAAGTTTGGTGAAATAATAGTTATATCGCGTGCAGCCGTCTGCCGAGATGATCGGGAGACGGCTGTTTTATAGTTAAAGGGATTGACATCGGAAGGGGAATTTGCATAATATAATAATTAGAATTCTAACTATATAATCGAGGCGATGCCGTAATGAAGCGGGAAGCACAGCAACATGAATGGAAGTGGGATCAAGGGCCGATCGGCCGTTTGGTCAAAAACAGTTATATTACGCTTCGGCGTGAAATGGAGAAAGAGTTGAAAGCGACTGGGCTTTCCCATACGCAGTGGAGTGCACTCGGGGCAATCCGTCATTTTCCGGGTATTACCTCTTCCGAGCTGGAGCTGGTACTGATGATTGAACGTCCTAGCGTGACCAGCCTGATCAACGGTTTGGCCGCCAAAGGACTGGTTATCCGCAAAGATCATCCGGAGGATGGGCGCTATAAACGGATATTTCTAACGGATGAAGGTTTGCGGTTAGCGGAGGAGACCCAACATCTGGCAGCGGATGTAGACCGCCATGTCAGGGAAGGGATGACGGAGGAAGAATTCGAGACATTAAAGAAGCTGCTTGTGAAAATGGTCGGTCTGTTCGAAAAAGAGTGAGAAAGGTGCTCTTTTTTTTGAGAAAATAGTTAGATTTCTAATTACTAGTAGAGGAGCAATCGTAAATGAAAAAATGGCTGATTGTTATCGGCTGGATTGTCGTTTGGGGGACCGCTTTGTTTTATGCTCAAAACGGCATTCAGAAGTTGATGGGGGCGGGCCAAATGGTTGAGATGTTTCACGAATTAGGTTACCCGGCCTGGTCAAGGATCGCGGTGGGACTGCTTGAGGTTGTGGGCGCCATTCTGCTGGTCATTCCTCGAGCAACGTCCTATGCAGCGGCAGTCTTGACCTTGCTTATGGCGGGAGCGGTTCTATCTGAGTGGAGGGTAGGCCAAACTTTTGAAGCATTGCTGGCTGGCCAGTGGCTCGTCATATTCATTTTAATTTTGTTGTTCCGTTATCGATTCGTCTATAAATCCAATAAAAAGGAGCTGGATATGCCATGAGTCGTCCTTCTGAGGATATTGTGCATGGAGAGTTGCATTGGCAGGGGTTTCATCACATCGCTTTGGTTACTCGTGATTTAGATGCTACGCTTGATTTTTATGTGAACTTGCTCGGCATGCAGGCAGGGGATATATTTCGGGCGGTAAAAGGCCGTGGAAGACATTGTTTTGTGAAGCCCGGAGACACGGAGACGTGGGGGATACACTTTTTCGAATACAAGGAGGCGCAAATATTCCAAAGCGCAGAGACGTTAAAGCGTTTAGCACAGGAACCGGAATCTGAGGATTTATACCGTTCCTTACCGGGGGCGCTTCAGCATATCGCGTTCGCCCTGCCGTCGGAGGAACATGCGCTGGCTTTGCGGGATAAACTCCGTCTGCACGGTGTTGTTATGACCGATATTTATGATCTGGGCGGCATCCGCAATTATATATTCATCGATAATAACGGCATCCAGCTGGAGGCAGTCTGGCCCAGCAATCAGGCTTGAAAACAGAACATAAAGTGAAATAACGTAACAAAGGAACGGAAGAGTTATAGCTGATAGGCATCGAAAAAACACCCGTTACGTTGAATCGGGACTGACCCCTGTTTGTGAGACAGGAGGCAGTTCCGATCAGCAAGGAATTTCCTATTCCTGATCCCGACAATGCTCTTCGGCCGCGGAGGTGAACTCCTCTTCGTTCTCGGAAGCCAGCTTGTCCCCGTATTGATCCAAACGTTCAGGGCTGCTGGAAGGACCGTCGTTCTTAGGCTTGCTGTTTCTGCCAGTCATTTTGCTGTACTCCTCCTTTTGTGGGATTCTCATCGACTGGGTGCGAAATGACCGCACTTCGTTTACGTTTATGTTGTTCCTGATTTGGGGCGGGATTATGCACGCAAGGCCTCAACTTATCGTTTCATGAAGTTATGATGAAAGGGAGCGAAGCGTCTTGTTCGTTTCACCCGCGACATGATACCATTATAGAATTTAGAAGATTCATAGATTCAACGCGCAAAACGATATGGATACCACGGAGGTTACGATATGAAGCTAGTATCATGGAACGTCAACGGATTGCGGGCCTGCGTAACGAAAGGCTTTATGGATTATTTTAATGAGGCGGATGCCGATATATTTTGCGTGCAGGAAACGAAACTGCAAGCGGGACAGATCGAGCTCGATCTGGGTCCGGAATACCAGCAGTATTGGAACTATGCGGAGAAAAAGGGGTACTCGGGAACGGCGGTATTTACGAGAATCGCCCCAATGTCCGTTCGCTATGGCCTGGAGGAAGACAGCGAGCCCGAGGGCAGAGTGATCACGCTGGAGTTTGAGGGCTTCTATCTCGTGAACGTATACACGCCGAACGCGAAACGCGACCTGAGCCGGCTGGATTATCGGCTGGAGTGGGAGGAACGGTTCCGCACTTACCTGCTTCAGCTCGACGAACGCAAACCCGTGATCGTATGCGGGGACCTGAATGTGGCGCATCAGGAAATCGACTTGAAAAATGCCAAATCCAATCATGGAAATTCCGGCTTCACGCTGGAGGAGCGCGGCAAAATGACAGATCTGCTGGCAGCGGGCTTTATCGATTCCTTCCGTCACTTCTACCCGGACCGTACGGACGTATACAGCTGGTGGTCCTATATGGCCAAGGTGAGGGAGCGGAATATCGGCTGGCGCATCGACTATTTCCTGACGTCTGCCCGTTTAGCCGAAAAGCTGAAGGATGCCGAGATCGACTGTCATGTGCTCGGAAGCGATCATTGCCCGGTGAGTTTGACGCTTGAGTAATTCATTAACATAAATACCGATCTTGTTAAAAAGCCAACCGGCGAACGGGGAGACTGGGAATAATGCCACGACCCGATTTGCCGGTTGGCTTTTCATTCGGCGAACCTAAGCCCCTTAACCAATCTGATGCTTCAGCTTGTCCAGAAAGATCGACGCCGGCTTCGACAGGTGGTGGGTTCCGAGCTGTACCCACCCGAAGGAGGAAGCGGCGAGGCCGGGGGGCATCTCCAGCTCCAGCGTCACGATGTTTCCCGAAGGAACGGAAGCGAAGCTGGTGAAGGACAAGTCGACCCCTACCGTAACCGCCACATTCTCTTCGACGAGCTTCTGTATGACCCTCGTCTGGTTGGTGGAGAATAGCACCTCCATGTCCCCGTACTGCTCCTGGAATACATCCATCAGCTTGAACAGATTGTCATCCTTATACAGGACCAGGGGATATTCACGCAGTTCTTCGGGCGTGATCGATTGCCGCATGGCGAGAGGGGATTGGCGGCTGACCCCCACCACGAATTTGCTCTCGAGGAGCTTCCCGAAATGCAGGCCGCGATGCTGATGAATGATGGATTCATCGACGAAGATCAGACCGATATCCGCGTGATTCTGCTTGATATCCTCAATAATATCGAGCGTCGCTTTCTCCGTGATATCGAGTTTGATTTGCGGAAAGTCTTTTTTGAACCGGATAATGGCATCGATGGACAGCGTTAAAGGCACCGGAACGGTAGCAATCCGCAATGACCCGCCAAGCAAATTAGAATAGCCTTCGGCCTCCGCCTTGAGCTCCTGAAATTGCTCCAAAATGGCATAAGCTTTCTGCAGAATCCGCTGACCCTCGGCTGTAGGTACGGCACCAAGCCGCGAACGGGTGAACAAAGAGAAACCAAACTCGTCTTCCAGGCTGGACACGGCTTGGCTCACCGCAGAAAGGGTAACGTTGCAATTGTGGGCTGCCTTGGTTAACGATCCTGTCTTGGCCGTCTCCACGATATATTCCAATTGTTCGAGATTCATATGACCTCATCCTTAAATTTAAGTTAAGTAACATTAATTATGTTTAAATTTACTTAAATATAACCCGGTATTACTATGAACACAAGGACATGGACACACAATGTTCAAATCATAACGCTATTTTACCCTAGGAGGTCATTGATAATGTCAGAACAACGTGTAGCGGTAATTACCGGCGGAGCGAGCGGAATCGGCCGCCAAGTCTCCTTTACATTCGCAAGAAAAGGCGATCGCGTCGTCGTTGCCGATTTTAATGAAACTGCCGGGCAAGAGACCGTCGATATGATCAAAGCAGAAGGCGGCGAAGCTTCATTCGTTCAAGTCGACGTTTCCAAACAAGAAAGCGTGGAGGCGCTTGTGGATAAAGCGGTTGAGCTCTACGGCCGCATCGACGTCATGCACAACAATGCCGGCATTGGCGGCGCCGGGCCGGTCCTTGAACAAAACATGGATCTTTACCATCGCACGATTAACGTGAATCAGCATGGGGTTGCCTACGGTATCATCGCGGCAGGCAGAAAAATGAAAGAACTGGGCATTAAAGGCGTTATCATCAACACGGCTTCCGTATTCGGCTTCTTGGCTTCGCCGGGAACATTTGCTTACCATGCGACAAAAGGTGCCGTCATCATGATGAGCAAATCCGCTGCGCTTGAACTGGCGCCATACGGCATTCGTGTTGTGGCTGTTGCTCCTGGAGCCGTCGATACACCGATCATCCAGGGCTATAAAGATTCCGGCATGCTGGATTCCATGAGAGCCAAAGTCATGGGCGGAGAATTGACGCAGCCCGAAGTGGTCGCCGATACCGTGTATCTCGTGTCGCTGGATGAAGCGGCTGCGATTACGGGCAGCGTGGTCATGGCCGACCAGGGTTATGCTTCATTCAAATAATCCGTTTGGTGTTTTATGGTAGCAGATATAGCGCATTAAACATAAAGAACCTCTCTTTGGAAGGAATGCAGGCTGAAGCCTCGTCACACCAAAGGGAGGTTTTCTTGATTTTCCCGTCAAAACATTTCCTCTCTCCGCAAAAAACAGTTAAAATAGAGGGGAACTTGGCAGACCATACATAGGTATGAAACGACGGATACGAAAAGAGAGGTATATACAATATGATCATTAAACCTAGAACACGCGGATTTATTTGCACGACATCCCATCCTGTAGGCTGCGAAGCCCAAGTGCAGGAGCAGATCGATTATGTACTGAAGCAGCCTGGAATCGAAGGGCCGCGCAATGTGCTGGTCATCGGCGCCTCCACGGGGTACGGCTTGTCGGCCAGAGTAGCTGCCGCATTCGGCGCCCGGGCGAATACCGTAGGCGTATATCGTCCAAGTCAGGCCACCGAGAAACGGACCGCATCGGCGGGCTGGTACAATTCGGCCGCTTTCGAGAAGGCAGCTGATGCCGCCGGCTTGAAATCGTACAGCGTGACGGGAGATGCCTTCACGCAGGAGACCAAAGCCAAAACGGTTGAACTGATCCGCAAAGAGCTGGGCCAGGTCGATCTCGTGGTCTACAGCGTTGCGTCGGCTCGACGCACGCTCCCTGAAACGGGCGAGACGGTCAGCTCGGTATTGAAGCCGATCGGACCGGCGTATACCAACAAAACGGTTAACTTCCACACCGGTGAAGTGACGGAGGTTACGATTGAACCGGCGACGGAAGAGGAAGTGAAGAACACCGTTGAGGTCATGGGCGGCGACGATTGGGAATTGTGGATGAACGAACTGGCAGAAGGCGGCGTATTGGCTCCTGACGTGACCACGATTGCGTTCTCCTATATCGGCTCCGAGATTACCAAAGCCATTTATCGGGATGGATCCATCGGACAAGCCAAGGATCACCTGGAGGCCACGGCGCTGAAACTGAACGAGAAGCTTGCCACCGGAGGCGGACGCGCTTATGTGACAGTCAGCAAAGCGTTAGTGACTCAATCGAGCTCGGCGATTCCGGTCGTGCCGCTGTATGTATCGGCGCTGTACAAAGTCATGAAGGAAAAGGGACTGCACGAGGGCTGCATCGAGCAGATTTACCGTCTGTTCTCCGATCGTCTCTATAACGGGCAAGAAACCCCGGTGGACGAGAAGGGCCGTATCCGTATCGACGATTGGGAGCTTCGCGAGGACGTTCAGGCCGAAGTAGCCGAATTGTGGAGCAAAGTGACCAGTGAAAATATCGAAGAATTGACCGACCTTGCCGGTTACCGCCGCGAATTCTTCCAGCTGTTCGGCTTTGAAACCGACGGCGTGGATTATGATGCGGATGTAAATCCCGTGGTCGACAATCCGAAAGCCATTTAATTGAGCAAAGGCGAGCTCCGGAAAAGACCGGGCTCGCTTTTTTATATCGCCAAGGGGTAAGCCTGAATATGCGCATCCCCCAGCGTACCATTTTACCGGAATGAAGTTCCCTGACTCAGGTTATAGGGATGTAGATCTGGGTCTTCGAGGCATGCACCGAGGTTCTCAGTTCCAGGCTGTAGTGTTCGGGGTTCGGCATAAGCCCGCGTTGTTTCAGCAGCTGAAGAACATAGGAATAGGACTGGTCGGTATCCTCCCGTTCGGAATGACCTTCATGGGTGTACATCGCATATTCCTGGGTCGGCAGGGTTAAACTCACCATCCGCTCCGGCATATCACGGATCGTGCTGACCTCGAACCCTGCTACATAATGATAGATCGGCTGCCGGTTCAGCACAGCAGCAATAAACAAGGGGTTCGGCGTTTTATGGCGGATATAGGGAATCTCCTCCATCCGGTTTATAAGCTCCTGCCACAGCCTGGGCTTGAGGGCCTGAGACATGTAATAGGCCGTGAAGGGGAGCTTCATCTCCAGGCCGACGATCAGCGTCCGCGGTTTGATGATCCGCTGAATGGTCTCGTTCGTCTGCTCGGTTCGTTCCCGTTTCTGCCGAGAAGTCAGAATGGAATAGCCGCCATTCTTTCCTTCATTGGCGTATAAGGGGACGCCTAGCCGGGACAGTTCATGAAGATAGCGGAGCATCGTACGATACGAGACCGAGAATTCCTCGGCTAACTCGCCGACGGTGAAGTTCTGCCGTTCATACACTCGCTGCATGACGTTAAGGATCCGTTCGGTTTTGGGCATAAATCTGCTCCTTGGGTATTTTTTATACTGTGACAGTTTCTGGCATAGTCCAAGTATATAATGAAACTAAAAAGAGGATAAAGGAGTATTTACCAATGAACATCGATCAACGAAATGAAGCAGCGGTTACGAGAAAACCGGCATTTCAGGCCGTCGGTTTGAAGTGGGAGGGCACATTTGCCGAGGCAGGCGCGGGCGGAATCCGGGCGGTGCAGCGGACGCTGCAAGATCGGCTTGCGGAGATTCCTCACGCAATCCATGCGGACACCCTGCTAGGGTTATCTTACCACGCGGCTCCCGGGGGGGATGGATTCATCCATTATGCCGTCGTCGAAGTGGAGCGGATTGAGGAAGTACCGGAAGGGATGGTTACGATATCCGTTCCCGCATTAACCTATGCCGCTTGTTCCCATCGCAAAGGGCAGAGCATCGACCAATCTTACAACAATATCTATGCCTGGATTGCGGAACAAGGCTACTCGGAATACAATCCGGATCATTTAACGCATTTTGAACAGTATCCGATGAGTCAAGACCCGTACACGGATGACCCTGAGTTTATGATCATGATTCCCGTTCAAACGGAATAGCCGGATCTGACAGGAACATCGCAGGCAACGAAGGACGGGCTTTCTAGCCTTATATACAAACTTATGCGAAAAGCTGCAAACCGCTCTGATGAAGAGCGGTTTTTTATATTTCGATCTTGATGCGTATGAGGATATCTTGTTTATCTGCCTGCCGAACGCGTTAATCAGTATAGAGTAAACGATTCAAAGCACCTTCCCCATACATGACAACGACGACGAGGAGGAATGCCTGGGATGTCTGCTGAACAAATCGGCATGAGTTTGCTGTTGATCTGTCTTGCATTGTTGGTAGGAAAATGGGTGAGAACCCGTATCGGGTCTTTCCAGAGGTGGTTTATTCCCGCCTCCATTATCGCTGGACTGCTGGTATTGCTGCTTGGCGAGGAAGTGCTTGGAAGGCTGGTCCGCTTTATCGGATTTGAGGATGCTGCCCTGGCCCAGGGGCTGTTTCCCGAATTTGCGCTGGAAGTATGGGGAGCGCTGCCGGAGCTGCTGATCAGCGTTATTTTTGCAAGCTTGTTTCTGGGCAAGGAGATCCCCGGCGTGAAGAAAATATGGGAGATTGCCGGACCGCAGCTGACTTTCGGGCAGATGATGTCCTGGGGGCAGTACGTGCTCGGGCTTCTGCTGGCGGTGCTTGTGCTTGTCCCGTTCTTTGGCATGCCGCCCGAAGCCGGCGCTTTAATTGAGATTTCCTTTGAAGGCGGACACGGAACCGCAGCCGGACTTGCCGGTACGTTTGAACAAGTCGGTTTTGAAGAGGGAACGGATTTGGCCCTCGGACTTGCAACGGTCAGCATGCTGAGCGGCGTTATCATCTGCATCTTCCTGATTAACTGGGGTGCCAGAAACAATAAGACTGAGCATATTGAGAAGCCGGGTGACATGCCGTCTGAGGAGCTGAAGGGAATGGTTGCAGAGAAAGAGCAGGGATCTGCGGGCAAGCTGACGACAAAGCCTGAATCCATTGAGCCGCTGACCCTGCACATCGGGTTGATTGCCGCTTCCATTCTGATTGGATACGTTGTGCTTGAAGGATTCATTCTGCTTGAAAGATGGACGTGGGGGCGGAATACGGACATGGAATTTATGACGTATGTCCCGTTGTTTACGTTCGCGATGCTCGGAAGCGTACTGATTCAAATCGTACTGGGGCGAATGGGAAAGAGCTATTTAATCAGCCGCGGGCTTATCGTACGGATTCAAGGCTTGGCGCTGGACCTTCTGATCGTCAGTGCGCTGGGCACGCTGTCCCTGTCCGTGATCGGGGATAATCTCGTCCCGTTTCTTATGCTCGCGGCGGTAGGGCTGGGATGGAGTGTGTTCACCTTCATGATTTTTGCGCCCCGCATGATTCCGAAGCATTGGTTTGAGCGGGGAATGGCCGATCTGGGACAGTCGCTAGGCATGACGGCCACAGGGCTGCTGATGCTGAGAATCGTGGATGGAGACAACCGTACTCATTCTGTCGAAAGTTTTGGCTATAAGCAGCTGTTGTTTGAGCCGATCTTGGGCGGAGGTTTGTTTACGGCACTCTCGGTGCCCTTGATTTATCAATTTGGCCCCTTTCCGGTGCTCATCGGCACGGCATTGTTGACGGCGGGCTGGTTGGCGCTGGGGCTGTTTCATTTCGGCAGGAAAACATGATGGGGACTCACTGCACCATGGTCGGCCGTAAACCCTATGATTTATGGCCTTTGATGCGGTGAGCCCCTAAACATGTCTTCAGCAGCAATACTTATTGCGACTTTCGAATGACAGGAACCCATAATTCGTTCTTATACTCATCCGGGGGAAGATAGCATTCGATTGCAGGCAGCGGCGCAAGATCGTAGGCATGGGACGGAATCCACTCGGTGTAAAGACGCTTCCACATCTCCGCAATGCCCTTCGGATCTCCTTCCAGTTCGAATACCGCCCATGCAGCGGCAGGGAAATGCCGCAACACCATCGGTTCCGGAGGATTATGCGTCGATACGACGGACATGATGTAGTCGAAATACTCGTTCTTCCCGTAGTCGCCGTCTGCACAAACCCCGAGAATTCCCCGGATGGGATGATCTTGTGCACGGTAGTTCCACAACTTGTCGAAGATGCCTTCCGCATGGGCGTCTTTCCAGAGAAGGGGAACATCTTCATAGGCGCGCTGCGTGCTTACTTGCTTCTTGAAACCGATAACGGAAAATGCCTTCATTTCTTCGATTCTGTAATTCAATTCGGCAGCCCCTCGCATGGAGAATTGAAAGGAGATGCGGGGATAGGCCTTTAGCTTGGTACCGGCCTGGCGAGCGGCCGTTGGCGTTGTGCCGTGCATGTTCTGGAATGCACGCGCGAACGCTTCCGGAGAATCATAGCCGTATTTAAGTGCAAGGTCGATGACCTTGATGTCGCTGTTTTGCAGCTCGAATGCGGCTAGTGTCAATCTCCGTCTCCGTATGTATTCGGAGAGCGTGACATCCGTAATGAACGGAAACATGCGTTGAAAATGGGATGCGGAGCAGCAGGCGACCTGCGCCGCTTCAGCGTAATCGATCTCTTCGGTTATGTTCGCTTCTATATAGCCGATGGCTTCATTCATCCGCTGGACCCAATCCATCCGGTCATCATCCTTTCTAAGATCAATATATAAGAAGCTGCAGCGGATAGGCCTAGCCGTTTCTGTACAGATTTCGCTAGCCATGCTATTCCGCGGGCGGGGATTCCGTTTGAAACGCTGAGATGCAAACGCCGCTTAGAGGTCTGCGGCATTCGGATTCGGATGTCCATATTTTACGAGCACATGCCACAGCTGTTTGAGATGCTGAAAAGTCTCTTCATAGGTTCCCCAATCGCTCCAATGGCTTGGATCATCCTCCAGGTGAGCAGCCGCTTTGCCGATGATGGCCGCATCCAGGATGCCTTTCGAGCCTGCGTACCTCTGGTCGACCCGCTTGGCCAGCGGCGGCATGGCGGGTCCCCGGAAGTCATCGGGGACATCCTGCACGGCAAGAGAGAACCCCGGATGCCAGGACAGGGCAAGATGATATCGCTCACACAGCGCATGGAGCAGGCGGCCGATCGGGGTATGCTTGTAGGACGGATCGGCAACCAGGGCCTCCGCATCGCTGGACAAGTCGATGGGACCATGGATCTGTGCTTCAATATAATCGTCCAAGGAGCGGCCGACCGGTCCGGAGGGACCGGTATGCGAGGAAGGAAGATGAATCAGCCGCTCCAGCATAGCTGGAATATTTTTATTCGGAGAACCCAGGGCCGAGCCGGTGGATTCCACTTGCTGCAAGAGCGCAGCTAGAATCGCATCCCACTGACGGAGGGTGCCTACAAACTCGGGGGCTGCATGACTGTCACCGAATGTAAAGGTGCTGCGCTTCAATATGCCCGGGGACAGCACCAGAAAACAAGAACCGAAGCGGGGAGACGCCCCGTCAGCATAATTCATGAGATTGAGTGCGCCGTACTTCGGCCGCTCGTCATGGCGAACGCCGGGCTGCTGGTAGGCTCCGCCAAACAGGAGCCGTTCCCATTGGTCGCGGTCGCCGCCCGGGTAGGCCGTACGGCTTCCGTTGGTCACGCTCGTGATGAATTGGTTATGATATAAGCCTTCCGTCAGGAGTGATTCGATGACGAAGCGGCCTGTAGGCAGTATCCGATCCGGATGGAAATTCAACGTGACACGGGCATGCTTTTCGATGCGCGTTAACAGTCGGCGCATCGTAACGGGATCTTTTCCATGTTTTCGTAAAATATGCTCCGTCATGGCCGCGGTGCTCTTCCGTGTGCTCGCCGCTAACGATTCGACATGAAGAATCGCTTGCTGCTGCGCTTCGGTTAACCGTTCGCTCATTTTTGGCTCCTCCATACCTTCATATCTAAAATACAACGATACGATATCCCTCACTTCTATCCCTGAGGGGGAGATTCCTCTATGGATGCAATTTTCGTGTTTCAGGAGTTGTGGACAGCCTTTGCTCTCAGAACATCCGAAATGATTGCCCGAGGCCAAGACGTCATGCTTTAATGTAACTACACAAACGAATCCAAGGTGATGGAGGTTTACCCTATGCAGCCCAATTTCAGCATTCAGGATAAAATAGCAATCGTGACGGGTGCCAGCAAAGGCATCGGTTACGGACTAGCCCAAGCGCTCGCAGCGGCAGGAGCCAAGGTTGCCGTCATGGCACGAAGCAAAGCGTCGCTGGATCGGTTGGTTGAGGAAATCTCCCGGGCGGGAGGCCAGGCCAAGGCCTATGAGCTGGATGTACGCAATGTGGGGCAGGTCCGATCCGTATTTAGACAGGTAGCCGAGGACTTTGGCCGGCTAGATATCGTGGTCAATAACGCGGGTTTGGGAGAGGGCATGCTCGCGGAAGACATTACGGAAGAATATTGGGACGAGATGATGGACGTTAATTTGAAAGGCGTATTTTTCTGCTGTCAGGCTGCCGGCCGCCTTATGCTGGAGCAGGGTTATGGAAAAATCATCAACGTCAGCTCGCAGGTCAGCGTCGTCGGGATTACCGAAGGCGCTGCCTATTGCGCCTCCAAGGGCGGCGTTAACCAGCTGACGAAGGTGCTGGCGCTGGAGTGGTCCAGCCGAGGCGTCAACATCAATGCGGTGGGTCCCACCTTCATCCATACGCCGGGAACGGCCGAGAGATTGGACTCCCCTGAGTTTCAGGACGGCGTATTGGCGCGGATCCCGGCAGGCCGGATCGGCACCATAGGCGATGTGGCCGGCGCCGTTATCTATTTGGCATCACCGGCCTCCGACCTCGTGACGGGCACCTTGCTGCTTGTAGATGGCGGCTGGACGGCACAATAGGGATGACGGAATAAGCCTGAGTGAGCAGAATCCGGCGGCCCGTCAATTCTTTGATCGTTTGCCCTACAGCCAACCTGCGCCGCTTGGCGCTGTCAATTAAAGGGCCAAGACGATGGAGACGCGTAAGCGGCGAATCGATAAGACGATCACGATGCTGAACGAGGGACGGGCGCAGCAAGACGGTGAATTCACTCCGGTTAAATCAAAGAACCCGGTTCTGCCTTGGCAATACCGGGTTCTTTTTATGGCGGGTTATTTTAACGGAACCTGCTTGGACAATGCTTCGAATTGCTGCAGATGCGGAGCAATCTTGGTTTGAATGTTCTTGAAATATCGGAGCGCGGCGTCGTTCTGACGCTGCTCGGCTGCCGAATTGGCCGGGAAGATCGAGTAACGATGGTTGACGGAACCATTCTTGTATTGAGCGCTGAACATCGTTCCGCTCGCCCAGTTTTTTTTCATGTCCTGATTGGTGCCCATAATCACGAGCAGTTCCTGGCCCTTCTTGTAGGTAAAGCTGTAGTCGGGATCGGCCACGGCATGAATCACATCGTATCCGTTTTGGAAGACGCCTGCCTTGAATGTCCCTTTCTGGATCTGGTTCCATCGGACGGACCCGTCCGGCAATGTCACCTTATGGGTCAGGATGCCTTCGCCATCCATTTTGTCATGGTTCCAGCGGCCGCTGTACACCACCTTATGCGCTTCGCCGTCCAGTTGGTATTCGTTAATGTATTTACCGCTCCCGGCACGCTTCCCGTCCATGAAATCGCCGGAATATTGTTTGCCGTCGCCCCACTTGATGGTGCCGCGTCCGTTAGGCTGGCCGTCAGCCGCTTCGCCGTAATAGGACGTCCTTTCGGAGATTTGTATCCATTCCTTGGCGGAGGCCGCGTCGGCAGAGTCCGGCTGCAGGGCCAGCGAAGAGATTGCAAGCGAAGCGGTGAGCGTTATGGTTACTAATAATGCCGTTAATTTTTTCATGAACATGTAGGCTCCTTAGTTGATATGGTACTATTATACACTTCTCTGGAAACTTCTTCATGCCCCAATATGTCCTATATAATGAAGTGAAGGAGGAGGCTGGGCTATCGTCCTGAAGCTTCCTTGCTTGTATTATCGGTAATTGTTGAATGCGCCGCCTAATGGAAGGGGATATGATTTAACTGGGGCGGATAGGGTGAAGTTTAGGATGGAAACGATAACGGGAGGGAACAGGATATGACATATGAAGATAACGCACCCGGCTGGGACGCGATTGACGATGCACTGCTGAAGCGATATGGAGAGCAGGAGCCGAAGCATTACGGAGCGCTGATTCCGTATGCGCTTGGAGGACCTGATCCGCTGAATGGAATCAGCGCTTATGTCTCGGATACGCCAATTCCGCATTGGCATATGGTTACCTATGGTTTTAGCGAGCTCTATGATAAAGAATCGGATCATCTGGAGGAGAGCGGTTACGGCTTTGAATTGACGTTCAGGCTGGCTAAGCCGGAGGATGAGGAAGAGCCGCCGGCGTGGGCGTTAAATCTGCTTCAGAATATGGGGAGATACGTGTTTAACAGCGGGAATATTTTTCGCTCGGGCGATTATTTGGATGCCAATGGACCGATCTGCCTGGGTGCCGATACGCAGCTGACCGCACTCGCCTTTATCGAGGATCCCGAGCTGCCGGCCATGGAAACACCGAATGGGCGGGTCGAATTCCTGCAGATGATCGGCATTACCCGGGAAGAGCTTGAGGCGATGCAGACCTGGAATACGCTTGGCGTGCTGCAAGCTTGTGCAGAACATATGCCGCTTTACATAACGGATTTGAATCGGGATTCATTTCTTAAGGTATCTTCGATCTCGGAAACCGTGGATAGAGGAATGAAGGAGGAAGGCTCGAACACCGGATTTCTCTATGTGAGCCAGCTGGCTTTTGAACCGGGAAAAAAGGGCTGGTTAAGCAAAACCCCGGCTGCGCTCCAAATCGGCGCCAAGCAGGCGGGCATCATCGGCAAGCTGCTGCAGGGGCGAATTCTGAAGGAGAAGAGCTTGAGCCTTGTAGGTCCGGAGGTTCGGGTCGTATTTGAGCCGGGGAACGAGAGCCGCTGGACCGCGGAGGATGGAGATGTAACGTTGATCCTGGACGATCGGACGGCGGGTGAATTCTCAAGCCGTTTGGTTCCGCAGGTCAGCACCTTCGAGCTTTCCGGTTTACCTGGAATCCGAATTGAAATCGTGAAGACGGAAATCAAAGATCAGGAAGGAAACGTTGTTCAAGTTATCGGCTAGCAGGTGAAAATATGAATGACGCAGCTAGAAACAATTTCCTCTTCATATAAAATAGTTTACAATTAGTGTGATGTCTATATACTTATACTTTAAAGCAGTACATAAACATCATGTCAAAGCAAATGGACTGACAAAGGGAGGATAACATTGAACGCAACTATTAAAGTAGGGATCGTAGGTTATGGAAACTTGGGCAAGGGCGTGCAGAAAGCCATCGGGCAAAATCCGGATTTGGAGCTGGTAGCCATCTTCACGCGCAGAGACCCGCAGCAAATGCCGGCCAATTCCGGTGCACGTTTCGAGCATATTTCAGTGGCAGAGCAATATATCGGGAAGATTGACGTGATGATTCTGTGCGGCGGTTCGGCTACCGATTTGCCGGAGCAAACGCCACAGCTTGCCAGCATGTTCAATACGGTAGACAGCTTTGACACGCACGCTAAAATTCCTGAGTTTTTCCAGGAGGTTAACAAAGCCGCGATGGGCGGCGGCCATATCAGCGTCATCTCGACAGGCTGGGATCCGGGCTTGTTCTCCATGAACCGTCTGCTTGCCGAAGCGATTTTGCCGGAAGGTAAAGATTATACGTTCTGGGGCAAAGGCGTAAGCCAAGGCCACTCCGATGCGATCCGTCGCGTACCCGGAGTGAAAGCAGGCGTTCAATACACGGTTCCTGTAGAAGAGGTTATTAACCAGATCCGTTCCGGCGAGACACCGGAGCTTGCCACTCGCGAGAAGCACCGGAGAGATTGTTTCGTCGTTGCGGAAGAAGGCGCGGACCAAGAGCAAATCCGTCAGACGATTGTGTCGATGCCGAACTATTTCTCCGATTACGATACAACCGTTACCTTTATTACGCAAGAAGAGCTTGAGGCTGAGCATGCCGGAATGCCTCACGGCGGATTTGTCATCCGCAGCGGGGTTACCGGAAACGGAAGCAAGCAAATTGTTGAATTTGGCCTGAAGCTGGACAGCAACCCTGAATTTACGGCAAGCGTGCTCGTGTCTTATGCAAGAGCTGCGCATCGCTTGAGCAGAGAGGGACAGCAGGGCGCCAAGACGGTGTTTGACATTCCGCTCGGGTACCTGTCGCCAAAATCGGCCGAACAGCTCCGCAGCGAGCTCCTATAAGCTGCAAAAAGCCCTGCCGCATATGCGGCAGGGCTTTTTTTTGTGTGATTTATACGATTCCTTGCGCGATCATGGCATCGGCCACTTTGATAAAGCCTGCGATGTTGGCACCGGCCACAAGATTGCCGGCTACGCCATACTCTTCTGCAGCATCTACCGCACTGGTGTAAATGTTCTTCATGATTTGATGGAGCTTCGCATCCACCTCTTCAAACGTCCATGACATTCTCATGCTGTTTTGGCTCATCTCGAGAGCCGATACGGCAACTCCGCCTGCATTGGCGGCTTTAGCCGGCCCAAACAATACGCCCTTGCTGATGAAAAGCTCAATCGCCTCCAACGTGGAAGGCATGTTCGCGCCTTCGCCGATGGCCTTCACTCCATTCGAGATGAGGGTTTTCGCAGCGTCGGCGTCGAGCTCATTCTGCGTGGCGCAAGGGAGTGCGATATCGCATGGAAGCGTCCAGATTCCCGTGCAGCCTTCGGTGTATACGGCATGCGGATGAATCTTCACGTATTCGCTGATCCGCAGACGATCCCGCTCCTTGAGCAGCTTGACGGTTTCAAGGTTAATTCCTTCCGGATCATACAGATATCCGTTAGAGTCGCTGCAAGCGATGACGTGCGCACCGAGCTGCTGTGCCTTTTCGATGGCGTAGATGGAGACGTTGCCCGAACCGGACACCACGACGCGGCTGTCCTGGAAGCTAAGGCCCTTCGCAGCCAGCATCTCCTGTACGAAGTAGACGCAGCCGTAACCGGTTGCTTCCGTACGTGCCAGGCTTCCGCCATAAATGACGCCTTTGCCTGTCAGCACGCCGGCCTCATGCCCTCCGCGGATGCGTTTGTATTGACCGAACATATAACCGATCTCACGAGCGCCCACGCCGATATCGCCCGCAGGCACATCGGAATCAGGTCCGATATGACGGTACAGCTCGGTCATGAAGCTCTGGGTAAAACGCATGACTTCCTGATCGGATTTGCCTTTCGGATCGAAGTCCGAACCGCCTTTGCCGCCGCCGATGGGCTGGCCGGTGAGCGAGTTTTTGAAGATTTGCTCAAAACCGAGGAATTTGACGATGCCGGCATAAACCGACGGATGGAACCGGATGCCGCCTTTGTACGGACCAAGTGCGCTGTTAAACTGAACGCGGAATCCGCGGTTGACTTGCGTTTTGCCTTGATCATCCACCCAAGGTACGCGGAAGGTGACCATGCGCTCCGGCTCGACAAGGCGCTCCAGAATGCCGTGTTCCCGGTATTTCGGGTGCTGGGCTAACACAGGGACGAGAGAATCCACAAATTCCCGGACGGCTTGGTGAAACTCGGACTCATGCGGATCGCGGGCTACAACTTGGTTATAGATGGATTCCACATATTCTTGCGCGGCAGTAAGGGGTGAAGTTACAGAAATATTCGTAGTCACTTTTGCGATGCACTCCTTCAAATCGTTAAAGTAGAATTGCGAGAAAAATCGTTGGTGTTGCAGGAAAGGGACGTCCGTCTTGAACCATTTGTACAAAACCATTAAAAGTTTGCACTCAGCATTTTTAAGTTAAAAAGAATTTTATAGAATCTTGCCTCGTATTACCAATAAAATGTTTTTTGCAAACTCATTAAATATTTCTATGAACCTGTCATTAGGTGTAAGTTAATCAGCCATTATCCCGTGTTTTATGTAGCGAAAATGCAAAAAATCATCCGATTTTGTCATGGAAAAATACAAATAAAAGGAACTTTGGCATCAACTTTTTCGGCCGTTTTTTCGTCTGAGGTTATGGAAGAGTTGGAATCTTATTACAGGAGCTGAAGGCATGAAAAAGATATGGGCAGCGCTGTTCATGACAGCCCTATGTACCTTGACCGCATGCGCGGATTCGGAGAACGGGAAGGTCGAACCCCCATCCGTTTCGAGCGTGGAGCCGGCCCCTGACGTAAAGGAGGACCCACCCTTGGTGATCCGGGACGTGGCTGCCTTACAGGAAGGGACCTTTGCATTTTCCGACGAAACGGGGCATAGGCTGCTCGTTAATCCGGATGCCGCTATTCAGGATGAAGAAGCCTCGCTGATTGCCATCGGCCAGGGCGGCGAGCCGCTTCCGGTCCAATATGCGGGTGAGCAGCAAGCGACGGAAGAAGATAACGGCAGGCAAACTTCGCAGAATTTCAGCCATCAGGCCGGGCAACTGTACGAGGTGACGGAGGGGACGGCCGCCCCGAATGCAACGTACTTCATCATACCAAAGCGCCATATTCCGGAAGAGGCACTGTTGACCATCCAGCCGGCCAAGCCGGAGCAGGCAGATGGACAAGTGCTGCAGGAGATCAAGAACAGCAAGGGGAGAGCGGTAGAGCAGGCATGGCCGCTTATTCAGCTTCCGGACGGAGAGTCCCTCTATCTGGTGCAGTTCGTCAGAGAAGGTGACGATATGCTGGCCAGCTTGGCGCTGAAACGCGAGAGCGGCTGGCTGTATTACGATTATTCGGCGAAGTACGATCCGAGCTCGACGTGGAGAGTGGATGACCAAGGAGAGGTGCGTCCGGCCATGTTCTCCTTTCTGTTTGCGGCAGAATCGGAGCTTGGTCTTGTGCTTGGCGTGCAGTGGATGGGCACGGAAGGTGAGAATGTTTCGCTTCTGTCCGTATCGGACGATGCGATTACGGATCTCGGGTTGGAATATGGAAGATATATGTCCCCCTGATCCTTCGATGGAGCCGAGTTATTACGAAAAAAGATCGAAGCCCGCCTTTAGCGATGGTTTCGATCTTTTTATATCTAACGATAAGTTCGGCTTTACTTGGAAATATCAATAAATCCTTCCCCGAACACGTCACGTACGTCGTGGATGGTAACAAAGGCGTTTTTATCCTCGGCACGGACGATTTTTTTGAGCATGGAAACTTCCTGTTTGCTGATGACGATGTAGAGTACGTCTTTGGTCTGACCGGTGTAATATCCGTACCCCCGGAGCACGGTTACCCCACGGTCCATAATCTCCGTAACCCGAATGGCAATGCGGTCATGATGTGTCGAGATGATGGTAACGGCTTTTTTGGGATTCAAGCCCTCAATGATGAATTCCATTGCCTTGGTGCCGATGTAGAGGATGACCACGGTGAACATCACCTTCTCGATCCCGATTACGAAGACGGACAGTCCGGCCACGATCAGGTCAAAGAACAGCAGGGCATAACTGATATTCCAATCCCAATATTTATTGGCCAGACGAGCCAGTATCACCGTGCCTGCCGTCGTTCCGCCCACACGGACGATGAGTCCGATCCCGACGCCGGCGAACAGTCCGGCGAAAATGGCGTTGATCACCGGCTCATCCGACGCGATGCGCCAGTTCTCCGTCAAGTGCAGGAATAGGGAATGAAAGGCAACGGCGATGATGGTGTAAACCGTCGTTTTTTTATCCAGCAGCTTGTAGCCGATCATCAGCAATATCCCGTTAATCACAATGCCGACCAGCGCCGGCGACCATTTCAGTACATAAAACAGGATGATCGATATCCCGGTTACGCCGCCTTCGCCAAAATCGTTCGGAATGACGAATAAATTGACCGCCAGCGCAAAAATAAATGCCCCGATGAGCAGCATGATCATATCAAACGCTCTTTTTTTCATACGATATACCTCCATGACTTTCAACAAGCTCACAAAAAAAGCGATTAAAGGAAAAACTCATCCTTTAATCGCTTTATGCAAACATAGGTTGCGCAGCTCTTTTGATATACTCATTATAATAATCTTCACATGGAATGTAAATGATTTTTAATTTTCATAAGCTTGCAGGTCGCCGCTAATGCCCTGCATCCAGCCCCCCTATCCAGGAGTGGCTTTTTTATAATGTTTGAAATCGAGCGGAGAACGGGAATAGGAGCGCAACATTTCGAAATGGGGCCTGTGATAAAACTAAACTGAAAGAAGAAGAGGAGATGATGAGAATGAAAACATTGAATGGAAAAATTGCCTTGGTTACGGGCTCCAGCCGAGGCATTGGGCGTGGTATCGCGACACGATTGGCGAAGGAGGGAGCGTTGGTAGCCGTTCACTATGGCAAGAACCGTGAGGCGGCAGAAGAGGTCTTGTGCGAGATTACGCAGGCCGGAGGGGAAGCTTTCTTGGTAGGAGCGGATCTTGCCTCCTTGGATGGGATAAGTACTCTGTATGGTGTGCTGGATGAGACGTTGAAAGCACGAACCGGAAATACGCATTTCGACATTCTGGTCAACAATGCTGGAGTCGGCTTGATGGAAACCATAGAGGATACCACGGAGGAAACCTTTGATGAAGTGATGCGAATGAACGTGAAGTCGCCATTCTTCATCATTCAGCAGGCTCTCCCACGCCTTCGAGACGATGGGCGCATTATCAACCTATCATCTGCAGTAACGCGAATCTCCTTGCCCGGTATTCCGGCGTATTCGATGACAAAGGGGGCCATTAATTCGCTGACCCTCTCTCTGTCGAGCCAGTTGGGTACCCGTGGAATTACGATCAATGCGATTCAGCCCGGATTCGTTGCTACCGACATGCAGGCCTCCATGCTTCAGGACCCGGCCTCTTTCCAATTTGGGGCCAGCTATTCGATTTTCGGAAGATGGGGTGAGCCTGGGGATATCGCGGACATAGCTGCATTCCTGGCATCTCCGGACAGCCGATGGATCACCGGTCAATGCATCGATGCCAGTGGAGGATCCCATCTGTGACCGCCGCCGTTGCCGCAAATCCATGAACATAGAAAGCACCTGATTCCCGCGGCATGATTTCATTTTCCAGTATTTCCTTTATAATGTTTGAAGAAGTTGCGAGGAAGGAAGTATTGGGACGGAGGCAGGCGAAGATGTGGAATATCGATTTTGAGCACGCGTACGACATACGCGCGGGTGCCACCGAAGAACAAATTGCCCGTTTTGTTATGGAATGGAATACAGGGCTTTCCGTGCAGGAGATGGATGAAATCAAGGGAAGGCAAGTGAATCCTTTTCACAAAAGCTCCCCCTTCTACGATCAATATGTTCCGCTGGATCCTGCAGGCTGGAAGCTGCCTCGGCGAAACTTTCCCGCCAGCTATTTGGATTTATTGAAGTATTCCAACGGCGGGGAATTTCAACAGGGAGCACGTCTTTTCCAGTTCTTTGACACGGATGACCTGAGGGAGATGAACCTGGCCTACGAGCTGCCGGAGTATATGCCTGGTGCGGTGTCGTTTGCGATGGATGGAAGCGGAAACCATTATATGTTCGATATGAGGGAAGCGCCGACAAAGGGCGAATATGCGATTTTGTTCGCGCATTCCGGCAACCTGGGGTATGAAGACTGCGAGCGTGTTGCGGATTCTTTGCCTGCGTTATGCACGGAGACTTGGGAGCTGTATTGAGCGTACCATGAGAGCTGGCAGGGGATCGTATAGCCTTGGAGCAAGAGCCCACGCGTGACGCGTGGGCTCTTGCATTTAACGTTCGGCCGACGACGTATCGGATCTCGTACAGGTGAACTTTCAATGCTTTCATTTACTAGACTAACCAAATGCAAACCCCCGATCCCGTAATTCCTTTGCCGGCAAACTAGAGATTTTCTGAAACGATAAGGGGGAGTTTGGCTGTGCAAAGAAAAATCTCAAAACCGTCGCTGCTGTTGATTATTGTTCTTGTGGGTTTCCCGCAAATAAGCGAAACGATATATACGCCTTCCTTACCGGATATCGCTCATCATTTAGGGGCGAGCATAATGCGATCCAGCTTACGCTCAGCGTTTACTTTTTGGGCTTTGCCTGTGGCGTATATTGCTGGGGGAGGTTGTCCGATTCCATCGGACGGCGCCCCGCGATGCTGTGGGGCATCCTGGTCTATGGGTTGGGCAGCCTGGGCTGTTATCTGTCCGGTTCGGCCGAATGGTTATGGGTCAGCCAGTTCATACAGGCTTTTGGTGCCAGCACGGGCTCTGTCGTCACGCAAACGATTTTGCGCGAGACCGTAGAAGGAGCCAAACGCCATGCGGTGTTTGCCCAGATTTCGGCGGCGCTGGCGTTTACTCCTGCGATAGGGCCGCTGATAGGCGGATGGGTAGATCAATCGCTCGGCTTCCGAGCGGTTTTCTTCACGCTGGTAATATTGAGCGCAGCCGTATTGACCTACATCTGGATTTCCCTGCCCGAGACCAGAGTACAGGCCGCCTCGAGGATTAACACGTTCTTGGTGGTCAAGCGTCTGCTCTTCGATCGCAGAGTATGGGGATTCGGTTTTCTTATTGGAGCGACCAACGGCATTTTGTTCAGTTATTATGCGGAGGCGCCCTTTATTTTTATTGAATTTTTTAAGATGAGACCTGCTGCGTTCGGTTTCTTCGGAATTTTTGTGGCGATGTCCTCGATTTTCGGCGCGCTGCTGTCGAAAAGGCTGCTGACCATGCTCAAGGCAGAGCGCATTATCTTGCTCGGCACGTTCATTACGTCGGTGGGAGCCCTTTGCTTCACGGGTTTTGCCCTTAGCGGGATCAAAGCCACCGTGACGGATTTGGTGTTGATTATCCTGTATTTTTATTATTCTGCTCGGCATCGGAATGGCCATTCCCAACTGCCTCAGCCTGGCGCTGATCCATTACGGAGACGTGCTCGGGACGGCAGGGGCCATCTTCGGATTGGGTTATTACGTTGTCGTCAGCCTGATAACGAGCGGCATGAGCTTTCTTCACGACGGTTCGTTAGTCGCCATGCCTTTGTATTTTCTTGGGCTGGCCGCGGTCATGGTCTTGGTGAGCGGGAAGCTCGCCCGACAAGCACGAAGCAGCTCATAGAAAAGCATTAAACTAAACAAGTCGCAGAGTGCCGGCGGTTATGCCGGTGCCCTGCGACTGTTTGATGTTGTCCGCTCGGGAAGTTTTAGTTCATTGCGCTGCCTCGTCGGCAGATGGACCGTAGATGCCCGGTACCGGAATATCGAGAAGCCGCAGATATACCCCTAACTGAGCCCGATGATGAACCATGTGGCTGAAGCCGAAGGTGCGGAGCGCAATCGCCCGCGGCGCGCGGAGGATGATATGGTCGCCGTGGCGCAGCGTCCATTCCTCGGCGAGCGTTTTCTCGTCGCATTTGGCGAGCAGCTGCTCCAGCTTGCCCACGTTCGCGTCGAATTCCTCCAGAACGTCGGCGCGTTTTTCCAAAGCCTCCCGCCGCAGCGGCACGGTCGAAAGATCGAACTCCGGGTACTGAAAAATTGCGATTTGCCAGTTGAGCAGGTTAATCAGGTGCGTGGCCAGCCCGCCGAGCGACATCGATTTCTCGTGCGGCTTCCACGACATATGCTCCTCGGGCAAGCGTTCCAGAACGCGGCGCGTATGAGCCAGTTCCTGCGCTGCATCGCCGATGATCAGTTGTTTTACCATAATAATCCTCTCCCCTCATATGGCTTAGCATACTATATTTTCCGGTTGGGAGGAAAGCTCTCTTTGACGCTTACTTTCTAGGGCGTGTATGCAAACCTAAGCGAGCCAAACCATAATGGATGCCAGCGTTAAAAAGCCCTGAATGAGCTTGCTAACTTATCAAAGCGAGTCGCCAACCGACGATAATGTTTAACTTTATTGAAGAAACATTCAATGATATGCCGCTCCTTGTAAGTTTCTTTATCCCATTTCCTTGTTTGCGGCGACTTTTCTTACTGGGTATCACAGGCGCGGCGGATTGCTGCTCTATTAGCTGAAGAATTTGATTGGTGTCGTACGCTTGATCAGCTAACACCTGTTTTTTCGTTAGATCCATTTGCTTTAACATTTCATAGCCAGTTACCGAATCGTGGCATTGGCCTCCTGTTAACTTAAAGCGCAAAGGATTACCTAGCGCATCCACCACGGCGTGAATTTTGGTGGTTAGTCCGCCACGGGAACGCCCTATTGCTTGCTTGAGGCCCCCCTTTTTGCTCCCGCTGCATGTTGGTGAACACGGATGCTCGTCGCGTTAATCATAACGCTTTCCCAATCAGGTTCCGTAGAGACATGCTCTAAGATATTGTCCCAAATGCCGGCGATTTTCCAACGGAGAAATCGGCTGTAAACGCTGGACCAAGAGCCGTAGTATTCCGGTAAATCCCGCCAAGGTGCACCGGTTCGTGCAATCCATAACATGGCATTCAGCATATGGCGATGGTCTTTCGGCGGTCTCCCTCCTTGTGGTTTTCGTTCCGGCGGCAGTGGGTCTTTAATCATTTTTCCATTGGGCGTCATGTATTTCATATCGTCTCATCATACTTCTTATTTACCCGAATTATGGCGTCACAGTTTGCATATACGCTCTAGAATAGTTGAATAAAGGCAGGCGACCTCGTTAACGGCGGCCTTCTTGTTTTCTATTGAACGACATTAGCTATTCATCTTTTATTATCACATCGATTTCGCTACTTTTTTGTAACTTTTTTGTGTATTAAGTAGTTAATACATATAGAGTTAAATACACAACTGGTAAGGGATAAATGAAAATCATACGATTGAAAGGGGGTTCTTATTTCGATCTAGATTTCTAAATTTAAATAGATAAGGAGAATACAAATAAAAAAAAGAAAAATAGCTCTTCTTACTTTAATGATTGCGTTTATGTTTCAAACTGTTGTTTTTGCTGAATACGAGGAAGAGGAATTTATCCATGTCAGTAATAATTCAGAAACTTTTCTGCCGCTAGATGATAAACAAAAAAAACAGCTAGAATTCGAAAAAGCATATCTCGAATTGATTCTCTCAACAACAAATAAATACTTCGGTAGTCCAGAAGGATTTGATGAATATGGTGAGATTTATATTGAAAACAATGAGAAGCCGCATCTGGTCATTGCCATTGCATATGAAAATATGCAGGTTAACAATTTCATAGAGGAAGTGAAATCTGTATTACCAGAAGATTTAATATCTATTCGCAAAGTTAATTATTCAAAAAATGATCTGCTAAAAGTACAAGATGAACTTGTTCAATTTATTGATTCCGGAAATACAGAATCATTAGAAGGATATACAATAATACCTTCTACGAAGGATCAAAAGGTAATACTTTCAGTACCTAATAAAAATACAATATCAATAAATACAAATAATAATTCTCTTATTACTAAATATAGTGATTTAATTGAAGTACAAGAAGGCTCTTTGAATATACCAGCAAAATCCAGAAGCGATGCATTTATAGAAATGGGCGGAGGAATCAGAATCAGTGTTGGCTGTAGTACAGGAGCTACAGCTACAAAAGATACCAGGGAATTTTTAATAACCGCCGGTCACTGCATTAAAAATATCGGTTCTACAGTAAGTCAAGGTGGAACTAATATCGGGACACAGCATTTATCTGGATATTACAACGGCGGAACAGATGTTGGTCTTATTCTGCTAACAAATACAAACAAAAGAATCGGAAATAAATATTATTACAATGAAATAGCTAATGCAGAATATGATGAAAAATACACCTCAGCAAGCACTGCATTAACAGGTCAACTATTATGCAAAACTGGTATTACTACAGGCGTTACTTGTGGCACAGTTACATCGACAAGTGCCACTTCACAATACGACGGTATAGCCTTATCGAATCTAATTCAGATATACAAAGAAGGTGGCGGTGTAATATTAGGTGGAGACAGTGGTGGAACAGTCTTTAATGCATACAATAGATGGCAAATTGTTGGTCTAGTACAAGCGAGGAATTCCGGTAACAGTGGTACACCAGAAGGTACATGGGGATATGTTACGAAAATATTACCAGCCTTATCTGCAGGAGGAGGAGTATCATTGTATACAAGCGATACACCTAAGGCTGTTAATCCTAACAACTAATATATTTCAGACTAAAAAATCACATCAATTTTTTTGTAGAGTATGCTCAAATTTTTACAATCACTTTGTCTTAAATCGTCGAGTTGGTTTACGTGATATTAACAACTACGATGCATTTTTCTCCTTACGATTTTCAAAATGGGATAACAACTGCCTTGCAAGTAGACAACTCACCTTGGCAAAGTATGTGAATGAAGAAATGGCAGCGTTAGGTTCATCCCTGCGCTGCCATTAGTTATTTTACTGATTGATGCCAATTTTTTAAGTAGATCATAAACCTTTGAAAGAAGCACAACCTCCAAGCTTACTGTTGGACAGCCATTAACAAGTTTGAACAGGACAGATCATCTCTTCAACAACTATTTACGAAAAATGATGTTAATTTAGTCTTCACCTTCAATATAATCAATTAATGAATTTAAGGATTTATAATTTTCTTTTGGTGAAAGAACATAAAAAAATCCTGAATCTTCTTCTTTAAAAAAGGACCCCCCTCCTCCGAAATTTAGTACTATATAGGATCCATCTATTTTTTTTATGCGTACTTCTCTGTAAAAGTCCGCCGGTGGAGAATCATCGGGATCCATTGCATGATTGTGGTTTAAAATATTTATTATTTTATTAATATTATTTTCCTCATGTGTTTCTCCGGCAATATCATCTGAATCCAACATGTGCGTTGTCACACTTACAACTTCATTGGCCGATATACTGAAAGCAGGTATTTCTGATTGGCTTACTTCTTGACGATATTCAACCACATTCTGGTTGGATGAAGATTTACAAGACACCAGAATAATTAACAATAGTACAATTAAAATGATGAAACCTCCAAGCCATCTCATTCCTTTTCCCCTCTCATTTTTATCGATTTTCATTCTATAATAAATAACGCCATTAACTTCCCAAATGTTGCAATCTACGCTCAACAACGATGTGATACTCAGCGATACAAGATTGAATAGTTTGATGCGCTGCCAGAACGACAAGACAGTCTCGTACCGCCAGTTCTTTGGCATACGCTTTACCGATTCCGCATGAAGCACGGGTGACTACAGCCAGCTTGTTTCTATATGCCTACTTGTTAAAGATACAAATCCTCCTTTAAGAAATGTAAAGGCTCGTGAAACGCCATTATCGAACGGAAGTATTCCGATATCAAGCTCGATACCCCGAGCAAGCTTTTCAATTGATTCTTTTTTATTTTACAAGCTTCATTCGAATGGTAGTGACCACTGCCTGTGTGCGGTCCTGCGCCCCAAGTTTTTCTATGATATGGTGGATGTGCGTTTTTGTTGTGCCTTCAGAAATGCATAAAATCGCAGATATTTCGTTGTTTTCTTTCCGTAAGCAAGCAGCTGCACTACTTCCGTTTCACGCTCCGTCAGGACGCCAAGCAGCCGTTCTTTGCCGGACGAATCTGGCTCCTCCATGCCCGAAGTCAACATTTGGTCTAGAGCGCGTTTGGCCGTGCTGCTATTGAACAGGGTTGCCCCCCGGTGCATGGCCCGAGTCCCTACCGGGATAAGGCAAATCAGATGTGGCTCATCCACCACGGCGTGAATTTTGGTGGTTAGCCCGCCACGGGAACGCCCTATTGCTTGCTTGAGGCCCCCCTTTTGCTTCCGCTGCATGTTGGTGAACACGGACGATCGTCGCGTCAAATCATGACGCTTTCCAATCAGGTTCCGTGGAGACATGCTCTAAGATTTTGTCCCAAATGCCGGCGATTTTCCAACGGCGAAATCGGCTGTAAACACTTGGCCAGGTCCTTAATCTTTTCCCATTGGTCATCACGTATTTCATATCGTCTCATCATACTTATTATTTACCCAAATTATGGCGTCACAGTTTGCATACACGCCCTAATAGAGTTTTTAGAATTGCATAGAAGCTGTCCTCTTCATCGACACGAAGAAGGACGGCTTCTTCTCTTCTGTTGAAGTGGAAGATTTGCCCATATTTTGGTACTATGTTAACTAGATTTAAGGCGGAGTTGAGGCTCCCAGATCAGTTCAAAGAATGGAGGCGAACGAAATGAGCGAGCCGTGGGCTGCATCGATGAGCGGTGCTCCCTGGAGCACGGACAAAATGCATAGTGCCGTTAAACAGCTGAGAAACCGTGCAACCATCGGTTTTGTTGTCGGGGCAGACGATGCGGAAGATCTGCTGAAGCTGGACGAGCAGGTGTTTTCCAAGCGTCCGGACTTGATACTGCATATTTATCATGCAGAAGCGAACGGAAGATATACCGATGAATTTCTGAAGACGCTCGCGGGACTGAAGTTTGTTGCTGCTTTACATTTGGATCTGAAACAGCGGCAGGATTTAACCAGGCTGGGCGCGATGGATCGAATGAAGTTTCTTAAGTTACGCTCGCCCAAAACGCAAAGCATCGATTTTATCCGGAGCTACAAGTTTCTAAAATACCTGGAACTCAGCGGTAAATTCGATGATCTAGCGCCGATTGCCGACTGCATTCGCCTGGATACGCTGGTCCTGAACTGCTCCATCGATCAACTGGATTTTGTCGTGGATTTGCCCTTGATGAAGTATTTGGCCCTAGACAGCTGTACCGTGAACGGTTCGCTTAACGTGTTGGCCGAATCGAATGTAAGCATGCTGAGGTTGTCCTCCGTCCGCAACCTGGTGAATATTGATGACCTGGCTGCATTGGATCATCTGGTCTTTCTGCATTTGTCGCTGCCGAAAGTCGAGCGCTTGTGCGATTTCTCGCATATGCGAAATCTTCGGCAGCTTGAACTGGATTATATGAAATCCTTGCAGGAGATCGGGAATCTGTGGACCGCGGACCGGTTGGAGGTTCTAATGCTGAAGGAGATTTCTACAAGGATCAAGGCGGAAGCCTTGGGCGGCTTAACAACAATGGAGTGCTTGCGCCAGCTCGACTTCCGGTTTATCGATTCCGGCAAAGGCCGAATTGCTGCTCTCCGCAAGCGGATGGCCGAAGCGGGCAAAGAGTCTCTTCTTTACGAGAATATCCCTGAGGAGAAGCGGATACGCTCGATGGCTCTTGAGCATCTGTCAGGAATTTTAATGTAGGAAAGAATGCAGATGATCAACAAAATAATGAAAAGCCCGCTACCATAGCGGGCTTTTCCCGATTTCAACCTAGTGATTCCGTCCCGGTCGCCACGGGGTTCTCCTCATAGCTGATCCAATCGCTCCAGCTTGCGATCATGGCAGAAAGTGCCTACACAACAGGCCATGCGAGTTACGTAGGGGCATTGGTCCCAGAGCCGGTCTTGGACCCAGTCAGCCACATTGCTACGAGTGGTCTCCCTTTTGTAACCTCGCCAGAATACACCGTATAAGCTATACCTGACCCGACAGACGTATCGCGACCAACAGCATCAACCTCTTGATATACACAGCATCACATCCACAATGTCCACATCTGCCCATGTACCTCTGGGCACTCTTCAGTTCCTCGCCAGCAAGCACCTCAGAAGACCATAAATAAGGATAAAAGCGAGATCAGCACTGCCATGGGTGTGACACGGGTACACAGTATCACGCCACATCTAGCAGTGTATGTAGGTGAGCGCAGGAATCTATGCCTCAAGGTTAGTTTCATTGGGATATGCTGTCCACTTGAACCCACTGTACCGGTAATTGCTTCGGTAATTCGATCTTCCACTTTGTCTAAGAAGTTTGGCGCTAAGCGATCCGTGCACGCCTTACCA
Organism: Paenibacillus sp. cl141a; assembly: GCF_900109305.1. NCBI lineage: Bacteria > Bacillati > Bacillota > Bacilli > Caryophanales > Paenibacillaceae > Paenibacillus > Paenibacillus sp. cl141a. The sequence goes on from NZ_FNZO01000002.1 coordinate 533,457, forward strand.
TCATAAAGCAGCTTATTTTTAATTTAATGTTTATCATTAAATAGTTATTGTTTTTCATAAATGAATCATTTAGTATATATTGTAAGTTCACATGAAAAGGAGATTGCGCATGAACGGAATTGAATTCAAAGCCAAACCTGGCTTCAAAAGAATGCACACTGCGCTTAAGATCGGATACTGGGGAAGAATCGGGCTGCTCATTGCATACGTCTGTTTCAATCTATGGCTCGGATTGAAGCCCCAGGAGATGTTCGACGCAGAGAAGGGAATCGCGCACTGGTTCTTTTCAGTACCATTATCGGATACGGTGACGAAGAGCGTCATGGTGCCTTTCACTTATTTTCAACCGATCAATCCCGACATGTTTGATGCCAAGAACGCTTATCTGGTCGTCAGCTTGACCAATGCCACACTTGTCTTCTGTGCCTACATCTACTCGATCGGCCAGATTCGCTATATAATAGGAAGCATACTTAGCGGAAACAGCCCGTTTAGTCTGGCGAATGCGGCCCGTCTGAAAAGGCTGGGAATCATCGTTATCCTGTATTCTTTGCTGGCGAAGCTCGTTCTCAATATTCTGATCTGCCTGTTCGTTACTCGCATCTTCTCAATCAATCTGGGCGGTATCTCTTTAATCGGAATTATCATCGGCATACTAGTGCTGTTCGTCTCCGAGATTTTCAAGTACGGTGCTCTTCTGCAGGAAGAGCATGATTCGACTTTATGAGAATGGAGACTGGTGATAGTGCCGATTATTATACGTCTGGACCGAGTTCTGGCCGACAAAAAAATGAAATTGAATGACTTGGCTGACAAGGTAGGGATCTCGAACGTCAATCTGTCCAATCTGAAAACGGGGAAAGTGAAGGCGATCCGGTTCTCTACCTTGGAAGCGATCTGCGAAATTCTAGACTGTCAGCCGGGAGACATTCTGGAATTTGTTCCGGCCGATAGCGACAGCTGTGAAATTGATTGAAGGTGCCTATTCTCCCTTCCATTGTTTTTTTGGCAAGCTTATCATGGGACTTATTGTTGATCGAAAGTTGATTACTTTTGTCTGTTGTTGACTCAGTGGGAGCCGCCTTTCTGCTATGTAAAGCATGCCAAGGCGACTACTTCATGGGAGGTATGCTCAAGACAAAGTACACATGGATCAACCCTTCTTGTTGACTCCTCGTTGACTCGGAATATCTCAGAGCACTGTGTACCGAGGGTACACCACCCTAGCCCCAACAAAAAGAACCCGCGCAGAGCGCGGGTTCTTGCAGGTTATTCTTCCCCAGTCGCCACCGGGTTCTCCTCATAACTGATCCAATCGCTCCAGCTGCCCGCGTACAGCTTTACGTTGCCGTACCCGGCTTCCTCCAGGGCTAGCACGTTCGGACAAGCGGTGACGCCGGAGCCGCAGTATACAATGATCTCGGCATCTTGCGGGATGTCCGAGAAATGCTCGCGGATCGCTTCCGCATCCTTCCAATGTCCGGAATCATCCAGGACGCCTTTCCAGAAATAGTTCACAGCACCCGGAATATGCCCGGCTTTGGCGTCCATGGGCTCCTCCAATCCGGCATATCTACGCGGCTCGCGGGAATCGATGAGTGTTTTGCTTCGCTGCTGCGACGCCTTGCGTACTTCATCGACGCGGACCAATTTATCGGGCTTAAGGTGGATGCCATATGTAACCGGAATGACGACCGGCTGTTCGTCCGTTACCGGATACGAAGCGTTCTTCCAAGCCGTAAACCCTTCATCCAACACGTAGGCCTGCTCGTGGCCCGTATATTTCAGCAGCCACCATAGCCGGCTGGCCATCGCGCCGCCCTGGTCGTCGTAGATCACGACGCGGCTGCTGCCCTGAATGCCGGACTGGCCAAGACGTTGTGCGAGGCGATCCAGGTCCGGCAGGGGATGGCGGCCGCCATGCTCGGTAATGGGGGAGGAGAGGTCCTTCTCCAGGTCGAGGTAAACCGCCCGCGGAATATGCGATTCCTCGTATGAGGCTCGGCCGCTTTCCGGCTTGCCGAGGGCAAAACGGCAATCGACGATGACCAGATCCGGTTCATAGAGTCTTGCCAGCAGCCATTTCATTGTCACGATATTGTTCATATGCCAAGACACCGCCTTCAATTAAGAAATGATGAGATTAAGTAACCGAATTATATCATATTGCTGCTTGCGTATACGTATATAACTAAAAAGTCGACCTGTCTCATCGAATGATGAGATCAGGTCGACATATAAGAATGAATGATGGCAAGAATCAGGACAAACCGTTTATTTCTTGATGGCTTGAAGCAGCATGGATGTGTAGGCCTCGGCACCTTCCGGCTCCAGATGGACGCCGTCGGACCGGAAGTATTCCGGATGGTCCTTACTGGCTGAATACCAATCCACCAGCGTAACTTTCGGGTTCCGTTCGGCTGCTTTGGCGAGCATGCCGTTAACGTTCTGTTCCCAATCGCGCGGAACGCGCGTATTGATAAGCAAAATCTGTTTGGCCGAATCCAAAGGGCCCAGCAGGGAATCGAGATCCTTTTGCGCGAAGGCGCCGTTGGTTCCGAGCCCGATGATGACAATGCCGCCGTCAATCCGATTTTCGGATCTCAGGGCCGGAATCAGGTCATCGGCTTGACGCATTTGGCGGCCAATCACCGCATCGACGTGAATGCCGGGCAGCGATTTTTCCAGATAAGGGGAGACCCCGAGCATCACCGAATCCCCGATGGCCGTGATGGCGGATTTGGTTACCGGTGGCTGCTCCGGCTTCGTCGCCGGCTTGGCAGGATCGTTCTTGTCGCCGGGAGCTCCGCTTGCCGGGTCCTTGGATGGATCCGGCTTATCGACCTGATCCCCATTCGGCTCGCCAATCTTATCGTCATCCGGTTGATCCGGAATCGGTTTCCCGGAGTCAGCCTTATCCATAGGATCGCTTTCTCCGCCGGTTTGCTTGTCTTGGACGTCTTGGTTGTTCTCTGCCGCTGGGTCCTGCACTTCGTTCTCATCAGCATCGGCGTCGTTATTGCCAGAGTCCGCCGCTCCGTCCGGAAGCGGAGCCTTAGCATCTTCATCCCTAGAATTCGGCTCCTTCACTGTATCCGGTTGATTCGTTGGCTTTACGGCAGGAGGCGCTGCGTTGTCTCCGTTCGTGTCGACCGGTTGCGGCGGTTCGGCCGTAGCAGACTCGGTGCTTGGAGTCTGAGCCGCTTCCTCCGGAGCAGGGTCATCGATGTTCAGCATGGCAGCGATATCGCCCACCGTTCTTGCAGAGGACACGCTGCTCATCATCCCCGAACAGAATATGCCGATCAGCATAAGAGAGCTCAGGGACACGACCCAGCCTCTTAACGAAATCGAAGCCGGGCGGCGGCGAAGCGAGCGGGCTTTAAGCCATAATTTAATGAGACCGCCATGCCGTATCGGTTCTTCGACATACTTCCAGGATAGCGCGGCCAGCAGAACGCTTGCGGTGATTTGCAGCGCAGTCTGAAGCAGACTGAGATCGCTAGCGCCGGAATCAGGCGAGGTCAGGATCATGACCGGGTAATGCCATAAGTAGATGCCATAGGAACGAACGCCGATCCACAGCAGCGGCTTCCAGCTTAACAAGCGGCTGATGGAAGCGGCAGGGTGGGCCAGCACCGCTACGAGCACGGCACCGGCCAAGGAAAACAGGAACATGCCACCTTGGTACAGGAATGCATCGTAACGGTCCACCTGCCACATCATGTAGAGAATGATAAGCATTGCCGCGGCGCCCGTCATGTTGAGTTTATAGCGGATGCCTCTTGAAGCGCGGGAGGACAGCTTCCAGCTGGGCCATACGATGGCCAGCCCCGCTCCGATCAGCAGGCCGAACGCCCGGGTATCCGTACCGTAGTAAACCCGGCTCGGATCGTCGCCCGGTTGATAGATCACGGCCATGAGGAGCGCGGAAATCGCGGCACCGGCGGCAATGAACGCAAAGAGCTGCCCTCGGCGGGGAAACAGCTTGAGCGCCGCCAGCATGATAACCGGCCACAGCAGGTAGAACTGTTCTTCCACCGCTAGCGACCAGAAATGCCCCAGCGGAGAAGGCGGGCCAAATGATTCAAAATAGGATTGCTGCTGAAAAATAAACTGCCAGTTGCTTATGTACGTAACTGCTCCGAGCACTTCGCTTCGAAGCGTAGCCAATCTTGACCGGTCGAACAGCGTTACCCATACCACAAGGATGAACAGCATGAGCAGCATCGCCGGCAGGAGACGCCGGAATCTCCGTATCCAAAAATCCTTGAGATCAATCCGTCTATGATGATGCCATTGCGAAGCCAAAATATCCGTAATGAGGTAACCGGACAATACGAAGAATAAACTTACCCCGAGAAACCCGCCGCCAGCAAAGCCAAAATTCCAGTGGTATCCCATCACTCCGATTAATGCGAGGGCCCTCAGTCCGTCAAGACCGGGCATGTAACGTGAATGGGGTTTATCGGATATCGGCACGGAAGATCACTCCTCTCGAGGGATCTGCGCTCATGCCGCCCTGTAACAGCCGCTGCGATAATATGTAGGACATATTCTCAAACGTCTGGGTGCTGGATAGTCGATGTGTCATTTGGAACATGGTAAACCTTCCCTTTCCTTTATAGGAGGATATTTCATATGCAGGAGACGTTTATCGAATCCTGTAATATCCTGCAACAAGATGTCATAGCTAATACTACCATCCTTGGAAAAACAGAAGGTGACAAAAAAATGAACCTACGGCTACATTGTGATGTCAATAATAAGACAGATTTTTCATTTGAAATGACAAGCAATTATGCTTGACATATCCATTATTCGGCAATGGGCTGTTAGCCGTATCGAAGGAGGCCATAAGAAAGAGGAGGTCCCTGCCTCCTCCAGTGTCCAGGTCAACCGATATTTATTTTTTTTCTTTCACTTATCGACTTTAGAATCAGGTAGCGGCTCCTTGCCGTTTCCGAAAAAAGGTCTTGAGCGCCTCGTACACTTCCCCTTTGTCCTTTATGACATGGTACATGAATTGGTCCAGCTTGATATTTTTATACGCCGACATCAGCGTGCTGCTGCGATTGTATTGATTGACCTCGCCGTAACCGAACATGTTGCTCACCTTCAGCAGCTCCCCGATGAGTTTGACACAGCGTTCATTATCGGATGTGAGATTATCGCCGTCCGAGAAATGGAAGGGATAGATGTTGTATTTGGAAGGAGGGTACCGGTGGTGAATGATATCCAGCGCCTTCTGATACGCGGATGAACATATCGTACCGCCGCTTTCGCCGCGCGTGAAGAACTCCTCTTCGGTCACTTCCTTCGCTTCGGTATGGTGGGCGATAAACACGATTTCCACCTTCTCGTACTGCTTGCGGAGGAAACGGGTCATCCAGAAGAAAAAGCTGCGCGCGCAGTATTTCTCGAAGGAACCCATGGAACCGGAAGTGTCCATCATGGCGATGATGACCGCATTGGATTCCGGTATGACGGTGTCGTCCCAGGTTTTGTAGCGCAGGTCGTCCGGACTGATGCCGTGAATGCCGGGCTTGCCGTCCCTCGCATTGCGGCGCAGATTCTCCAGGATGGTGCGTTTCTTATCGATGTTGGACATGATGCCTTTTTTGCGGATGTCGTTGAACACGATGGACTCCGTCTCGATCTGCTCTTTATCCTTGGGCTGCAGAAGCGGGAGCTCTAGCTCCTCAAACAGCATATTCTCCAGCTCTTCCAGGCTGACCTCGGTTTCCACAATATCCTGTCCCGCCTGGTCACCGGCCGATTCTCCTTTTCCGGGCTGGGCCGCTGAAGGGTCGCGTCCAAGGACGTCCCCAACCTGACTGTCACCGTCGCCTTGACCGACATGCTTTTGCTTCTGGTAATTGTAGATGAAACGGTATTCGTCAAGGCTTCGGATCGGAACTTTAATGATCTGCTTTCCGTCGGACAAAATAATGTTTTCCTCAGTAATAAGGTCGGGCAGGTTGCGTTTGATCACTTCGCGGATTTTATGCTGGTGACGTACCTGATCCTGATAGCCTTTGCGGTGCAGCGACCAGTCTTCACGGGATACGACAAACGACAGAGCGTCTTCATTTTGCACGGACAGTCACCTCCCAAGTGTAGCCTTGACACGGTTGCCGTCTTTTCGGCTGTAGTATCTCATTATATTCGGGAGAAAGAGCGATATGTGAGTGTGAATCCGTGTTTGCCATGAAAAAGACACTTAACCTGAAATGGATCAGGCAAGTGTCCTGGTACGTAATCCTTATGCGCTTAATACGAATAGGAAAAGGGCGCCGATGGTGACGATGACTACGCCGTTCACGATGGTGGCAATGACGGCGACGGCACGCTTGCGCGTCTTAGAGAAGCAGCCGACAATGCCAAGCGCCAGGCCGACGATATTGATGATCATCACGAGAATGAAAACGGCCGCCAGCGTGGTCATCGCTTCAAGCGTTTCCTGAGTCGGCTCCAGGATCGGCCCGTTTTCCGTCATGTAAGGTTCAATCATCGTGGTGCCGAGCGCGCCGAGCAGAATATAACCAAGCAGCGTCACGATCGACAGAATGAATGATGCAATGCCGAAGCGGGAGTTCTTTCTGTCCTCGGGGGGAATGAAGGTGGTTTTAGGTCGCTTGGGCGAATCTTGCCCCTCGGATGGGGAGGAAGGTGATTGTTGATCCATGTACATAATCGCTCCTAACTTGAGATTCATTCTTAATGGGTCCATGTAGGGTTTCCAAATAAAAGACATCCTTATTAATCTTTCACAAAATGGCCCTGAAATCAAGTCCAAAGCGCTTACACGCCGGTGGAAAAGCGTACGCGAATCCGTTAAACTTAACATGATTACATATGGACACGGGTGTCCGCTGTCAAAAAGGGGTTGAAAAAACATGAGTCGTGCTTTCATCGCATGGGGCTCGATCCTGATGGCATTGTCCGTCGCCATTGGAGCATTCGGCGCCCATATGCTGGAGGATATCATTACGCCGGACGAGCTTGCCACCTATGAGACGGGCGTCCACTATCATATGATTCACGGACTGGCGGTCCTGATTACGGGGATTGTGGCCAAGGTGCTGGGCGAATCCCGGAAGCTGCTTTGGGCGGGGGCTTTATTCATCGCGGGAACCGTTATTTTTTCCGGCAGTCTCTACGTGTTAAGTATATCCGGCATCAAATGGCTAGGGGCGATTACGCCGATCGGCGGCGTATCCTTTATCGCAGGCTGGCTGCTCCTGATGTCCTCGGCGCTGTCCCGTAAAAACTAGTACTCAAAAAAAAGAACGGCTTCACCGATCCCTGATAAAGGGCGGCGATGCCGTTTTTACATACCTATGGTATGCTGCCGACTCAGCTCACGCTGAACTCGTCGATTTCATTGAGTTTGAAGGTATATACCTGCTTCTCATCGACATGATAGACGTTGACCAGGAAATTGCTTTCGTCATAATTGAGTATTCGGCAGGGTAGGCTTGTCTGCTTACCGTGGCGGTTGGTTGTCAGGCGAACAAGGCGATTGTCCTTACTGTATACTTTAATCCATTCAAAGGGATCATTTCCGGCGAGTGGAGTTTGGACAGGAGGTGCGCTTGCAGCGATCTTTTTTTCCGGCGAGGATATCGCAGGCGGAGCAGGTTTCTCATGCTGAGTCGTAGAAGAAGCCATCTTCCGGGAGGCATTGCTAATAACGGAATCTTTCTTGGCTTGGACCAAGGTGTTGATAATTTCTCCAAGTTCCATTCCGGACTTAATCCGGAAATCGACGACTTCGGCCTTGTCGTTCAGCATTTCCAGCAAATATTGCAAAGCCAGTGCGTTGGAGGGACTCTTGACCAGAATATCAACGTTGAATAAAAAGCCGTTATCATCGGTGACAGGTATTGTGTTCATAGCTTTTATCATTCACCAGCTTTCACAGGTTTTCTACTGAATCAAATATACCATAATTTTCGAATTTTCATAGTCCTAATGTCACGGATATTTCATTTTTATTCTATTATATCGAGAGACGTTCGCACCATAAACATAAGACGCCCTTGCGTAATATCAGAGACATTCGCACCATGTCGGTTCAAAGAGAATAAACATAATTCTAAGCCGATGTGAGGGGAGGTTTGTTTATATTGGTGACTTTACTGCCGATCGAGATTGAAGGACATACCGTTATGGGCTTCGAGGTCAAACTTCCGAAAACTACGCTGCTGGCTGTATACACTTCCCGCGGTTATATTATGTGCGGTGCCCTCGATGTGGGCCTTCTGAACGAACAGCTTGCAGACCGCAAAATTATTGCCGGGAGAGCCGTTGGGGTTCGCACATTGGAACAACTGCTGGAGGCACCGCTGGAATCGGTAACCTTGGAGGCGGAGAAGTGGGGCATTCATCCCGGCCTCGCCGGCAAGGATGCGATCCTTCGGATGATCTGAGCACAACAGGCTTAAGCGGTACAAGAGTGATTCCGGTGCGGATCGCTCTTTTTTTAATGAGATAAGCGATGCTTTTGTCAGCTTCACCAGGGAAAAAAATGCGCCGAAACGCAATCAAAGAGAACAAACGGACAATCGGCAGGGGCCTTTTGTCCGTTTGTTCGTTGATGGCGTGAAATCTTGCAGCGGCTTACTCGAATAAGCTTTTCAAGCTCTCTTCGTAAGGTGCTTGCACGACGCCTTTTTCCGTTATGATCGCCGTCACGTATTCGTTCGGCGTAATGTCGAAGGCAGGGTTGTACACTTTAACGCCATGCGGAGCGGTGCGCTTGCCGAAACCTTCCGTGATTTCTTCCGCCGGCCGCTCCTCAATCGGAATATCGGCACCCGTCTTCGTATTCAGGTCGATCGTGGACAACGGGCACGCCACATAAAAAGGTATGCCATGGGCTTTAGCCAGAACCGCAACCCCATACGTACCGATTTTGTTGGCGACATCGCCGTTTGCGGCTACGCGATCCGTACCGACGATAACCGCTTGTATCCAACCTTTGGACATGACCATGGCGGCCATGTTGTCAGCCAGCAGCGTTACGTCGATGCCGGCCTGCTGGAGTTCAAAGGCGGTCAGGCGGGCGCCTTGCAGAACGGGTCTCGTCTCATCTGCGAACACCTTGATGTTCAGGCCCTGCTCATGGGCCAGATACATTGGCGCCAGGGCGGTCCCGTATTTGGCGGTCGCCAATCCCCCCGCATTGCAGTGAGTGAGCACACCCATGCCGTCCCGGAAGAACGGCAGCGCGTTCTCGCCGATGCGGCGGCATACATCCTCGTCCTCGGCCCGGATGGCTTCGGCTTCGGCGAGCAGCGCCGCGTTCAGACCGGCCGTGTCGAGATCCGAAGCCGAAGCCAGCTTCTCGGCTGCAAGCTTGATACGGTCCAGCGCCCAGAACAAATTGACAGCCGTCGGTCTGGACGTTGCGAGATAAGCGCAGGTTTTTGCGACTTGCTGAAGCCACTCCTCCTCGCGACCATCGGCTTCCACCTGCATTCCGCCGAGTACGGCGCCGAATGCTGCCGCGATGCCGATCGCCGGTGCGCCGCGGACTTTCATGGAGTGAATCCCTTCCCAGACTTCCTCTGGCGTATAGAGCTTAAGATAGACGATCTCTTCCGGGAGCAAGCGCTGATCCAGAAGGACCAAATGGTCTCCTCCCCAGTAAACCGAGCTTAGCGGTTCATAGATGCTGGTATTGTCGGTAGTCATACCGCTCATATCGATACCTCATTTCCTTTGGATGCTTGCGTGATCAAGGTCAGTATGTCCTCGAAGGACTTGATGCTGCGGTGATGGCGCACGAGATTTTTGCCGATGGCGAGCGCTTTGCGCTGTGCAGTCTCCCTGGCCTTATCATCTGCGATAGTGTCGATGTCCGCAACATGGGACAATCCGACGATACGCCGAATCATTTTGCAGCCCGCGAATCCTGCGGCATCCTTCAAAACCTGCGACACATAATGATCCTGATAGCCTGGCGTGCTGGACATCTCGTCCAAGAGATCATCGTTCCACAGCGAGCGGAAGTTGTTCTCGAAGTGGGTCCAAACGCCGCTCGCCATCTCGAGGAGTCGGGCCTCCCTGGCGGCCAGCGTCTGCTCGTCCCCGCTCCAGCCCGGCTGTGCGGCGTAGTTGAGCAGGAGGTTGCCGATCACCGCGCCAATATCGAATCCCATCGGGCCGAAATATGCGAATTCCGGATCGATCACCTTGGTGGATTCCGGCGTGACGAAGATGCTGCCCGTATGCAGATCCCCGTGGAGCAGAGCTTGAGCATGGGTCAGAAACTTATGGCGCAGCAGCGCGACTTCGAAGTGAAGCGGCAGGTCGGCGCGAAGGGCTTCCGCTTCATCGGCAATGCTCTGTTCATAGTTGTTGTTGGCGGATTCACGGTATGGATCCTCAAAGATTAAGTCTTCGGTTATTTTGCATAGATCCGGATTAACAAAACGGCCGGCAAGTTCCTTCTTCTGCTGCTGGTTCATGCCCAGATCCGACGTATAGAACAGGGTTCTGGCCAAAAACCGGCCGATATGCTCCGCAAACTTGGGATAGGCGATGCCTTCGATAAGGCCTTTGCGCATGATGGTGTACTCGCTCAAGTCTTCCATCACGGTGTAGGCGAGCTCATCCGAATAGCCGTATACTTTCGGCACGAGGTCAGGGCACAGGGAGTACTCCGTCTCCAGGGCGAGACGTTCGATGCGCGCGCGGTCGAGAGACAGCGGCCAGGATTCGCCTACGACTTTTGCATAAGGAACAGCTTGCTTGATAATGATACTATCAGCCGTATTTTTGGCGGTGACATGAAACACCAGATTGAGATTGCCGTCGCCGATTTCGCGGCATTCGAGTTCGGCATGGTCCGGGAACCGGCCCGGTATACTTCTAGCTAATTGTATCGCTTCGTCCGCGTTCAGCGGATGATATGCAGACATGGATGGTCACCCCCAAATATAATAGAAGAAAAAACAAAGCCAACTTTTTTGCTTGGTATTACCTAGTATAACGTTTTTTCGCGAATTTTGTATAATTTTTTGGCAAGTCTCAAGGTCAGCCGAACCTGATTCGCTTCGCAGTCCTAAGGGTAAACTACAAATAGACGCCCAAGCACAGGATGTACTCATATATTAATGAAGGAATAGCATTAGCAGATGGTTCCAGTTACAATGGGGATACACCGATCTGCCGAATGTTCCTTTGACGCAGTACAGGGTGCATTTCATATAGAAAAGGAAGGGATAAACCATGGCAAAAACTACATCTGGTAAAGCTGCAGGAAAAACAAAAAACGCAAGTCTGGAGCAATTGCTCAATCAGCAGGTTGCGAACTTCAACGTGCTCTACGTCAAACTTCACAACTATCACTGGTATGTAACCGGAGAGCAGTTCTACTCCCTTCATGTTAAATTCGAAGAGCTGTATGACGAAATCACGCTTAAAATGGATGAGGTTGCGGAGCGCCTGCTTTCGATCAAAGGCAAGCCGGCTGCAACGATGAAAGAATATCTGGAGCTTGCGACCGTTCAGGAGGCATCCGGTAACGAGGATACCCGCGGCATGGTACAGGCCTTGGTCGAGGACTTTGCTACCGTATCCGAGGAATTGGCGGAAGGCATCGAAATGGCAGAGGAAGCCGGAGATGCGCCGACAGCCGACATGTTCACCGGGTTCAAGGCCGATCTCGAGAAGCATATGTGGATGCTGCGCTCATACCTTGGATAAAGCGTGATTCCAATAGAATGATATCCCAATTCATTCGCTGCAGCTTGAGACTCGTTAACGAGTCCTTATAGCTCGTGTGTCCCCGACACCGTCTGACGACGCGCGGTTGACGCCGCCCTGCCTAGATGTCGTGGCGACACGGGGAGCCTCAGCATATACGGCGGATGAAAAGGCGGAATGAAACAGGCTTGGCCGGTTAATCGGTCAAGCCTGTTTTTAATGGTTACAGTTGTCCGAATGTTGTCTCCAAAAGGCTTGTCCGGTTGAAATACGTCATTTTTTATTATAAAATGGCTTGAGAATCATTGATAATCAGTTTAGAATGATTATAAATAAAGAATCACTTTTTGTTTTATGAAATCAGGGCGTACAATCCTGTTATCATATGGGACAACAAATACACTACCTATTCAACGGAGGGAATCTAATATGTCAACCAAGTTTGTCATTGAAGGATTGAAAGCAACGATCGAAGGCAAGGAGATCCTGAAGGGGATCAACCTTGAGATGAAGGGCGGAGAAGTTCATGCCATCATGGGACCAAACGGAACGGGTAAAAGTACGTTGGCTTCCGCGTTGATGGGTCATCCTAAATATGAAGTAACCGAAGGTAAAGTATTCCTCGACGATGAAGACGTGCTGGAGATGGAAGTAGACGAACGTGCACGCGCAGGCCTGTTCCTGGCCATGCAATATCCGAGCGAAATCGCCGGCGTGACGAACTCCGATTTCCTGCGCAGCTCCATCAATGCACGCCGCGGCGAAGGCAACGAGATTTCCCTGATCAAGTTCATTCGTCAAATGGAAGGCAAAATGAAAGAGCTCGAGATGAATCCCGAGTTTGCTCACCGTTACCTGAACGAAGGCTTCTCCGGCGGTGAGAAGAAACGTAATGAAATTCTGCAAATGATGATGCTGGATCCGAAAATCGTCGTGCTTGACGAAATCGACTCCGGTCTGGATATCGATGCTTTGAGAATCGTGGCGAACGGCGTAAATGCCATGAAGTCCGAGGAGCGCGGTTTCTTGATTATTACCCACTACCAGCGTTTGCTTAACTATATCACGCCAGATTACGTACACGTTATGATGCAAGGGCGCATCGTGAAATCAGGCGGCCCTGAGCTGGCTGAGCGTCTGGAAGCGGAAGGTTACGACTGGATCAAGGAAGAGCTGGGCATTACGGATGAAACTGTAGGTCAAGACGCGTAAATAGACGGGAGGAGGAAACGATATGACTACACAAACCATTCTTCCGGTCAACGCTGAGGCTTTGAAGGCATTGTCCGAAAGTAAGCAGGAGCCGGCCTGGCTGACAGACAGCCGTTTGGCAGCCCTGGAACTGGCCGGCCAGTTGGAACTGCCCAAGCTGGAGAAACAACGCATCGAGCGTTGGAACATCCACAGCTACGGTGAATATAAAGAGAGCAATAAACTCGCTTCCCTTGACGAATTGCCTGAGCAAGTGGCCAAACTCGTCGAAGGCTCGAGAGAAGGCGGGTTGGTTATTCAACGCAATTCCGGAACCGTATATGCAAGCCTGGCACCGGAACTCGCAGCCAAAGGCGTGATTTTTACCGATTTGGAAACAGCGGTTAAAGAACACACGGATTTGGTTAAACCTTATCTGCACCAAGCGCTTAAGAGCGACGAGCACGCCATGGCCGCTCTGCATGCTGCCGTATGGAACGGCGGAGTATTCCTCTACGTTCCCAAGAATGTGGAGGTCGATGTTCCGCTGCAAGCGGTCATGCTGACCGACGATGCTGAAGCAACGTTTGCTCCGCATGTGCTGATCGTAGCCGAAGCGAACAGTCAGATTACTTATGTAGACAACTACGTATCGGATTCCCTGGCTGCGCCGGTAACCCATAACGGCGTGGTGGAAGTGTTCGCTAAGAACGGCGCGAAGGTGCGTTACGCATCCGTTCACCAATTGGCCGGAGAAGCAACGGATGTCACATTCCGCCGTGCGGTGCTTGACAACGACGCTTCGATCGAGTGGATCGTCGGCGAGATGAACGATGGCGATACAGCCAGCGACACCATGAGTATTCTGAAGGGCAACGGCTCGACATCCGATGCAAAAATCATTGCGGTAGGTTCCGGATCCCAGAAGATCAACTACACCACGCAAGCGAAGCATTTCGGCAAGAGCTCCGCATCCCAGATGATCACCCGTGCGGTCATGCGCGAAGAAGCACAAGCCATCATCAACGGCATTACCAAGATTGAGAAGGGTGCAACGAAGGCGGACGGACAACAGACCGAACGCGTTCTGATGCTCAGCCCGAAAGCCCGCGGCGACGCGAACCCGATTCTGTTGATCGACGAGGACGACGTAACAGCCGGTCACGCAGCGTCCGTAGGACAAGTGAACCGGGAGCAAATTTACTACCTGATGTCCCGCGGCATCTCCCGTTCCGTTGCAGAATCCCTGATTATTTACGGCTTCTTGGCTCCGGTTGTCAGCGAAATTCCGCTCGAGGGACTTCGCGACCAGCTGCAGGGGCTCGTTGAAAGGAAGCTGGGACAATGATCGCCTCCGTCCGTGAGCAATTTCCCATTCTTCACCAGGAGATCAACGGACATCCGCTGGTATATCTCGACAATGCCGCGACATCGCAAAAGCCGCAAGTGGTCATCGATGCCGTCAAGCGGTACTACGAATGGGAGAACTCCAATGTGCACCGCGGAGTTCATACGCTCGGCAGCCGTGCTACCGATGCTTATGAAGGAGCCAGGGAGAAGGTTGCCCGTTTCATAAATGCCGAGAGTTCGGAGCAGATTATATTCACCCGCGGCACGACGACGGCCCTGAATCTGGTGGCTTCATCCTACGCACGCTCCGTTTGCGGTCCTGGAGATGAAATCGTCCTGACGGAAATGGAGCATCACAGCAATCTCATTCCGTGGCAGCAGGCGGCCATCGCCGTCGGCGCTACGCTGAAATATATTCCTCTGCAGCCTGACGGCACGATCCGTGTCGAAGATGTAGAGGCACTGGTGACCGAACGGACGAAAGTCGTAGCCATCGCATACGTGTCCAACGTCATGGGCGTCGTGCATCCCGTCAAACAAATCGCGGAAATCGCGCATCGGCATGGTGCCGTTATCGTGGTGGACGGGGCGCAAAGCACGCCGCACATGAAAGTGGACGTTCAAGACCTGGACTGCGATTTCTACGCTTTGTCCGGACACAAGATGTGTGCTCCAACAGGTATCGGCGCATTATACGGCAAGAAGGCGCTGCTGGAATCAATGGAGCCGATCGAATTCGGCGGAGAGATGATCAATGACGTCGGGTTGTACGAATCAAACTGGAAGGAGCTCCCTTGGAAGTTTGAGGGCGGCACGCCCATCATTGCTGGAGCTGTCGGACTTGGCGCCGCGATCGATTTCCTGGAGGAAATCGGAATGGACGCCATCGAACGGCATGAGGCTCAGCTTGCGAACTACGCCATGGACCGGATCTCCGAGATCGAAGGCATCTCCATTTACGGTCCCCGTAAGCGTAAAGTGGGCCTAGTCACATTCAATCTTGGAGACGTTCATCCGCATGACGTGGCAACCGTTCTGGATGCCCAGGGGATTGCGATTCGTGCAGGACATCATTGCTGTCAACCGCTTATGCGTTGGTTAAAAGTATCTTCCACGGCACGCGCGAGCTTTTATCTGTATAATACAGAAGAGGACGTTGATCGATTAGTTAGCGCCTTAATCCAGACAAAGGAGTATTTTGGCGATGCAACTTGACGATTTGTACAGACGTGTCATCATGGATCATTATAAGAACCCCCGCAATCGCGGCAAGTTTGAAGAAGATGCGGTAACCATCGATTTGAACAATCCGACTTGCGGAGATCGCATTTCCTTGCAGCTTAAGGTAGAGAACGGCGTGGTCGCCGATGCCAAATATACGGGGGAAGGCTGCTCCATCAGCATGTCTTCCGCTTCGATGATGACGGACGCCGTAAAAGGAAGAACGCTGGACGAAGCCATCAGTTTGGCGGACCGCTTTTCTTCCCTTATGAAAGGCGATGAAGTGGATTTTGACGAGTACGAGGATATTGAAGCCCTATCCGGTGTTAACAAGTTTCCTGCACGCATTAAATGCGCAACACTTGCTTGGAACGCACTCCGAAAAGGAATTGACGCGAAGTAAGCGAATGAACAGATCGATAGGGAGGTAAGTTAAATGGCTAAAAAAGCGCCAGAAATGGAAGAGTATAAATATGGTTTCCGTGACGAGCACAAGGCTATTTTCCAAACCGGTAAAGGTTTGACGCGTGAAGTCGTTACGGAAATATCCAAAATCAAGAACGAGCCGGAATGGATGCTGGAATTCCGTTTGAAGGCTCTGGAGCAGTTCGAGAAAATGCCGATGCCTCGTTGGGGCGGCGATCTCGACGAGCTGGATTTCAACGATATCCAGTATTATGTAAGACCTTCCGAGAAGCAAGGCAAGACGTGGGAGGAAGTACCGGCCGAGATCAAGGAAACCTTCGATAAGTTGGGGATTCCGGAAGCAGAGCAGAAGTTCCTGGCGGGCGTATCCGCGCAGTACGAATCCGAAGTGGTCTACCACAATATGCAAAAGGATCTAGAGGATCAAGGCGTTATCTTCATGGATACCGATACGGCTCTTAGAGAGCATCCGGAGATTCTGAAAGAGTACTTTGCAACGGTCGTACCTCCGACGGATAACAAATTCGCGGCTTTGAACAGTGCGGTATGGTCCGGCGGAAGCTTCATCTATGTGCCCAAAGGCGTACAGTGCGAAATTCCGCTGCAAGCCTACTTCCGGATCAACTCCGAGAATATGGGTCAGTTCGAACGCACGCTGATCATTGCCGACGAGGACAGCTTCGTGCATTACGTTGAAGGCTGTACGGCTCCGATCTACAGCACGAACTCGCTTCACAGTGCCGTGGTTGAGATCATCTGCAAAAAGAACGCGCGTGTTCGCTACACGACGATTCAGAACTGGGCACCAAACATCTACAACCTCGTAACGAAGCGCGCGGTTGCGGAAGAGAACGCAACGATGGAATGGGTGGATGGTAACATCGGCTCCAAGCTGACGATGAAATATCCTGCTGTCGTCCTGAAAGGACGCGGTGCCAAAGGAATGGTGCTTTCCATCGCGGTTGCGGGCAAAGGCCAGCATCAGGACGCTGGGGCGAAAATGCTCCACCTGGCGCCGGATACGACGTCCACGATCGTATCGAAATCGATCAGTAAGCATGGCGGTAAAGTAACATACCGCGGTCTCGCCTCGTTCGGCCGCAATGCGGAAGGCGCGAAAGCGAACATTAAGTGCGATACGCTCATTCTCGATAATGAGTCGACGTCCGATACGATTCCTTACAACGAAATCAAGAACGACAACATTACGCTGGAGCATGAGGCGACCGTCTCCAAGGTATCCGAGGATCAGTTGTTCTACCTCATGAGCCGCGGACTTACGGAAGACGAAGCTACGCAGATGATTGTTATGGGCTTCATCGAGCCGTTCACCAAAGAACTTCCGATGGAGTATGCCGTTGAAATGAACCGCCTGATCAAGTTCGAGATGGAAGGTTCCATCGGCTAAATAGTTCATATGAAGACAGGAGCGAATCACTCAGGGATGGGTGATTCGCTCTTTTTTGCGCTTGAATTTATGGGAGTGCAACCGAGGCGTGGACCAGGTACGTTTGTTGCACAGGCCGGTTGGATACTCGTCTTCGATTTTGCCAAAATCCAACAAGATTTGATGTGAAAAACATCACAAGGAAGACGCTAAAAACGCCAGCCTCAAGGCTGACGGCAATACGGGTTATTCAAGCAGGGAAGCAAGCGATTTAGCAGCTTCCGGATTAGCTTTAGGGACACGGCTCACAACAGAATCTCTTGAATCTCGGTATGATATTCCTTGGAGAGGTCGATGAAACGATCATCGGTCTTTACAAGCGGACGGAAGTAATCCGAAGGATGGTTCATAACGATGATGCCGGATTCGCCCGTCGTCAGCAAAACCTTTTTGCCGATGAAATTCGGCAGCATCTGCTGAATGAAAGCGTGCGTCGGCTTGCCGTTCAGCTTCCCGAAGCTGAGACTGTACAGCTCGCGCAGAACGGTTAATAGTTGCTGCTTGGACTGATAGACCCGGTTCGTTGTCATGGCGCTGTAGACATCGGCTACCGCGCAAATATGAGAGTACGGATGAATCTGGTCTGCATGGAGCGCTCGCGGATAGCCCGAACGGTCATCCCGTTCATGGTGCTGAAGCGCGACCATGGCGGTCACCTTATCATCCATGGATTCGGCGATCATCTCGTAACCATAGATGGTATGCAGCTTCACTTCCTCGAATTCCTCGGGGGTCAGCTTGCCGGGCTTGTCCAGGATATCCCTTGAAATCTTACTCTTGCCGATATCATGGAGATAGCCGGCCTTGCCGATTTCATAGGCCTCCTTGCCGGAGTAACCCATCCAATCCGCGATGTAGTAGGATAGCATCCCTACTTGAATAGAATGCCTGTAGGTATAATCGTCTGTTCCATTAAACAGCAGAAGCAGGGATACCACGTCCGTATGCTCGTTCAGCGAGCCGACCAGTGGCTGGAAAACATCGTCTACAACGGATTCATTGAATTTTCCGGATTGGGATGCTTCCGTAAATAAGGCGGAGCATCCGTCAAACGCAAGGTTAAAGTGAGGTTTAACCTTGTTGAACGAGTCCGAAATTTCAGATAACGGATCGAGGGATACGGACAGCGCGCACGGTTGTATTTCTATGTAATCGATGCCGTGCTGCAATAGTTTGGATATATCCTCCGAACGAAGCAAAGCTCCTTTTTGCAGAACATGAACGCCGTTAGTGTTGTAAGCATCCTGCTGTATTTGATCACCGGGTTTCAGGTCCGTGACATGTACTCTCAAATCATTGCACCTCTTGCCCTTATATAAGTAAAAAGATCAAAACTATCTTAGCAAGAAAATTATGGTTTTACAATGATATAATCGCGGCTTATTGCCTAGCTGTTGGGTCCCAGGGTCCTGTCTGCGTCCCTTTCCACTCCGATCCATCGTCCCATATCTCCTTCTTCCAGATCGGAACGGATCGCTTCAGCTGCTCGATGGCATATCGGCTTGCTTCGTAACAGGTTTCCCGATGCGGTGAAGATACGGCGATAACGACGCTCGTTTCCCCGATTCCGACCGTACCGATACGGTGGGAAATCGCGCATTTGGTGCCGGGCCATCGGCCGTGGATATCCATGCAGATTTGCTGCATTTCTTTCAGGGCCATCGGAACGTAAGCTTCATACTCCAGCGTTACCGTTCGCATCTGACCGGTTATCTCCCGCGTCGTGCCTACAAAGGAAAGCGTTGCGCCATGGTTATCATCATGCACTTTGGCGATGGTTTCTTCCACGGACAGCCGGTGGCAGGAGATGATGCACGTTCCGTCTGAGGAGGAGCTGGAGCCTGTGTCCTGCAGGTTGGTTCCATCCCCGCCGGACACAGGCGGAATCAGAGCCACCTCGTCCCCGCTCTGAATAAGCTGATCCGGCAGCGCATATTCTTGATTGACCGCAACGAAGGCCGTGGCTATCTGGGATTGGGCATCAGGATAAGCCTCGCTAAGAAGCAGCTTCAAATCCCCGGTCGCAAGGGGGAGGGCGGGTACGCTGAATGCAAGTGAAGCCGTGCCGATGCGATCGGCTAATCCGGCGAAGAGCAGTATGGAAATGGTTGTCGACATTTTGATCACCTCGTAATTCTTATGGGCTACAATATACCATATTCTTCGCTAAAATGTTATGCTTGTAAGACCGGAAATTATCGTAAAAGTGACTTGGGAGGGGGCCGCCAGATGGGGCTTGAAAGCAATAAACAAAAGCTGACCATATTATATACCAACGATATACACAGCCATTTCGAGATGATGAGCAATGTGGCGGCACTTATTTCCCGGGAAAAGACGGCTGCCGGCGATCAGTCGATCGTGCTCGATATCGGAGACCATATGGATCGCGCATCGGTGGAAACCGAAGGCTCGATGGGGCAAGCGAATGTGGATGTCATTAATTTGACAGGATACGACGCGATTACGATCGGCAATAACGAAGGCCTGACCATATCGTATGATGTTCTGGAGCATGTATATGCCGGACTGCAGTGCCCCGTCGTTTGCTGCAACATCAGGGAGACGGAGAGCGGCAGTCCTCCTTCATGGATGAAACGGCATGTGATCCTGGAGCGGGATGGCATTTCGATCGGGCTCACCGGGGCGACGGCAGCTTTTGCAGGATTTTATCAATTGTTAGGCTGGGAAGCCGGAGACCCGGTGGAGGCCATCGCCGAACAGGTTCGGGCGCTTCAGGGCCAGTGTGATATCGTTATCGTTTTATCCCATTTAGGACTAACGATTGATAAAAGATTAGCAGAACATGTGGAAGGCATTGATGTCATACTTGGCGGCCATACCCATCACATGCTTGAGGATCCGCTAATGATCGGGAAGACAGCCGTATGCGGCGCTGGCAAATTCGGACAATACGTAGGTCGCCTCGTTATGGAGCGAAATGACGTTGGTGAACGGTTTACCTGCGTAGAGGGAACCTTGCTGCCTGTGGATAAAAGCTTGATGGAGCCCATCGTGGAGCAGGCCATCCTGAAACATCATGAGCTGGCCAAGGAGAAGTTAACCGAAGCCGTGGCCGTGATCGACCGCAGCCTGCCGATCCATTATGAGGAGGAATCGCCGTTTGCGAATCTGTTGGCTCAGGCCGTGCTGCAGCACACGGGTGCCGAAATTGCGATCGTCAATTCCGGGCAGCTGCTGGGACCGCTGCCGGAGGGTGAAATCAGCACCGGGATGCTGCATGGTTTGTGCCCGTCACCGATTAATCCCTGTGTCGTGAAATTGCGGGGAGAACACATCTATCAAGCGCTTGAAGAGAGTCTGCTTCCGGAGTTCAGCGGAAAGAAGATCATGGGCTTCGGCTTCCGCGGGTATCTGTTAGGCGGCCTGGCCGTCGATGGATTAAAGATCCGATATGACAAGGATGGAGCGCCTTACCGGAAGATCAAGCAAATCTCCTTCAAGGGACAACCGCTGGAATGGCAGCGGGAATATCATGTGGGAACGCTCGACATGTTTACTTTTAAAATCGGATACGAGACCCTGGCGCTTGGAACGGATACGGTTTATATGCTGCCCGAGTTTATTCGAGACCTGCTGCGGAGCGAGCTTTCGCGTCCCGGATCGCTTGAATCGTCCATGATTCCACGCTGGATATCCTGACAACCCCCGACTAACTTCCTTTGGCCGAGCATACATATGATGAGGACAAAGGTAAGGGGAGGGGTAGGACATGGATTTTATCACATCCATCATACTGGGGATCGTGGAAGGACTAACCGAATTCATTCCGGTGTCTTCCACGGGCCACATGATCTTGACGGCCAAGGTGCTCGGTTACGACGACCAAACGCCGATCATGAAGACGTTTGAGGTTGTCATTCAGCTGGGAGCCATTTTGGCCATCGCGATTGTTTATTGGAATCGGATTTTGAATCTGCTCGGGTGGAGCCGAAGCGAGCCGTTGACCCGGAAAGTGCCTCGGAGGCGATTGAACCTGATGCATATATTTTTGGGGATTGCTCCGGCCCTGCTGGTTGCGTTTTTTGCTAGGGATTTTATCAAAAGCCTGTTCCATGCGCAGACGGTGCTGTTTGCGCTCGTTGCCGGCGGCAGTTTTATGATTTTTGCGGAATGGTACAATAAGCATAAAGTCCAAGTGACCGCGCATGATATGGATGATTTGACATATAAGCAGGCCTTTCTGATTGGGATCTACCAGATCATATCTGTCTTATGGCCGGGCTTTTCCCGTTCGGGGTCCACGATCTCCGGGGGCATGCTTAGCGGTGTGAGTTATAAGGCATCGGCCGATTTCTCGTTTATTATCGCGATTCCCATCATGTGTGCCGCATCGGGATATGAATTGCTGGATTCTTACCGATATTTTACTTTAGATACGATTGGCGTATTTCTAGCCGGTTTTATCGTTTCGTTTGTTGTCGCTTATTTTGTCGTCTTGGCCTTCATGAAACTCATACAGAAGATAAGGCTTACTCATTTTGCGATCTACCGTTTTGGTCTCGCCGCCGTTTTTTGGCTGTTCATCATGCATTAAACAGGAGTAGACACCAGAAGGAGATCCGGCTTCTTCGTATCGTGATCCACTGAAGACTGGACGCTATATCCCACACAAGTTTCAGAATAGCAGAGGAAGTGACGGATTTTGCGTCTTATACCTATCAACGCGTTGAGGCCGGGCATGGTTCTTGGTAAGAAAATATACAATAGTGACGGTTTAATCCTGCTTGCCGAGGGCGTGGAACTGACAGCCGGGCTGATCCGCCGTCTGGGCACGCTGGAACTCGGGTATGTATACATCGAGGATCCGATGACGGAGGATATCGTGGTTCCGGAGCTGTTGACTGAAGAGACGCGGCTGCAGGCGATCCAATCGATTCGGACCAGCTTCAAGAACCTGGAGAGCCAGGCTGCTCTGAAAGGCAGCTTCCTTCATTTGGGCAAAACGTTCTCCGGGATGATGGAGTCCATTATGGATGAAATTTCGGAGCATGATGAGGGCATGGTGCTGCTGACCGATATGAATACGAATGATTACAACCTGTACCGTCATTCTCTGAATGTATGCGTCTATTCGACGGTTCTTGGCGTGTCTTACGGGTATAACCGGGAAGAGCTGAGGGTGCTCGGCCTGGGCGCCCTGCTACACGATATCGGCAAAACGCGGATCAGCCAGAAGCTGCTGAATCATCCAGGACGGCTTAGCGAGGAGGAATTTCGCGAGGTCCAGAAGCACACCGAGATCGGCTTCAAAATATTGAAGGACGAGCCCAATATTCCGCTGTTATCAGCGCATTGCGCCCTGTCACATCATGAGCGCCTGGATGGCAGCGGTTATCCCCGGGCTTTGAAGGGACCTGATATCCATGAATACGCCAAATGGATCGCGATTACGGATTCTTACGACGCGATGACCACGCAGCGGGTGTACAAGCCTGCTTTGCTGCCGCATGAAGCGGTGGAGGTCATGTACGCCGGATCGGGAACGCTGTATGAACAATCATTCCTGGCCATGTTTCGGGATCGGGTAGCGATATATCCTCCCGGGATCACCGTGAAATTGCATACGGGTGAGAATGGAGTGATATCGAGGATCCACGCGCATGTGCCGCATCGCCCCGTTGTCCGCGTATTGACGGATGCCGAGGGCACCCCGTTATCCGCGCCTTACGAAGTGGATTTATCCGAAACGCTGGCTGTTATGATCGCCGGCATCGGACAGAGCACCATAGATCAAACTGGAGCATAAGGAGGTTGACTCGTGAGACGTAACGGCCATGCAACATTGCTGCATACATGGGGGCGACTGATTTACCGCTACCGTAAAGCCATTGTTGTAACCTGGCTTATTTTGTTTTGCGTGCTGCTTCCGTTTGCTTTCAAGCTGCCGTCCATATTGCAGCATAACGGGTTTACGCCGAAGGATAGCCCGGCCCAGATCGGAATCGAGAAGCTGGAGGAGGGTCTGGGATTGTCGGCTGCCTCGCTGGATATCGTTGTTGTCAGTCGACATGATGAGAACCTGACGGCAGGGACGGCGCAGAGGCGGATACTGACAGAGCTTGCGCCTTTGCGTGACCGCCCATATGTCAGGGATATCTATATGAATATGGCAGCTCATAAGGCAGGCCAGGATCATATCGTGTCCGTGACGGTGCTGCTGGATCTGGATTCCTCTAAAGCCCTGCAGCAGTTTGAAGAGATCAAAGACTCGGTTCCCGACATCACGGGAGCGGATACGTACATAACGGGCAATACCGCCATCTTCGCCGATATGAATCAAGCCGTCAAGAGCGATATTATCCATGCGGAAATGATAGGCATTCCTGCAGCCTTGCTCATCCTGGCGGTCGTATTCGGCACATTGACTGCGGCGCTTCTTCCTTTAATCGCCGGAATTGTCAGCGTGGCAGTCACGATGGGCATTCTGTATTTTGTCGCATTGGCCGACGGCTCGATCAGCAATTTCCTTCCGAATGTCGTCACGATGCTGGGTTTGGCTGTAGGCATTGATTATGCCTTGCTGATCGTTAGCCGCTTCAAAGAAGAATTGCGGACACGGAGCGGGGATGTGGGATCCGCCCTGGCTGTCACTTGCGCAACCGCCGGCAAAGCAGTGATGTTCTCGGGTGCTGCCGTGTTGATCGGTTTTGTGGCGATGAGTTTCATCGACCTGCCGATCTTCCGCTCTTTCAGCATAGGCGGTATTACCGTTGTGCTGTTCTCGGTGCTGGCCGGCAACACGCTTCTTCCGGCTTTATTGGGGATGCTGGGCACCCGCATCGATGCGCTCCCTCTCTTTCCGGCCAAACTTCGGGCGCTTCGGGGCCGGCAGACCTCGGGCATGTGGAGAAGGATATCCGGTTTTGTCATGGCCCATCCCGTGACCATCTCTGTAGCAGCGATCTGTTTGCTGCTGGTGGCAATCTACCCGGTCCGAAACATGAGCATTGCCATCCCCGCTGCCGAAGTGCTGCCCCCCGCCTATGAATCCCGTTATGGCCACGACCTGCTTACGCAGGCTTATGACGAACGCGAATTGAATTCGATCGTTGTGGCGGTGGAGCTTCCTTCCTCCTATGCGGACCCGCAAAGCATCGAGCTGATGAAGGCGTACACGGATGATATCAGGCTCATGCCGGGCGTGAAGCGGGTAGAGAGTTATCTGAGCGTTGGCAGGGGGTCGGTGGAGGAAGTATCGAACGTTCTGTCCCGCCAAGAGATCCGCTCGCAGCTGGAGCAGCATCGTTTTGTCAGAGGGAATATGGCAGCCGTTGCCGTGACTCCGGAGCATGAGGAATCCCATTCACTCACGATGCAGCTTGTCCAAGCCCTGCGGACCATGGATACGAATGAGTTGAAGACCTACGTCACCGGAAGTCCCGCGTATAAACTGGACATCATGGAAGCCATCCAGCAGAACATTTCCTACGTCCTGGTATTTGTATTTGCGGTGACTTATATCATCCTCCTCTTCGCATTCCGGTCGATCGTGCTCCCTTTAAAGGCCAGCGTCATGAACATGCTCAGCCTGGGCGCCGGACTCGGTATCGTGGTGTGGGTATTTCAGGAGGGCATCGGTGCGGAGTGGCTGGGCGTTTCCTCTACAGGGTCCATCTTCGCGCTCCTGCCGGTCCTGATATTCTGCGTGGTGTTCGGCATATCGATGGACTATGAAGTCATGATGCTCTCACGGATCATGGAGAACTATGAACGGACGGGGGATAACGAATTCAGCACGGCCGAGGGCTTGGAGAGTACGGGCGGTCTGATTACCAGCGCGGCTCTGATTCTGGCCGTCGTTGTGGGTGCCTTCGTATTTACGGACAATGAAGTGATGAAAGCGATTGGTTTAGGACTGACAGCAGCCATTCTGCTGGACGCGACCGTGATTCGGGTGCTGCTTGTGCCTGCATTCATGAAGATGCTGGGCAGAGCGAATTGGTGGAGTCCCGCATGGTTGTTCCCGGCATCTAAGCTTGCTTCCAAGGAACGTTCAGACAAACGGGGGGAAGCCGGATGATTTCCAGCCGAACCAAGCAGAAGCCTTCTGTTTGGGTATGTTATAATCATATAATGGACATGATCAAAACCGTAGAGTACATCCAAGCAAGTTGTACTGACTGAATCGGTAATTCAAAGAAATAAGGTGAGTGAACCATGAGTAATACAGCACAGCCGTTTCCATCAGCCGTAAGGCCCATTTCGCCGAGTTATGATCCGTGGGATCCGATAACTTCCCTGCGCGAGCATGGCCGCCACGTGCTGACCAGCGTGGAAATGACAGTGACGCATCTGTGCAATATGCGCTGCGAGCATTGCGCTGTCGGTGATATGCTCGTCATGAAGGAAGCCCCGATGCTGCCCCTGGATACGATGCTGAAGCGGCTGGATGAGGTAGAGCATCTGCAGACGATCAGCTTGACGGGCGGTGAACCGGCGTTTTTGGGCAAAACGGTGGATAACGTGATTGTTCCCCTGCTCAAGTACGCCAAGGAACGGGGAATCCGGACTCAGATCAACTCCAATCTGACACTGGATATTGGCAGATACGAGAAGATGCTGCCCTATCTGGACGTTATGCATATTTCGTTCAATTACTTGAACGGGGACGACTTTTATGAGGTCGGATTTGCGAATAGCGCTCGTCCCGTTTCCAAGGAAACGGCATACAAGATGTATGACACGATGCTGGTCAATTCGGAGAAACTGAGCGCGGCCGGCATGTACATATCCGCCGAATCAATGATTAACTACAGAACGCATACGAAGCTCGGCGGCATTCATAAGCTGATCAAGGACATGGGCTGCAAGCGGCACGAGGTTCATCCGATGTATGCTTCGAACTTTGCATCCGCGCTGCCCGTCTTGTCTTTGGCCGATACGAAAGCCGCCATCCATCATTTGCTGGATGTCCGAGACAGGGACATGTGGATGCTGTTCGGAACGCTGCCGTTCTATGCCTGCAGCTCGGACGATCATGACCAGGAGATCATTCGCCGCTTACGGCAAGAACCGAACGTAACGGTTCGGAACGATCCGGACGGCCGTAACCGGGTGAATGTGAATTTATTCTCGGGCGACGTGTACGTAACGGATTTTGCTGATATCCCGGCTTTTGGTAATATTAAGGAACAGAAGCTGGATGATATTTTTGACGCATGGTCAACAGGGCATCCGTTGAATCAAACGGTCAACTGCCACTGCGATGCAGTGAGCTGCTGCGGCCCGAACCTGTTGGTAGCCGACATGTACTATCGGGGTGTGGATTTCAAGTCGAGAAAAGCAAAGACAAACTAGAACCCTAGAAAGAAGGCGTGTCATCATGGCAGAGGAATTTGAGGTCGGGAAACTGATTTTGAATTTACTCTTGGTTTTCCTGCTCGTTTTGTTGAACGGCGTGTTTGTTGCCGCCGAATTTTCACTCGTGAAAATGCGCCAATCCCGGCTGACGCAGCTCGTTAGCGAAGGAAACCGGCTTGCCGGCATTGCGCTGAAAGTAAACCAAAAGCTGGATGCTTATTTATCCGCCACCCAACTCGGGATTACCCTGACTTCCCTGGGACTCGGCTGGATCGGGGAGCCCGCCATTTCCGAATTGCTGGTAGCTCCCATCATGCACAGCATCGGCTTTGCGGATGAGCGATTGATCAGCACGATATCGGTCGCGGTGGGCTTCTGTATTATCACCTTTTTGCATATTGTGTTAGGGGAGCTTGCACCGAAATCTTTGGCTATTCAGCGGACGGAGGGCACCGCACTGCTTCTGTCAGCGCCGCTGCTCTGGTTTTACCGCATTTTTCTGCCGGTGATTTGGGTGCTCAATGCTTCCGCTAACCGTATTCTGAAGCTGGTCGGCATCGAGCCCGCAAGCGAGGCCGAGGCGGCCCACTCCGAGGAAGAGATTCGGATTCTGATGACCGAGAGCGCACGGAGCGGTGTCATCGACGAGAACGAGATGAAATTGATGGACAACCTGTTCGATTTTTCCGATTTGAGAGCCAGGGAAATTATGCTGCCGAGAACGGATATGGACGTATTGTTCACCAACTTCACCTTGGAGGAGAATCTTCGGATCGTCAACGAGACGAAGCATTCCCGTTACCCGGTTGCAACGGACAACAAGGACCGCATCGTCGGATTTGTCCACATTACGGATCTCCTGCTGGCAGAGCCGGAGCAACAGCGTGATCTGACATCCTTGGTGAGACCGATTATGGACGTATCGGAATCCATGGAGATCAGCCAAGTGCTGCGGAAGATGCAGGCAAGACATGAGCAGCTTGCGCTCGTGGTGGACGAATACGGAGGGACTGCCGGCATTCTCACGGCCGAGAAGATTCTGGAAGAGATTGTCGGAGACCTGTACGATGAGTTCGAAGATGAGCGGCCGGAAATCGAAGTGTATGATGAGTCCTTTTCGGTAGACGGGCGAATGCTCATCGAAGAAGTGAATGATTTGACCGGCTTGATGATTGATGAGCATGACGTCGATTCCATTGGCGGTTGGTTGTTCAAGGAGCTGGAAGGGAACCCGGCAGTCGGGAAGAAAACCACCTTTGACGGGGTGGTCTTTGAAGTTGAGGAATCTACCCGGTTGCGCGTAACCCGCGTCATGATTCATCAGAAGCTGGAAAGCAGCCTCACCCAGAACTAGCAAGACTCTATTTGTTAGGAAGTGGATTATGTCGATTAAGCAGCTGATCTTTATCGGTCTGGGGCTCCTGTTGCTGTACGGAATGTTTACGGTCGGAGCTCCGTTCCTGTTGGCTATCGTGATTGCTATTGCACTGGAGCCGTTAAATCGGCTCTTGATGAAAAGGCTCCGGATGAACCGCATTGCGGCCGCAACCGTGACCAGCACGCTATTTCTTCTCTTGATGCTGCTTCTGGCTTATCTGATCGGGCTTCAGGTGTTTAACCAGCTGGTCGAATACTGGAGCAGGGCTCCGCAATATTTTGCGGGGGCCAATGAATTCCTTCAGCATACGATTATTCAGGCTCAGGACATGCTGAACGGCGTTTCGCCGGGCCTTGCCGACAGTCTTACCGAATTTATGTCGAATATTTCTTCCTATGTGCAGTCGCTGGTCAATTCGGTATCTTCAACCTTCCTGTCCTTTGCGAAGACGCTGCCTAACCTGTTTGTCACGTTCATCGTATTCTGCGTGGCGGTATACTTGTTCGCGTTCAGCCTCGATACGATGCGCGAAAAGGTATTGTCGCTGTTCGACGAGTCTTCCCAGTCGCAGGTGAATGAAGTGCTGCTCAGCCTGAAAAAATCGATATTCGGCTTTTTACGGGCCCAGCTGATCCTTAGTTTGTTCACGTACGTGATCACGCTGCTCGGCTTGCTGGTATTAGGTATCAATTACCCGCTTGCCATCGCCCTGCTTGTCACGATTGTCGACATCCTGCCGATCCTTGGCGTAGGCTCCGTACTGATCCCATGGTCCATTTACCTGCTCGCGGTAGGCGATATTTTTACGGGGATCGGCTTGATTTTCCTGTTCATTCTGATTACGGTGATCCGCCGCGTGCTGGAGCCGAAGGTCATTGGGGATGCCGTCGGCATCGGCGCATTACCGGCCCTGGTCAGCATGTATGTCGGATTTAAGCTGGTTGGCGTGATCGGATTTTTTATCGGCCCCTTGGTCGTCATTATTTATTCCGCCATGCGTAAAGCGGGCTTGTTCCAAATCAAGATCAAATTCTGAGGACAACTTGATGCGAACCCTTTTCCCGGGAATATTCCAGGGAAGAGGGTTTTTTTGTCATTTTTGAGTTCATTTTCTGGGCGGAAGACATATGTTAAATACGAAGAGTCCTTGATAACGACGGATCGTAACGATAAGGAGGAATACCCTTGAAGGAAAACCCTGAGGTGCGCGTATACCAGGTATTTCATTCGCCATTTGATCCTTGCCCGCCTAAGCCCTACAGAACGTATGTGGTGCCTGTTAACCAGTTTATCGTGTTTCAACCGCCCGGCCTGCCGCAGTTTAGCCCTGCCGAGGCATTGAGACACGGAACGTTATGGCCGTCCTTGTATAGCCCGTATACCTCGCGAAAATTTAAAGGAGAGTGATCGGCCGTGAACGAAGCCAGACCTCAGGTTGGAGATCGGCAGTATTACGAAATGCTCGAGCAGCTTCAAGCATTGGACTTTGTCCTGGTGGAGCTGAATCTGTATTTGGACACCCATCCGGATGATCTCAAGAGCATCGAGCAATTCAACAGGCTGACGCAGGAAAGGACAGTGCTCGCGAAGCAATTTCAAGAGCTGTATGGGCCGCTGCAAAATTTTGGCCGTGCTTTTTCCAAATATCCGTTCGAATGGGCCCAAGGTCCTTGGCCTTGGCAGGTTTGACAGTGTTGGCTAGCGGGCTGCAGCTTTCTCCATCACCAGCATGCAGCCCTCACGAAGAGGAAAAGCGAGAACAAGGAGGCGGAAGAGCCCATGTGGGTATATGAAAAAAAGCTTCAGTATCCGGTGCGCGTAAGTAAATGTGATCCGAGAATGGCCAAATTTCTGACGGAGCAATATGGAGGCGCTGACGGCGAACTGGCCGCTGCCCTGCGTTATCTGAACCAGCGGTATACAATTCCAGACAAAGTCATCGGATTGCTCAACGATATCGGAACAGAGGAATTCGCACATCTCGAGATGATTGCCACGATGGTGTACAAATTGACGAAGGATGCAAGCGTGTCTGAGCTGGAGGCAGCCGGATTGGGTGCGCACTATGCCAATCACGATCATGCGCTATATTATGAGAACGCCGGCGGCGTACCTTGGACGGCAACCTATATTCAAGCTAAAGGTGATCCGATTGCCGATTTGTATGAGGACATTGCGGCAGAGGAGAAAGCGCGCGCTACATATCAATGGCTCATCGACATGACGGATGACGTGGATTTGCAGGACAGTCTCAAATTTTTGCGGGAACGTGAAATTATTCATTCCATCCGCTTCAGGGAAGCCGTAGAGATCATCAAGGAAGATCGGGCAACGAAAAAAATATTCTAAGCGGGAGAGGATATTGTTTCGACATCCGAATGTATAAACCATGACAGGCCCGGTCGATATCTATCCGGGCCTGTCATGGTTTATGTTTGATCTGATTTATGGGGGCTGTGTTATCCCGTGCGTTTCTACTGATCCGAGTGATCATGATAGGGCAGCCGGACCCTAAACGTAGTTCCTTGCCCCAATTTGCTCTCTGCCTGAATGGTGCCTCCATGAGATACGATGAATTCCTTGGCAATCGCAAGACCTAGTCCCATGCCGCCTTGATGCCGCGCACGCGCTTCATCCGTGCGGTAGAAGCGGTTAAAGAGATAAGGAAGATGCTCTTCTTCAATCCCTGTGCCCGTATCCCGAATATCAATCCGAAGCATGCCGGATGGGGAGTCCTCTAACAGCGAAACATGGACAAGCCCGCCATGGGGCGTATACCGGATCGCGTTGACGAACAGATTCAGGAACACCTGGGTGATTCGGCTCGGATCAACGGGTACGGAGGTGCGTTTCGTAGCGCTTGTCAGTCGCAGGGCCAAGTTCTTAGCCTCCGCCTCAGGCTCTAACCGTTCCCGTATTTGACTCAGCAGAACCAGCATATCCGTTGGTTTTCGAACCAGCGGCAGCTGCTTCGCTTCGGCTAAAGATAATTGATGGAGGTCACCCACGAGCCGGGTTAAGCGAATCAATTCGTCCTGGATGGGAAGGAGCAGTTCGGGCTCGATCGGCTGCCGGTTCTGTTGAAGCAGATCCAGCTTTCCCCTCACGATAGTCAGCGGTGTTCGAAGCTCATGGGCGACGTCAGCCACCAAATTGCGGCGGACCATTTCCGATTGTTCGAGCTTGGAAGACATTCCGTTAAAAGCGACGGCGACCCTCCCGTATTCGTCCTCCGAAGTGACGGGGGCCTGAATGCCGTACTCGCCTTGACCGAGGCGTTCGATGGCCGGGACGAGTTTCCGCAGGGGCGCCGTGAGCCTGCGCGATATCCAGTATGCCGCGCCGAGGGATAGCAGGACGAAGAGGATGGTGCCTACGCCCAGCAGAATGATGATGGATGTGGGCGTGCCGATCCGAAGCTTGGTCAGGTTTGCCACATCCGTATCATAATAATACAGCTCCGCGACCGTCTCGCCTTCAACATGTAACGTTCGCTTTACCCCCAGTCGTTTGATTAGCTGCTCAACAGCCTCCCCCTCATGCAAGAGGGTTTGTTCCCCGGATACCAGCAGGATGCTCTCCTGGCGGTCCTCCGAACGGGGACTGTCCGCTAACCATGCCTGATCCTGAACGGCACGGAAAGCATGCCCATTCTTTACGTAGTAGCCGACCAGCCGGTCCTGGAGCTGATCCAGCTCTTCTTCGCGAGAGGTTTGCAGCATGACATCCATGGAATCGCGGATCACGATATAAGTAAGAAGGACGAAGATGGTGCTGAAACCGATAATGAACGACGAGAGGACGATGAAGATTTTGCGGCCCACGCTCATGGCTGCTGCTCAAACCGGTAACCGAATCCATACACCGTTTTGATAAAAACGGGCTCGGCCGGGTCATCTTCGATTTTTTTGCGGATCCGGCTGATATGGGCGTCCGCGGTCCGTTCATCATTGTGGATATCATCCTCCATGGCCGCCTGAAGCAGCTGCAGACGGCTGTATACCACGCCAGGCCTGGAAGCAAGGGTCAGGAGGAGCTTGAATTCGGTAGGTGTAAGCAGGATCTCCCGGTCATGTTTCCATACCCGGCATTGGGTTTCCGAGATCGTTAAATCGCCGCGCTTCAGCATATCTTCAGTAACTGATTCGCCTTCTATTCTGCGATGGACCGACCGAATGCGCGCAGCCAGCTCTCGCAGGGAGAAAGGTTTGGTCATGTAATCGTCGGCGCCTACCTCCAGCCCGATCAGCTTATCGGTTTCCTCAATCCGGGCGGTAACCATAATGATGCCGACACGGCTTGATTTTCTGAGCTCCCGGCATACTTCAATGCCGCTTAATTCCGGCAGCATCCAATCCAATACGACCAGCGCCGGCTTGGCGTCTCTCGCTTTGGCCAAAGCCTCCGTGCCGGTCGCAGCGGTAATGATGTGAAATCCCTCCTGACGGAGGAACGGCTCCATAAATTCAATAACTTTCCGTTCATCGTCCACAAGAAGCAAGGTATGTGCCATGCAAGCATCCTGCCTTTCCATTGATTCGTTAGGTTCAGCGGTAAATCCACCCCATTATATACGGTTTCCAGCCGCAATTGGAAAATTTCACGGAATCCGCAAGCCATCATCACAAGATCGCAACATTTCGATGATAGGATGATCTCGTAAAAATTTTTAAATCGAGAGAGGGATATCGACATGACGCAACAAGCTGTAAGAAAAACACCGCTGGCCGTATGGATTTCGTTAGGGCTGGCATGGTTATTTGTTGTTTGTATTGCTGTTCAGACGTTAATTGCCGGCATGGCGCTGTTTCACGACGGATCGATGTGGAGAAGCCATGCCCTGTTTGTCCATTTTTTTGAAATCGTGCCGCTGCTCATGCTGATATTTGGTTTTGCAGGCAAACTGCCCGCCCCGTATAAATGGAGATCACTGGCTCTGTTGTTATTGGTCTTCAGCCAATACCTCACGGCCAACCTGCCTGGCGCAGGGGCATGGCATCCGGTCATTGCCATCGGATTGTTCTGGCTTGCCGTGGATACGGCACGTGGTGTCCGCCCGTCCAATCGACAGGAACAGATGGGATAATACGAACATGAGAAGCCTTGCCGTGCTGGTTATGGCTTTAATCGGAGGTTTTGCAGGCGGGATCGTTCTGAATGCAGTGATCGCCGTTACGTCGCACATGGTATTTGGAGGAGACGAGGACGGGTTGAAGGGGCTCAGATATCTGCCGTTTGTTACCTCGGCATGGTACGCCGCTACTTTAATGATCTGGCGGCCGCGCCAGGAATTTGAACAATAACGCTTCGTTCCGGCGTTACCCTTCAACCGCCAGCGAGATCCAAACGAACAGGATATAGAACAGGATCGGTATCACAATCCCCAGGGACAACAGGTACCATACGAGCGGTGTCCGAACCATCTCCTTCACCAGGGCGATCGGGCTTCGGACATATCGGCCCTTCTTAAGCCGGCTAACCATCCGCTTGAGAATGGCGGCTTGCTCACGGGGATCGTACCGGTCCAGCTCTGCCAGCAGTTCGGCTTCCAGCAGCCCGATGGCCGATGCTTCACCAGACTCCCTTGTTTCCGGCATGTTCATCCTCTCCTTTCTTCGCACTTATTGTATATATAACAACGTTAAAGCCGCCTTGGTTACGCATGATGATAAAGACCAAAAGCAGCCGTAATGGGGAAATGGGATTTGCAGATGTGATATGGTTCCTATATGATGAGGGGAGATTGGACTAGAATCAGATTATATGGAGCGAAGGGAAGGACAAAATTGGAGAAAACAGCTACGTTAATCAAGCCGGAAGCGATGATATTTGACATGGATGGAACGCTGTTTCAGACGGAGACCCTGCTGCTGCCCGCCTATCACAAATTGTTCGACATTTTGCGCGAAGAAGGGCACTACGAAGGAGAAACACCGGATGAGGAGCTCATGCTTGGATGTCTGGGGATGCTGCTCGAAGACATCTGGAAGAAGGTCATACCGGATGCGACGCCGGCAGCCCATAACCGTGCAAACGAGCTGCTGCTGCAGCTGGAGCTCGAAGGTTTAAGCGATGAAGCAGCCGTTTTGTATCCTGAGGTGAAGGAGACGCTGGAGGAGCTTCATCGGCGCGGCGTCCGATTGTTTGTTGCCAGCAACGGCCTGGAGGATTACGTGAAGGGCATCTCCCAAGCGAGGGGGCTTATGCCGCTTTTTGAAGGAATCTACAGTGCCGGAGAGCACGGAACGGCTTCGAAGGTGGATTTGGTCAGATTGCTGCTGGATCAGCATGAAATCAAGGATGCCTGGATGGTAGGAGACCGGTCATCGGATGTTGAGGCGGGCAAAGAGAACGGACAAACCGTCATTGGCTGCCGCTACGCAGGTTTTGGCAAGGATCAGGAGCTGAAGGGATCGGACGTTGTCATCCATTCTTTTTCACAGCTGCTGAAGCTTCATGACCAAGCCGAGTAGATTGGATAGGAGTCACAAAGGCTGTTCCCAAGGGTAGCATGCAACCCTCTTGGAAACAGCCTTTGTGCGTGTTTCGGATTCTAGTATTCGATTCTCCGGGATTTGGCCTTAAGCATTCTTCGCGGATTTTTTTTGACTGTATACCCACAATGCATATTCTAAGGGCTTCACCATGGATTCACGGTAGGCAGCCGTATCGCCGATCTGGGAGAATACTTCCCTTGATGGCTTAGGATTCACCTCCAGGAGAAGAACCCTTCCGGTTTTATCCACTGCCAGATCCAGCGCAAGCTCGCACAAGCCTCCGTATTGTCCGTCCAGAAATTGGGCTATGGCCACGCCGAGGGAATCGGCTTCCTCGCGAATGCTGGCGCGCTTTGCCGGATCTGCGATCCATTTGCTTAACAATTCTTCCATCATCGTCGCGCTTCCGCCGCCATGCAGGTTGGAGGTTACACTTCTCGGCGCCCCGACGCGTCCCACACAGCCGGTCACCTGCCATTGACCGCTTCCGTCTTTCTGCACGAGCATTCGGTAGTCATGCACTCTTCCGTCCGGCAGCTCCAGCTGTATTCCCTCTTGGACGAGGTATCGGTCTTTATTTCCCCAGCCCGATAAATATTGCGCCAAATGGCCCGATGGCATCCGTTTCGGCTTAATGATGCTCCGATTGGAATTGCGTCCCCGGATTTCGTACGTGCCGGTAACGCCCGGCACCTTCGCAATCCGCAGGATTCCGCGTCCGCCCGTTCCGTTGATCGGCTTAAAATAAACGACAGGGTGAACCTGGAGCATCCGGTGAATGTCACTTGTGCTCGTAACGATCCGGGTGTCCGGCAGATGGGGCCGGAAGCGTTTTTTGGTGGACAGTATTTGATGAATCGTCCATTTGTTGCGCAGCGGACGGTTCAGAAACAGCAAGTACCGGTAGCGGGAACGAAAGCGCAGCAGCTGTTGAAAGCGCGGGCTCTTTTGAATGCGGCAGCGGTCAAAGATCATGTCGGGAAACGGCCGCCACCTCCGGCTCCATCTTTGATGGTCAGGGTCGTACTCCATGGCGTTGATCAGCCCTCGGGCACTGTTGACCTCGGCGGGGGTGAAGACGTAGACGTCCAGCCCCATTGCCTTTCCTTCCTTGATCATATGCTCGTAGATATGCCGTTCCTCCAGCTTTTTCCGTTCATCCAAGTAAAGCGTCATAATACCTAAGACGGGTTTCGACACAGAGGTTCACCTTCTTGAATAGAGTCAGCATTAAATGGTTGGTGCAGGGGCAGGACTCCGCTCATAATGAGCGGAGGTTTTCCTGTAGGACCTTGCTCAAGAGCAATGGCCTGCATCCCTGCATGAAAGCACATTTGCAAACTTGCCGTATGATCTGCAGCCACTTTGCATCGCAGCCGCCCGAACCTGGATAATTGCGAGCGGATCAGGGAAGAACCGATTTGCCGGTTGCGGTATAGAGGGTGCACAGCAATCATACAGGCACTTTCTCCATAATCCGCCGCAAAGCAAATTCCCACCGGTATGCGCCCGATATCGCCCCGAACCGTTGCCGCCATGATCGAAGTGCCGGGCTGCAGCAGCTCGTCGTAGGATAACGATGCGAGACGCTGATAATCTTCACGGGTTAGACGCTTGTTGCTGTAACGCCGGAAGAACTCGCTGCATTGCTGTCTGGCATGCGGCCATTCTTCCGGGCTTGCGAGAGAGAGGCATGAGATTTCCACATGATCCCCTCCTTTCCGTGCATCTTTGGCCGGTGCTTGAGACCGTGCAAGATTTACTTTTGCTTGATCAGATAGTCGGAATATTGAAAAATCCGCTCCAGTGATTTTTTGCGGATCGCCGGTTCGTCAAATTTCATCGGTCTTGAATTCGCCTCGAAGAACCAAAGGACGCCTTCGTTATCGATTCCGAGGTCCATGGACATTTCCCCATGGATCTGCCCGGAGCATTTCTCAATCTGCCGTGCCATATGCACGGCTGCCTTTCTAACCTCGCTCAGGATGGCATCGGACCGTTCCGGACCGAATACGACCGGCAGCAGCTTCTCCGGGTCCTCAATCGTTCCTCCGCGGGGAACATGCGTGGTTATGCTCTTGGCCCCTGCCATGCGTGCTCCGATTCCCGTGACCGCCCAGAAACCCGAATCGTTCTTTTGCACAAGAATGCGGAGATCAAAGGAGCGGCCATGGACCTGAGCCAGCTCGATTCCCTGCTGAATAAGGTATGAGCTTCCTTTGGTTTCCTGATAAACCCGGTTCCAGAGCCTTTCCAAGGAAGCCGCTTTGTACGTGGTACTGTTTTTGTTATTCTGAATCTGGATGCGGTAGGGAAGCGATTTGTTTTTCTGGTAACGAATCCTCATAATTCCTTGACCGGCCTTGCCATCCTCCGGTTTTAGATACAGGTAGGGTTTCCGCTTCATCATCTCACATAAAGTCGGATACCCCTTCAAGCGCTTAGTGAGAGGCGTCCACTGCTTGGTTAACCGCGATTTGTTCAGCCAAGCGAACAGTCTCCACTTATTAAAGAAATGTGGGTTGTAGAGATCGATATGGGGATGGCTTTGGCATTCCTTGATTTTGCGGCGAACCCATGGCAGGGCTTCATCCTCACGGTATGGAATCCGGTTATAGATAACCTGGGGCAGAGGACATAACCTCTGCTCCCAGGAA
Source organism: Paenibacillus sp. cl141a (assembly GCF_900109305.1). NCBI lineage: Bacteria > Bacillati > Bacillota > Bacilli > Caryophanales > Paenibacillaceae > Paenibacillus > Paenibacillus sp. cl141a. The sequence goes on from NZ_FNZO01000002.1 coordinate 570,666, forward strand.
TGGTCGCTCAACAGCATATAACCTTTGACAGCATCCGTATCAAGCTTCAGATCGCGCACCGTGACCACATAGACCAGAAACCCCATATCTTTTCCCGTCTTGATGATTTCCTGAAAGTTTTGCCGGTTGCCTCTGAACATGGTTTGCGTATCGTGCATGGTCAAGATTGCTACAACCGGTCTTCCATCACTCTCCACTCGGCTGATCACGAATCATTCCCCCTGTGGAAGCCGCTCAGATACAAACTGTGATCAAAAATATGCTCGACTGATGCTCTTCCTTCCGCTTTAAGTGAAGGGTGGCTGAAAATCGATCTGCCCGGCTTCGAATTCGCTTCAAACATCCAGATTCTCTCGTTATCGTCTATTCCGATATCGAACCCGATTTCCCCAAGCAGATGCGGGTGGTGATTCTCGATCGCTTCCGACATTGCAATGGCGGCTTCCTTGGCGCGCTCCAGCACATCACGCGATCTGGTTCCAAAAGTGCGGGAGAGCGCCAGTTCCGGCGTCAACAGCGAGCCGCCGTTCTTGATATGCGTGGTGACGCTGCCGCGTCCGGCTTTCTTGGCGCCGATGCCCACCACGGCCCAACGGTTTCTGCTGTTCTTATGCATATGGAACCTGAAGTCGATCGGACATCCGTCGATTTCAATGAGACGGATTCCTTGCTGGATGACGTAGTTCTTCAGCTTGGCACCGTGCTTTGCCTGAAGCATCCGCATCAGACTGTTAAAGTTCGGGAATTTGAGCAGCGTGTTGCCGCCGTTTCCGTGATAGCGGGCATAGTATCCTTTTTTGGGAAGATAGGTTAACCGGTAGATACCCAGGCCTAAACTTCCGGCAGAAGGCTTATAATATACGAAATGATGGCGTTCCATCATATCCTTAATCCGCTCGGGACTAGGATTGTTGTAGGTTTCCGGCAAATATTTGCCCGCCTGCAGGTCGCCGTCCAACTGCGAGTAGACATCCGATTTATTGAAGAACGCCCAATTGAAGAATTTGATGTTGCGTTTGCCGAATCGGTCCCTCAGTTGGTTGGTAAAAGGGGAGAAGTCGGTTTTCCGGCTCGGTAGGCGGTTATAAACGACATCAGGAAGCGGAACGGTCTTGCGAATGAAGCCGCCGCCGGAACCAAGCATATAGGCATGAACGGTTTCGCGCTGCCAGTTAATATCCCGTGGGGCAAAGGCATATACGAACATTTTTTTGTTGCCTTCGCGAAGCAGCTGCCGGATATACGAAGTGCGGGCTCCAAAAGGACTGGATGGATTTGGGGGACCGTCGGACAGAACCCCGACCACGGGCCCCAGTTCAAGTTCTCCCTCACGGGGGGAGTGGATATACACAGGACCCTGTCTGGGAACGTTGATGCTGTTTCGGACTCCGCTGCTTAAATAGATGTGCTTTCCCGACCGTTCGATCGGTTTCACGGCAGCGGACACGGTATTGGTGCCAATGCGAAGCTTTATCGATTTCTTGCTTGATAGCCCCAGGCTCTTGAGAAGCGAACCGGATAAAAAGACGACTTTTTCGGGCTGCTGCGAGAAATGAATATTTCCGAAATTCAAACTCATGTATTTACCCTCCTAAGTTGTCGAAGCAATAAATAACGGGCGTATTGAATCGGATGTTCGACGGACAGCCGGGCTGCGTGACCATCTCCCGTTAGTGTAAATGCGCGTCGGCCTGGTTTGGAGTTGACCTCCAGAATCCAGACCCGACCGCTGGTATCCACGCCAAAATCGATTCCCAGCTCGCCGAGCCGGCCGAATCCTTCCTCCAGCAGAGCTGGAAGCTGAGCGGACAAATCCCGGATGGTCCGCATGATCTCCGTGGCCTTTTCTTCTCCGAATTCGGTCGTTAGATAGGGGAGGGCGGGAAATGCCGTGCCTCCGCCATGAAGGTTTGAGGTTAATCCTTGGTTGGCTCCTTGCCTAACAGCGATTCCTGTGACGGACCATAAGCCGCGATCATTCTTTTGAACCAATGAACGGATATCGTACGGGTGCCCGTTACCGTTGCGAAGGTTCAGGAAAGGCTGAATGATAAACCGGCGGCGGCCGGTAAATCTTCTCACCCATTCGTTCATCTCTTGTACGGGGATGGTCTGCTGGAACATGCGATTGCCCCGATCCCTTCCTTGCAGTCTGACACGCTGTTGATCTGTCAATGCGAGGTACAAGGTGTGACGGCCCTGAGAGCCTCCGCTTGGCTTCATGAAGAGACGTCCGCCAAAGGCGGGCAAAGCCCGGCTCAGTGATTCGGCTCCCGTATAACTTAAGGTTGCCGGCAAATAAGGCTTGATGGCTGAGGAGCGCTTTAACAGTTGATGAACCTTCTGCTTGCCCGGCAGACCGCGTGACCACAGCTTAACGCCAAGCTGCGACATTCGGTTCAGAAGTTCACCGGCCGCGGCCGTTTCCTCGCCGCTTCGGTGCAGGCAACGGTCATAGACGATGTCAGGAAGCGGGAAGGTGCCGGTGCTCCAGCCTTCTTCCGGACTAAAGCGATATCCTTTTATCCTGTCCGCACCTGAAGGTGGTGAGGCATCATCCGGACAAAAAACAAATACCTGCATGCCGAGTCTCTCGGCCCTCACGCTTAGTTCGCGGAGAAATTCCTTCTCGGCAAACGGAGGGAAGCCCGGTTTGCGGCATGCCATGACACCCAGGGTGCCTATTATCTTTGAGGACATAAGGTTCTCCTTTTTTACAAACCCGTCAAGTATTGACAGTATTGAACGAGTCGTACGGCAGACGGCCTTACTTTGGAGTCGGCATTCAATGGCGCATTTTCGCCTTTGGAAGGCTTGGAGTTGACCTCCAGAAGCCAAATGCGTCCCGAGGTATCAATCGCCAAGTCGATGCCCAGTTCTCCGAAATGATAAGGAATGGCAGCCTCCAATCCATGAGCGATATCGAGCGCCGCTTGGTTCATTCGGGCGGGAGCCGTTTGCTTGGAGGATAACGGAATGCTGCTCATGGCCAGCGCGTCTTTGACGGAAGATAGCGTACCGCCTCTGGCGAGATTGGAAACAAAGTGGTTTCCCCCGGCAATTCGGGCCACGACCGAGGTTACTGCCCATTTGCCGTTTTTGTCTTTATGAACAAGCGCGCGAAAATCGACGTTTCGCCGGTTGATGCGGATTAAATCCAATCCTTGCTGAATTTGATAACGCGATTTTTTTATTTTTCCGGATAAGCTGCTGAACAGCTTTGGAAGCGAGGAGTAGGTGCTCTTCTTGGATCCTTCAAGAGAGGTCGTCATCGTTTGGTAATGGCCGTTCTCTTGCCGGGATATCCGGATGATTCCCTTTCCCAGACTTCCCCGCACCGGTTTCAGGAAGACCGTCCGATACGCGGCGCACATTTTTTTGAGAGTCGGATAACCACTGAGCAAATAGGATTCCGGCAAATATTTTTGGAGCTTCGCATCGGGTCCGAGCGCCTCGAAGACATCGGATTTATCGAGGAATTTCTCGTTAAAGATGTGGGTGCCGAATCGTGATTTTACTTCTCTCATAAAATGCTGTACGCTAGGACTATTCTCCAGTTTGCGGGTAGACAGCCGGTTATTAATGACGTCAGGAGCTGGAACGCTGCGCTTTTTCCAACCCGCGTCATAGATAATTGCTTCAAGTGTTGACGGGTTCGAACCGATCATGTCAGGGGTGAAAAAGTACACATATGCGCCTTGTTTCTTGGCCGCGTTTACCATTTCCAAACAGAAAGCCGAAATCGACCCGAAAGGTTTATCAGGTTCATCCGGTAAAAAGCGGCTGACCATGACACCGATGAGCGGACCGAGCTTCAGCATTTTTTCCGTTGGATAATATCTGACATTCAACGTGGTGCGAGGAAGCAGTTCCAAACTGCTGAATATGGTGGGGCTTAGGGCCAGCGTGTTCGATTTTCCTCCTGAAGTAACGCGGATTTCCTGCTTGAAGGAGCCAAAGGCAAGCTGTATCGGTGAATCTGTCGGGATACGGAGCTGTCTTATGAGCCGGTCACCAAGCTTGATATCGTTATCCGGAAGCTGGGCTGAGCGGATTAATTGAACCGATATCTTGGATTTGGTGTTGGATTTGATCTTGGATTTGCGCATGATGGATCTCCTTCCGACAACAACTGGATACTTAAGTGAACAGACGAATACTTCATCTGATCATTGCATGTAATGCATCATATGAGGACATATATCCCTTGGTGATTGTACTGCTCGGGAAAAAGGAGTGCTGAAGATGCAGAACTGGCTGTTTATTTTGGTGAACGTGTGCGTTGCTGCTTTTGTTGGCGGCATAACGAACCACTTTGCGATAAAAATGCTGTTTCATCCCCGCGAAGAAAAAATCATCCTGGGCCGCCGCGTACCCTTTACCCCGGGGCTCATCCCCAAGCGCAAGGACGAGATTGCCGAGTCGCTGGGGCATGTGGTTTCGGATTACCTGGTGACAAGCGAGGGCCTTCAGGATCTGATTCGCAGGCCGGTGTTCCGCAGCAAGATGGAGGAAAGCCTCCGGCGGAAGCTGGAGGAATGGAGCGAATCGGAGCTGAGCTTTGGGGATTTGGCGCTGAAAGTATGGAGCCCCGAGCAGTGGGAGCAGATGAAGGTCCGGGCGGAACAGCTGGCGCGCGAGCTTACGGCCCGAGGTGCCGCTGCCATATGGCACGGCTATGGACTTGAGGCGAAGCCGCTGAAGGAGCTCGTTCCCGGCTGGTCGGAGGAAACGATCCAGGGCTGGAGCGCCGCCGCAGCCGATACCGTGCTGAAGGAACTGAAGCATACGCTCTTGTCGGCAAAGGGGCAGCTCATGCTGTCGGACGTAGCTTCTTCGCTCATCGATAAGGCGGGCGGGTTTCTCGGTACGATGGCCTCAATCTTTGTGGATGAGGATAAACTGGTACAGAAGATGACCCCTGTGCTGATCCAGCAGCTGGAGGGAGAGAAGGTCCGCAAGACCATCACGGACATCATCTCCGGTAAGCTGTCCCATTACGGGGAGATGCCGATCGGTGATATCATTGAACATGCATCGGATGAGCCGGGGCTTGCGTGGCTGACCCGGACATTGGATGACAAGCTTCCTTGGTCCACATGGATTCAGCGGATCGAGCTTCTTCGCGTTGGCGAAGCGATCGGCCCGCGCATGCCGGCTATCGAGGCGGCCCTGCCGGGAATGCTCGATAAGGGGCTGGGCTTCTTGGAGCGAAGCGTCCCGGGGGCCATGAAGGCCGTTAACTTGCCGCAGCTCGTTCAGGAGCAGGTGGAGAAATTTCCGATCGAGCGGCTGGAAGAGGTCATACTGAGCGTATCCGGCCGCGAGTTCAGGGCCATTACCTGGCTCGGGGTTCTGTTGGGCGGGATCATCGGATTATTCCAATCGCTGCTGACGATGCTGTGGAGATGAGATGTTAAGAGTTAAGATGTGGCAAAGCGAACGAACAAAACGGCTGCTTTAGCCGAACATAGGGGAGGAACCCAAGAATGAACATTTATGACAAAGCACATGATTTGGCAAAAGCAATGAAGGAGAGCCAGGAGGTAGAAGAGATTACCTCCGCGATGAAACTCGTGGATGCAGATCCGGAGAGCAGACGCATGCTGGACGATTTCCGCCAGCGCCAGATGGAGCTTCAACAGCGCATGATGTCCGGAGACATGCCGGCCCAGGAGGAAATGGAGAAGATGGAGAAGCAGTTCGAGGTGCTGAGCCTGAACCTGAACATCCGCCGTCTGTTTGACGCCGAGCGGCGCCTGAGCGTCATTATCGAAGACGTGAACAAGATTATATCGGACAGCCTGCAGCATCTGTACGGACCGGCGCAATCCTAAGCGATCTCGTTTGTAACCATGGTGCGGCGGTTAACTTCGAAGACCATTCGAACATATTTTTAAAAACTTGTCTCATAAATTGCGCAAGCTCCTCATAGAGTAGAAATATAGATTTCAGAGAGTAGAGGAGCTGCGTTTACAATGAAAAAAAAGAAAAACAAGTTTAAACACACCGCATATTTATTGGTTGCACTCGGCATGCTGATATACGCCCTCCCGAGCATTTCTTTCTCCGGCGGGTTCTCTTGGGTTTCGCTGTTCGGTGCTGTCTGGGCGGGGTTTGCCCTGCTCGTGATCGGATCGCATCTCTATTATCTTATCGGAGTAGATGAGGCGAAGCAGAAAGCACTGGACGCAATCCGGAAGGAGAAATTGAGCCAGTGGGAACTGAAATGGCCTGAGGAACAGAAGAGCCAAGAAGCCAATTAAGTGGCGGATCGCAGCGAGAGCTGCGGTAAACAAAAACCTCCCTTGAAGCCGATGCGGCTGGATTATCGATCCGCCATCCTTCAGGGGAGGTTTTTTTGGATTTGACGGGTATGGGAGCGTCAGCGGACGTGATATAATAGATACAGTATAGTACAGATAGTGTTATGGGGGTGTAACAGTTGGACGTTCGGGATGATACGATTACAAAACACGAGCAGCTGGTTCAGTATATTGAAAGTTTGAAGGTGGGAAGCAAAATATCGGTGCGGCGGCTGGCCAAGGAGATGGGCGTCAGCGAGGGGACCGCATACCGGGCGGTGAAGGAAGCGGAAAGCCTGGGCATCGTTGTCACGAAGGAACGGATCGGTACGGTTCGCGTGGAACGGAAGCCGCGGAACATATCCGAGCAGCTTACGTTTGCCGATGTCGTTGAGATCGTGGAAGGGCATGTGCTTGGCGGTGCCGAAGGGCTGAATAAAAGCCTGCACAAGTATGTGATCGGCGCGATGAAGGTCGAAGCCATGATCCGCTATATCGACGCCGGCAGCCTCATGATCGTCGGTAACCGCGAAGATGCCCATTCCCTGGCATTAGAGCAGGGGGCAGGCGTGCTGATTACCGGCGGTTTTGGCACGAGCCGGGAAGTGAAGCTGCTGGCAGATCAGCTCGATCTGCCTATCATCTCGTCCCGACATGACACGTTTACGGTTGCCTCCATGATCAACCGGGCCATTTTCGACCGTTTAATTAAGAAGAAAATTATGCTGGTGGAGGATATTGCCCATGATAAGCCCAGGAATCACCAGCTGAAAAACTCCGTCACGGTTCAGGAATTCAAACGTATTTCGCAGGAGACGGGGGAAAACCGGTACCCGGTCACGGACGAATGGAACCGGGTCATCGGCATCGTCGGGGTTCGCGACGTGGAAGGGCTGGCCGAAACCCAGCCGATCGAGAAAGCGATGACCCGCAATCCGGTGACGGCCAGCATGAAGACCTCCCTTGCGTCAGCCGCGCAGATCATGATGTGGGAAGGGATCGATTTTCTGCCGATCGTGGACCGGAACCGCAAGCTGCTTGCCACCGTCACCCGGAAAGAGGTCCTTGGCGCACTACGGGATGCGCGGAACCAGCCTCAGCTCGGCGAGACGTTCGATCAGCTGATCTGGAACGGGATTGCGGAGGATCGGGATGAGGAAGGGCGATTGTTCTTCCACGGCTTTATCACGCCCCAGATGGCCTCGGAACTCGGAACGATTTCGCAAGGGGTGCTCACCACCGTGATGAGCCAGGCGGCCGTGAAGGCAGCCAAGGATATCAGCGGCTGGGATCATGTCCTCGATCATCTGTCGACGTATTTCATCCGGCCTGTGCAGATCGAGGATCCGATTGTCATTATGCCGAAATTGCTGGAGCTCAGCAGGCGCACCTGCAAGATGGAGATTGAAATCCAGCATCAGACGAGCCTGATTGCCAAAGCGGTCATGACGATGCAGGCGATCGATCACGGCTAACGCGAAACTTTCCCGACTAATAAAAAAGGGCACCCCGCCGGCCTTGTGGACCATGCGGGATGCCTTTTTTCAATTCAGCTTCATTCAGCCGGCCGTTCGCGAATTCTTCAGTCTGCTGTAATAGGTGCGGCTTCGAATGCCGGCAAATATATTGAATGCGCCGAGCACCAGAAACGCCGCTTCTACAATGACAGCTGGCGTGGAGCCGCTGAACAGGAACATGCACACCAGCGAAAGGGAAACCAGCATAATGCCCATGCAGAGGTTCATCATGGACATATGAATTCCGCGGTCGACCGGATCCGCTACTCGCCGTGCACGAATGCTATACAGCGCGGCAGCTACGACGGACAGGACGAGGACAATGTACAGGATATAGTGGATGACGGTTATCATGGAATGGAAGGCTCCTTTATATTCGGTAACATGCTCAGAGTGTGGCTAAAAGTGTGTGTTCATGTGCTGCCTCGTGATCAAAAGATGACTTTTGAACAACCTCTAAAAGCATGTTGGATTTGATCATTTACAATAGTATGTATTGTATCATGATCCCGTTGACTTTGCATCCAGATGATCGACGCCGACCCAGATTTGCAGCACGCCTTCCATGACAAGCATAGTTTTGATTTGGACCTTGTAATCTTTTTCCCGGACCGTATAGATTTTGTCGCTGAGGAGCGAACGGGTCAGCTTGCTGTCCGTATCGATATCAAACACGTTGCGGCCGCGAAGGGCGGCCAGATCGTCGCTCATAAGCCTGACTAGCTCTTTGATGATGACGGGATCAAGAGGCTCCCTGTCGTTTTGTTCGCTGCGGATCTTGATTTCCTTGATGACCGTGGATTGTTTATTGTATTTTTTTAACGAATCGATATCTTTTTCATACTGCGTTATTTTGAGCTGCTGTTCCTGATTCGTTTCCCATAATTTATTGTAGGCTGCATGATAAACCGAATTGTAGAGGATGCTGCCGACGACCATCCCCAGCACGAAGATGGATGCGACCTGATAGAAGGGACGGAATCGGTGGGCCGGAGGTACGCGCATGGATCAGCTCCGGCTGGAGCACACCCATTTGACCAGCTCGCTGCCCATATGTGCTCCAAGAAATGCAAAACCCAGATATAAAACCTGCTTGATGGCAGGGGATAGATTGCCGACTACCATGTTGCTTTCAATGACCCGCATCGGATCAATAGTGCCTCCGATGGCGGCGGCAAGCGCCCATATCTTAATCCGGTCGGCCACTTCTATCATGGTCAGGGTCGGGGGCTGCAGGGACAGCACGGCGCCCACGCCTCCCACCATGGCCCCCCCCAGCACGATGCCGAAGGCTATAAAAAAGTCCAGGATCGCTTTGGATAAAAAAACGCTCATGCCCTCATGTCTCCTTTCTTCTCTCGGTGGATGTCACGGCAACCGCCTGTCCACGTATTCCCTAGTTTCATTCTATGGGCGGGCCTAGCGGGATTATGATAAAATAGTATAAAGACTTTATAAGTTATTTCTGAGTTGATTTTAAATATATATGTACCGGCGAAAGGAAGGCGTTACGATGAGCTCTTTCGTGCATTTGCACGTGCATAGTGAATACAGTTTGCTCGATGGAGCGGCACGTATCGGTGACCTGGTGCGGGAAGCGGCGGCGCTTGGCATGAAATCGCTGGCGCTGACGGATCATGGCGTGATGTACGGTGCCGTTCCGTTCTATAAAGCCTGCCTGGCGCAGGGCATCAAACCGATTATCGGCTGCGAGGCCTATATCACGGCAGGCTCCCGCAAGGAGCGGGGAAGCCGCAAGGACCAGCCGATCTATCACTTGATTTTGCTTGCCAAGAATGAGACCGGCTATCGCAATTTAATGAAGCTGTGCTCGATCGGGCATTTGGAGGGGTATCATTACAGACCCCGAATCGATATGGAGGCGCTGGCCGCCCACCATGAAGGAATCATATGCCTCAGCGCCTGCTTGGGAGGCGAGGTTCCCCAGCATCTGCTTCATGGACGCGAGGCGGAAGCCAAGGCGGCTGCGCTTCGTTACCAGGCGATTTTTGGAGAGGATTATTATCTGGAGCTGCAGGATCACGGCATTCCCGAGCAGAAGCGCGTGAACCCCCAGCTGATTCAGCTGAGCCGCGAGACCGGCATTCCGCTGGTAGCGACCAATGATGTGCATTATCTGACCGAGAACGATGCCGAGGTTCAGGACGTCCTGATCTGCATCGGCACGGGAAAGACGGTCGAAGATGAAGACAGGCTGCAGATTCAGACGAACCAGCTCTATCTGAAGAGCGGCAGCGACATGGAGCGTCTGTATCCCCATGTGCCTGAAGCTATATTGAATACGGCTAAGATTGCGGACCAGTGCCATTTGGAGCTGGAGTTCGGCAAATCCATTTTGCCGGAATACAGCTCGCTTCCGGAAGGGAAGGATGCTGCGGAATACCTGCGGGATCTCTGCCTGAGCGGATTGCGGGAACGCTATGAAGGCACGGAACGGTGGCAGGATGAAGGGCAGCGCAGCGAGCTGGAGCAGCGCCTCGATTATGAGCTCGGCGTTATCGAGAGCATGGGCTTCAGCGATTATTTCCTGATCGTATGGGATTTTATCGCCTATGCCCACCGGAAAGGCATCGCGGTCGGACCCGGAAGGGGTTCCTCGGCAGGAAGCCTAGTGGCTTATACCCTGCAGATTACCAATGTGGATCCGATGAAATATAAGCTGTTGTTTGAGCGCTTCCTGAATCCGGAGCGGATCACGATGCCGGATATCGATATCGATTTCAGCGATGAGCGCCGGGACGAGGTCATCGATTACGTGGTGGACAAATACGGGAAAGAGCATGTGGCCCAGATCATTACGTTCGGTACGATGGCCGCAAGGGCAGCCGTCCGCGACGTCGGGCGTGCGCTGAATGTGCCGTTCGGGGATGTGGACAAGGCGGCCAAGCTGATCCCTAACCACCTGGGCATCAGCATTGAAAGAGCGATGGAGCAAAGCCCGCAGCTGAAGGAGCAGTACGAGACAAAGCCGAAGGTGCGCGAGCTGATCGACATGGCGATGAAGGTCGAGGGCATGCCGCGCCATGCATCGACGCATGCGGCCGGCATCGTCATTTCCAGGGAGCCCTTGACGGATGCGGTGCCGCTGCAGGAAGGCAGCGAGAAGACGGCGCTGACGCAGTATTCCATGGAGAATTTGGAGAGCGTAGGTCTCCTCAAGATGGATTTTTTGGGCCTGCGGACGCTGTCGATCATCGAGCGCACGCTGAGATGGATTCAAGAATTGACCGGCAGAGAGCTTGATTTCGAACAAGTGCCGGATGACGACCAAGCGACTTACGAAATGCTGGGCCGGGGGGAGACCACGGGCGTATTTCAGCTCGAATCCGCCGGAATCCGGCGGGTGCTGAAGGATCTGAAACCTTCGGTGTTTGAGGATATCGTATCGGTGAATGCCCTGTACCGCCCGGGTCCCATGGAATTTATTCCGAAGTTCATTCAGGCCAAGCACGGCCGGATCGAGCCGGAGTACCCCCATCCGGACCTGATCCCGATACTCGGCGATACGTACGGCATTATCGTATACCAGGAGCAGATTATGCAGATCGCTTCGACCATGGCGGGCTTCTCGCTCGGGGAAGCGGATCTGCTGCGCAGAGCGGTATCGAAGAAGAAACGCGAGGTGCTGGACCGCGAGCGCAGCCACTTCGTTTCAGGGAGCCTAAAGCTGGGCTATACCGAGGATGAGGCCAACCGCGTGTACGACATGATCGTCCGGTTTGCCAACTACGGATTCCCGCGCGCGCATGCAGCCGCTTATGGCGTGCTGGCCTTCCAGACGGCTTATCTCAAGGCGCACTATCCGGTTCCGTTCATGGCTTCCATGCTGACAGCCGTCATGGGCAGCCATCGGAAGGTAGCCGAATACGTGCTGGAGGCGCGGCGCATCGATATCGAGGTCATGCCGCCGGACGTCAACGAAAGCGGGACGTATTTTACGCCGGTCATGAGCCGTTCTGCTGCCGAGGGCGGCGGGATCCGATTCGGGCTTGCCGCCATCAAGAACGTCGGCACGCAAGCGGTGGAGAATATCGTCGAGATCCGGCGCGAAAAGCCGTTTGAAAGCCTGCTTGATTTCTGCCGCCGCGTCGACCTCCGCGTATGCAACAAGCGCGTGATCGAGTCCCTGATCCAGGCGGGCGCCTTCGACTCCTTGCAGGGGCACCGCTCCCAGCTGGTCGCCATGCTGGACGAAACGGTGGAAGCGGCCGTGAAGTGGAGAAAGGAGCGGGATGATCTTCAGATTCAGCTCTTCGACTTCGTGGAAACCGCGAATTGGGACATTGAATACCCGGACATCCCGCCTTATACTGCAAGTCAACAGCTTGAATTCGAACGCGAGCTGCTGGGCATGTATTTATCCGGTCATCCGCTGGACGGCTTTGAAGAGACGCTGACGGAGTCCGGAGCGGATCGGCTCATGGATCTGCATGAAGCGGAGGATGAATCGATGGCTACGGTTGCCGGCATGGTGGTCTCGCTGAAGACCATTACGACGAAACAAGGGAAAGCGATGGCTTTCATGGAGTGCGAGGATCAAATCGAGCGCTGCGAGGTGGTTCTCTTTCCGGAAGTGTGGAAGCGCAGCGCGCACCTGATTGAAAAAGGCGCCCTGCTCGCGATCCGGGCCAAGGTCCAGCTGCAGGACGAAGGCTTCAAGCTGCTGGCCGAAGAAATCGCTCCGCTTGAAGCGCAGACCCTGGGCCAGCTCGTTCGGAGGAGCAAGGTCCGGGGAACGCAGGGCGGCAGAGGCAGGGCCGAGGGAGCAGGCCGGGGCGCCGCGTCAGGCGCAACCGGCAAGCAGGCGGCTTCGGCCGGCGAACCAAATGCCGTTCTGAATTCAGCGCAGCCGCTTGCCGCCACGAAAGGCCAAGACCTGCCTCCGATCGGAAAGGAAGTTTCGGGCCTTAACCGAACGTCCGGGAAGGAATCTGGAGCAAACGCATCGAATCCTAAAGCAGAGCAGCGCGTGTTTGTAAAAATAACGGCCGATGCGGAGCGATCGGAGATGCTGGTCAAGCTGAAAGAGCTTCTGCAGCGGCATCCCGGGCCTGTGGCAACGGTGTTATTTTATGAACGAAGCCAGAAGGTGCTTGCGCTCAGCGATGCCTATCGGATCAAGCCCTCGCAAGAGCTCATTGCCGAAATGGAGAACATGCTGGGCAAAGACACCGTTAAAGTGAAGTGACATGAAAATTTAAGAACGTTTCCCATCCCTCCCGCATACAATTAGGACACTACAAGAATGTTGGCCGAGTATTCGCTTGAAGAAGGCACTTCACGGCGATGACCGCAGTGACAGAGCAACGGCCAAAGACGCGGGGGGGATTTGTGGTGTCAATGGACTTGGCAGAGAGCATGCTCAGCCGCAGAGGAGTCAGCGTAAACTCCATCGCGGATATTGTGTTGAAGCTTCAACAGCGTTACCATCCGACGCTAACCATCGCGCAGTGCGAGGAAAGCGTGCGGGCTGTCCTCGGGAAGCGCGAAGTGCAGTATACCCTGTATACGGGCATTGCGCTGGATGAGCTGGCGGAGAAGAAACTGCTGCCGGAGCCGCTGCAATCAATTATGGAGCAGGACGAACCGTTGTACGGTGTGGATGAGACCATGGCGCTCGGTGTCACAAGCATATACGGCATGATTGGACTGACCAGCTTCGGCTACCTGGATAAAGAAAAAATTGGCGTGATTGAGATATTAAATGAAAAAACGGACGGGATTCATGTGTTTCTGGATGATCTCGTTGCAGGCATTGCCGCCGCCGCTTCCTCGCGAATCGCGCATAACAATCCCGATGCGGCCCATTATGCCGCGGGATCTGACTGATTTGCGCGAGTGTTGTCGAATCGCTGCATAGGGTACGGATTTGGCTTTCAGCCCCCCTGCTCTCTTTGTTGAGGTAAAAACTGAAGTATGTTATCATTATCCATTATATCGGCTCAGGATATGCCTGTGGGACGAGATTAGGGGGATCTGAAAGGCATGTGGACGGTTATCTATATTGCGCCAACTGCAAAGGTGGCGGAAATGATCAAGACCAGGCTAACGGAAGAAGGGTTTTTGGTTCAAAGCCGTCCTGTGAATCTTTCCAAACAGCAGTTTGAGATTTTGGTACCCTCCGGAGAGCTTGAGGAAGTACAGGAAGTGTTGAATTCGATATTGCACCCCTAGTTTCATCTGGGTTACATAGCGAAGCTTAGCGTACGGATCGGCGATGTGCTATTGCGGCGGCCATTCAAATTTACGGCTGGAGAGGTGTAGTTGTGTTTAAAGACTTGTTTCAGAAAAAAAGAAAATACGCAACGATCCCATCGGAACGACTTGGGACGGCAGGGCAGCCTCAGGAAGGCGAACGCCCGAAACGGGAAATTCCGGAAGGTCTGATGAATAAGTGTGCCAAGTGCGGCACCATTCAATACAGCAAAGAGCTCGAGAAGAATCTGAAGGTGTGTCAGGAGTGCGGGCATCATATGCGCTTGAACGCGGTTGAACGGATTGCCATGACGCTGGATGAGACAGGCTTTGAAGAGTTTGACGCGGAGATGATCTCGGTGGACCCGCTCAAGTTTCCGGGATATGCGGCCAAGCTGGAGCAGCAGAAGATGAAATCTGGACTGCATGATGCGGTGATTACCGGCCAAGGCTCCATCCTGGGCCAGCCCGTTGTGGTGGCCGTGATGAGTTTTGACTTCTTCACGGGAAGCATGGGCTCCGTCGTTGGGGAAAAAATCACCCGTGCGATCGAGTTTGCGACGGACAAGCGTTTACCGCTCATTATTTTTTCCACTTCCGGCGGCGCCCGGATGCAGGAGAGCATTCTCAGTTTGATGCAGATGGCCAAAACAAGCGCGGCCCTGTCCAGGTTCAATGAACTCGGCGGGCTCTACATTTCAGTGATCACGGATCCGACGACCGGCGGCGTGTCCGCCAGCTTTGCGACGCTTGGCGATATCAACATCGCCGAGCCGGGAGCCGTATTCGGCTTTGCGGGCCGTATCGTTATTGAACAGACCATTCGCCAGAAGCTGCCGGACGATTTTCAGACAGCGGAGTTCAATTTGGCGCATGGTCAGCTTGACATGGTTATTCATCGGAAAGATATGCGCTCCATGCTTGGTAAACTGCTGGAGATGCATACCGTGAAAGGGGGATTCTGATGTCAGGCGAATTGCCTTTTGAAATGCCACTTGCCGAAATGCGCAAGAAGATAGATGAACTGAAACAATTCGGACAGGAAAAAGGGATCGATTTCACGGATGAAATCGCCCGCCTGGAAGAACGATATAGTCGTTTGGAAGAAGAGATTTATTCCTCGATTTCGCCTTCCCAGAAAATGCATCTGGCCCGTCATCAGCAGCGGCCGACGTCGCTTGACCTGATCCAGCTGATCTTTACGGATTTCATCGAGCTGCATGGAGACCGTCTCTACGGGGACGACCTTGCCATCGTCGGCGGCTTGGCCAAACTTGACGGCGTTCCGGTCACGGTGGTCGGCCAGCAGCGCGGCAAAGACACGAAGGACAATATCGCCCGTTTCTTCGGAAGTCCGCATCCGGAAGGCTTCCGGAAAGCCCTGCGGCTTATGCAGCAGGCGAACAAGTTCAAGCGCCCCATTATCACGTTTATTGATACGAAAGGCGCATATCCGGGTAATACAGCAGAAGAAAGAGGTCAGTCCGAGGCGATCGCCCGCAATTTACGGGAGATGTCGTCTCTTGGGGTGCCTGTTGTTTGTGTGGTCATCGGCGAAGGTGGAAGCGGCGGTGCTCTTGCGATGGCTGTAGGCAATCGCGTGCTGATGCTGGAGCACGCCATCTATTCCGCCATCTCGCCGAACGGCGCGGCATCCATTCTATGGAAGGATGCGTCCAAGGCGGACCAGGCCGCGGAAGCGATGAAGATCACCGCCAAAGACCTGCTTGAAATGGAAGTCATCGAGGAGATCATTCCTGAGCCTAAGGGCGGTGCGCACCGTAACTACGAGGAGACGGCTGCTGCCATTCGGAGCGCCCTGATCAGCCAGCTGAAGGAGCTGTCCGTGATGGATGCCTGCGAGCTGAAGGAAGACCGGTACCGCAAATTCCGCAAGATCGGCGAATTCGACTTTGCGAAGGCGGAACCGGAAGACGTTATCCTCTAAAAGTCTGATGAGTATGTGACGATATGACAAAGTTCCTATACAAATGAGACTTTTTGTAGTAGATTTAGTTGTTGGAAAAAGAGATATAGAGAACCCTTTAATAAACGGAGGAAACCCAAATGCGCAAAACAAAAATTGTATGTACCATCGGTCCTTCCAGTGAATCGTTGGAAAACACCAAGAAGCTCATTATGGCCGGCATGAACGTGGCTCGTTTGAACTTCTCCCACGGCGACTTCGAGGAGCATGGCAACCGGATCAAGAACATCCGCCAAGCTTGCGAAGAGTTGAACAAAACGGTAGCGATCCTGCTTGATACCAAAGGACCGGAGATCCGTACAGGCAAACTTGAAGTGGAACCGATTGAGCTTGTACAAGATGAATATATCACCCTTACTACCGAGGAAATCCTTGGTGACAAGAATCGTTTGTCCATTACTTATAAAGAGTTGCCTCAAGACGTTCAAGTCGGATCGACGATCCTGATCGACGACGGTCTGATCGGTCTGACCGTGGTGGAGATTCAAGGCACCGAAATCAGATGCCGCATCGTTAACGGCGGAACCATTAAGAGCAAAAAAGGTGTTAACGTGCCGGGAGTCGCGATTTCCCTCCCAGGTATTACGGAAAAAGACGCCAACGATATCATTTTCGGAATCGAGCAGGGCATCGATTTTATTGCCGCTTCCTTCGTTCGTAAAGCAAGTGACGTGCTGGAAATTCGCGAATTGCTGAAGAAGCACAATGGCGAGCATATCCAAATCATCTCCAAAATCGAGAACCAGCAGGGCGTTGACAACCTGGATGAAATCCTGGAAGTATCCGACGGCTTGATGGTAGCCCGTGGCGACCTCGGCGTTGAGATTCCGGCTGAGGAAGTTCCATTGGTTCAAAAACGCATGATCGAAAAATGTAATCTGGCGGGCAAACCGGTCATTACGGCTACGCAAATGCTGGATTCCATGCAGCGCAACCCGCGTCCTACCCGTGCGGAGGCAAGTGACGTTGCCAATGCGATTTTCGACGGAACCGATGCCATCATGCTCTCCGGCGAAACGGCTGCAGGTAAATACCCGGTGGAATCGGTATTGACGATGTCCCGCATCGCGGAAAAAGCCGAATCCGCACTGAACTATCGTGAATTGTTCTTGAAACAGCGCATTGCACAAGAAACCAGCGTAACCGAAGCGATCAGCCAATCGGTTGCGATTTCGGCACTCGACCTGAATGCCAAAGCGATCATTTCGTCTACCGAATCTGGTCAAACAGCTCGCATGGTATCCAAATACCGTCCACAGGCTCCTATCGTCGCCGTTACGACTCAAGAAAGAACGCTGAGACGTTTGGCACTGACTTGGGGCGTAACGCCGGTTAAAGGCGAGCAGGCTTCTTCTACGGACGAGATGTTTGATTATGCGCTGCAAGGCGGTGTGAAATCCGGGCTCGTGAAAGAAGGCGACCTTGTTGTGATTACGGCGGGCGTGCCGCTGGGACGTTCCGGTTCCACGAACCTGCTGAAAGTGGATCAAATTCCACAGCAGAAGTAGATTCATCATCAAGAATCCGCTGGATTCTGAATATAGCTGCATATAAGCAATGGACGACGTTACTTGTCGGCCATTGCTTTTTGCATACATGAGGGGGAAGAAGACGTTGGCTAATCCATCCGTACCGACGCGAAGCCGCTGGTTCTGGACATCCTTTCGGGTGCGTTATCAGGAAAGCGATCAAATGGGTGTCGTATATCATGCGAACTATTTAAACTGGTTTGAGATCGGGCGTACCGAAATGATCCGTGAAATGGGATTTACGTATCGGGGAATGGAAGAAGAAGGCGTCCTGCTCCCTGTAGTGGATCTTGACATCAAGTACCGCCGGCCGGCGCGATATGATGATCTCGTGACGATATTTACAAGAATGACTGCTTTCTCCCCGCTGCGAATACACTATGAATACGAGGTCCGTCTGCTGAGTGAGCAGGAGCAGGCGGATTTGGGAGCGAGAGGTTGGCATACCGAGTCCGAGCTCCCCGGAGCCTTGTTAACGGCAGGATCGACCCGGCATGTATGGCTGAACCGGGAGTGGAAGCCGGCCCGACTGGATAAATGCGCGCCAAAGCTGTATGATGCATTGAAGGATACCCTTTTGGGGAGGAAGGAGTAGCTTCATGTTCAAATGGATGCTGGCAGCGATTATTTTTGTGCCTACTATTGAGATATTCGGCTTTCAGTTTGTTGCGGACCGCGTAGGCGGCATGAATACATTGCTTTTGACACTGCTGACCTCTGCCGTCGGTGTGGCCATGATGAGATTCGAAGGCCGCAAAGCGATGGAAGACGCCAAGCAGAGAATGAATACAGGCATGGTTCCGGGTGCTTCCATGGCGGATGGCCTATGTATATTTGCGGGTGGAGTGCTTCTCATTCTGCCGGGCTTTGTAACTGACATTATCGGCTTTACGTTGATATTTCCGTTGACCCGCCCGCTGTATCGGATTTTGCTGTTGAAATGGATGAAGAAAAATATGAAAAACGGCAAGATTACGATCTTTCGCAGATAATACAAGCAGACATTACCATAAGACCGGTCCCGCAAGGGGCCGGTCTATTTTATGCAGGGAGCAACCTAGTTACGATGTTCACATTAGCCCAATGATAAGATAAACCAAGCCGTTTCTTAGCGAGGGCTACCTGAACCTGCCCCCGATAATGTAATTCCTCAAATCCTTGAACACATGGGCCCGATGAAAAGCATCCAGGATGACAAGCGACACGGGACCGATGACCAGTCCCAAAATCCCGAACAGCTTAAGTCCGACGAACATGCCCAGCAGAGCGGCAAGGGGGTCCAGCCCGACGCTGCTGGCCAGCACCTTGGGCTCCATGATCTGACGGACGACCAGGATGATGCTGTACAGGACCGTCAGCCCGATGCCGAGTGTCAGGTCGTCAGACATAAAAGCATACAGCGACCAAGGAATCAGGACGATGCCGACACCCAGGTACGGGAGAAGATCCACCAAGCCGATCAGAAGCCCGATGGAGAAGGCGGAATCCACGCCGAGCGCATAGAGCGTGATCGTGACGATGACGGCCGTAATGGATATAAGAATCAGCTGGGCTCTGGCAAATCCGAACAACGCTTTTTTCAGATCCGAGAAGATATAGTTCACAGGTTTGCGAATGACGTCGGGCAGGAGACGGAGCAGCGCGCGGTTATGACGTTCCCAGCTGTTGCTGAGAAAGAACGTGGACAGCAACACGACAATGAAAATCGTCCCTAAATTCGGCAAATAATAAATAATTTGCAGGATACCGTTAAAAATACCGGTAACGAGGTCGGTCACGGCCGTGCCAATCGTCTGCGTCGTGCGGGTAATGTTTTGGTTGATGGTATCGTGATAATTCGGGTTGTTCTGATAGAAACGGCTGATTTCATTGACGATATTCTGGAAGCTCTCATTCTGCGTCCAGGCTGTCAGCCATTCCATCCAGGCGTCAATGTGGAGATTGAAGGACTGGGACAGGGCAATCAGTTCCTTGACCAGCCTGCTGACAGCCGCGGTAAGAATCAACAGGGCTGCGCCGAAATACAGGAGCAGGGACATCGTGACGGCGATCCAGCGCGGCATTCTCAGACTCCGCTGGAGCAGGTTGACGCAGGGGTTCATCGCATAGGCGATGATCCAGGCCAGAAGGAAGGGATAAAGCAGCGGCAGCAGTACATATATCAAATAGGCGATCCCGAAGATGGAAGACAGCACCCACACTCCCCGGCCCAAACGTTTAAGCATCAATCGTTCCAATGAATCACACTCCTTTGCAGCTGACTTGGAGGGACGAGCAGAAAGGCTTATTCTATACGTATGCAGGGAGTGTCAATATAAGGATAAAGAGTTCAAAAATGCTCGTCTTCATGATTCGACAATGAGAATTATCACAGGTATAATGGAATTGTAAGTGATTTCAAAAAAATGTTTATGGTATCGATAAAACAATTTGATGCGGCGAATGTCGCTGCTCATGTTCACATATCAGACAAAATCCAGTATGATATGAGAAGGTTTGCGACTAGGACCATAGCAATTTTTTGCGCGTTTTTCTTTTTTATCTGGCTTCATGAAAATGTTTTCATGATTGTCAAAATAGTTCAGTTTATCCCGATCATAAAGGAGAGATGTTGCATGACAGCTACCAAGGGTTTGGAAGGCATTGTAGCTACCACCTCCGCGATTAGTTCGATCGTCGATGGCGTTCTGACTTACCGTGGATATGATATTGACGATCTCGCAGAACATGCAAGTTTTGAAGAGGTAGCCTACCTGCTCTGGTTCGGAAAGCTTCCGAACGTAGAAGAGTTAAAGGCGCTTCAACAAGATTTGAGCAACTATGCCGCCATTCCGGATGAGCTTATCCAGCAGATCAAATTGTATCCGAAGGACGGCAATACGATGGCTGCGCTTCGTTCGGCTGTATCCGCGCTCGCTCTGTACGACGCCGAAGGCGACGATATGAGCCGTGAAGCGAACGAGAAGAAAGCGGTTAAACTTCAAGCTCAGCTTCCGACGATCATCGCTGCCATTGCCCGCGTTCGTCAGGGCCAAGAGCCGGTGGCTCCGAAAGCAGGCGCCTCCATCGCGGAAAACTTCCTGTATATGCTCAGAGGCGAGGATCCTGACCAGACTTCCATTAAGGCACTGGATCAGGCGCTCGTATTGCATGCGGACCACGAGCTTAACGCATCCACGTTTGCGGCCCGCGTGACCGTAGCCACGCTGTCCGACATTTATTCCGGGGTTACTTCCGCCATTGGCGCGCTGAAAGGCCCTCTGCACGGCGGCGCGAACGAAGCCGTCATGAAGATGCTGAACGAAGTCGGTTCGATTGATCGGGCGCAGGCGTACATTCAAGAGAAGCTGGACAACCGTGAAAAAATTATGGGCTTTGGACACCGCGTATACAAAAACGGCGATCCGCGCGCGAAGCATCTCCAAAAAATGTCGCGCGAGCTTGGCGAAATGAAAGGCGATACCACGTTGTACGATATGTCGGTGCTGATCGACGAAACGGTTACCAACCAAAAAGGCCTGAAGCCGAACGTCGATTTCTATTCCGCCTCCGTCTATACGCAGCTTGGCATTGAACACGAATTGTTCACGCCGATTTTCGCGATCAGCCGCGTATCCGGATGGACCGCGCATATTCTTGAGCAGTATGAAGGCAACCGTATTATCCGCCCGCGCGCAGAGTATACGGGGATGACCGATCAAAAATATGTGCCGATAGAACTTCGCTAAGTGGCTGACAATCATGTACAATAGGCTAGAGAACCGCTTAAACGCGAGTGAATCGCGGGTGGCGGATTTCTCTATGCCTATTGCACACAGTATCACATTGAAATGGCTAGAGAAAAGAACCATATTCGAAGGAGGAACTCATACTCATGAAACTGGAAAAATTCGCACTGCCGACTGAAGGCGAGAAAATCACGATTGATAACGGAACCCTGCAGGTGCCTAACAACCCTGTTATTCCTTTTATTGAAGGCGACGGCACAGGCCGTGACATCTGGAAAGCTTCCAAGCGCGTCCTGGATGCAGCTGTAGAAAAAGCGTATAACGGTTCCAAGAAAATTGCCTGGTATGAAGTATTTGCCGGTGAGAAGGCATACAATACATACGGTGAGTGGCTCCCGAACGATACGCTTGAAGCGATTCGCGAGTACATCGTTGCAATTAAAGGACCTCTTACAACGCCAATCGGCGGCGGTATCCGTTCCCTGAACGTAGCCCTTCGCCAAGAGCTGGATCTGTACACCTGCTTGCGTCCTGTCCGTTATTTCAACGGCGTACCGTCTCCGGTAAAACGTCCTGAACTGGTCGACATGGTTATTTTCCGCGAGAACACGGAAGACATCTATGCAGGCATCGAATACAAAGAAGGCTCCGACGAAGTGAAGAAAGTGATCAAGTTCCTTCAAGACGAAATGGGAGCAAACAAAATCCGTTTCCCGGAAACTTCCGGTATCGGCATCAAACCGGTGTCCTCCGAAGGTTCCAAGCGTCTTGTACGCGCAGCGGTTGAATATGCGATCAAGCATGGCCGCAAATCCGTAACGCTCGTTCACAAAGGCAACATCATGAAATTTACGGAAGGTGCCTTCAAAAACTGGGGTTACGAAGTGGCTGAAGCCGAATTCGGCGATAAAGTGTTCACTTGGGCCCAGTACGATATCATCAAGGACAAAGACGGCGTAGATGCAGCTAACGCTGCTCAAAAAGCGGCTGAAGAAGCCGGCAAAATCATCGTTAAGGATGCGATTGCCGATATCGCGCTGCAGCAGGTTCTGACTCGCCCAACCGACTTTGACGTCATTGCGACATTGAACCTGAACGGCGACTACCTGTCTGACGCTCTGGCTGCACAAGTTGGCGGTATCGGTATCGCTCCGGGCGCTAACATCAACTACGTAACAGGACATGCGATTTTCGAAGCGACTCATGGTACGGCTCCGAAATATGCAGACAAGGACGTAGTTAACCCTGGTTCCGTTATCCTCTCCGGCGTTATGCTGCTTGAGCACCTCGGATGGCAGGAAGCGGCTGACCTGATCTACAAAGGCATGGAAACGTCCATCAACAACAAAACCGTGACTTACGACTTCGCCCGCCTGATGGAAGGCGCTACTGAAGTGAAATGCTCCGAGTTCGCAGACGAAATTATTAAAAACCTGTAAGGAGGAGATTCATCGTGGCAATTACTCGTAAAAAGATTACGGTAGTAGGTGCTGGCTTCACAGGTGCGACTACCGCCCTGATGCTGGCTCAAAAAGAACTGGGTGATGTGGTGCTGCTGGATATCCCGCAGCTCGAGAACCCTACCAAAGGTAAAGCGCTGGATATGCTCGAAGCAAGTCCCGTTCAGGGATTTGACAGCAACATAGTCGGTACATCCAACTATGAAGATGCAGCTGATTCCGATATCGTAATCATTACAGCAGGCGTAGCCCGCAAGCCGGGCATGAGCCGCGATGACCTCGTCAACACCAATGCAGGAATCGTGAAGTCCGTATGCGAGAACGTGAAGACTCATGCACCGAACTCCACGGTCATCATCCTGAGCAACCCGGTGGATGCCATGACCTATGTGGCATATAACACGCTCGGATTTCCCAAGAACCGCGTCATCGGTCAATCCGGCGTTTTGGATACGGCAAGGTATTGCACCTTTATCGCGCAAGAGCTGAACGTATCCGTTGAGGATGTCCGCGGTTTCGTTCTGGGCGGCCATGGCGATGACATGGTTCCTCTCGTTCGTTACTCCAGCGTGGGCGGCATTCCGATCGACACGCTGATTCCTGCTGAACGCATTGAAGCGATTGTGCAGCGCACCCGGGTCGGCGGCGGCGAAATCGTCAATTTGCTGGGGAACGGCAGCGCCTACTACGCGCCTGCGGCTTCCTTGGTCCAAATGACGGAAGCAATTCTGAAGGACAAGAAACGGATTATTCCGGTTATTGCCCTTCTGGAAGGCGAGTACGGTTATGACAACCTGTTCATGGGCGTACCGGCCATTCTCGGCGGAGACGGCATCGAGCGCATTTTCGAGCTTGAGCTGACCGCCGAAGAGAAGGCGGCGCTGGATAAGTCGGCGGAATCCGTGCGCAACGTGACTTCGGTCGTGAACCTGTAGTTTGAATCAGGATTCACAAAATCGTCTAATAATGCAATCCCGTCCCGTGATTCGGGGCGGGATTGCTTTTCTTTGGATGATCTGTCCAGTATAATAGGAGACGATGAATTCGATGTAACATAAATCACACTAACGACTTTGGAGGAATTGTTTATGTGGAACGTGACATTTTTTCTGCATATGGTCGGTACGGCGGCGCTAGGGTTTTACTTGATCCTGCCGTTTGTTGTCGGCGGTATTCAGAAGCTGTCTCTGGGCGCTCAAGAAGGAGCCGTGAATACGATTCGGGTTGCGAACCGTTTTGCGCAGTACGGCTTGGTCATTCAGCTGTTGACTGGCGGATACATGATGTCCCAGGGCGAGTATTCGGTTCCTTGGATGATCATTGTAACGGTGTTGCTGCTGGCGATGTTTGCGATTGGAGGCATTATGAGCAAGCCGCTCAAGAATGCGCTTGCAGGCATCCGCGAGAAGCGTGAAGTGAAGGAAGAAACAAGCAAGCTCGGCACGCTTAGCGCCTTGCTCGCCTTGCTGCTTCTGGTTATGATCTTCTTCATGGTATTCAATCATATCATCTAAGAACAGCTACATACGAAGAGAAGCCGTCCGTTAATTCGGGCGGTTTTTTTGATATTACAGCAATTAGATATTCCGAGGGTTCCCGCAAAACAGCGGACTGGACTTTGAGCGCAAGGCCCCGTTAAGAGGGGGATTTTGTTACGGGAAAAGCACCGTGCTTACGTTTGATCCCGTTTATTATGGGTAAAAACAATAGCGAAGGGCTTTTTATGAGAATAAGAAGCCGCGTCGAACGCATCCTATGAGAGGTAGTTTGAGATACTGACCTGAAAGGAGAAATGTTCATATGCCACAAGATCAACAGAAGCAGACATTGCCGCCCCAGCATCAGGATCACAGACCCGGAACCGAATCGGAGATGCACCCGAAGCCGGAGTTTGAAAGTAACGAGTACAAAGCAGCCGGTAAGCTAAAAGGAAAGGTAGCGCTGATTACCGGGGGCGACAGCGGGATCGGCCGTGCGGTTGCGGTCTACTATGCCAAGGAGGGCGCGGATGTATCCATTGTGTATCTGAACGAGCACAAGGATGCGGAAGAGACCAAGCGACAGGTAGAGCAGGAAGGACGTAAATGCCTGCTGATCGCCGGCGATGTCGGCGACGATGCGTTTTGCCGCGATGCAGTCACCGAAACCGTAGAGAAGCTTGGGAAGCTCGATATTCTTGTCAACAACGCAGCCGAACAGCATCCGCAGAAGAAGATCGAGGACATTACCAAAGAACAACTGGAGCGGACATTCCGCACGAATATTTTCGGGATGTTCTATTTGACGCAGGCCGCGATGCCGCATCTGTCCAAGGGAAGCTCCATTATTAACACGACCTCTATTACGGCTTACCGGGGAAGCCCGCAGCTGTTGGATTATGCATCAACCAAGGGTGCCATCGTGGCCTTTACGCGTTCCTTGTCGATGAACGTGGTCGGTCAAGGGATCCGGGTGAATGCCGTTGCGCCGGGACCCATCTGGACGCCGCTGATTCCTTCGACGTTCCCGGCGGATCAGGTAGCCGAGTTTGGGGCGACTCAGCCGATGAAACGTCCGGGTCAACCGGAAGAATTGGCTCCTGCTTATGTATATCTGGCATCAACGGACTCCTCCTACGTGAGTGGTCAAGTGATTCATGTGAACGGCGGCGAAGTGATTAACGGTTAAAGCATTGATTTCAATTGCGCCTAGTAAACATACTCGATGACAAAATAGAGCGGGCATCCTGGGCTTCAGCCCGGATGTCCGCTCTTTATCATGGGAGAGGGTTAGGAGAGATTACAGGCATACGGAGAATCAGATGGTTCTAAAACCGTTCGGAAGCCGTCCGGTATCGCGGATCGCCCGGATTTGAGCCAGCGTCAAACGGCGGTTCGAACTAATAATGGACTCTGGCTCTTCACCGCCGATGATATCGTCCAGATCGCCGATGTTGGTGCTGCCGCGGAATACTCTGAATCTGCCCCTGAAATTCGGCTCCGAGAACAGGACCAGGGTTGCGTTAACGTTGGGGGAGAAGAATCTTAAGCTTTCAATGTCGCCAAAAGCTCTCTCGAGATTCCGGATCCCTACATTTCCACGCACCACAAATCGCCGTCCTCTGTAAAACTCATTTCTGAACAGGGAAAGTCTTGGAAAAACAACCTGGGAGACTGTAACTTTTCTCGTCATAGCAATCACCTCCTTTCCTTAACCAATATATGAGAGATTCATAGATTGGTATGGTTACTATGACCGGCAATTCAACACATTTTCTCGTCTCTTTCATTTTTTTAAGTAAACCCTTTCATGTGCGAAATGATATGATAACAATATTGGCAGTTTATAATGATTCTTTTATGCTATTAGGATTGGGTCATGAAAGAGAGGAGTTTACTGACGCTATGAAGTTATTTGAAGAGAGCATGTATCGACTGATTGTAGAAACCTCCACGAATTTGCCCGGAGACGTGCGGAGAGCAGTCAACCGTGGACGAGCGTCCGAGGATGCGGCAACGCGAGCGGGGCTGGCACTGGCAACGATCGCTCAAAATATCGAGATGGCCGAGCAGGAAGTATCGCCGATCTGCCAGGATACGGGCATGCCGACGTTTATCGTGCATACACCCGTGGGTGCAAATCACATCGAAATGAAGAAGGCGATCTATGCGGCGGTGGTTCGCGCCACGAAGGATGGCAAGCTGCGTCCCAACTCGGTGGATTCGTTGACAGGCGCCAACAGCGGGGATAATCTCGGTCCTGGTTCGCCCGTCATCCATTTCGAGCAATGGGAGCAGGATAAGGTGGACGTTCGTCTCATCCTGAAAGGGGGCGGCTGCGAGAACAAAAACATCCAGTACAGCCTTCCCGCAGAGCTTGAAGGATTGGGAAAAGCGGGACGTGACCTCGACGGAATCCGCAAGTGCATCATGCATGCCGTGTATCAAGCCCAAGGTCAAGGCTGCAGCGCCGGATTTATCGGCGTAGGTATCGGAGGCGACCGCACGACCGGATACGAGCTTGCGAAGCATCAGCTGTTCCGGCATGTGGAAGACGTGAATCCGAATGAGGATCTGGCGAAGCTCGAAGATTACATATTGGAAAATGCAAACAAGCTGGGGATCGGCACGATGGGCTTTGGCGGAGAAGTCACGCTGCTCGGCTGCAAGGTCGGTGCGATGAACCGCCTGCCGGCAAGCTTTTTTGTATCGGTGGCCTATAACTGCTGGGCGTTCCGCCGTCAGGGCGTCCTGATTGAGCCGGAAACCGGGGAGATCGCGGATTGGCTGTATGAAGCAGGCAGCGAGGTGCAGATGAAGGCAAACTCCGAAACGGCAGCGTCCCGAGTCGAAGAATCAGCGCCAAGTGATTCCCAGGGGCGTGAAGTAGTGCTTCAGACGCCGATCAGCGAGGAGCAGATCCGTTCCCTGCGCGTCGGGGACGTGGTGGTGATCCGAGGCGAGATGCATACCGGACGGGATGCGCTTCATAAATACCTGATGGATCACGATGCCCCTATCGATCTGAACGGAGCCGTGATTTATCACTGCGGTCCGGTTATGATGCAGGATGAAGAGGGATGGCATGTCAAGGCGGCAGGCCCGACGACCAGCATTCGGGAAGAACCGTACCAAGGCGATATTTTGAAAAAATTCGGCATACGCGCGGTCATCGGAAAAGGCGGCATGGGAGCGAAGACGCTTCAAGCCTTGCAGGAGCATGGCGGCGTGTATCTGAATGCCATCGGCGGGGCCGCCCAGTATTATGCGAGATGCATCAAAAAAGTAAACGGCGTGGATTTCATGGAGTTCGGCATTCCGGAAGCGATGTGGCATTTGGAGGTCGACGGCTTTGCCGCTATCGTTACCATGGATTCGCACGGAAACAGTCTTCATGCCGATGTGAGCAAGGATTCCGCACAGAAGCTGGCGATGTTTAAAGAGCCGGTGTTCTCCTGATTCATATCATGATGAGTAAGCATCGATTGGCCATCACGTGCCGGTCGGTGCTTTTTTGTTGAGCATAAGCAGGGAGCCTTATTTCTAATTTTCGTTGCGGTTCGGATCGCTCCGGTTTATGATGAAAGTCAAATACGTCAATTCAGTCATAGGAGGAAACTGTTGAGAAGTTTTGGACTGGCCTTTGCATCTTGGTTTGAAAAGTACACCTTTCTCTTGATTCCCGGGTCGCTGGTGCTAGGCTGGCTGCTCTCGGACGTGCTGCTGGACTTTGTTCACTGGATTCCTTATCTATTCGGTTATATTACGCTGGTCATGGCGCTTGGCTGCGGCATCCGCCATCTGCAAGGGGTGCTGAAACGCCCCTTTGCCGTCATGCTGACGCTGTTTCTCGCCCATGCGGCCGCACCGGTGCTCGCCTATGGATTGGGCTCGGCCGTATTCGGCGCGCATTCGGACTATACGATAGGCTTGCTGCTGTTCGCGATCATTCCGCTCGGGATATCCTCGGTGATGTGGGTCGGAAGCTCCGGCGGCAGCGTTCCATTCATCTTGGCGGTGGTGGTGCTGGACACCATACTCAGTCCCTTGGTCGTGCCAGCTCTGATGGATATGTTTATCGGAGATGCACTGGTTGCATGGAATGCATCCGAGCTGATACTTGATTTGCTGACCATGGTGGTATTGCCCACTCTGATCGGGGTGATGCTGTATGAGGTATCCAAAGGACGGATCAAGGAGTGGTCGGCTCCCGTGACGCAGCCGATATCGAAGCTGTTTTTCATGCTTGTGGTGATGCTGAACGCGGCTGCTATCGCTCCCCATGCCGCAGGCATGAAGGAGGAAATGCTGGTGGTCATCCCGGTTGTCGTCGCGCTGATCGTGATCTGTTATTTACTCGGCTACTTTGGGTCCTATGCGATGCCGGGACGGGCACAGGACATGCAAATTACATTTACCTACGCGTCCGGCATGAGGAATATATCCCTCGGGATGGTGCTTGCGACATCGTATTTTTCACCCCAGGCGTCCATTCCGGTCGTGCTGGGCATTATGTTTCAACAGCCGGCGGCAACGGTCATTCACGCACTGTTCCACCGAAGACGGACACGGGCGGTAAGCTATCCAAAATGATTATGAAGCAGAAAGAGGAGAGACCATGAGGCAGTATCGCAACCGTTTGACTCTGATTATGCTTACTTTAATCGGGTTATCCATGCTTGCGGCAGGCCTGGCTATGGTGACAGTGTTCAAACAGTCCCATATTCAACTGCTGGAGGATAATATGGTCCGGGAGATTCGGCTCCTGCAGACCATGATGGAGTTCCCGGATACGGACGGCCCGGAAGCCGTTACGTATTATACCGACAGATCCTTGCAGCTGGAGGAGTTGTCCGATGCGAGAGTGACGTTCATACTAAAGGACGGCAGGGTGATCGGGGATTCGGAAAGCGACCCGATGACCATGGATAATCATGCTTATCGCGAAGAGATGCTTCAAGCGGTCAAAGAAGGCCGCGGGAGTACCATCCGCCGCAGCGATACGCTTCAGCAGGATATGCTGTATGTCGCGCTCCCGGTCAAGGCCGGGGAGAATTTCGACGGATTCGTCCGGTTGTCCGTCAGTCTGAAGGAAGTCGATCAGGGAGTCAAGCAAGGCTGGACCGTCATGGGGATCGGCCTGCTGGTGTTATTTCTGATTGCTGCCTTGGTGAGCTACCGCGTCGCTCAAGGGTTGACGTCGCCGCTTGAGAAGATTACTCGCGTAGCTAGACGGATCTCGCGTCTGGAATACGATGCGAGAGTGAAGATTCACCGTAAGGACGAGATCGGTCAATTGGCGCAAGCCATCAACGGAATGGCAGACAGCCTTCAAACCCAGCTGCGGACGATACGGGATAACGAAGACTTGCTGCAAAGCGTCCTCAACAATATGACAGGGGGCATCGTCTTGGTTAGCGGAGCCGGCCAAATCATCCTTGTAAACCGCGCCGCTGAGAAAATGCTCGGCATTAATGCCGAGGTGATTACCGGGAAATCGTACCGCGAGCTGAAGCAGCATTATGAATTGACCAAACTCATGGAGGAAGGCCTTGAAAGCCAAGCGGACTTCCATGAGGAACGCAACGTTTATTATCCGGTGGAATCGATTATCCGCATTGACGGAGTGACGATGATGCAAGAGGAAGAGCAGGAGCCTTATCGGCGCGGGATGCTCTTCCTGCTGCAGGACGTTAGCGATATCCGCAGGCTCGAACGCATGCGAAGCGAATTCGTTGCCAATGTGTCCCATGAGCTGAAGACCCCGCTGGCTGCGGTGAAAGGGTTTGCCGAAACGCTGCTCGGCGGCGGAGTTACCGATGAGAAGACGTCACGTTCCTTCCTTCAGATCATCTATGACGAATCCGAACGGCTGAACCGTCTGATCGGCGACATTCTGGAGCTGTCCAAGATCGAATCGAAGCGGATTCAGATGGACTACTCGCCGATTCATCTGTCGGCGTTCTTCGATACGATATCCGAAATGATGCGCACGGTAGCGGAGAAGAAGCGGATCAGCCTGGAGCTCGACGTTCCGGAGGAGCTGTTTATGGAAGGCGATGAGGATAAGCTTCGCCAGATATTCATGAATCTTCTCTCGAATGCCATCAGTTACACGCAGGAGGGCGGACGAGTAAAATTAACGGCGCGTGAAAAGCATCATAACGGGAGTGCTGATGATTTCGTGGAATTCGTGGTCAAGGATTCCGGGATTGGCATTCCGAAGAAGGATCTGCCCCGCATTTTTGAACGATTTTACCGGGTGGATAAAGCGCGTTCGCGCGGATCCGGCGGAACGGGGCTCGGCCTATCGATCGTTAAGCATCTGGTGGATCTTCACCACGGAACCATCAAGGTGGAAAGCGAGCTGGGCATCGGAAGCTCCTTCATCATCGAGCTTCCGATCCTGCAGGAAACCCACGATACAGGGAGTTAACACTCCGTTAACATTCTGTTGATATACTTGCATGAGCAGTCCAATTAACAAGATAAGGGCGGGGGTACCATTGACGCAACGCATGCTTGTCATCGAAGATGAGCCGACACTTTCGCGGCTGTTGTCTTACAATTTGACGCAGGAAGGCTTTCAAGTCGAGGTAGAGGAACACGGTACGGCAGGTTACGAGAAAGCGTCACAACATGAATACGATTTGATTCTGCTGGATGTGATGCTGCCTGGCATGAACGGCTTTCAAATCTTGGAGAAACTACGCAGTAACGGAATTACGACGCCGATCATCATTTTGACCGCGAAGAACGCCGAAGAGGAAGTTGTTCAAGGTTTGAAGATGGGCGCGGATGACTATATTACCAAGCCGTTTGGCGTGTCCGAGCTGCTGGCTCGCGTATCGGCCGTCATGCGCCGGGTGTCCGGCCATGCTGACGAGGTAAAGACGACGGACAATCAAGGCAACGTCATTTCGCTTGGACAGCTGGAAATCTATCCTGAGAAATACGAGGTGCGGCTCGGCGGTCAGAGCATTAATCTCCGTCCGAAAGAATTCGAGGTGCTGCTCTATCTGGCCAAGAAACCGGGCGTGGTGTTAACAAGGGACGATCTGATGAACGTGGTCTGGGGCTTCGATTATATCGGCGGACAGCGAACCGTCGACGTTCACGTGAGCTCCCTGCGCAAGAAGCTTGAACTTGATCCTGAGTCCGTACACATCGACTCCATCCGCGGAGTTGGTTATAAACTTGTGGTAAATCCCATTAAAGGCTCCCATCATTCGATTTGAAATGATGCGGAGTATTTTTTTTGGGTCTTTGGGCGGGACCTAAGCATGTCCAATGTCTCATATTCCTGCAACATCCCTCCTTCGTTTACACTCCATTCATCATTCGGGAATATTCCCATAACACTTGTCCGTTAAGATGCGTCTAAAGGACCAGATCAATCAAGGGGTGAGAGCGCATGACACTGCTTCAATGCCAACCGAATCTGACAGAGAGAACCGAAGCGGAAGTAGAGGCGGCAACGGATGGGCAATCAGCAAGCAAACCTGAGGCAGGCGCATTATATCGGCAGTACATAAGAAAGGTCCCTATTATCCGAAAATCCGAAACCTGCCTCGAGGTGCTGAATGTTTTTACGAAGGATCAGCATATCCCTTGCGTTATTTATTGCGATGAGGCAGACAGACCGTCGGGGCTGATCATGCGGGATGTTTTTTACCGGCGAATGATGGGCCGGTTTGCCGTTGACCTGTATTATTCGAGGCCGGCCTTCCAGTTTGGGGACCATCAACCGATGAAGGTCGATGTGACCGAGAAGGTAGGAACACTGCTGCAACGGGCCCTGCAGCGCCCGGATTCGAAATTTTATGATTGCGTCCTGATGACGGAGGCTGACCGCCTGCTGGGCGTGCTTACCGTACGGGATTTAATGAGTCTGTCAAGCGGTCTCCAAACGGAAGCGGAAGAGAAGCGGGAGCTGATTCTTCAGGAAAGCTTCCGGCATACCGGGAACATCCAATCCTCGTTGACCGAGGTTCGAGCGGCGGCAGCCAGAACGAATGCGGAATGTATACGGATGAGGGAATGGTCCCAGACGGGTAAGAAGAAGCTTGACCATGTCCGAACCTCTTATCTTGGCCTTGTGGAGGATATGACGAAGCGTGAAGGGCAGGCCGCCGAGCTCGCTGCGGATGCCAGCCGCATTTCCTCGATAACCGGCATGATTACCGAGCTGGCCAATCAAAGCAGTTTGCTGGCAATGAATGCTTCGATTGAAGCTGCGCATGCCGGAGAGCATGGGCGGGGATTTCAAGTGGTCGCGGCAGAGGTGCAGTCGCTGGCCAAACAAACGCGTAAGCTGTCAGGGGATATCGCCCAGCTGCTGGAGCACATCCAGCGGCTGGCGGGAGATACAGCCGTTGGCGCCGTATCTTCGCTGAAGGAAATCCAGTCCTGTGAGGGGTATGTAACGGAAGGCGCCGATATGTTTAACGAAATGGAGACCGCCGTCGAGAAGGTTCAGAAGTCGGGGAATCAGGTTTATCAACTGGCGGAGGAAACCGTTAGGCGCGTGGAGCGGGTGAAGGATGAGCTCGCCGGATTAAACGGATCGTTAGAAGAAAAGCCGAGCCTATGAATCTAGTTTCATCAAAATATTTTACACTGCGTTTACATTTCTCAGAAACTGTTATTACATTACGGGATTATTATCAATATTGTAAGTAGGAAGTTAGAGACAACAACCATTTTGAAGGAGTGGATTCGTTTGTTTAAAAGAAGGGGTCGTAAACCAGCAGGCATTCTCGTACTGGTATTGATGCTGAGCACGCTTTTGGCGGCATGCGGCGGAGGAACAACTTCCGGCGGTGCTTCCGGAGAAAATACAGACAACGGTTCAGCACAGCAAAATGAAGGAAGTACAACAACAGCTTTGTCGGGAACGATTGAAATTGACGGTTCCAGTACATTGCATCCATTGACCGAAGCCATTGCCGAAGAGTTCGGCGCAGCTAACCCGGATGTCCGCATTCCGATCGGAACAGGCGGAACAGGTGGCGGTTTCAAACGCTTCAACAATGGAGAGATTCCAATCTCCAATGCATCCCGTCCAATTAAAGACAGTGAAGCTGAAGAAGCAAAATCCAAAGGCATTTCCTATCATGAGGTTCTGGTAGCTTATGACGGACTATCCGTTGTTGTTAACCCGAGCAATGAATTCGTAGATAAATTGACAGTAGATGAGCTGAAGAAAATTTACGAGCCGAACAGCACCGTAAAAACATGGGCTGACGTTCGTGAAGGATGGCCGGCAGAGGAAATCAAAATTTACTCTCCTGGTACAGACCACGGAACATTCGACTACTTCACAGAAGCGATTAACGGTGAAGCACAAGCAAGCAGAAACGACAGCCAAATCACGTTCAGTGCCGATACCAACGCAGTCGTACAAGGGGTTGCTGGCGACAAAAACTCCATCGGATACTTCGGATTCTCCTTCTATGAAGAGAACCAAGACAAGTTGAAGCTGGTTCCGATCGATAACGGTACAGCTACCGTAGCTCCAAGCATGGAAACGATCAAGGATAACAGTTATGCTCCATTGTCCCGTCCGCTGCTGCTCTACGTAAACGATAAAGAGCTTGAGCGCCCGGAAGTGAGTGCATTCATGACCTTCTACCTTGATAATGCCGCTAGTCTTGCTGGCGAAGTCGGTTTCGTACCGCTTCAAGACGAACAGTATCAAGAAGAAAAAGACAAGTTGGCAAAATAATAAAGATTTCATGCCCGAAGGGAATCCTTCGGGCAACCCATAGAAAGGGAAGAGGAGAATGAACAAAACTTCACCCGTGGCGGCAAACACTAAAAGCATGACATTCCGTCGAAGCAAAACGCGCATCTCAGACAAAATCATTCCAATCCTGCTCGGCTTGTGTGCCATGCTTTCGGTGTTTACCACCATCGGTATTGTATATACGCTTCTACAGGAATCCGTGATCTTCTTCAAGGAAGTGCCGGTATGGTCCTTCTTGACCGGAACGACATGGAGTCCGATTCTCCCTCCAAAAGAATTCGGCGTGCTGCCCCTGCTGGGCGGTACATTGCTGATTACAGGCATTGCGATCATTTTCGCAGTGCCTATCGGCTTGGCATGCGCTATTTATCTCAATGAATACGCTCCTGCCCGGGTTCGGGGGGTTGTAAAGCCAGTGCTTGAAGTGTTGGCTGGTGTACCAACGATTGTTTACGGATATTTTGCGCTTGAAACCGTAACGCCATTCCTTCAAAAGATTTTTCCCGATATGGGGATATTCAATGCGCTTAGCGCAGGTCTCGTGGTCGGCATCATGGTCCTGCCGATGATTTCGTCTCTAAGCGAAGACGCGATGCGTGCTGTTCCCAAGAGTCTTCGTCACGGGGCATACGCGCTGGGTGCTACCCGATTTGAGGTTGCGCTGAAAATTGTGCTTCCAGCCGCTCTGTCCGGGGTCGTGTCCTCATTCGTATTGGCATTCTCGCGCGCGATCGGCGAAACGATGATCGTGACGGTGGCTGCAGGCGCCACGCCGCAGCTGACGCTGAATCCGCTGGAAAGCATTCAGACGATGACTTCGTATATCGTTCAGGTAAGCATGGGAGACGTTCCGCGAGGAACGATTGAATACGGCACGATTTTTGCAGTAGGTTTGACCTTGTTTGTCATCACCTTCTTGCTTAATATATTGGCGCAGTGGGTCGCTCGCCGCTTCAGGGAGGAATACTAGATGGAACAATTGAATCTGGGGGACAGCAAAGGAATCAACCGGAGACGCCGTAGTGACCAGACGCTGCACATGATTTTCCTGGCTTGTACCAGCATCGGTATTCTTGTTTTGATGGCTTTAATCGTGACGATCGTGATGGATGGCGTTCATCGGCTCTCGCCTGAGCTGTTCACCAACTTTCCGTCGCGCATCGCGGATAAAGCAGGACTGAAATCGCCGATTGTCGGCACGATTTATTTGCTTTTGCTCATGGCTCCGCTGTCCTTCGTACTGGGCGTGGGCGCGGCCATCTTTCTCGAAGAGTATGCGGGCCGCAGCCGCTGGGTTCGGCTCATTCAGCTGAATATCAGTACGCTTGCAGGGGTTCCTTCTATTATATACGGCATCCTGGGGCTGGCGATTTTCGTGCGCGGCATGAATCTTGGCCGCAGCCTGTTGTCCGGGGTATTAACGATGACGCTGCTCGTGCTCCCGATTATTATCGTTGCGGCGCAGGAGGCGCTTCGCGCCGTGCCTAAGAACCGGCGTGACGCTTCATATGCGCTTGGCGCAACGAAATGGCAAACGGTATCCAGCGCCGTGCTGCCGTCAGCGATTCCTGGAATTATGACCGGGGTTATCCTGGCCTTGTCTCGTGCGATCGGCGAAACCGCACCGCTTATCATGATTGGTGCTTTAACGTACGTGGCCTTCTTGCCGGAAAATCTGCTCGATTCGTTTACTGTCATGCCGATCCAGATCTTTAACTGGGTATCCAGACCAAGTGAGGCATTCCACGAGCTGGCAGCTTCGGGTATCATCCTGCTGCTCATCATGCTGTTCATCATGAACATCGCAGCCGTGTGGATTCGGAACAAGTATTCGAAGAACATCTAAGAGACGCATAGCAGATCTAATCGTGAAAAAGGAGACATGAATAAGATATGGAATCCATCATACAGATAAAAAAATTGAATTTATACTACGATACGTACCATGCGCTTAAAAACGTCGATCTGGACATTCCGGAGAAAACGGTGACGGCATTCATCGGACCGTCGGGCTGCGGAAAGTCAACGCTGCTGCGTACGCTGAATCGGATGAACGACATGATCCCTTCCACCCGAATCGAAGGCAGCGTGCAAATCGGCGGGACGGAAATCTACAGCGAGGAGGTCCACGTCGAGGCCTTGCGCAAGCAGGTAGGGATGGTGTTCCAGCAGCCGAATCCGTTCCCTAAATCGATCTATGACAACATCGCTTACGGGCCGCGCCTGCACGGCATCCGCAATAAAGCGGAGCTTGACCAAATCGTGGAGCAAAGCTTGAAGCAGGCTGTGCTGTGGGACGAAGTCAAAGATTATCTCAAGCGTTCCGCGCTGAGCCTGTCCGGCGGCCAACAGCAGCGCCTGTGCATTGCCCGGGCCCTTGCCGTACAGCCGGATATCCTGCTCATGGATGAAGCCACGTCCGCGCTGGATCCGATCTCGACGCTGAAGATCGAAGAGCTGGTGCAGGAGCTGAAGAGCAAATACACCATCGTTATGGTTACGCACAATATGCATCAGGCTGCACGCGTATCCGGGCAGACGGTATTT
Organism: Paenibacillus sp. cl141a; assembly: GCF_900109305.1. Lineage (NCBI taxonomy): Bacteria > Bacillati > Bacillota > Bacilli > Caryophanales > Paenibacillaceae > Paenibacillus > Paenibacillus sp. cl141a. The sequence goes on from NZ_FNZO01000002.1 coordinate 607,181, forward strand.
TTCCTGAATGGCGAAGTGGTTGAATCCGCGAACACGGATACGCTGTTCTCGACGCCGTCGGATGCACGTACCGAGGATTATATCTCAGGCCGTTTCGGTTAAGGCCGTTATTACGACAATGATCTTTCTTAAAAGTAGATAGGAGGAGCATCATACATGATCCGGAGAATTGAATTTGATCAGCAGCTTGATGAGCTGAGAAGTTTGCTGCAGGATATGGGCAAGCATATGGAGGAGGCGCTGGCAAACAGCGTGGAGTCCCTCCAGACCTTGGATGCGGAGAAAGCGCAGGCGGTCATCAAGAACGATGTGCAGTTAAACAACATGGAAGAGCAAATCATGGACATCGGCTCCCGCCTGATCGTGACCCAACAGCCTGTGGCAAAGGATTTGCGCCGAATATTGGTTGCTTTCCGGATTGCAAGCGACTTGGAGCGTATGGGAGACTTGGCGCGGGATGTCGCTAAAGTTACGATCCGTCTGCAAGGCCAGAAACTGATCAAGCCTCTGGTGGATCTTCCGCGGATGTCGGATATGGTGCGTGCGATGGTTTCGGAATCCATCGAATCCTATCTGACGGAAAATACGGATCTGGCTTATAAAATGGCACAGGATGATGATCAGGTCGATCACTTGTACAGCGTCATTCTGCAGGACCTGTATTCGCATCTGACATCCGATCCGGATTCGGCCAATCAAGCGATGCTGCTGATCATGGTGGGACGCTACATCGAACGGATCGCCGACCATGCAACCAACATCGGCGAGAGCACGGTGTACCTCGTAACGGGTCATCGTCCCGACCTCAATCAATAGCGAAATGTTAGTCAAACGCTGGCGAAAGCCGGCGTTTTTTTTGCGATTCACCGTTAATCGAACGGATTGTTCGGATTTGGCGTTAACCTATGTTATCATGTGGAAAGGAAGTAATATTGGTGCGAGGTGTTCTATGGACAAGCTGATTCTGATTGATGGAAATAATATCATTTACCGGGCATTCTTTGCGATGCCGCCGCTGACCAATGCCAGCGGACAACAGACGAATGCGGTTTACGGCTTTACGACGATGCTGCTTCGCTTGATCGAGGAGCATAAACCGACGCATATGATGGTGGCATTCGATGCCGGCAAGGAAACGTTCCGTCATGCGGATTATCAGGAGTACAAGGGCGGCCGACAGAAGACGCCGCCGGAGCTCTCAGGACAATTCCCGCTGCTGAAAGAGCTGCTGAAAGGCCTGGGCGTCTCTCAATTCGAAATCGGCGGCTATGAGGCAGACGACATTATCGGTACGATTACCCGCCAGGCTGACGAAGCCGGCCGCAAGGTGATGGTCGTCTCCGGGGACAAGGACATGCTGCAGCTGGCTTCGGAGCATACCACGATCGCGATGGTCCGCAAAGGCGTCACCGAAATCGAGTATTACGGACCGGAACAGATTAAGGAGCGGTATAACCTGACGCCTGATCAGATTATCGACCTTAAGGGATTGATGGGCGATGCTTCCGATAATATTCCCGGGGTTCCGGGAGTAGGGGAGAAAACCGCGCTGAAGCTGCTTCATGAATTCGGATCCGTTGAAGCGGTGGTATCCCGGACCGATGAGCTGAAGGGCAAGATGAAAGAGAAGATCGAGGAGCATGCGGATTCCGCCATACTGAGCAAGAAGCTGGCTACAATCTTCCGCGAAGTGCCGCTGGAACAGTCGCTGGATGAAATGGCATTTACGGGCCTGAATGAGGAGACGGCTGGTCCCGCACTGGCGAAACTCGAGTTTAAATCGCTTATTGAACGGTTGAACCTGAGCACAAGCGGTGCTGCTGGTGATGCGGCGGAGTCGAAGCCTGAAGCGAAGATCGACGTGACCCTTGTGGACGCAAAGGGAATTGCCGAGGTTGCGGATCATCTGGCACAAGTGACCGTGCTCCATGTGGAAACGCATGGGGACAACCCCCATCATGCGGACGTGATCGGACTGGCACTCGCGACGGAGGAGCGGCAGTACTTCCTCCCGTTTGACGTGCTGAAGTCGGAAGAGGCGGAGCCTGTCCGTGCTTGGCTTGCCGATAGCGAGATCCAAAAACGCGGGTATGACCTGCACCGTATTGACCTGGCGCTGCATTGGCAGGGCATCGCCTTTGCCGGTGCGGCATTCGACGTTCACCTGGCAGCCTACCTGCTGGATCCGACGGAATCCAATCAAACCCTTAGCGGTCTGGCCTCAAAGTACGGTCTGGCCTATCTTCAAGCCGACGAGGACGTGTTCGGTAAAGGGGCCAAGTACAAGGTTCCCGATGTGGAGAAGCTCAGCGAGCACATGGCCAGAAAATGCCTGGCCATATCCGAACTGGTTCCCATTCAGGAGAAGGAGCTGGCTGCAAATGAGATGCTCCCGCTGTTCCATGATCTGGAGATGCCGCTTTCGCGCATTCTGGCCGATATGGAGAAGCAGGGAATTGCCGTGAATGCGGAGGATTTGAAGGAGCTGGGACGCGAGTTCGAAGGGCAGATCGCGAAGCTTGTTCAGGAGATCTACGAGATCGCCGGAACGGAATTCAATCTCAATTCGCCTAAACAGCTCGGCGAAATCCTGTTTGTGAAGCTGGAGCTGCCGGTCATCAAGAAGACCAAAACCGGTTATTCCACCGATGCCGAGGTGCTCGAAAAGCTGGCGCCTTATCACGATATCGTCCGCCTGATTTTACAGTACCGTACTTTGGCCAAGCTGCAATCCACTTACGTGGAAGGACTGCTGAAGGAGATTTCATCCGTAACCGGCAAAGTGCATACCTACTATCGTCAGACTATTGCCGCTACCGGCCGTCTGAGCAGCCAATACCCGAATTTGCAGAACATTCCGATCCGTCTGGAGGAAGGGCGCAAGCTGCGCAAGGTTTTCGTTCCGTCGGAACCGGGGTGGAGCATTCTGGCGGCGGACTACTCCCAAATCGAGCTTCGCGTGCTTGCGCATATCTCGGACGACGAACGGCTGAAGGAAGCCTTCGTCCACGACATGGACATCCACACCAAGACGGCAATGGACGTGTTTGGAGTCGGCATGGATGAGGTGGACTCCAATATGCGCCGGTCCGCCAAGGCCGTTAACTTCGGCATCGTGTATGGAATCAGCGACTATGGCCTGTCCCAGAACCTGAACATTACGCGGAAGGAAGCGGCATCGTTTATCGACCAGTATTTCGAGGTGTTCCAGGGCGTGCGGCGCTATATGGACGTGATCGTCAAGCAGGCGAAGCAAGACGGGTATGTGAAGACCTTGCTCGAACGCAGACGGTATCTGCCGGAGATTAACGCCAGTAATTTCAACCTGCGCTCTTTTGCGGAGCGGACGGCGATGAATACGCCGATTCAGGGAACGGCTGCCGACATCATCAAGCTGGCCATGGTCCATATGGACAAGGCGCTCCATGAGCGCCAACTGAAGAGCCGCATGCTGCTCCAGGTGCACGATGAATTGGTGTTCGAGGTACCGGAGGATGAGCTGGAGGTCATGAAGGAATTGGTGCCGGACGTGATGAGTCAGGCGCTGAAGCTGTCCGTGCCGCTGAAATCGGAAGTCAGTTATGGCGAGAACTGGTACGAGGCGAAGTAAAAGCTGCCCGGCGTGTAGCGGATAGGGTTCATAAAGGGGGATCATGGAGTGAAGAGGGAGGCGGTTATGCACCATACCTTTCCACAAAACCATGGTCCCGCTCTGTCCCAACTTCCGGTATAATGGGGATGAGGTGAAGTCATTATGCCGGAATTGCCGGAAGTAGAAACCGTGAAACGAACACTTAACCAATTGATTAAAGGTAAGCATATAGATCATGTATCCGTGAATCTTCCGCGGATTATCCAGCGTCCTGACGATATCGAGGCATTTGCTTTTATGTTAAAGGGCCATACCGTGGAAGGCGTGGAGCGCCGCGGGAAGTTTTTGCGGATCTTGCTGGACGGGCTGGTGCTCGTTTCGCATCTTCGGATGGAGGGGCGTTACGGGGTGTACCGAGCCGAGGAGCCGGTAGAGAAGCATACCCATGTCATCTTCCATTTCTCGGACGGGACGGAGCTGCGGTACAAGGACGTGCGCCAATTCGGAACGATGCATCTATTTGCGCCAGGGGAAGAGTTCCAGCATGCTCCCCTTGCCAAGCTTGGTTATGAGCCGCTGGACGACACGTTTACGTTCGGAACCTTCAAGGAAGTCATCGGTACCAAGAAAACGAAGATCAAGGCGGTGCTGCTGAATCAGGCATATGTGGTCGGCATCGGCAATATATATGTTGATGAGGCCTTGTTCCGGGCCAAGATTCATCCGGAGCGGAACGCGAACAGCCTGAAGGATGCCGAGCTCAAGCGATTGTATCATGCGATCGTGGATACGTTGTCCGAAGCTGTCGACGCGGGCGGATCTTCCATCAAGTCCTATGTCAACGGACAGGGCGAGATGGGGATGTTCCAGAACAGCCATCAGATTTACGGTCGGAAGGACAAGCCGTGCCATGCATGCGGCGGCCCGATTCATAAGATCGTGGTCGGCGGGCGGGGGACCCATTACTGTCCGAAGTGTCAGCCGGTCAAGAAGTAATTGAATAGGCGTGCACCCATTCCTGCTTCCCCACATATAATGTGGAACATATGTGGAGCGCATCGGGCAGCTCTTCTTCATGAATGAGCAGCTTGATGTGGAGCTTTGGAGGAGGGAAAAGGGTGCTCAGTCATATTTTCTCGTCTGCCCTGCTGGCCATGGCGTTAAGCTTGGACGGATTTGGGGCAGGGGTTACATACGGTCTGCGCAAAACAAGGATACCGCTGCTGTCTGTATTGATCATCTCGCTGTGTTCCGGTTTGGTGCTTGGCGTCTCCATGCAGGCAGGCGCGCTGCTGCAGCGGTTCTTATCCCCATCTGCGGCATCCGTGATCGGAGCTGCCATTTTGATACTGCTGGGCCTATGGTCTTTATATCAGCAGGTTCGGAGAAGCAGCGAGCCTGAAGTGCAGCCGGCATCCGCCGTGGATTCTACCGCATCGCTTACGGAAACGCTGGGAGCCATTCATCCAGGGGCACCGCGTCGTGAAGTTACCACGGCAGGCCAAGAGCAGCTTCAGCGAGCAGTATTCTCCCTTGAAATACCGAAGATCGGCGTCGTCATTCAAATTCTCCGCAGCCCGACGAAAGCGGATCTGGACGACTCCGGCAGCATCTCTCCATGGGAGGCGATGTGGCTGGGGATCGCGCTGTCGCTCGATGCGTTCGGAGCCGGGCTCGGCGCAGCGATGCTGGGTTTCTCGCCGCTAGGCACTGCAGCCGTGGTTTCCTTGTTCAGCGGGATATTTCTGGTGCTGGGCATGCGGGTTGGCCTCCGTTTTGCGGCCAAGGGCGGCATGCGTTTTATCTCGTATCTGCCTGCTTTTTTATTAGTTGTCATGGGTATAATGAAGCTGTTATGAGGTGAAGTCATGAATATCGGTTTAACCGGAGGAATAGCAACAGGCAAAAGCACCGTGTCCTCCATGTTGGCCATGAAGGGAGCGCTTCTCGTCGATGCGGATATCATCGCCCGGGAAGTGATGCTCCCGGGTCATCCGGTGCTGGGTAAAGTGACCGAACATTTTGGACAAGCGATCCTGTTCGAAGACGGTACGTTGAATCGAAAGAAGCTCGGGGAGATGATCTTCCATCATCCGGAGCAAAGAGCGGCATTGAATGAGATTACGCATCCGGCAATCCGGCAGGAAATCCGGGAACGGACGGAGGCGTATGAACGGCAGCATCCCGATCGGCTCGTGGTAGCGGATATTCCATTGCTGTTGGAGGCACGAGAAGCCTATCCTTATCTGAAGCAGATCGTTGTCGTCTATGTCCCGCGCGAGATGCAGCTTGCGCGTTTGATGGAGCGGGACGCGCTTACCCGGGAAGCGGCAGAGGCGCGTCTTAGCAGCCAGATGGACATTGAGCAGAAGAAGCTTCGAGCGGATATCCTGATCGATAACAGCGGCACGTTGGCCGAAACGCAGCAGCAGGTGGACAACCTGTGGAACAGGCTGGTTCTGATATGAAGTGGCTTCGTAAAAAAAGGGTGCTGCTCCTGCTGTTCGTTTCTTTTGTAGCGCTGTTGTTCCTAAGCTCCAATTGGATGACCCTGCTGTATCCGATCCATTATAAAGATGAGATCCGCAAACATGCCGCTTATTATGAGGTCGATCCGTTTCTGGTGGCCTCGATCATTCGGGTGGAAACGAATTTCAAGCCGGGCAAGGAATCCAAGAAGGGGGCGCTGGGCATTATGCAGCTGATGCCGGATACGGCGAACTGGGCGATGGAAATGGCCAAGCTCCCGTCGGTAAACCTGCAGAGCGTAAAGAATGAAGTGGATGCGAACATCCAGCTGGGCACCTGGTACATTCAGAATCTGCACAAGGAAATGGACGGCAATCCGATTGCCGCCATCGCTGCTTATAACGCGGGCCCCGGGAACGTCAAGAATTGGATCAACAAGGGCATGTGGGATGGAACCTATGAGAACGTGAAGAGCATACCCATTGGGGAAACCCGGCATTATGTACAGCGCGTGATTTATTATTATAATCAATATACGGATGTTTATAAGGGCGGCTTCTAAAGAAAAAAAAGAGCGCTGGACAGGCTCTTACATCGAGCCGCCAACACTCCTTTTTTTAAGGAAGAATCAATTATTGACCGGAGTATTGACCAGCCAATTGTTGCTCGGCCAGGGTTACAAGACGCTTTGTGATGTATCCCCCGATCGAACCGTTCTCATAGGAAGTCATGTTACCTTGGTATCCGTCTTGTGGAATGGAGATACCAAGTTCTTGAGCTACCTCGTATTTCAGTTGCTCAAGAGCAGCGTTTGCGCGAGGAACAACCAGGTTGTTGGAGTTGTTGTTGCTTTGTGCCATGTTAAGTTCACCTCCTTGGGTTGGTAAAAGTATTATGTCTCGGGTCTCGCATTTTCATAACATAAAAGACAAAAGTTTTGCTGGTAAATTTTTCTGATGCCCATTAAGGGCGAATCACGCTGAATACAAAGGAAGTGAGACAACTTATGAAGTGTCCATATTGCAGTTATGCCGGAACGAAAGTGCTGGATTCCAGGCCTGCCAACGAAAATAAATCCATCCGCCGCCGCAGGGAATGCGAGCAGTGCAGCAAGAGATTCACAACCTTTGAAATGGTGGAGGAAACGCCGCTCATCGTCGTGAAAAAGGACGGAAGCCGCGAAGAGTTCAGCCGGGAGAAGGTGCTCCGCGGTTTGATAAGGGCATGCGAGAAGCGTCCCGTATCCGTGGACCAGCTGGATATGATCGTATCGGATGTCGAGAAGGCGCTGCGCAATACCGCAGCTGCGGAAGTGGAAAGCCGCCAGATCGGGGAGCTTCTGATGGAGCGGTTATATCCGGTCGACGAGGTGGCTTACGTTCGGTTTGCGTCCGTATACCGGCAATTCAAGGATATCAATATGTTCATGAAGGAACTGAAAAGCCTGCTGTCCAAAGATACGGACGTACAGGAGCTGTAAGAGCGCCGCGGTTCTTAAACAACTCTGGTGCTCTTCCGGCGCTCTCATGGCGCCAAATTCTCATCATCGATAAGTGACATTATATAGAGAAGGAAAAAAGGCACAGCGCGTTATCGAAAAAGTTCTGAAAAAGTGTTGACATGCCTGCTGATTTTTTATATGATATAGAAGTCGCTTACGGGGCCTTAGCTCAGCTGGGAGAGCGCCTGCCTTGCACGCAGGAGGTCAGGGGTTCGATCCCCCTAGGCTCCATATTACTTAAACATTTAACAGCCTGTGTTGGGCTGTTTTTTATATATTTTTTTGTTTTGTGCAATTCGTCGTACAAATCACGTTCTTATTCAGGGAATATGCCCACAAAATTAGAGACTTGAATGGTAAGTCGGAGGGATTTGTACGATGAATCGTACAAATCGAATCGAAGAAAAGGTTAAGTGTAGGTTTTGTATGATAACTCGTATAAAGTAGTCATTTGGCGAAGCACGCCTCGATCATTTCTGCCTGTGCAGGAAGGACCGGGGCGTTTTTTTATTCTAAAAGGAGGCGAAGATGATGAGTTTTGAAACCGAACATGCTAAATGGATCCACTGGCATTTGAGTCGTCGTACCGGAGAGCGTAAAGACGCATTGAAGCGGGGGCATGGCTATGGAAACCAACTGTTTGCAGAAAAGATCTGGTGGCCGCTGACGGGGCATTTTCATGGCTTGCATCCGGAGTACGAGTTGTTGGATTGGCGAGGACGGTCATATTTTGTGGATTTCATGTGGATATTGGGAGCGCTTCGCTTTGCAATAGAGATTATGGGCTATGGCTCACACGGCAAAGAGCGAACCAAATATCGGATGGATCTGAATCGGGGATTGTTCCTGCAGTCCCAGCAATGTCACGTGATATCCATTTCACTTGATGAAATGAAAGAAAACCCTTCGTTCATTCAAGCGATTCTGCGCAATATGTTGGCACCGTATTTCACTTCCGGCAAGCCTATATTGCAATCGTTTGCTAAAATTGAACGAATGTTGATGCGTTATGCAGCATGTCATAACCGAAGCGTTCGACCATCAGAAGCGGCAATCGAATTGGACCTTCACAAGCAAACAGTCATCAAGTACTGCCGTGAGTTGGTGCGAAAGGGGAAGCTTCGACCTGTCCCTGCCGGCAATTCAGGGAAAGTGTATCAATATGAGCTTTTAGGATCCGTCATTCATTTTGAAATGATGTAATCAAAGCCCTCGCCCCTCTTAAGGACAACAACCGTGTGAATCGTCCGCGTGGAGAGAGTGACCAAGAGAACAAAAAATCGCCAAATCTTGTAGATGGAAGTTACCACACCACCAACTCAAGAAAGGGCGATTTTTTGTTGTACACAAAATTACGTATTCTACAAATTTGGGATGCTGATAGTGAGTGATTGCATATAAAAATCAAAACCGCCGCATTTCTATTCAAAAAGAAGATTGTAGAGGGGGGCTAATGGAACTAGAGAATACAAAAGACAGTCTACATTGCTCAAGTCGTCAATCTCATTTTTCAAAAATAATAGCAATCTGTAGTAAATGTAACCCTCTGCATCCCCACGGCGATGTACGGACACCCCTGGGTCGGCCCCGGCGTCAAAACCTGGGAGTTCATCAGCGGGAAAGAAGAGAATCCCATGGTAAATCTGGGGTGGAAGTCCGTCGGCGTGCTGGAGCTCACTACGCTGCCAAGCATCGACGAAGACCGCTGGGTGCCGTTGGTCCGTGAGACGGACGTCCTGCTGGTGTCGGGCGGAGACGCTCTCTATCTGTGCCACTGGATGCGGCAATCCGGGCTGGCAGATCTCTTGCCCTCGCTGCAGGCAGTCTATGTGGGAATGAGTGCTGGGAGCATGGTGATGGGACCTAACATCGGAGAATTCTTTGTTGGTTGGACTCCACCCAACGGTGGTGATGAAACGTTGGGACTGGTCGATTTTGCAATGTTTCCTCATCTGGATCATGAGATGCTGCCGTATAACACAATGGCTAATGCAGAAAGATGGGCCGCCGGGATGCAGGGGCCGGCGTATGCAATTGATGATCAAACTGCCATCAAAGTAATCGATGGAGAGGTCGAAGTTGTATCCGAAGGGCATTGGAAACTGTTTACGCCATGATCTTACTATGCTGCTAGCTTTTTGGGTGCAATCTCGAATGAATCGAGTACTTCAGATCAATGTGGAGGTATTCATCGGGAATCCATTCAAGTATACTACTTTTACATTTTACAGCCTGTGTTGGGCTGTTTTTTGCATTTTTTTGTTTTGTGCAATTCGTCGTACAAATTACGTGCTCATTCAGTGAATATGCCCGATTTTGTACGATTCATCGCACAAAATTAGTGAATTGAATGGTAAGTCGGATGGATTTGTACGATGAATCGTACAAATGGAATCTAAAAAAAGATTAAGTATAGGATTTGTATGATAAAACGTATAAAGTAGTCATTTGGCGAAGCACGCCCCGATCATTTCTGCCTGAGCAGGAAGGACCGGGGCGTTTTTTATTCTAAAAGGAGGCGGAGATGTGAGTTTTGAAACCGAACATGCTAAATGGATCCACTGGCATTTGAGTCGTCGTACCGGAGAGCGTAAAAGACGCACTGAAGCGGGGGTATGGCTTATGGAAACCAACTGTCTGCAGAGAAGATCTGGTGGCCGCCACACCACCAACTCAAATTCACCGATTTCAGGGTGCAAAAGTTGAGTTAAGAAAAAATTTAACTTCCCTTACACTTTCCTTTAATTCTTCCATTCAAACTAGCAGTATGACCACGATTGACGTTCATAATAGAAGTAATTTTTTTGTTTCATATTACAGTTCAGGAGGCTGTTACATGGAGAAAATGACGGTTGCGGTATTGTTTGGTGGCTGTTCCGGCGAGTATGAGGTTTCTTTAAGCTCAGCGGCTGCAGTGATCGAACATTTGGATATTGAAAAGTACAATCTTGTATTAATCGGAATTACACGAGAAGGATCATGGCTTAGATATAGTGGGAATCTTGAGGATATCCGCAATGACCGCTGGCATGCGCATCCGAGTTGTATTCCTTCCTTTTTCTCGCCTAGCAGGGAAATAAAAGGACTCATTGAGCTTGTTCATACGGAATATCATGTGACGCCGGTTGATGTTGTATTTCCGGTACTTCACGGGAAATACGGTGAGGACGGAACCTTGCAAGGATTATTGGAATTAGCGGGTATACCGTTCGTTGGATGTGACATGCTGTCATCCGCAATATGTATGGACAAGGAGTTGGCCCACACGCTGGTTCGGGCTGCAGGTATCGATACGCCACGTTCCTTGACGGTCTATCGCGATGGGAGTATGGAAAAGGTATTGGCAGCAGCTGAAGAAGAGCTGGGGTTCCCGCTGTTTGTCAAGCCGGCTAGGTCCGGGTCTTCTCTAGGCATTACGAAGGTGCATGACATGAAAGAGTTGGCAGCAGGGACAGCCAATGCCTTTACACACGACACTAAAGTCGTCATTGAGCAAAACATAAACGGATTTGAAGTGGGCTGCGCCATTCTAGGCCATTCGGATCCTATAATCGGCGTGATTGATGAGATTGAACTAGAGGGGGGATTTTTTGATTATTCCGAAAAGTACTCCTTGCACACTTCGAAGATTCACTTGCCTGCCTGCATCGATAAGGACACGGCAAACAAAGTCAAAGAAACTGCGCTCGCTATATATAAAACGCTAGGCTGCAGCGGGTTTGCGCGGGTAGACATGTTCCTTACCCCTGACGGAAGGATTGTGTTTAACGAGGTCAACACAATACCGGGTTTCACGTCGAACTCCCGCTATCCGAGGATGCTCCAAGCCAGCGGCTTGACCTATGCGGATATTCTCGACCAACTACTCCATCACACGGTTGCAGAGGTTTGAGACTTATGGAGAACATGAACATTTGGCATGGTATCCGCAGGCCATATCTGCAATATGCTGCAGAAATTGAGCTTGAACGAGCAGCCGTTCATCGTGGACATCTCATTCTAGTAAATCGCGATCATCCTGTTCAGATGGTTCCGCAAGCATTGAATCTGCTTCCGCTTAAGGACATTCAAGCAATTGGTGTACAGTAACCAATGAAGTACTTAGCGGAATCGGAGAACGGGTTGAAAGAGTTTATATCAATTAGATTGTGATCCTGAAGCAGACAAGCTGACGATCGAAGAAGTGATGAAAGCGAGAGACCTTGATTAGAAAAAATTCATAGATTTAATTAAACTTGTCAATGACCAAGCTATAGGTATTCTAGGTCAAATAGATGTTTTTGGTCTGGATGAAAATATCAATACTCTGTGCAAAAATGTAATTTATCATTATTGAGGATTTCGATCACAGTATTTTAAGAGAATACTTCCTGAATGATACTGAAATAAGCAGGGACATTAGAATCGTAGAGACATAATGTTGAAAAGGCCTTGAATGACAAGGTTTCCTTCTACTATTCCCTTAACATACAGAACCCTATCTCTCCACTGGCAGCGATGAGGTCAGGGGTTCGATCTCCCTAGGCTCATACGAAGAGGAACCCTTGAGAAATCAAGGGTTTTTTGTTTTTTTTTATAACTTTTTAATACTTTCCGGAAATGGTCTTGGGGACGAATATTGAGTTCTTACTTTATTTTATCGCCTGTAACCGAAGTAGGAGCGGCATCTGTCGCTCGATTAACCTTAAATCCGGATGAGAGCAGCAAGACCAAAAATCCACCGGCGACGCCCCATAAAATCAAGCCGTTTGAGTGAGCTGCGTCCAGTCCGCCGAAGTACATGACTTCCCGTAGCCCTCCTGCTGCGAACCGCAGTGGCGTCCACGAATAGATCCAATCTCGCGTCGTTTGCGACAAGAATTCCGGAGCCATGTTCAGGAGCGGCACGGAGAAGAACATCAGCAGTACGAGCAGCGGTATTGCACGGAATCCGATCCAATTCAGCAAGGAAGATTGCAACAAGAAGAACGCCGATCCAGCCAACCATAAGAACAACCACGTCTCCCCCGCGTTAGCCAGTTCCATCCCGTACCACGACGAAGCCATCCATATGGTGAAGCACGAGGCTATGCCAACGATCGCAAGCCCTACGATAGCTTGCAGCGCGCTGACTGTCCATCTCCTTGAACCCGCGGCGACCGCCTTCTGGCTAGCCAGGAGCAAGACGACTCCGGACACCATGCTGCCGATCCATATAATCTGGGTCAACAAACCCGGCGCATTCCCCGCCGCATGATTCACTCCCGGTGGATGCACGACTTCCTCCAGAACGTTCACCGGTGTCATTAAAGCTTTAGCCGTCTCAACCGGAATTTGCTCCGTTTGCTGTCCGATCTGCCCAAGCAGCTGCTGCAACAGTTCCCCATTGATCATTTTCATCGCTTGCCCCATTGCCTGTCTTACGACCATCGAGGCTTGAGTGTTCATACCCTCGTTGGAGATGATTCTCACATTAGGGTGAATCGGCGAGTGAGTTGCTAACGAGAGTAAACTGCTGCTCAGATCCGCAGGAATCACAATCGCTCCGTAATATTCGCGTTTATCCAGTCCTTCCCGAGCCTTTTCCTCGGAATCCACGACATGCCAGACAAACGGCATTGCCGGGCTCGACAGCAACTTTTCCTTGATCATTTCCCCTATCGCAAACGTTCCTCCGGTCGGCAGCTCCGCCGGCTTGTCAAGGATAACAAGGGCCACCGGGACCTCCTTTGGCTTCGATCCAAGCACCGATCCCATCATCGCTAACCCGAATACGGTCAACACGATCAGGACGAGCACCATGCCCAGCCACATCATTTTTTGTGTCAGCATTTTCATGATCCACTACTCCTTGTCTCTTTATAATGAACATATGGTTGGTTATCAACGGATCACACGGCACTTCATGGCAATAAACAAAAATAGCGTTGCTGCAGCAACGCTTCTGTATCCACTTGATTACAAAATTGAATGCTCAAGTACATTCGGAAGCGCAAGACATCACCGCACTTACATTTCGGCGATGCCTTGCGATTTAGCTGCACCAATTTCAAAATCTACTGTTCGAATTTTTTCGTTTTTCTGCCGGCAGTATGGCCTCGATTACGTCCCAATGCTCAGCGATCTTTCCATCCGCTACGCGGAACAAATCGTAGAAAGCAGTATGTTGACCATCAAACAGACCTTCACTCATTGTAAGAACAAAATCGCCTTGACCGATAATTTGATGGACCTGAGTATATTGAAACTCAACATTTTTCTCCTTCAGAGCCTGCAAAGCAGTATGAAGACCTGAAAGGCCGTCTGCAATATGCGGACTATGTTGAATGTAGTGATCTCCATCAAAGTAAGAGGCCAGCAGGTCAGGGTTCTTCCCGAGCAAAATGTTCTCAACATAGCTTTTGACAATTGCTTTGTTGGCATCCGTCTTGTCGATATCCTTAATCGTAACCGGTCCGTCGATCATCGTATGATTGCTTGGTGTCTTCTCCACCATCTCTTGCAAATTGTCCCAATGCTCGACGATCAGTCCATTCTCAAAACGGAAGAGATCAAATACGATTTTAGGGCCGTGAAAATGATATACAGAATGAAGAGCCACATAATTTCCGTCAACTAAAGTACGCTTAATGCTTACCTTAGTACCAAGTTCCTTTAAATGATCAAGTGCGCCAAGCATGGATTCACGACCATCGAGTAAGGCCTGGTTATGCTGAATATATTGGTCTGGATGAACGTAAGCCGTAATCGCTTCGGGGTTGCCGCTCTCAAAACTTTCCAGTACGGCGACTGCCTTACGAACAAGTTCATGTTGATGGTTGGATGTCATTGGAATATCCTCCTTGGATTTTTTTTGGTCATTAGATAAATAATGAACATTACGTTGTTTATTTATCTGTTGCTCATTATAATAGAGGCTAATATAACGCTCAATATTCAATATTTTAAGTTATGATGGATAACAGACAGCTCATAAAACTTTGTCGCTTAACGACCTAAATAAATTTAAGGGGGAACGAAAATAATGAACAAGAAAACCGACCTAAGAATACTGCGCACGAAACAATCGATTCGAAAGGCGTTTTATGAGCTTATTCAGGAAAAGGGATATGAATCGATAACGATCCAGGATATTGCCGATCGGGCTATGATCAATCGAAACACATTTTATCTCCACTACCAAAATAAGCCTGATTTATTGGATACATGTATGAATGAATTGTTGAGCGAATTAAAGGATGCGGTCATTCTTTGTCCCATCAGCATGAATCCTTTCCGTATTTCTCTACTCGAAACAGTCATGCAAACCGTACTGGAGCATATCTGCCTAAATTTGATCTTTTATCATTCCATGTTAATTGAAGAGAATAGAATCTATCCGTTTCAAGCGAAAATGGAAAATATCATTAAAGATAAATTAATTGAGGGGTGGAAACCTGCTCAGGGAAACTCCCCATTAGCGATATCCAAGGAATTGCTGATCGAATACCTCGGAGCGGCTTTCATGGGGATTGTCATTTGGTGGATTAAAAACGATAAGCCCCTTCCTGCAGATGAAGTTTCGTCTCAGTTTAGCAGAATCGTTGCCTACGGGCATTTAAGGGCTGCCGGCATCGCCGTCGAGGATTATAATTAGGGAGGTATACGCCCTTTACATTTGAACAACATGGTGCTAAACTTGATTTCGATAGTTATAGAACTGCAGGATATGTGCGGGGAGGTGGATACAGTGGGAGAAAATCAAGAAGCTATCGGGCAAGCGGTTAAAGTGTATAAAGCTTTGGGGGAACCCACCCGGCTAAAAATCGCTTTACTGCTCGCGAAAGAGAGCAATTTATGCTTCACCGCCGTCGGTGAAAGGCTTGAATCGGTTGCAGGCTCGACGCTATCGCATCATTTAAAGCAATTGACGGACTCTGGCTTGATTGATTCTCGCAAGAATGGATCGTTTATTCACTATAACGTCAATCGAGAAGTAGCGGAAAAATTTGCGCCGTTTTTGCTGGCGTAATTTTTTTGAAAATCATTTCTATATATTTAGAACAGTAGAAATGGTGGGACTCTTTGCTAATCATCCCTATTCCATATTAAGAAGGAGAGAATAACTATGAGCGGTCAAACGAATACGATGGAGATTGGAATGAGCACCTTCCTCCATGCTAATCCCGGAAATGGCGGTGTCTCGCATGCCGAGAGGCTGCGCCAAGCGATCGAAGAAATCCAATTGGCAGATCAGGTCGGCCTTGATGTTTATGCCATCGGCGAGCATCATCGCATCGAATACACAAGCTCGTCGCCAGCCGTCATTCTGGCAGCAGCTGCAGCTACAACGAAGCGGATCCGGCTCTCGAGCGCAGTGACGGTGCTATCTTCGGACGATCCGGTGCGGATATATCAGGACTTTGCAACGTTGGACGGTCTGTCGAACGGGCGAGCTGAGATCATGGCCGGACGGGGTTCGTTCATCGAATCTTTCCCGCTATTCGGCTATGATCTGAAAGATTACGAGGAATTGTATGAAGAGAAACTGGAACTGCTGTTGAAGATTCGCGCTTCCGAAAAGGTGACCTGGCGTGGCGGTCATCGCCCGGCGATTGACAACATGGGCGTCTATCCTCGTGCACAGCAGCAGCCTTTGCCTGTCTGGATCGGAACAGGGGGCAGCCCGGAATCGGCGGTTCGGGCCGGCTTGCTGGGACTTCCGATTGCCTTCTCTATCCTGGGCGGAGCGCCGCAGAGATTCGCACCCTTAGTCGAGCTTTATAAAGAAGCCGCCGTGAAAGCTGGTCACGATCCGAATAAGCTGCAAATTGCTACACATTCGCATGGCTTTATTTCGGATACGGCACAAGAGGCAGCTAAGCGGTATTACCCTGTCATGGCTGGCCAAATGAACCATATTGGACGTGAACGAGGCTGGTCTGCCTATACACGTGACTCGTACGATTCAGCCCGCAGCCTTCACGGCGCTCTATACGTCGGTGATCCCGAATACGTCGCAGAAAAAATCGTGCTGCTGCATAAGAATCTTGGCTTGACTCGCTTCATGATGTACATCGATTTCAGTTCATTGCCGCATCGCGACTTGCTGCGGACGATTGAGCTTCTCGGCACCAAAGTAGCGCCGATTGTCCGTAAGGAGCTCGCTCGTCAGACGCAAGGCCATAAAGCTTAAAACAGAGTACGAACGCTTGGAACGAGGAGGCTTGATTGAGCCGAGAAATGTAAGTCGGCGAATTGAGCACTCATTTTTTTGAATATGATTTCTATAAATTTAGAAATATAGAAATGAAAAGAGGAGAACATATGAGAAATTCATGGAAAATTTATATTTTAGCCATTGTCAGCTTTTTAGTCGGAACATCGGAATTCGTGATTGCCGGCATATTGGATATGCTTGCAAGTGATATTGGAGTGTCGGTAGCGGCGGCCGAGCAGTTGATTACGGTCTACTCGCTTTCTTATGCCATCGGCACCCCGATTCTTATTGCACTTACGGCAAAAATGGATCGAAGAAAGCTGATGCTGTCGGCTTTGGGATTATAACGCCGTTTCTTCTGGACATTACGGGAATGAGTGAAGGGATGGTAAACGTCGGGTTTGTTTGCGTTTGGGCTGGCCAGTCTCATCGGCTCCCAAGCTGGCGGTTACGGTGCAGATAACTGGGGTATCCCCCGTACGATGATTGGAGGCTTGCTCTTTCACTCGGGAATATTATTACTGACGGCGTTCTCCCATTCGTCCATGATCGTGTTGCCTTTGCTTATGTTATGGTCCTTTTTCGCTTGGTCGACGGGACCGGTTCAACAAGTTTATTTAATCGGCATGGCTCCTCAGTCTTCAGGGATCATCCTGAGTTTGAATAATTCTATTGTGCAGTTGGGCATGGCTGTAGGGGCTGTAATCGGAGGCATCGTTGTTGAAAGCATCTCGCTAGCATCCGTTGGTTTGCTTGGCGGAGCTTTCGTTGCCATTGGACTCATCCCGGCTATGATTTCATTATCCCTGCGTCGCCGATCTGCAGCTGCGTAACGAAACGGAGTGTAACCGGCAAAGCTGAAGTTTGAAAACCAAGTTTCTATATAAGTTGAACAATGATATCAGCAGAAGGAGGTAGCGGTGAAGGTGCTTTCGTTTCGGAATCATGTGCTTGCTTCTCCCGCATCCTATCACTCGCTTCCCTTTGAATCACAGACAGAGCAGGCCGCCGATTACTTCGGTGGCCTTCTGTGCATGTTATGTAAGCTTGATTATAGCTTCTGGATCGGGTATTAAAAAGGTAGGTAACTATGTATTTTCGCCGATATACCCGTTAAGCTGAACCGTATCATAAGTAGGGCGAAATTTGGGGTGTCGTGAAGGGGGAGGCTTATAGGTTCGTTATTGAGTAGGGATGCTAAAGAAATTTGTTATCCCCTCGACCCTGATAAATCAATGGAAGTATGAGCAACATGAACGTCGGCTCCCGCGAGTGGGTCATTATATTCGCGCAGGATTACGGTCTGCTGAATTCAATGCTCATCTCACATCTGACATTATAGATTAGAGACAAGAACATGTGATTAACTCCATTATTGTAAAGGGGTGTAATTGTAAAGCTTGTCCCAATTTGGCGTGGCTATGTTCGCTCTTTTCTTTAAGTCAGAAAAAGCTTGGTACAACGAAGTCATTTCGTTGGCAGATACCGCCTTATCGCTTAGCGTGGTTCTGCCGATTGGGGTTGCTAATAAAATTTTCAGCACGGTAAAAACCACCTTGCGATATTTTCGGACTAACTGTTGCTGATTCGCAGGCGTAATTGAATAACCATTTTTTATCAACACTTGATGGCCTTCATCTATTGCGTCAATGACGTGGGTAAGCAGGATTTTGTCCCTGGCCGCTTTGCGCAGATTCCCATTATATGAAACGGCAATGCGATTCAAAGGCAAGATCATAACGAAGTGGCTTTTCAGCCATTCATCCATATTTGTAAAGGTGATCGTATTATACCTTGTGTTCTTTAAAGCTTGGTCAATGACCGATCGCCAATTTAGTTGCTCTCCCAAGCCGCCGAAAACCAAGGACACCTTTGGACCGCGCAAGCAATTTACCCGACCGTTCTCTCTCCATCCGGCAAACGACTGAAAAGCAAAGGCAACCTTTTTCTCTACGGGGCTATTGGATTGCAAATAATGCCGCATTTCAATGGGACTTGCATTATTGCCCATAATAACAATATGTTTGCTTTGATTCGCTGCAAGGGCAGGAAGGACTGCTTCGAAATCCGGATATTTCATCACTACGAAGATAAGATCATAAACATCCTCCGGCTGTAATTCACGAATCACGTTTACTTTATCGACCGTTGTTCGGAGCTGTAAGTAATGGCGGATCACATTACCATTCTGCTGTAACTCATCCGCCCGCCGCCCTCTGGCTAACATTGTGACTTCGTTGCTCCCGCGCACTAACTCGTGAGATAAATAACTTCCCAATACCCCTGCTCCGTAGACCAGTATTCTCATGGTATTCCTCCATATTGATTGTTTTGGAAATAAAAAGTTTTTAAATATTTGACGGTTGTATTAAAAAACTTTCAAATTGATTGTATCTCCGTTCAGAATGTTTCGTCAATGTATTTTTAATTTGAAACCATTAAATTTAAAAACCTTTCGAAATGTGCTACATTGATTTATGCGGGATGGAGGAATGTTTAATGAATAAATTTGAAATAAGGACTCAGAAAAAGAAGACGGCAGTTGTTAATGCGGCATTAAAGCTCTTTAAAGAAAAAGGTTTCGTTCATGTCAGCATAAAGGATATTGCTGCTGAGTCCGGCGTATCATCCGTATCGCTGTATAACTATTTCGAAAGCAAAGAAGGGATTGTCAAGGAATGCGCGAACGTTTTGATGCAAAATACCCTTCATATGGCCGAAGAGATCATGAACCAAGACATCGATTTCAAGGATAAAATCATTCAAATCATGGATATTTGCGCCGATCAGGACTATCAATTGCTTAGTTCGCCTGGCGCCGTCGAGGACCATGTGTTATCGAGTCTATATAGTGAAAATACGAATAGAATTAGAATTCAAATGCTTCAAGAGCTTATTGAACTTGCGAGAAAGGAAGGAGCTATCCACTCTTCCATTTCTCTGGAGACTGTTCTTGAATTGTTAAACGCGATTGGAACCATTCAATTATCTTGGGCAAAATCAGGAAACTATAAAGAAAAGATGGCTGAGATGAACCGTCTGCTGTTATTTGGGTTGATTGGCAATGGTTAATGTTCGATTTGCGTAATGTGGGTATGTGTTGGATGCGTGGGAGTGGGATGAGGTTATTTATGGATCTCTAGAGATTTCGACACTTCTCGCTTGGCGGAATCGCTGGGTAACTTCACGGAAAAGACGGAGTGCTTTTCGATTTCGCTCTATAGATGATACGGTGAACCGTACCATAAGTAATGACGAAAAATTGCTCTGTCTTATGAAACAAAAAGGATGGGAAGGAACTTCTGAGACTCTTGGTTTCAGAGGTTTCCTTTTTCTAATCTGAGCTCTTGCAGTGCATGATACGACCTTACTCACACTGCGTGGGATAAACACTCTTGGTTGAAGTTGGAGAGAAATATGGGATTGAGTAGGATTCTAAGCGCCTGTGCATTAAAGCACCCCAAAAAATCAGGAAGTGAAAATGCGTAGTTAACAACATACTCTCTGAACGCTACCCTAATTTTGCAGTGCTGTCTTTTCCATTATAAAATCCAAAGGGAGCCCTGATATAAAGGGCTCCCTTTGGATTGTCGTAAGTCCTCAATCTTTTTCTTGTGAGCCTCGATTACTGTGTAGGCTTATTATCTCTCGGTAGGGGATAATTTCAGTTTATCGTCTTGTGTTTTCCTTGTTCTCTGTCCCTGAACAGTGGCTAGAACTACGCCGGAAATGATAAGAACAGATCCTGCCACTTGCGTTAAGGAAATCGGGGTGCCGAGCGTGATATAACCTAAAATCATGGCGACAAACGGTTGTAAATTCAGAAACAGGGAAGCTTTAGCCGCCCCTACCTTGCGAATCTGCGCATTCCAGATTACGGCGCATAAGCCCTGAATAAGCAGCGCCGAACCGACCAAGAGAACCCACCACCAAAAGTGAGGCTGTAATTGTACGTTAGGCTCGCTCCAGACCGCCACCGGGTATACCGAGATGCAGCCGAGTACGGTGGTATACACCGTTGCGACAAACGCATCCATACGTTCCGTCAGCTTTTTCATGAGGATCATAGATCCCGACAATGCCAACATACAGATAAACATGATCCAGACGCCTTCGGTAATGGCTGTGCCCATGCTTCCGCCAGTTCCAACCACGAAGAAGACACCGGCGAGGGCGACAATTGAGCCTGCAGCCATGCGTATCGTTAACGGCTCTTTCAAAAATAAGCGGGCAAACAGCGCCGTGAAAATTGGAGCTAACGATAAGATGAGCGAAGCTGTGGTTGCGTCCGTTGTCCGGAGACCCGTAAAGAAAGAAACTTGGTGAAGCAGCATTCCGATTAGAACAAAGGGGACCAAATAAACGGAGTCGCGGAACGTAATCTTCGTCAAGCCACGGGTTGCAACCAAATAAATAAGCAGGAACGCCGATGAAACCAGAAGCCGGTATGCCGACAAATGTAAGGCGGGGAATGCTTCCAGCAGCAGCGAGCCTAAGACGAAGTTGCTCCCGTAAAGGGCTGCGCAAAACAAGAGAAGCAAATAAGTTCGCAAGCAGATGCGCCTTCTTTCACAGAAATAGGGATAATGGAGCGGATTTAAATGCGTTTGACTGCGATAAGCTCTATTTCAATCTTGGCGCCTTTTGGAAGTTTAGACACTTCTACGGTTGCTCTGGCAGGGTGGTGATCGCTGAAATATTGGCTGTACACTTCATTCATTTGCTGAAATTGCTCTAAGTCGGTCATGAAAACGGATGTTTTTACAACGTCTGCTAAAGATAATCCAGCTTCAGCTAAGACGGCTTGCAGGTTCTTTAATATTTGATGGGTTTGGTCAACGATGCCTTCTTTCAGGTTTCCTTCGGCATCAATCGGAAGCATGCCCGACGTATACAAGGTATTTCCTAAAGCGATGGCCTGCGAATAAGGGCCGATAGCTGCGGGTGCTTTTGTTGTTGTAATAGCGGTATGGCTCATCGTATTTAATTCCTCTCCGTCTCTTGGATAAATGGGTGAAGAAAAAGGCCCAAGGCAACATTGCCCGGGCCTCTCTTTAGGCAAGCAATATAATCTTGAAGTTCGCTTGTGCAGCGGCAGCTTTACTTCGCCGGCGCGTATGCTTCATCCAAGAAACCGCAGATGGCTTGAAAAGCCTGAAGTCTGTTTTTCTCCAGCAATACCATGTGCGTCCCTTCACCGATTTCCACCCAGCGGCGATAAGCGGCCCCTGTCAGGGAAGTGAAGAAATTCTGGGCCAATTCAAGAGGGACATCGATATCCCACTCGGCATGGACAAGAAGGACAGGAACCGTGATATCCTTAGGATCATAGTAAGCTTTGCCAGCCGTCCAGTATTCGCGGATATCCAGAATAGGGCCGTTGGTCGCCCGGATATGCTCGGGATGATCGGTTAAGCTCCCCGGATCCGAAGCAAGAGTGGCTTCGACCCATTGTTCAAACCAGCCGTCCGGAATCAGATCACCGCGTTTATGCTCTGGCGCCGCGCTAAGCCAGCGTTCCTTCGTGTTGCCGGCAGCAACAAGGCGATACGAACCGAGCGGGCCTCCGGTATCGATCGGAACCGGTTTGGAGCTTAGCCATTGCGGCGCAACAAGCGTAAGCTTGTTTACTTTCTCGTTGTTTTGGCTGGTATAAGCTCCCGCAACCGTTCCCCCCCAAGACATACCCAGTATGTTGACCTTCGTTAAATTCCGGCGTTTCAGAACGTAGTCTACGGCTGTACCAAAATCCCGAACCCCTGTCTCCGTGCGGACAAGCGGCGGATTAAGGTCAGCAGGCTGCTCCATCTCGGGCGGTCTTGTCGAGCCGCCGTAGCCGCGAACGTCCACGGCATAAACGTCATAGCCATGGCTGGCAAGGTAGTCCAGAAAAGTGAAGCCGTCCAGCTCCACGTCGTACAGACTGCCAATTGAATAGGTAGCGCCATGAACCATTACGATTGTTTTTTCGTTAGAGAAGGTAGTCATGGAAGCGGGACGTTTATTTCGTATATAAAGCTCGATTCCGGGCGTATCGCTCGGGATACGCAGGTCTTCGGTCACGATAGGGTTATCTTTAAGAAAATCATGGGTTGTCATAAGCTCAGCGCCTTTCGTATTGGACTTTGTTGTCAGGCTGTATTAAATAAAGTTCCACTTATACTTGCCCCCGCTGCGAGTCACGTACCCCGCCGCGGTTCCGGGGAAATGCGTACTGAAATAAATGACTGGGCGATCCGCGATGAGCTCCAGCACCTGGAGCCGTGAACTACGCGCTTGATCGGTAAATTCGCAGTACATGGAATTCCATTCCGGATTATAGACCTGAAACGGATGATGCATTACATCGGCGCCGAATAAAGCTTCTTCTTCGCCGGATTTAAGCCGGATAGACATTTGGCCAATGCTGTGGCCGGGTGTCGGAATGAATGTAAATAAATCAAGGAATTCTCCGCCCTCAGGGCCAATGGTCTGCGTTACGCCGGCTTCAACAACAGGCAATACGCTTTCTTCGTAAACGTTAAAGTTTGCTTCGTTTGCTTTGTTGTGGCTGTCCTCGCTGGAGTAATATTGCTGCTCTGCGAGGGGAAATACGTATTTGGCATTGGGGAAGGTCGGTACCCATTTTCCATCCACAAGCTTTGTATTCCAGCCGACGTGGTCCACATGCAGATGCGTCAGCAGAACGTAGTCCACTTCCTCCGGTGTAACCCCAGCCTCCTTCAGCCGCTCGAGATAGGGGAGCCGGAGATTGGCGAGATCGGGATTTAAAGGCAAGTTTTTATCGTTTCCTGTAGCCGTATCGATAAGGATCGTATGCTTCGGGGTTTTCACCACCCACGTTCCAATGCTGACGATAAGCTGAGAATTGCCATCGATCAGGCCAGCCGGAAGAGAGTTCCGATTCTCCTCCAGGAACAGCGGGTTCCACGATCCCGGAAAATATACTTCCGGCGGAATACCGTCAAGCATCATCTCCGTGACACGCGTCACGGTAACATCACCGACTCGATAGATCTTGGGAATATTAGCGGTCATTCTATTAACTCCTTTCGTCCTTCTGCATATCCCTTTAATCCGGATAACAAGGTGCATCAATGTGTTTCGTTTCTTTTATCCATGAAAATTTCGCTGTAAATGAAAATAATTCTGTTGAAATGAACGGTGCTCAGATACCCGGGTAAGATTCGTTCGTCAACCTTAATTAAATGGTAGTCCAATAATGGCGCCAAATCAACGTTTTTACACCGTAATTCCGCACTAGTGAAAGGGCTTGATATTGCTCATGTTTACGCCTATTATAAAGTTATAAATTTCGCCGACAGCGAAATTTTATCGAAATTTAGGAGGCTTGCATATGAATTCGATCGGCGAAGCCATTCGAAGCACGCGAAAAAAACAGAAATTAACGCTCAAGAAGGTAGCTCAAGCGGCCTCTGTATCCTTATCTTTTCTCAGTGAAATTGAACGCGATAAGGCGAATCCGTCCATCAGTGTTCTGAAGCGCATAGCGAATGCATTAAACGTGAATTTTACCGATTTGTTCGGCGAGGAGAAACGAAGCATTATCGTTAGGAAAAACGAGCGCAAACCTTTGGTGCATTCCGAAGGTTCCCGTATTACCTGGTACGCGCTCAGTCAAGGAAGCAGCAACCGAATGGGACCGATATGGGGAGTGTTGGAAGAAGGAGCGGCTTATGGCGACATCGGCGTCGGCCATAGCGATGGCGAGGAATTTCTATTTGTCCACTCCGGGCGTTTGGAGTTTATGCTGGGCAATGAACGTTACACGCTCGAAGAAGGGGACAGCATCTATTATGATGCCAGAATCCCCCATAGTTATAAGAATATCTGGGATGGCGAAACGCTGCTAATAGCGGTTGCTACTCCGCCTACTTTTTGACGGAACGGAATTGGAGGTACATCCGTACGAACCGCAGAGGATCATTTATAAAGAACAGCGGAAGGGACCCCCTTTAGTATTTTTCGCCGATGGCGACGTTAAGCTGAGCCGTATCATGTAAAGCTACGGGCGCATCTTGCAGAGGAGCATGAGATCGAAGCGGAAATTACGCCTCAGTATCGGTAATCCAAGCCGGCTTGCTGGACAGGGAGATGACGCCGGACGTGCGCTGGCCTTGAAGATTCGAATATCCAGCCGACTGAACCGTCATCTTTCTTTATACTGACATTCCTGCAATGGGATACGGCATCGAAAATGAACTGGCGGTGCGTTTCCACTAGAGCTGTCCTCAAAACCAAGATAGCCATAACGTAGAGGAATTATGGAATCAAGTTTTATCTCAGCCTGAGAATAAGAACTTGATTCCATTGACATAATGGACGGTACTTGTTTTCAATCATAAACAGACCTTGCCGTAGCTGGGTAAGGGGGAGGCATTACACACCTCAAACGAATTACTACACGGTAATATTTCCGCACCAGCGAGTGATTCCTTCATTTATGGTTTGCATTGGATTCGGATCGGATAGAGAAATCGCCCAGGCAATATGTCCATCCGGCCGAATCAGCGCCGTGTGGACGTCGTTCCAATCCGCGTCTGCCTCAGCCACAGATGCATGCACAACTTGAAGGTTGCTATACGTTTCCCATTGACCGCTATGCTGTTCATTAGAATGGAAATGCAACAGAAGAAAAGTACCTTTGTGCAGGAGCGGATAGGAGTTCATCAATCGTCCATCTTTCAGCTTTAAGCTGAGATCCTTGAACCGTTTCCCGTTTAAAGGATGGGAAGACGCTTCGGCGTCGGGTGCATAATGTACATCCATGGCGGAAATCTGTGCAGCGATTTGATAATTAGCCTCCGGTATTTGAATCAGATCAGACAGCATGCTTCGCAGTTCCGTGATGGAAGGAGTCACGTCCAGAAGCAGGGTTTGGACCTCGGTATTCCGGAGCAAGGCCGTATTCCATGGGAAACGTTCGGCATGATAACTGTCCAATAGCCAGTCCGGAGCCCAGCCTTTGATTGCTCCTGCAAGCTTCCAGCCTAAGTTCATCGCTTCTTGTAAGCCGACGTTCATTCCCTGTCCACCAGCGGGAAAATGAATGTGCGCCGAATCTCCGGCCAAGAACAATCGACCATTCCGATAGCGTCCCGCTTGCCGCGTCGCATTTCCGAAACGGGACATCCATTTCACATCGTTCAATCCCAAGTCGCTTCCGGTCGTACGGATGAGCGATGAACGAAACTCTTCCAATGTAACGGTCTCATCCTTAGAGATGTTACGTCTCTCCATATCGATCATCAAGACTCGATAGATATGATCATTGATTGGCATGATGCTGACCAATCCTTGTTCTGTAATCCGGGATATGACACTCATAGGAGCCAAATCAGATAGAACGGCATCGCCCAGAATCGCTGTGAAGGTCGCATCTGTACCTTCAAAGGATATATTTGCATGTTTGCGGACCAAACTTCTAGCTCCATCCGTGCCTACCACATAAGCTGCTCTTAACGTTGTTTCGCCACGAGGTCCCGCGATCTTAACGTCAACTCCATCCTCATCCTGATGCACAGATAGAGCCTCAACTTCTCTCCAGACCTTTGCGCCAAGGCTAAGCGCCCATTCCTCCAGCACCTTCTCCGTCTCACTCTGCGGTAGAAAGAGCGTGTGGTTGGAGGAAGAATCCAGCGCGGAGAAATCCAAAGGGGTTTCTAATCCGGCGAAATGACCTCTCGAAAGTAAGCGGCCTTGCTTGATTAATTGTGATTTCACTCCACGCATATCTAATATTTCAAGGGTGCGTGGATGTACGGTAAGCGCACGTGAATATGGAGTTGTCTCCTTTAGTCGCTCAATGACGCAGACCTTTACACCGGCTAATGCCAATTCCCCAGCCAACATCATGCCGACAGGACCGCCACCGATAAGAATGACTTCATATTTCATATAAACAACCTCTTTTCTTAAACATTATGGGAAGATCACGATAGCGTCTATTTCGATAAGCCATTCAGGATCGGCTAGTGCTTGAACGCCTATATAGGTACTTGCTGTCTTCGGCCAGTGAGGGCCAAACACATAGAATCCTGCGTCAAAAATAATCGAAATCAATTCTGGGCTGTGGTTCACCACAAAAATATTCATTTTTGCAATGTACAATGGATCCGCTTGCGCGGCTTCCAATGCATACTTAAGATTGGTGAACACTTGAATCGCTTGCGCGTAATAGTCCCCTGAACCGACCAATGCTCCTGTTTCATCTACAGAAACCTGACCAGAGATGAAGGCCAGTTTGGAGGCAGTAGTTACCACGACATGAGAAATGACAGATGTAACCTTATCCGTCAGTGTCTTCGGATTCACGATTTCCATAGGCAGGCATGCTCCATTTCCATATTTATAAATCTTCTCTTGAAAAGTGGATAAGTGTTTCCAGCCACCTCCTTCATCAATTATTGTTTCGTTAGAACCTTTTTTATTGCTTGTTAAAACAAGTGTGATGGAAATTATATATAATTTTTGTTTCATATGAAACAATATTATTGTACTTGGTTGCCATTTATCCTGTCAACCCCAGTCTCAATATGAGTATGCCTGTTTGTTTCTCAGAGAACAATCTATGATATAATAAAACAAATAAGTCGAGGAGCCAGCATAATCATGGAAACTGCCAGTAAGAACAAAACCGCTATTCATGAATTTTTCGTTCAGTTTCTTGAGCAAAAAGAGCAATATGAAACCCGAATAACTGCCACATACCTGGAGGATATCCGGAAGCATATTGAATCGGAATTCAGCTTGAATATGACGGAACTGCACACCATTGCGTGCATTGGAGAGCAGGAGCCGATCAATCTCACTTCCATCGCGGAGAGAATAAATTTAAGTAAAGGAAATACCTCCAAGATCGCAAATAAATTACTAAAGGCAGGTTGGGTGCGAAAGGCCCAGTTCAACGACAACAAAAAGGAAGTGTATTTTCGGCTAACGCCTGTCGGCAAAAAGCTATTTGCCGCTCATGATGAGCTTCACGCGAAGGAAAGGCAAAGAATGTACGAATTTTTGGAAAGATATAACGAAAGCGAGCTCGAATTTATTAAACGGCTGTTTGGAGATATGGTTGACTTCTATCGCTAAACGTACCTCAACAAACCGTACATGAATACGCCGCCTTTTAGAAGGCAAGAAGCGATCCGGCCAAACGAGGCGGGAGATGGGGCCTCCGCCTTCAAAGGATCTCCGATCCGAATAGATGGGGTATGGTACCCACAATCTTTTGATTTTTTGCTGCTGATCAGAAAAAGAGAGTGAGCTCCCTCACAGGCATTGGGCCGGCGGGGGAGCTCGCTGTCTTTCTCTAGAGCTTTATTTGGATTCAATTCGACCAATTGAATGGGGCGTCTCGGACAAAGTCTGTTTCACTGCCGACCAGTTGGTCTGCTCAATATCGAGTACATGTCGAAGGTAAGCCCATGTAACCTTCTGGATCAGGGCGACTCGTTCTGGGTTTTCGTCTGTTGTTTCTTTAACCTCGTAACCAGCGATGCCTCCAAGTGAGTGTTCTGCACCAAAAAGGGTGAGCAGGCTCTCGGCTCCCGGGCTGAGGAAGTAAGGGTCGGTCATCCAATCCGGCCCGCGAACGGTCAGCTGATATTTGTTAGGAGTGTCGTCCTGATCCCCGACGACCACGAGGGTGGGCTTGGTCATGTGCTCGAAGCTCACGTTCAGATGCGGCATCTTCTCGGCCGCGAACGGTGTCAGGCTGTCCCCACCTTGCCCAGCGGTGGCGAATAGCACGCCTGCTTT
Organism: Paenibacillus sp. cl141a; assembly: GCF_900109305.1. Lineage (NCBI taxonomy): Bacteria > Bacillati > Bacillota > Bacilli > Caryophanales > Paenibacillaceae > Paenibacillus > Paenibacillus sp. cl141a. The sequence goes on from NZ_FNZO01000002.1 coordinate 635,699, forward strand.
GATGCGCGAGTCGGACAGGTCCTCTTCCTTCTTAGTCTCGGGGTTGAGGACTCGCAATCCTAACAGGTTGCCCGCCGTCTGGCCGCCGAAGGAGTGTCCGGCTGTGGCAATGCGGCTTCGGTCAAGGCGCCCGCTGAGGCCGGGAACGGCAGATTCCAGGAAATCAAGCTGATCAAGGATGCGCTTCATGTCTTCCACTCGGAAACGCCATATCCGTGGTGTGCGGGGATCGTCCTGAGGGAGACCCAATGTCCTTGAGTCGAGATAGGTAGGTTGAATGACTACGAAGCCGTGTGCAGCCCAGAAGTCAACCAAGGGGCCGTAACCCTCCAACGATGAGCCAGAACCGTGTGAGAAAACAATAATAGGTAAGTTGCGACCGGTCGTCGGCGCGGAGACTCTCACTTGCAGATTCTCGCCACGGCCTGGGGCTGGAAGCACTATCGGCTTCACCGAGACGACTGGAGAGGGTGCGGTAATCTTTAGTTCCATAATAAATGTTCCTGCCCTTCTTAAGATAGATTTTTGCCGGGAGTTTTCTCCCTGACAGATCCCATAATAAAAGTTGGAGTCGAATCCAAGTCAAGGGCCGAAAACAAAATAGTTGATTAAGGATAAATGATGGAAATAAGTTTGACTTGGAGTATGCTCCAAGATGTATAATGCTCAAAACGGCAATTTAGGGAGGAGACATAATGGAAGAACAAACTTTTACGATCAAGCAAGTCGCCGAGCAAACCGGTATTTCCGAGGATACAATCCGCTATTACGAAAAGATCATGCTGCTGCCTCAGGCAGAACGTAAGGAAAACAGGCATCGCTTTTATCGAAGAGAGGACATTTATAGGATCAAGCAAATAACCTGCCTCAAAAAAACGGGAATGTCGCTCGAGGCTATGCGGCCATTTTTGGCTGCCTCAGTCGACTCCGATTCCGTTCATTATCCTGAACTGGTGGATCAATTAAGAAGTCAACGTGAACATATTATGATTCAAATTTCCTCGCTTCAGCAGATCGTTGATTTTATTGACATAAAGCTGAAAGAAGGTAGGGTCCAATAATTAAAGCTCGATACGGGCTTTTTTATACACGATCGAGTTGTAATCAACGCAGTTACAGCTGTGGCGGTTACAACAAATCAAATATTGGAGGTGAAATGATGAAAAATTTAGTTACAGGTGCAACATGAAAATTTGAACATTATTGTATCCGGATACGATTTACGTCCAGGAGAAACCCTCATCATCGTCACTAATAGCGGAATAAATGCGGTTCCGATTGAAGTTGCATTGGAGTGTAAGAAACGCGGTCTGCATGTGTCTGCCTTGACGAACCTTAAACAAATCGGAAGAGCGTTCCCGACATTCGAGCGGTATGCAATTTTTCGAGGTGTCGGATGATGTCCTGGATACCTGTGGTGCCCCCGGAGATGCCAAACTTAGCATGACAAGTATCGGGAACATTAAGCAAACGGGTAATCCATAACGACGATTCCTTCAACAAACGGGCCAATGGATTGCAATAAACTTTGATGCAAGGGGTGCTGAATATAATCCCGGCAAGCCTGTTGATCCTCGAAAGTGACTCTGATTCCCAATGTTAACCCGTGCATATGCTCTATTTCCTCCGTAACGTTAATCCCGGCGCTAAGCTCCACGATCCCCGGAATGTTCCCTTTAAAGTCATATGCGCGCTGTATTGCACTTTCTTTTACTTCAATAGAAACATCGGGCTTGAATTTCAATAGCACGATATGCTCAAACATATTACTCCCTCCTAGGTTTCTGGTTATTTTTGACTTTGGAGCTGCTTCAATTGGGAGAGCTCTTTCATCCATTTCACGAAATTGTCAGTTACAAGATCAAGGTACTGAATGGTAGGATCATCAGTCAGCTCACCCTTCTCGTTAAACTTCTCATGAACAAGACCAATGTACACTTCATTTCCAGGCAACAGCGGCGAGGAAATACCGGATGCGAACAGAATGTCACGCAGATGGCCCTGCGCTTTGACCGAACCCAATAATCCCATGGAAGATCCGACGATCCATGAGGGCTTCCCGATCATGACTCGATCCACGCGGGATAACCAGTCAATCGCGTTCGCCATGACGCCGGGAATAGTCGAATTATATTCCGGAGTGATCCACAACACCGCATCGGCAGCAGCGACTTTCGCCTTAAAATCGATAACCGGCTGCGGCGGAACAGACTCGATATCCTGATCGTAAAAGGGGAGGTCCCGAATGTTCAGCACATCCAACTGAAAAAGATGCTGATAACGGTTTTGAATATAACGGGCTAACTTCAGGTTGTATGATTCCTTGCGAATGCTTCCGACTATGGCGGCTACTTTCATTTTCATCACCTCAATGATAGGGTCTGAATGGAGTTGAGCAGGTGGGGCCGATCATCACTGTCTATCCATTCTTGCTCTTCCTCCTAAGGAGGACATAAACTAGTCTAAATGGACCCGAAGAGGCTAGGAAGAGATCTAGTTATCGTAGGATTGGGAATCCTACGTTCATGAAGGGGTAGGAGGTATGGAGAACATGGCAAACAGATTGGACCGTTATGAGGAATTGTCCCGTTTTTTGCGTTCACGCCGTGAACGAATAACCCCAGAGCAAGCAGGGGTGCCGGATTCCGGACGGAGACGAACACCCGGACTTCGCCGCAGCGAGGTAGCTCTGCTGGCAGATGTGGGATTGGATTGGTACACCTATTTGGAACAAGGGCGTCATATCAACGTATCCGCTGAGGTCCTTGGTCGAATAGCGAAGGTGCTTCGGTTAGATGAGTCGGAACGCAGGCATCTGTACCATCTTGCCCGTAAACAATTTCCCTTGACCGGTACGAAGCAACCCTCTAAGGTAACGCCGGAGCTTCAACGTTTTTTGGATAGCCAGAACCTTTCCCCTACGAATGTGATGGATGCGCGCATGAACATTATTGCCTGGAATGATGCTTACTGCGCAATAAATGGGAATCTCGCGGTTATGTCGGAAAGGGAGCAGAATTTGGTGTGGATGACCTTTACTTCTCCCCGTTTCCGCTATCTAAAGGGAGACCAGTGGGAACTGCATGCCAGGCGAATCGTTGCTAATTTTCATGCCGGGTATGCTCGTCACGTCGACGATCCTTGGTGGTCCGAGCAGTTCGAGGCGCTTTCACAGGCTAGCAGGGAGTTTCGAGCATTTTGGGATTCCCATGAGGTTCTCGATGCTATTGATGCTCCTAAGACGCTGCATTGTCCGAATCTCGGGATCTTGAATTTTGATCTTGTTTCATTTCATTACTTGAACGATTCTAATTTGACCGTTTCCATTCATGTTCCTCATCCCGATGGCACGGTGGATAAGATGCAGCAACTGTTAATCAATTATCAGAGCCAGCATTCAGAGGAGCTTGAATCTTCTTCAAGAGTTTAGAATAGGAAGGCAATCATAAATGGGTTAAACTTAACGGGTACAAGAGCTCAATAATCATAAAGCAGCATAGTATTCATTCGGTTTGAAAAAAAGTCGAGTCTGTGCTATTATCAGAAAAATCCAAACATAGCGAAGAAGAGAAGGCTATGCAATAGCGTTTATGTCCAGAGAGCGGAGGGTTTGCTGAAACCTCCGTCGTAACGCATGTATAGTGTCGTCTCGGAGCTGTTGACCGAACGCGGAAGGCGTGATAACACGCCCGCAAGTAGGATCAACCGGCCTGGCATCCGTTAACATGCTGCAGGTAAAGCATCGGCTTTACCTCATGAGACTGCAATTGCGAGGTTGCAGTAAACCTGGGTGGTACCGCGATTCCCCTTTCGTCCCAAGGCTTCTAGCATTGCTATGAGCCTTGGGAAGGAAGGGGTTATTAGTTTAATACCAACAGGCGATGAAGAGAAAGCCGGCAAGGGCGGTTATGCCCAGAGAGCAGAGGAAACGCTGAAACCTTTGCCTTAACCCTTTGTATGGTGTCGTCTCGGAGCTGTTAACCGAAAGCGCGGCTGGTCTTTTTCTGTCCCGCAAGTAGGCTTAACCGAAATGGTGCTCGTTAACGCGCCGCAGGTAAGGCATCGGCCTTACCTCATGAGGCTGCATTCGCGAGGGTGCAGCGAACTTGGGTGGTACCGCGAAAAAATCCCCTTTCGTCCCTGTATGAGCTGACCGCTGTCAGTTTGCTCAGGAGGAGAGGGGGTTTTATTTTGCAAAGGAGGCTGCCCAAGTGGAACAACAATTAGGAATGACGAATGAAACAGCGACGCCATCAGAGGAATATATCACCGGTTCGGAGGTGCTTTTGCGCGGCTTGCTGCAGGAAGGCGTAGAGTGCGTATTCGGTTATCCTGGAGGTAATGTGCTCTATATTTACGACGCGATGGTACATCAGCCAGAATTCAAGCATATCTTGACCCGGCACGAACAAGGCGCGATCCACGCGGCGGACGGCTATGCCAGGTCAACGGGGAAGGTTGGGGTATGCATCGCGACATCCGGTCCCGGAGCAACAAATCTGGTGACCGGGATTGCAACCGCCTATATGGATTCGGTGCCGCTGGTGATCATAACGGGGAACGTATCTACGAATGTCATGGGCTCGGATGCTTTTCAGGAAGCGGACATCATTAGCATCACGATGCCGATTACGAAGCACAGCTACATGGTTCGCGATGTACACGAACTTCCTCGCATCATTCATGAAGCGTTCTACATTGCAAATACGGGCCGCAAAGGTCCTGTCTTGATCGATATTCCAAAAGACGTGACCAATCAGCGGATGGTATATCGTCCAGCGGACACGGTCCGGTTGCGAGGATACCATGGAGCCCCGGAACCGAATCCGGCGGAAATGGATGCGCTGCTTCAGGCGATTGCGGAAGCGCGCAAGCCGGTTATTATCGCAGGCGGCGGCGTTGTCTATTCGAACTCCTCGCAGGAGCTGATCAAGTTCGTCCACACTACGCGGATTCCGGTCGCGACCACTCTGCTCGGCCTCGGCGGGTTTCCGAGCGATGACGAGATGTGGCTGGGCATGCTCGGACATCATGGCGTATATGCGGCGAATATGGCGGTACAGAATGCGGATCTCATTATTTCGATCGGCTCGCGTTTCGATGACCGGGTCACGATGAAGCTGGACGGGTTTGCGCCTCAGGCCAAACGTATCGCCCATATCGATATCGATCCGGCGGAAATCGGCAAGAACGTCAAGACAGATCTTGCATGCATCGGCGATATTAAAAACTTGCTGGCTTATGCGAACACGAAAGCGCAAGCAGCCCAGACGGGCACCTGGCTTGAGCAGCTTCAAGAGTATAAGGTGCAGCATCCGCTTCGGTATACCGATTCGGATACAGTCATTAAGCCGCAATATGTGCTCGAGATGATTAGCGAGACGACGCAAGGAGAGGCAATCATCACCACCGATGTAGGCCAGCACCAAATGTGGACCGCGCAGTTTTACCGCTTCAAGCATCCTCGCTCGCTCATCACGTCGGGCGGTCTTGGCACGATGGGCTTTGGCTTCCCGGCCGCGATCGGCGCTAAAGTCGGAAATCCAGATCGTCTCGTCGTTTCGATCAACGGCGACGGGGGCATGCAGATGTGCGCGCAGGAGATGGCGATCTGCGCGATTCATCAGATTCCGGTCAAGATCGTGGTCTTGAACAACCAGGTGCTCGGCATGGTTAAGCAGCAGCAGGAATTGATGTACGAGCGACGCTACAGCCAGATTGATCTGTCCGGCAGTCCGGACTTCGTCAAGCTAGCGGAAGCATACGGGATCAAGGGATTAAGGGCAACGAACAAGGATGAAGCCTCCAAGGTCTGGTTAGAGGCGCTGCAGACGACAGGACCTGTGCTCGTCGAGTTCGTCATCCCGACCAATGAGAATGTGTACCCCATGGTGCTTGCCGGTACGACGCTGGACCAAATGATTCTAGGGGACGACGAATAATTGCGCTGAACGGGTAACATTAACGTTGAATGAAAAAGCGAAAGTCTAGGACATTATTTTCTCGTCCATGGCTGTCGCTTTTTCGATTTCAAGGGGTCAACTAACGCTTTATTTACGCCGGAATCGGATATGGACGCTTCACTTACGAAATGGCTTGCAAAATATGAACGATCTTCCTTTCCATATCGGAGTCGTCAATCATTTTCAGATATTCAGGTTTTAGCAATTGATACTGCTTCATGTAGTAGAAATCCATAATCGCTTGTTTCAAGGTGATATCATACTGAATCGAAAATGACGGCTCGATAAAGCGTCGCAGCACAGCGTCATCTTGAACCATAAACAACACGGCATTCAATCTGTTGAAAATCTGTTGCTCCATACCGGATTCAAAAAAAGTTTGCAAGCTTTTATTCCGGTTCTGTAGGGCAACGGACAGATTCTCAAAATGGTGTGGATAAAATTCCTTCAGATCTTGCAAGAACAAATCAGAGATATACGCGGCACACATCAAAGATTGTAAAAATGTTAATTGAAAACGATCCAAAAAAGAGACGGCATCGTCTTTCACAACGGTGTCGGCCTTCTTCGAATAATCAATGTAATAATCCACGACTTGTTCGATGATGTCGTCTTTGGAGGAAAAATGCTTATAGAGCGTCACTTTGCTGATATCCATATATTTAGCGAGATCGTCGACTTTCAGTTGGCTGAATTTTGTTTTTCTTATAATGGGTTTTATTTTTTCCACATAGGTATCTACACTCACAGCTTTTCTCACGGATAAGTACCTCCCTTTGATGCCTATACAACATATTATAACAAATATGCTGCCCTTTATGTATGAAATTAATTAAATGAACTAATTTAATTAAATTAGTTTACTTAATAAATTTATTGCTGTATAATCGCTCCTGTACCTAATCATCCGATTACGGATTATACAAAGGGAGGACGATTTAAATGGAACCATTCAGTAAGGGCAAATTTTCTGACAAAAAGGTCGTGATAACGGGAGGCAGCAGCGGAATCGGCCTTGCGGCGGCGAAGCTGCTGGTGGATGAAGGCGCACGCGTTCTGATTACTGGACGTACTCAGGCGACGCTGGATGCGGCTCGTGAACAACTCGGAAGCCACGCGATCGCGGTCTTAAGCGATGCCGCCTCATTGAAGGATATCGCCGCATTAGCCGATCGAGTGGAGTCTGAATTTGGAACAGTAGATGCCCTGTTCGTTAACGCTGGTGTCACGGGGTTTGTCCCTTTCGAAGCAATGACAGAAGAAAAGTACGACGAGATACTTACAATCAATGCCAAGGGACCGTACTTTACCGTGCAGAAACTCGCTCCGCTGCTAGGCTCAGGGAGCGGGGTAGTCCTTACCACCTCAATCGTGAACGTAGTGGGTCTCCCAATGCTCAGTGCTTACGCAGCTAGTAAGGCGGCGCTGCGCTCCATGACTCGAGGTCTGGCGCGCGAGTTATTACCTCGAAATATTCGCGTCAACGCAGTCAGTCCCGGCGTTATTGACACAGGCATCATGGAAAAGTCAATGCCGGCAGAAGCTGCCGAACAGACAAAGGCACAGATGAGACAGCAGATCCCAATGCTGCGTTTAGGCGATCCGGTCGAGGTTGCCAAAGCCGTAGCATTCCTGGCATTTGAGGCCACCTATACCACAGGGGCTGAGTTCCCTGTCGATGGAGGCGGCTCCCAGATCTAAGCTCCTCAGTTCGCACACCTGACTATTAAGCGAGGGAAGGGGCATAGCTTCCCCTCATGACACCCTGCCTTCTAGTGAATTTTATAGTTTAGGAGTTCGTTGTTTTCCTTGGAAGACCGTTCGAAATCACAGAGAACGCGATTTTATCAGAGCAAAATGGAGGGAACATCACAATGGAGAATACCATGCGGACCATCCGGTTTCACGAATACGGAGAACCAACGGATGTCTTGTGCTTGGATGAGGTGGCGATCCCAGAGCCAGGGCCGGGACGCATTCGCGTGAGAGTACGCGCTTGCGGCTTAAATCCGGTTGACTGGGTGACGTGCCAAGGCCATTTTGCCGGTCAATTGCCCTTGCCTCGCGGAATCGGGCTGGACGTGGCCGGTATTGTAGACGCAATCGGAGAGGGCGTAACCGATGTTGCCATCGGCGATGCCGTTCTGGGTGGGGCAGATTTCATGAATGGATCGAGCGCCGGTGCGTCGGATCAAGCGATTATGTACTATTGGTTCCGCATGCCGGCCGGACTCGACTTTGTTCAAGCTGCAGCGTTGCCAATGGCAGTCGAAACCGCTTACCGTGGCATTGATACTCTTGGGGTGAAATCGGGTCAGACCGTACTCGTGCACGGAGCCGGCACCACGGTAGGGTTCGCGGCCGTTCAAATTGCCCTCATGCGCGGTGCCCGTGTGATCGCAACCGCTGGACCCACCTACGCCGACAAGCTCCGCTCCATGGGGGCGTTGGTAACCTCGTACGATGATGGAATGGTCGAACGAGTGACCGAACTGGCCAAGCAGCCGGTTGATCTCGCCCTGGATACCGCGCCAATCAGCGGTTCATTGAAAGATCTGGTCGAAATCGTCAACGGGCATCCCCAGCATGTCCTAACCGTCAGCGATTTCGCCGCAGCCGCTGAACTTGGCGTTCGCACCAGCTTTGGAGAACTACATACCGCACGTTATGACGTTGTCGGCGACTTTGCCGGGTACGCAGCGGACGGCAAGTTCACGATTCCGGTCGCGAAGACTTTCGAACTCGAAGAATGGCGTTCAGCTGTTCAAATCAGCCTGAGCGGGGGTGCCCGCGGCAAACTGATCCTCCTGCCCGACTCCGACTGATGAACACATTAACCGATGAAATTCTGAATGAAGGAGGACATGCATTGAGTAAGAACCAACGAGAACATATTGCACTGATTACAGGCGCAAGTAACGGGATCGGGTTGGCATTGACCCGGAAAATGCTGTCGGAGAACTGGCAGGTGGTTGCTTTGAACCGGTCGGATTTTCCAGCGGACGATAGATTCCTCCAAAATCATCTCAAGGACGGACGGCTCCGAGCCTATAAAGTGAAGGATCTCACCGATTATGGCAGCTTGAGGCACTCTTTGGAAGAAATCAAAAGCAAGGAACAGCGGATCGATATTTTGTTTAACAACGCCGGAGGAGGCTTAAGTGAGCTGCGCTATTCGAAACAAGGCCGCGAATTGCATTATGAATTGTTGACGGTCGTTCCTTTTATAATTCTGATGGAATTGAAAGAGCTGTTGAAGAACGGCAGCTTAAAAACCGTGATTAACACTTCGTCGCAGGTGTTTAGATTTACGAAGGAGTTTACGATCGAAAAATTGGAGCATCCCAAAACCTTCCGCAAAATGTATGGACCCTATGCGACTTCAAAGCTGGCTCTTTCGTTGTGGACCCAAGCCGTCGCACCGCAGCTTGCAAAGGAAGGCATCAAGATCCGCAGCGTTGACCCAGGCATTAACAATACGCTAAGAAAAGGAAAAGATTCCGGACTGACCGCAGGGTTTGAACTGTTTATGAAGTTTTTTTCCTCTCCGCCTACTCATGGAGCCAACCTATTATATGAGGGAGCTCTCGGCAAAAACAGCAATGAGACCGGCGTGTTTCTGTTCAAAGATCGGATTGCGGACTTGAAATTTACAGAACATGCGCAGCGTGTGCTGGAAAAAATCTCCGATATATATAGCCTTGAATATCTTGGAGGGAATGTTCAAGTTAATGGCTGAGTTCCAGAAGTGCAAAGCGCCGGTTGGGTTGGAACGGCCGTTAACCTGCTTGCCAAGGGAGATGAAAGCAATTTCTGCCTGACTGTGAGTCAAAAAATATACTCACTTCGATCTAAACCAAATTGGTATTAAAGCAAATAAGGTCATATTACAGCTGAGCAGATCCAGGATTATTTTCTGACATTTGCTCGGCTTTTTTTGTTTAGGGAATAAGGGAAAGGGAAGGGATTTGTATGCTCAATCAATCCTCCCGAATATCGTGTTCAACAGATAACGAATCCCATACGCTCATCAAATGAGTTATGGCAGCTGCAATTTCCTCGTATGGAACACCGTCTCGGGCTTGTGTAGAAATCCCTCGTAAGAAGGTTTCAAATAACGTAATCACCATGGAGATATCCGTGGATCCTGGCAACTCCCCGTTGGTTATGGCTCGTTCTATACAATCTTTGATCCACCCCCGGACTCTCTTTCTTTCCTTTGACAGAAGGTCTTGGATATGTTGTTGCTCAGGAGAACAGTTAACTGTGGACAAAACCAACAGACAACCTAAAGGGTGAGTGTTCTCTGTCTGGAACCGAGCTGCTTCTAGCAATCCCATTTCCATGGCTGCTCTCGACGTTATGTTTGTATTTTTGAAAGTTTCCGAAGCATGTCCATACATCGATATGTAGCGATCAATCACTTCACGGAACAGTTCTTCTTTTGACTTAAACGCTGCGTAGAAACTTGCAGATGATATATCTCCCATTGCGGCCTTTAACTGAGCCAGTGAAGTGGATTCAAAGCCATATTCCCAGAAAAGAATCATGGCGGCGGCAACCGCCTCGTCACGATTAAATGTACGTGGACGTCCTGTTCGCGGCATAAGATGACCTCCTTTATTAATTTTATACTAATCGATCCAGAAATTCTTGACAAGAATTGAGCTGTTTGAACATAATATATGGAATGAATGGTCTGTAATTCGAATTGGCTGAAGAGAGACAACTTACTTTTACACAATCTTTTCTAATAAGGATGTGTCGACAGATGATAAACTTTAGAGACAAAGAATATCGGTGTACCTCGGAAATTGTACTCGGCTTAATCAGTGGGAAATGGAAGATATCCATTTTAAACCGCTTAGCAAAAGGTCCAGTACGGTACAATGAGCTGCGACGGGAACTTCCTGAAGCAACCCAACGCATGGTTACGATGCAGCTAAGAATGCTAGAAAGCGACGGACTTATTATTCGCAAGGTTTATCCAGCTTCACCGCCAAAAGTGGAATATTGCTTGTCTCGGCTAGGCGAACAACTGGCCCCTATGCTCACGATGTTATGCGATTTTGGAACCGACTATATCGAAAGCTTTCCCGATGAAGTATTGTACACAAATCACAAGAATGCATAAAAAAGCTACAATCTGTCCATTTACCATTCATCTTGCCTTGAATCGGGCTGCTCTTGTCACTCGAAAAGCAGGAGGTACTTTTCCCAATTACCTCCTGCTGCATTTATATGTCTTAATTATATATTTCCTTGGTATTGCTCATGCAGTGCATTATTCTCTTTAGTCGTACTGACAGTTCCTTGCTTCAAACGATAGTTGACCCATGCCAACACTGCCGCGAGTACGGCCACAATCCCACCAGACCAGGAAAGATCAATAAGCTTCATGTTCGTAGTGATAATTCCACCTAAAGCGGATCCGATCGCAATGCCAACATTGTTGGCAACGGAGGTTAAGGATGAAGCCAAATCTCTTGCCTCCGGAACATGCTCATCGGCATAATCAATGAAGTACAACTGCATCGTCGAGTTCATAAGATAAACAACGAGAGCCATGAATGAGATGCTGACCAGTCCCGCAACAAGAGAGCCGGAAGTAAAATAAAGTGACACCAAGATGACGGCTTGAGCCAGAAGCACATAGCGAATTTTTCTCATCCCGTCACCGACAGCCAGCTTTCCTCCGATTAGCGTGCTGAAAATAGACACAACACCATACAGTAAAAAGATGAGACTAATATAACGGGCCGGAACAAAAAGCACATCCTGAAGCAAAGGAGCTAAATACGTATAGATGCTATAAGTAGCTGCTATGCTTAACATCATAATGGCGAAAGCAAGCACAATTCTGGGGTAAGCGAGCAATCTGAGTTGTTTTGTGAGTGAACTGTGTTTTCCTTTTAGTCCTCTAGGAATGGTTGCGATGCTTGTTATCAAAGAAATGATTCCTAATACTGTGGTAAACCAGTAGGCCAAATGCCACCCGCCCCATTGTCCGATAAAAGTGCCAAGGGGTACGCCAAGGACGCTCGCCACAGTGAAACCAGTAAAGATGATAGAGATCACCGGCCCTCTTTTTTCTGGAGGCATGACTTCACTTGCCACTGACATCGCGAGTGCAATCAAGACGCCGGTAACCACGGCCGTGATTATTCTGGACACCAGAAGCAGGCCATATGATCCTGATAAAGCCGTAACGATATTCCCCACAATAAATATACTGAGCAAGACAAGGATGAGCGGGAATTTGGAAAATCGGCTGAATAATGCCGTGAAGACCGGGGTCCCTATAGCAAAGGTAAGCGCAAAAGCCGTCACCAGAAAGCCTGCAGTCGATATGGCGATTTTCATATCTGCGGCAATTTCAGATAATAATCCGACCATCAAAAATTCACTGGTCCCTAGAATAAAGGTCAATAAAAATAAATTCATTGTCAAAAACTTTTGTTGTCTGGTCAAAATAGGTTCTCCCTTTCTATCCAAAATGTCGGCGGATTTCATTTCACGACTTACAGTACTAGAAATTGCGTACCGAAGCCTTTGCCGGAAACATAAGCCGCTTCCAGTTCCTCCTGATCTCCTTTATCCAATAAAACTACATTTTCGGGATATAGTTTACCTAGTAAAGCCCGTAGGACAAGTTCATTTTTGCCAGTCGGAATGAAATGGATGCCATCTGCATTGGTGACTAATCCGGAGTGCGAGAGAATGTCTTCAGCAGGGTGCCAGTGGAGGTATTCGCGCTTTATAAATTCGCTCCCAGCATTGCTGTTTATCTGTGGCCGATATAAAAAGCGCTGCCCCCTAAAAAGCTGACCAAGATCTACTGCAAACTCGCTGCCTTTCATCTCGATACTGAACTGTAGAGTCGTTCGATCTGTAATTGTATTTGGCAGCAACCGGGCAATCGATGGTTCATCGTAATCCTCCCCATACTCAGGAAGCAATTTATTGTCTGCCGGTGTTCCTTTTCCTGCCTCCGTACGGGGCGCGGAATAATAATCTTCATATTCATAATCGAAGGAGACCGCAGTCAAACCTTCTCCATCAACTACCTGTATCGTTTGTACTGGATGCCATCTCAGGAGATAGCGGGATGCCGTACGGGCAGACTCACCCAAACCAGCCGGCAAAACGGTACCTAAACGATATTGGAAGCCGTAACCGGCCTTTTCGAGCCCTGAGCTAACCACACTTTGTGCATATTGGATGATCGATTTATGTGTCAATTTTTTCTTGAACAGTTGCGTTAAGAATACTTCCCGGGATGGCTCCAGAAAGCGCAATCCTTTGAATTCTCTATATTCCTTGACCTCAAACGGAACCTCTTCCCAATTAGCAAATGGCAACAAGGCATCCCGAAGTAAAACGAATTGGTGTAAGTATTCATTATAAATCTGCATAATCCTTGGTCCGCCGAATGGTCCCCAAACCTGAGCAGTGGCTTCCGGGGTCAGCGGATGACCATAACAGTGGCTTCGAAATTCCAGTTCACTAAGCGTTTCTGACCCATACTCAGCCAATGTCTTTTTCTCAGCATTGATTTCTCTGGCCCAGCTTACCAATTGTTCTCCGATGCGTACCGCTTGAGCTCTAATCTCTGTACCGGCATGATCTTCAAGTTCCAATGATTTTAAGGGCAAAGAAGACAGGCGTCCGGAAATCGCCAGATTGGCTAGCAGGCTATCTAAGAGTACTGTCGGATCGCTGTTCACTGGTTCGCCCAGCTGAACCAGCATGGCCTCCAGCATTTTATCGAGTTCGATAACAATTTCTTTGGCTCGATATACGCCTGCAGGCAAATTCCAATCCATGTTCGAGTTTTCGCCCTGTCTGATGGAATTGACTGGTTTGTTATCAATGAACTGTTCAATATCTATGGTTTCTCCCCAAACGATTTTCTTCTCTTTCAAAATAAGTTGATATTCCTTCATTTCTTAGCACCTCACCTATGATTTTTTTAACGACCGTGTGTCGCTCAATTAATTATGGATCGATCGTTCTGTATGTAAGGTTATCACCCTGACCAATTGGTGAAAAGTACGCACTTTTTTGTGTGAACGGAACATTTTTGTGGGGTAGGATACATTTTGATACTTAGAAATGGATTAGAGACAAAGACCGTAATAAATCAAATCAAGGAACCATTATTGAACTAACGGGAGAGGATGGGTCATATAGCCTTTTGAAGGCAGCCGGAGATGACCCTATTGCTCATTCTGCAGCGGTTTAACCCCATACTGTGTACGCCTATCGTAAAATTCGGCCTACTTTCCATCGCTGGCAGCGATGAGGTCAGGGGTTCGATGCCCTCAGGCTCCATACGAAGAAAAACCCTAGAGAAATCAAGGCTTCTTGTTTTTTATCGGAAATTTTGACCGGGCGGAATTTACCCGGCCACAATAACCCAAAGCGTCCCACAAGTCTTTTTTCAAGGCTTGCGGGACGCTTTTCTTCTGTTCCAGAATAAATCACTGATATGGAATATGGGGTTCAGGAGATCGGATTTACGATTTAACATAGAATTTACGAGACTTTTACATTTATATCATTGAATATGTCAGTGACATAAATTAACTTCAAATTAGATCCCTTGCGGATACGAGTCGACTCAACGATTAGAGGGATAATTTGATGAAAGATGCACGTTTGAAGAAACAGAATCAATTATATCACCGGGTGGCTGATCAGGTAATCGAGATTATTCAGAGTCGTCGGCTGCGGCCGCATGATCCTGTTCCATCCGAAGGAGAGCTTGCCAAGTTATTTGGCGTGAGTCGAATGACGAGCAAGCTGGCGCTTCAAAAGCTGGCAGAGCAAGGACTGGTCTACCGCCTGCCCCGCAGAGGGACCTTCCTTGCCCAGCCGCAAGATGGATTGATGGCCGATGGAGGAACTTCACCCCAGGTCGCCGAGGCGGCACTGAACGTGGAGAGGCCGTTCGGACAGATCGCACTCATTATGCCCCATCTATCCGATTACACTTCCAGAATCATCGCCGCCGCCGAGGCTGAAGTGCGAAAGCACGGGTGCGACCTCATTTTAAAAATGACGAAGGACCGCGACGATGAGGATCTTTGTCTGGAAAGGCTGGCCGAAGGAGGGATCACCGGCATCATTCTGTTTCCTCAGGGGCGGAAGACTTGCAGCGATCAGGTGCTGCGACTAAAGCTTTGCAAACTGCCGCTGGTGATCATCGACCGTATTTTCCATGAAGTGGAGATCGATTGCGTGTATCACGACCACTATATGGGCTCTTATCAAATGACCAAGTATTTGATCGAGAAGGGGCACCGGGAGGTGGGATACACTTCGAACCCGATCGACAATATCACAAGCCGGAAGGAACGGTATCAAGGCTATATCCAAGCGCTGCTCGATCATAAAATTCCGGTGAAGATCCAGAACATTCATTTTCGAAGCGTCACTTGCGATACCAGCCGCATTAATGAGCTCGATCCGGAACAGGAGCGCTTTATTCAGGACAATCCCCGGATGACGGCCATCATGTGCGGGGATGACCATGTCGCCATCTCGACAATTCACACCGCATTGCAAATGGGGATTCCGGTTCCTGAAAAGCTGTCCATCGTCGGGTTCTCCGATATCCAGTTAGCGGCATATATTCCGACACCGCTTACGACGGTTCGACAAGATACCGAGAAGCTTGCCCGATCGGCCGTTGATTTGCTGATGAAGCGCGTTGGCAACTCCAACGAGAATCCCATCACCATTAAAATTCAAACATCGATAGTAGAACGGCAATCCGTTCAGTCCTGGACGTAAAATGAATCACTATCGTTTGCATGGCAAGGAGACATGACTTTGAAAATTCACTTTCTAGGAACCGCAGCCGCAGAGGGTTTCCCCAATGCATTTTGCCGCTGCGAGCATTGCAACAAAGCGCGGGAGCTTGGGGGAAAAAATATCCGCACAAGAACTTCCGCCATCCTGGACGATGTCATCAAATTTGACTATTCCCCGGATTCCTATATGCAGGCGCTGCGGGACAATATCGATCTGGGAGCAATCGAGCATCTGCTCGTCACCCATTCGCATTCGGACCATTACAATGCCGTTGATCTGGAATGCCGCAGGGAAGGGATTGCGCACGGCCTCCAGCATCCGTTGCACATTTATGGGAATGGTACCGTGATGCATCACACGCGTGCTGCCATCGGCCGCTTTGAAGGACAAAGGTATCAATTCCATCTGTTGCGCCCGTATGAGACCTTCGCTATGGGCGATGCAAGGGTAACGCCATTATTGGCGGATCATGACCGGATGGAAACCTGTCTATTATACGTCATTGAAAAGGAAGGAAAAAAACTGCTGTACGGGCATGATTCGGGCTGGTTCCCGGATGCGACATGGGCATGGTTGAAGGGCAAAAGCCTGGATTGCGCCATCCTCGACTGCACGCATGGATATACGGGGAACTCCCGCGACCGCAATCATATGTGCGTGGAAACGGTGCTGGAAGTCCAGCGCGAGTTCCAAAAAGAAAATATCCTGAAGCCTGAAGGCCAAATCGTCGTCACACATTTTAGCCATAATTCCAAGTTGCTACATGAGGAGTTTGTCCGCATCTTCAGCCCCGTCGGTATTGTGCCGGCATATGACGGGTTGATTATCAACATTTAAACAAAACAAAATGACACGATCAAAGGAGAGTTAAGGAATCATGAGAAAACTTTCAATGGCGCTTCTTCTCATTATGTGTGTGATTGTATCGGCTTGCGGAGGCGGCAACAATGCCGGCAATGCAAACGCAGGCACTTCGGAGGGGACACCGGGTGCGTCGGAATCATCGTCCAATGAACCAGTCCAGAATGAAAAGCTGATCGTGTACACCAATGCGAACTCGGACGGCCGCGGCGAATGGCTGATGGAAAAAGCGAAAGGCGCCGGCTTTGACATCGAAATTGTCGGAGCGGGCGGCGCCGACCTGACGAACCGGTTGATTGCCGAAAAGAACAACCCGATCGCAGACGTCGTATACGGCTTGAACAATATGCTCTATGAGAATTTGAAAAAGGAAGACGCTCTGGCTAAGTTTGTACCGAGCTGGGCCGGAGATGTTGAGCAGGGCTTGAACGATCCGGAAGGCTACTATCATGGGCTTGTGAAGCAGGCGATTCTGCTTGGTTATAACCCGAACGAATTCACGGCAGATACTGCGCCAAAGGACTGGACGGACCTTTATAAGAAGGATGCGTATAAAGGGAAATACGAAGCTCCTACGCTGCTTGGACAAAATACGCCTCGCCTTGTTGTAGCGGGCATTCTGACCCGTTTCCAAGATCCGAACGGTGATCTCGGCGTATCCGAGGAGGGCTGGAATGAAATTCAGCAATTGTATGACAACGGTGTCAGCGCAGTCGAGGGCGAAGACTTCTACGCCAATTTGGCCAGCGGTAAAACGCCGCTAGGAGCGCTCGTCTCCGGAACCCTGCAGCAGAAGGAAGAGCAATATAACGTAAAAGCAGGCATTGTCAGTCCGGAAATCGGCGTACCGATGGTCGTGGAACATGCGGCGATCGTGAACGGAACGAAGAAGCAGGCAACGGCGGAGCGGTTCGTGGAATGGCTCGGATCCAGCGAAATCCAAGGGGAATTTGCGGCTGAGTTCAATGCCATGCCGGCAAATACGAAGGCGGTCGAGCAAGCCAATGAGTCCGTCAAGGAGCTGTTCACTTCGTTAAAACCACAAGATTTCGATTGGGCCTTTATTGCCGAGAATATGGATCTGTGGGCGGAGAAAATCGAGTTGGAGATTATGCAATAAATAACGGAATGGAGTCAAGCCGGCTGCATATTGGGAACGCCAATGTGCAGCCGTTCATTCAAGTACAACAAAAAGGAAGAGAATACTATGATTACATTCCAGAACGTTGACATTAAATTCGGAGAATTTCATGCGGTCAAAAACCTTAATTTGCATATTCGGGAAGGGGAATTCTTCACGTTCCTCGGTCCCTCGGGTTGTGGGAAGACGACGACCCTCCGCAGTCTGGTCGGGTTTATTATGCCTACGAGTGGACAGATCCTGCTGAAAGACGCCGATATTACCCGTTTGCCGATCGAAAAAAGAGAGATCGGGATGGTATTTCAAAGCTATGCATTGTTTCCAACGATGAATGTGTATGAGAATATCGCTTTCGGCTTGCGGGTCAAGAAGTTTTCCAAGGCGGAAGTGGACCAGAAGGTAAAGGACATTGCCCGGAAGGTTGACTTGAAGGATGATCAGCTGTTCAAGAAGGTATCGGAACTATCCGGAGGCCAACAGCAGCGCGTCGCGATAGCCAGGGCGCTGGTTTTGAAGCCGAGCATCTTGGTACTGGACGAACCTTTATCCAACTTGGACGCCAAGCTTCGGGTGCAGCTGCGCAATGAGCTGAAACAACTGCAGAAGAAATTCGGGATCACCACGATTTATGTCACGCACGACCAGGAAGAAGCGTTAACGCTGTCCGATCGGATTGGAGTATTCAATCATGGCGTCCTGGAGCAAGTGGGCACGCCCTTGGAAGTTTACAATCAATCGCAAACGGAGTTTGTATGCAATTTCATAGGAGATATTAATCGGATCGATCCGCGGATGGTGGAGAACAGCCGGTTGAACGATGTTGTTCAGCCAGGGAATATCGCCTATATCCGCAATGAAAAGGTAAGCCTGCTGCCCCTGCAGGGGATCGATACGGTCGAACTGAAAGGCAAGATCGCGGACCGGGAATTTTACGGTTTATACAGCAAGTACGTATTGGAGATTGCCGGCGGCGGACGGCTAAAGACCATCGAAATCGAAAGCCGGCAAGTCCAACATGAGGTCGGCGACGATGTGGACATCTACCTCCCGGTCCGCGATATTTTGCAATATCCGTTGAAGGAGGGGGAAGCATGAATGCCCGGAACCTGAGCGCCCGGCTGGCTTCCGTAAACCCTGTTTCGATCCTTTTATATGGGTTGATTGCCTGGTTTGTCATTGCCTTTCTGATTTATCCGAACTTGAATATTTACGGCGAAATTTTCTTTAAGGACGGCAAATTTACGCTCGAAGCGGCAGAGAAGCTGTTTTCTTCCGAGCGCGCGATGAGAAGTTTATATAATAGCTTTATTCTCGCTTTTTCCCTTGTCATTACCGTAAATGTGGTGGGTATAACGCTGGTTTTGATTTCGGAATATTTCGATATCAAAGGGGCGAAATTTTTGCGGTTGGGTTATTTTACGACCTTGATTTACAGCGGAGTCGTGCTGGTGTCCGGCTATAAATTCGTCTATGGCGAAGAAGGGTTTATGACCAAGCTCCTGGTTCAATGGTTCCCTTCTTTTAATACGACATGGTTTCATGGCTACTGGGCGGTCCTATTCGTCATGACGTTCGCCTGCACGTCCAACCACTTCCTGTTCCTGAGCAATGCGATTCGCAAAATCGACTTCCAAACGGTGGAGGCCGCGAGAAATATGGGGGCATCTACTTGGTATATCCTAAGGCGGGTCGTACTTCCGGTCCTGAAGCCTACGATCTATGCGTTGACGATCCTGACTTTTCTCACCGGCCTGGCTGCGACATCCGCGCCGCTTATTCTCGGGGGGAAGGAATTCCAGACGATCACGCCGATGATTCTGACGTTCTCGAAAAGCATGACGTCAAGAGATTTGGCTGCGCTGCTGGCCCTTATTCTCGGAGTAGCCACACTGGTGTTGTTGACCGTGATGATCCGGTTTGAACGTAAAGGCAACTTCATGTCGGTCTCCAAAGTCAAATCGGAGCTGGTCAAACAAAAAATCCGCAGTAAATTCGGTAACATAGCCGCTCACATTCTGGCTTACGGCCTGTTTGTCCTCTATATCGTTCCGGTTGTGCTGATCATCATCTTTTCGTTCACCGATGCGGCAAGTATTTCTACCGCCACGTTGAATTTAAACAGCTTCACGTTGGATAATTACATTCAAGTGTTCTCATCCATGTCGGCATTCAAGCCATATCTTGTGAGTATTCTATATGCCGCGGCAGCCTCGGTCATTGTCGTCGCATTGGCGCTGGCCGCGTCAAGGATAGTGCATAAATATAAGAACAAGTGGGCGCTTGCCCTGGAATATGCATTGCTGATTCCGTGGATTCTGCCGTCGACGCTGATTGCGATCGGACTGATCGTAACCTTTAACACGCCGAAGCTGATGATCGGGAATACGGTATTGGTTGGCACGATCTGGATGCTTCTGATTGCCTATGTGATCATCCATATTCCTTTCACCCTGCGAATGGTCAAGGCCTCCTTCTTCAGCTTGGACAGCAATCTGGAAGATGCTGCAAGGAATTTGGGTGCCAAACCGTTCTATACGTTCAGAAAAGTATTGCTGCCGATCATTCTACCGTCGACGCTAGCTGTTCTTGCCTTGAATTTCAACGGAATTTTGGCCGATTATGACGTTACCGTGTTCCTCTACCATCCTTTGTACCAGCCGTTAGGAATCGTCATCAAGAACAGCACGGATGCGCAGGCGCTAGCGGATACCAAAGCGTTGACATTGGTTTATTCGGTAATATTGATGATCATGTCCTCCGTTACGTTATATTTCGTTTACGGAAGAAACAGCAGATCTTGAAAGTGACGTGGTTGTGTGAAGCATAGGTTTTTCCTCCTGAACACCGGCTTTTGGTGAAGAATTCAAATACTAAAAAATATCTAAGGCGGATCTGGATGACTTTTGTCCAATCCGCCTTTTTGATTTGACTCCAAGCGATGTCTGATTGCATAAGCCTGGCCAAGCTCGAAGTATACCTGAACCGTACGGGTTGTGAAGCTGGCGGGAATGCATAACCGTGTCCAAAATCAACATAATAAGAAAAAACATCCAGTGAGGAAGGGAGCCTAACATGATGAAGGAACGTTCTGCCAACCATGAGCAAGAGGAACAAATTACTCCGTGTCTAAACGAGTCAATAGGCAGAATCCAAGACATGTTCACGGATACTCCCGACCTGATCGTACGCAAACTAACCATTAAACAAACCGGGGAAAAAGCAGCAATCGTGTATATGGAGGAATTAACCGATAAGACATGCATTAATCACGATATTCTTGCTCCGCTTCAGCTTGAGTCCGGGAACCCGTCCGATGATTTTATTACAAATGTAGGGTATGTAAAGCCTGAATCTTTATGGGCTAAACTTAGGCTGAACCTTATGCTCGGTAACAGCGTATTGTTCATCGAAGGTCGCGGCACCGCGTATATACTGGACACCAAAGGACTGCCTACACGCGCAATCGAAGATCCGCAGCAGGAACCCTCACTCAAAGGGGCGCATCAAGGATTCATTGAAATCGGCTCTCAGAATATTGCCATGATCCGTCGTTATATCCCAGACCAAGAGTTGAAGCTAAGGCGCTACATCGTTGGAAGAAGGGGACAAACGGCGGTTACATTAATGTATTTGGAAGATGTCGCTCACCCGGAAATTATTAAGGTGTTCGAGGAACGCATTCAATCCATCGATGTCGATGCGATTATTAATACCGGCGAGCTGGCCGAATTCATTGAAGACCAGCCCCTTGCGCTGCTTCCGCAAATCCTTACGACCGAAAGGCCGGATACAGCCGCTTCGCAAATTTTGCAAGGACGCTGCGTCGTCGTTGTGGACGGTTCACCGAGTGTTTTGGTTGCGCCTGTAACCTTCATGTCTTTTTTTCAGACGGTGGATGATTACAGCTCTCGTTGGTCCATATCGTCTTTCCTTCGAATGTTGCGAATCTTTGCATTTTTTATCGCTATTTTTTTGCCAGGATTTTATATTTCGGTCATCTCCTATCATTTCGAGATCATCCCCATGAAACTGCTGTTGACACTCGGCGAATCACGCGGGCAGGTTCCGTTCCCCCCATTTGTGGAAGCGATCATTATGGAAATTACGCTTGAAATGCTGAGGGAAGCCGGGGTAAGGCTTCCGGCGCCGATCGGTCAGACCGTAGGGATTGTCGGCGGGATCGTGATCGGGCAGGCTGTGGTACAGGCAGGGTTGATCAGCAATGTCATGGTGATCGTAGTTGCTTTTACGGCCATCTCCTCTTTCATTATCCCGAATCAGGATATGATGGCTGCGGTCCGTCTCATGCGGTTCATGATCATGGTTCTTGCGACTTGGTTCGGTTTCATTGGCATGGTCGTGGGCATGATGACAATCATGGGTAGACTCATCACGTTGAACTCGTTGGACACCTCCTACAGTACGCCGATCGCTCCGTTTAAAGCTGCGGACTGGAAGGACACTCTTCTGCGGGTTCCGCTATGGCTGATGAACAATCGGCCACTTAGCACCAGAGCAATACAAGCAAAACGGCAAGGAAGGAACAGGGGCTGGAAGGAGAAACAATAACAGATGAAGACCATTCGTCAGGTATCCACGCTTCAATTCACGCTGATGGTTTCGGCTTTTCAAATCAGCGTTGCATTTTTATCCCTTCCTAGAGAACTGGCCAGGCAAGCGGGAACGGATGGTTGGATCGCGATTTTTTTTGGCTGGGGAATGGCAACATTGGCATCCGCAGCGCTCGTTAAGGTGATGAAAAATAGCCCAGATGGTTCAATACTAGATTTGATACAGCGTTATATGGGAGTCTGGCCATCTAAAATGGCTGCTTTCATATTCATGGCCTATTATTTGTTACTGGCTTATGACGGATTTATGATTGCTTCACTTGTTATCAAACTTTGGTTATTGCCAAGCACGTATATCTATGTTCTAGTGCTGCTGCTGCTCATTCCTACGTTTCAAATTGCGCAGCACGGGTTCCAGGTAATCGGGAGATATAGCGAAATCGTGGCGCTTATCTCCATATGGATTCCATTCGTGTATTTAACTACATTACGCCATGCCCGCTGGCTTTATTTACTGCCTGTCCTAAAGGATGGCTGGCTTCCGGTGCTTTCAACTGTAAAAATCATGTTCTATCCGATGCTGGGCATCGGGCTCGCGTTCTTTATTTACCCCCATCTCGTTAAAAAAGAAAAAGCTTTGACGGCCATGGTGATATCGAACACGCTCACTTGTTTGGTTTACCTCGGCATCACCCTTGTTTGTTATGTGTATTTTAGTCCTGATGAAATCGGTAAATTCAATGATCCAGTCATCAGCATCATGAAGTCGATCGAGCTTCAGTTTATCGAGCGGATAGAAGTTCCCTTTATTGCATTCTATTTGTTTGTGTTCTCTTGCATATGGATCCCTTCCATGCATCTTGTCTCCATGAATTCGGCATGGCTATTGGGGAAAGACAAAGAAAGGGGTCACTTAGCCGTTTGGTGTTTTGCAGTTGCGGTTAGTTTTTTTATCTATAGGCCAAGTTTTATCGATGTCGCTCGAGTTAATAACTTCCTAAATCTCGCTGGTTTTGTGATGGAATTTGCTTTGCCTGTATGCGTTCTTCTGTATGTGGCCATGACCAAAAAAGTAAGAGGGGGGAGGCGATCATGAGATGGGTCAAAACATTATCTGCTGTCGTTATGGGCTGCACAATATTTCTTGCTCTAACGGGCTGCAGTAATGACAAAACCAATCTTGAAGATGCAACCGTACCTTTGGCCCTCGGTCTGGACGTCATAGACGAGAAGCTTCGTTATTATATCTCAGCACCGGTATTCAGTAGAGACATTAAGAAGAAGAGCCGTGAAGGGGGGGGAATAGCAGAAGGTTTAAGACAGTCAAGAAACCAACAGGATGCCCAGTTTCCAGGGGCAGTTGCAGGCCGTAATTACCAGGTAATTATTGTGGGGAAAAAGCTGCTCCAATATAAGGATTGGTTTAAAGTGCTCGATGTAAAGTTCCGCGACCCTCGCAATACGGTTACGGATCGCATTATTGCTTATGACGGTCCCGTTACCGATGTCATTCATTTTCAAGCAAAGGATCAGCCGCCGACTTCCGTGTTTTTAAGAGGACTCATCGATTCGGGAAGCAGAAGATCAACAACGGTAAAAACAACGGAACAAGAGCTGCATAGACAAATGCATGATCGTGCAATAACCCCTGCTATCTCGGAGATTATGATCGAGAATGGCAAGATTTTGCTCAAGGGCACGACGCTGCTATCTCAAGAAGGACAGTACCGGGACTCTCTTAGCTATCAAGAAACTTCGCTTCTGCAAATTTTAAAAAAAGAAGCTAAGCCAGGAGTCAGCCTCACTTTTCCTGTTGAGGGGATGCAAGAACAATTGCCGTTTAACACCGATTTGGTGAGTTTTAGCATAGGGGATATTTCGGTGAAGGTTAAATCTTCTCATGATCATGACAGGTTCCAATATCACATTAAGATAAACGCGTTTATCAGCATTACGGAAAAGTTTCTTGAATATGAGCTTTTGGAGAATTCCGAGGAAATGGCAAGTCATTTAAGCAAGGAAATGAAGAAAAGCATTGAGAAGCTTATCGACAAATTTCAGAAGCACAAAATTGACCCGGTAGGATTCGGCCTGTATGCAAGAGCCTACCATTATCCGTTATACAAGGCTGCCCAGGATAACTGGGGCGAAGAGCTTGCCCGAGCTCAATTTCACGTAGACGTTGATCTTCGGATCGGTGCGACGGGGGCTGTGGAGTAAACCGTGCCGAATGAAAGGATGCGATTTTTGCCAAGACACGATGAACCGGGCAGTCGCAAAGTTGAACCATATCTTATACAGGCCATGGGGCCTGTTTTTTTTGCCCCTTTCACTAGAGTACATTTTTGCACAAATCGGGTTCCATGAATTGAACTGTCCTTGAACAATTGCCTATAGGTATAATCAAATTGCAAAAAGAACGAAACTAACGGCAAAGGAGTTGATGCCGTATTCT
This sequence comes from Paenibacillus sp. cl141a, assembly GCF_900109305.1. Lineage (NCBI taxonomy): Bacteria > Bacillati > Bacillota > Bacilli > Caryophanales > Paenibacillaceae > Paenibacillus > Paenibacillus sp. cl141a. Next base: position 660,509 of record NZ_FNZO01000002.1, read on the forward strand.
GGATGAACGCAGTACCAAGATGTTGACGCTGCTCCATGAGGCAGCCGATTATGTATCGCTGGAAGAACTGATGCAGAAGCTCGGCATCTCCAGACGAACCGTTTACTATGATATGGACAAAATAAACGACTGGTTGAAAGCGGTTCAACTTCCATCGGTCCAATATGTCAGGACAGCAGGCTACTATTTGCCTGAAGAAAGCCGGGCGGGGCTTCCGCAGTTGAGTGAAAAGCCCCATGCACAGCAGTACTATTTGTCCCCGCGTGAAAGGCTGGCCTGGATGTCGCTTTACCTATTGTCGGCGGAGAGTCCGCTCTTCGTTCACCATCTGACCGAACTTCTGCAGGTTAGCCGCGGAACCGTGCTCAAGGATTTGAACATGGTCCGCTTGGAGATGAAGTCCGTAAAACTCAAGGTAATCTACGATCGTAAGCGGGGCTACGGCGTACAAGGGGAGGAGCGTGACAAGCGGAAGACGCTGAGCCATTACTTCGGGCAGATTTTCGGTCATGCGGGCTGGGAACAGGCATTCAACCTGAACCCGGAATCGGGAATTCCCGATCTCGCCCCACTCCTGTTTCCGCCTATGGAAGAGGGAGGTTTGGAGCAGGTCTATCGCCTGATCTCGGATAGCGAGATCACGCTCGGCGTAGATTTGACGGATGAGATGCTGTTTCATCTGACCGCCCGCTTCCTGTTGTATGTAAGACGGATTCAAACCGCGCAATGGGTCTCGATCGACGATGATGAACGAAGCGTTCTGCGGAGGACGCCAGAGTATGAAGCTGCCGCGCGTATTGCGGAAGGCCTCGGGCAAATGTTCGGCGTTTCCGTTCCGGATGATGAAGTCTGCTACTTCGCGATGCATCTGCTGGGGGCGAGAGTCAACCGGATGGAACAGATGACGGGGTCCGAAGAAGTGCTGAAGCAGCTTCGGAACGTGACGACGGAGATGACCGACCATTTTCAACGTTATGCCTGCGTATTTCTGCCGAACCGGGAAGCCATGGAGGAGAATCTGCTGGTCCATTTGAAACCGGCTTATTACCGGATCTTGTATGGTCTAAGCCTGGAAAATCCGCTGCTCGAAAATATCCGTTCCAAGTACGGGGAAGTATTCGAACTTACCCGCCGTTCAGCCGCACCGTTCGAGCAGTTGGTTGGACGTAAACTTGACGATCACGAGATCGGATACCTCGCGATGCATTTCGGCGGTTGGCTGCGCAGAGAGAATACGAAGCCGGCCGTAAGGCGGCAGGCCGCCATCGTCTGCGTGAACGGCATTTCCGCATCGCGGATGCTGAAATCGCAGCTGGAGAACCTGTTCTCGGCAGTGGACATCACAGCCGTATTGTCGCTCCGCGATTATGAGTCGTTTCGCGAAGAAGATGTCGATTTTATATTCTCGACGGTACCGCTCCCGGACAGCAAAGTGCCCGTTCTCCTGGTGAATCCGATTCTGAGCGATAAGGATAAAGAGCATTTGCTGAACCAGATCAACATGGTTTCCGGACGCAAATCAAGAACCCAGGCCAACACGGTCAAAGCGCTGCTGGACATCGTCCATAAATACGCGGCGGTAAGGGATGAAGCCGGACTTGCGGAGGAGCTTAACCGCTACATGTCCTTAGGGAAAACTTGGCTCAGCGAGGCCCGCAAGCCATCTCTGACGGATCTGCTCACCGGGCAAATGATTCGGATGAAAAGAGAAGCGGCAGATTGGCGGAGCGCCATACGCGAAGCCTCCGAACCGCTGTTGAAGGATGGACGCATCGAAGAAGCTTACATTGATGCGATGATCTCCAAAGTGGAAGCGCTCGGCCCTTACATTGTCGTAGCACCTGGCATCGCCATCGCGCACGGCAAGCGGCAGGATGGAGTCCGGCGGCTTGGGATCAGTCTGCTCCGGCTGGAGCAGCCCGTCGCCTTTTCGGAGGAAGCGCGCCATCAGGTGCAGATCATTCTGGTCCTGGCGGCGATTGACGGCGAATCCCACCTGAAAGCACTGTCGGAGCTGACGCTCCTGCTGAGAGATAAGGAAAACCTGATCCGACTGAAAGAGGCCAGGACAAAAGAACAGATACTTCAACAATTACAAACCGGTCCTTAGCACCGAACAGAATACCGGATTTGGGAGAGATGAGAATGAAATTTTTGGAACCGTCACTAATTGCCTTGGATGTTGAGGCTGAGACGGCGGAAGAAGCAATCCGTTTGGCAGGGGCACTGCTGGCGAATGCTGGAGCGGCGGAAGAACGTTATGCCGATGCCATGGTGGAATCGTATCGTGACAAAGGGCCGTACTTTGTTCTTGCGCCGCACATCGCCCTGCCGCATGCCCGTGCGGAGGACGGGGTGAGGGAAGCCTCCGTCTCGCTGCTTCGATTGAAGACACCCGTCGTTTTTGGCCATGCCGCTAATGATCCGGTCCAGCTTGTATTCGCGCTCGGCGGCTCCTCAAGCTCGGAGCACATCGCCATGCTGCGCAAGCTGACGACATTGCTCAGCAATCCGGACAACGTGGAACGATTCAAGCAGGCATCGGATGTAGAGTCAATCCAACAACTAATTAGGGGGAACGAACAATGAAAATTTTATGCGTATGCGGTTTAGGACAAGGAACCAGCTTGATTCTGAGAATGAATGTGGAGAATGTGCTGAACGGCATGGGAGTAAACGCCGATGTGGAGCACACGGACGTTTCGACGGCATCGGGAACCGCAGCCGATTATATCATTACAAGCAACGAGCTGGCACAAAGCCTGCAAGGGCATGAAGCCAAGGTCGTTATCGTCAACAACTATTTTGACAACGACGAGATCAAACAGAAGCTGGAAGAAGTGCTGTAAACCATTAGAAAGGAAGAGGGCTTATGGACGTACTTTTTTGGATCGCTACCAACATTTTTGGAACGCCGGCCATTCTGCTCGGGTTTATCGTTCTGATCGGTCTGCTGCTGCAGAAGAAATCAACGAGTCAGCTCGTAAGCGGCACCTTTAAAGCGATCATCGGCTTCCTCATCATCGGCGCAGGCTCTGACGTTATCGTAAAAGCCTTGAACGTATTCGAGCCGATGTGGAAAGAAGTCTTCGGATTGGAAAGCGGATCCCTCGGTGCCTTTATGGGGCAGGAGGCATTCAATTCCAAATTCGGCAGCGCCGTTACGCTTGCCATGCTCATCGGCTTTCTGATCAACGTTCTGCTGGCACGCTTCACCCGGTTTAAATTTATTTATCTGACCGGGCACATGATGTTCTGGACGTCGACCGTTTTTGCGGGCGTCATCGTCCATGCGTCCAGCGGAATTCCGATCTGGAAGCTGGTACTGATGATCGCCGTGGTTCTCGGGGTGTACTGGACGTTCCAGCCGGCGCTGGTTCAGCCGTTCCTGCGTAAAATCACGGGCAACGATAACATTGCGCTTGGACACACGTCGGCTTCGGTTGCGCTATTGGCTGCCTTGTTCGGCAAATTGCTCGGCAACAAAAACAACGATTCCGAGAAAATCAAAGTACCGAAGGGCTTCGAATTTCTTCGCGATTCCAACGTCATCACGGCGCTCAGCATGGGCGTGTTATTCCTGATCGGGGCCATTATTCTCTCGACGAAGGGCACGCCGGCTGCGGCAGAACTGATGAAACAATCGGGTGACCAGAACTTTATCATCTATTCCATTATCCAATCGTTTACGTTCGCAGGCGGAATCGCCATCGTTCTGATGGGGGTCCGGATGTTTGTCGGCGAGCTGGTGCCGGCCTTCAACGGGATTGCTACCAAGCTCGTGCCAGGCGCCAAACCGGCACTGGATGCGCCAGTCGTATACCCTTACGCACCGAATGCGGTAGTGCTTGGCTTTCTGGGAGCTTTCGGTGGCGCGATTATCTGGCTGCTCGTACTGGGCAACACCGTTTCTTACATCTTCGTGCCGACGATGATCGTTCTATTCTTCCACGGCGCTACGGCAGGGGTGTTCGGGAACTCGACAGGCGGTGTCCGCGGTGCCGTTATCGGCGGCTTCATCACGTCAACCGTAGTCGCTTGGGGTCAGTTCCTGATGGTCCGCTTCTTCATCGCCTCGACGGTGCCGGATACGGCCATGTGGGCAGCCGATTCCGACATGTTCATCATCGGACCGATTCTGCACTTCCTGGCGAAACTGTTCTTTTAGAGGTTAAACCAAAAAGTCGGCTTTGGATCACGAGGTAGATCAGAAAGCGGTCTAAGGCGTTGAGAAAAGCCGGCTTTTTGAACTTGCATTTTTATGAATCGGTCAAGTTCTTATTTTATAGAGAGTGGAGGAGAAACGATATGGGCTTTATCCGTACCTTGCATGGAGATATCAGCAAAGAGGAATTGGGCTTTACGTATTCCCATGAACATATCGTATGCCGTCCGGCCTACTGGCAGGAACGGGGAGTGGACGATTTGCTGTTGGATGATAAAGAGAAGTCCAAGCGCGACGTTCTGGATTTCAAACAACACGGCGGATGCTCCATCGTGGATGCTACAGCCGTCGATTATGGACGGGATGTTCAAGCGGTGCAGGAAATCGCGCTTGAAACCGGCATTCGCATTGTAGGAACGGCGGGCTTCAATAAAAGCTTCCTGTGGGATGCCAAAATCAAAGAGGAGCTGAAGCCGCTGATCGGCGATTATGAGAGTTATGCGCAGTGGATCGAGGCCAAAAGCATCAACGAGCTGGCGAATTTCGTCATCCGGGAGGTGGAAGAAGGGCTTGAAGGCACGCCATTCAAAGCAGGCCAGGTTAAATTCGGGACGGGCTATAACCGTATCACGCCGCTGGAGGAGAAGACGCTGCGCGCTGTAGCCCGCGCTCATCACGAAACAAAAGCCCCCATCCACTCCCATACGGAAGTCGGCACTATGGCGCTGGAGCAAATCGAGCTCCTGAAGAGCGAAGGCGTGGATCTATCCTACTTGAGTTTAGGGCATATGGACCGGAACCCCGACCCGTATTACCATGAGCAAATCGCCGCAACCGGAGCCTACATGAGCTTTGACGGTATCGGCAAAATCAAGTATGCGCCGGAAAGCACCCGCATCTCGCTGATTCTGGAGCTTGTCCGAAAAGGCTATGAGGATCAGATTCTCATCAGCGGAGATACCGCCCGCAAAACCTACTACAAGCATTACGATTACGGTCTCGGGCTGGAGTACATTATTTCCAAATGGGTGCCGCGCTTTGTAGATGAGGCGAATCGCAGCGGCTTTGACGGCCGGAAGCTGGTGGAGAAATTTTTCGTCAGCAATCCGGCCGACTGCTTCTCGTTCAAAAAGTAAGGGGGGCTTAGCGTCATGAAATTCGAACTTGAGAATTCGGTTGAGGTGGAGGAGAAAATCCGCAAACTCGGCGCGGCCATACTTCCAATCGGGGCCGTTGAAGCGCATGGTCCCCATCTGCCGCTGGGCACGGATAACCTGCTTGCGTCCAGGCTCGCGGACAAATTGGCGGAACGGACGGACAGCTTTGTTCTGCCGACCCTTCCTTATGGTCAAGTGTGGAGTTTGCGCAATTTTCCGGGTAGCATCAACGTGTCGAACGAAGCGCTCATCCGGCTGCTTGCCGATATCGGCGAGAGTATATATCATCAGGGATTCCGCCTATTCATCATGGTCAACGGCCATCTCGGCAATGCGGTAGCGCTGAAGGAAGCGGCGAGAATTTTATACGAACGGGTACCCGAATTGAAAGTGTTCTACTTCTTTTATCCAGGCACGAAGGAAATCACGGCGGAAGTACGCGAGGCTTCGGCCGCTCACGGCAGCTACATGCATGCCGATGAAATCGAGACGTCCTACATGCTTTATCTCGCGGGCGAATACGTGGACATGAGCAAGGCGATCGACGGCGCTCCGCAGATCCCGATTGAAGCGGACTTCACGCCTACACCCTGGGAGGAAATGACGGCTTCCGCGGTGCTTGGGGATGCAACGTTGGCAACGAGGGAGAAGGGAGAGCGGATTATCGAGCGAAGCCTGGAAGTCATGGCCGACATGGTACTCCGGGCGAAAAAAGCGATATGAACCCGTTCACTCGCGGAAGAAAAACAGAAATCTATACAAATACAGGAACCACGAGGTGAAAGCGATGATGATGGACACCTATTTTGATGTGATTGGCGGGTTGTTTGACAAAGTACGAGCGGAGCAGGCCAAGTCGATCCGTGAAGCGGCGGAAAAGGTGGCGGCCTGTATTCAGCAGGGCGGCATTATTCATCTGTTCGGCTGCGGGCATTCGCATATATTGACCGAGGAAGTCTTCTACCGGGCAGGCGGACTCGTACCGATCCGTCCGATTCTCATAGAGAAGCTGATGCTGCATGAAGGCGCGGTACGTTCGTCCGAGCTGGAAAGACAAAACGATCTTGCCGTCGAATTCATGAGCAAGCAGGACATCCGCAAGGGAGAGGTCGTATTCGTCCTGTCCACCTCGGGCCGCAATCCGGTTCCCGTGGATGTCGCTTTGATGGCGAAGGAGAAGGGAGCCTTCACCGTAGGCATTACCTCACTGGAATATTCCAAAAGCATGCCGTCCCGGCACAGCAGCGGCAAGCATCTGGCGGATGCCGTGGATCTGGTGATCGACAATTTCTCGGTCAAGGGCGATGCGGTATTGAGCCATCCCGGCCTTCAGGTCCCCTTTACCCCGAGCTCGACAGTGATCGGAGCCTTGATTTTGAACGCCCTGTTCGCCGAATCCATTGAGATTATGATTGAACAAGGCTTTAACCCCCCTGTATTTCTTAGCGGAAATATCGACGGCTCCGATGAGCATAACCAAGCGCTGGTCGAGGCGTATAAAGGCCGGATAACCTTGCTGGCCTGACAAGGGTCGAGCGGATGAACGGCAGGAAACAACAGAGAAACCGCAACTTTACGTTTCAGTAAGTAACAGCCCCGGGCTGGCGGTTACAGGATGAGGAGGAAAGACATGTTCACACAAACGGTAACCATACAGAATGAGCAGGGCTTTCATGTACGTCCGGCTCAGCTATTCTCGGAAAAAGCAGGACAATTTGGAGGAGAGGTTCGTCTGAAGACAAACGAAGGTCGATCGGCGGATGGCAAGAGCATGCTGGAGCTGATGACGCTTGGCATTGAACAAGGAGCCGTCGTGACCATCGAAGCAAACGGAGACGGTGAACAAGAAGTCGTCGAAGCCCTGATACAGCTCGTCGAAAGCAAGTTTGGTGAAGCCTGATGAATAGGCTGGATATTCAAGGAATCGGCGTATCGGAGGGTGTCCGGATTGCAAAGGCCTATATCTACAAATCTTCGGTGGGGGCCAGCGGCGAAAGCAGCCCCGAAGGGAATTATATTCCCGATACCTCGGCTGCGGTCCAAGACGAGCTTCATAAGCTTCGCGAAGCCAAAGCGGGCTGCGCCGAGCAAATGGAGAAGCTGATTGAAAAAGCGAAGGAAGCGGTAGGCGAAGAGCAAGCCGGCATTCTTGCGGGACACCGAAAGCTGCTGGACGATCCGGCTTTCTACCCGAAAATGGAGGCGCGGATCCGGGAGAAATTGGAGACGGCCCCGAGGGCCGTTGCCGAGGTGGTCAACCAAGTCGCCTCCATGATTGAAGGCATGAGCAATGATTATATGAAGGAGCGCGCAACCGACATCCGCGATATCGGCGGCCGTCTTCTCGCCTGTCTGTCGCCTGGACAATCGCAGGGACTTGCCGGAATCACCGAGCCGGTGATTCTCGTTGCCGACGATTTGACGCCTTCGGATACGGTGCAGCTGGACCCTGCCTTGGTGGTCGGCTTTATCACCCGTACCGGGGGAGCAACCTCGCATACTGCGATACTCGCGCGGTCGCTCGGCATTGCCGCTGTCGTCGGCGCGGGAGACGGGATTGACGGCATCGGGGACGGCGATCTGCTCGTCCTCGACGGATCAGCCGGGCTGTGCATCGCTCGGCCGGAAGCGGCGGAGGCGGAGCAGCATCGGCTCCGCATGCAGCAGGACCTCGAGCGCAGGCAATCGCTCGAGGACTACACTGCGCGTCCGGCGGTGACCGCCGACGGTACGCGCGTGGAGCTCGCGGCGAACATCGGCAGCGCCGCGGAAGCCGAGGCCGCCGTCCGGCAGGGCGCGGACGGCGTAGGGCTGTTCCGCACGGAATTCCTGTTCATGAACGCCACGGCCATGCCGGGCGAGGAGGAGCAGTTCCGTGCTTACCAGGAAGCGGCCCGGCTGATGGTGGGCCGCCCCGTGATCATCCGCACGATGGACATCGGCGGGGATAAGGAGCTTCCGTACCTGCAGCTGCCAAAGGAAACGAATCCCTTCCTGGGCTACCGTGCAATACGGGTAGGACTTGTCCGCCAGGAGCTGCTGCGCACGCAGCTGCGGGCCGTGCTGCGGGCCAGCGCCTTCGGTGGGGTGAAGGTCATGTTCCCGATGATCTCCGGTTTGCAAGAATGGAGGCAGGCGAGATCCATCCTGGCGGAAGTGCAGGGTGAATTGAGGGAGGAGGGCGTACCGTTCGACGAGAAGATGGAAGTCGGCATTATGGTCGAGATTCCCTCCACGGCCGTGTTGGCAGGACTTTTCGCGGACGAAGTCGATTTCTTCAGCATCGGTACGAATGATCTCGTTCAGTACACGGTTGCCGCGGATCGCATGAACGAACACGTATCGCACCTGTACGATTATTTCCATCCCGCCGTGCTTCAGCTCATCCGGACGGTGATCGATGCTTCCCATAAGGTCGGTAAATGGACCGGCATGTGCGGCAGCATGGCGGGCGACCCGTTGGCTGCACCGCTCTTGCTCGGTCTGGGACTTGACGAATGGAGCATGGAGGCTGGCAGACTCAGCTCGATCAAGGAAAGGCTCGAAGGATTGGATCGAGCGGAATGCCGCGATCTGGCGGAACGCATTCTTCGCCTGGACACGCCCCAAGCCGTTCGACAGGAGCTGGAGGCATTTTGCGGCGCTACGATTCCCTGCTGATTGGTCTTCGAGAATTTCATAGCGAAGCGATTCCGTTCGCGGCTCCGCAAGAGGAAAACCCTTGATGATCATCAAGGGTTTTTAGTCTTATTCATATCAATGTTTCACACCAAGCCATATCAGAACAACCAGGGGACCTCGATATTTATTGACCAGGTTCGGAGGACTCCATAGAATGAATAGAGAAGGACTGCGTATTAGAAGCCTCATAGAAAGAGGATGGAACATGGAAAACAGTGAAAAGAGCTTTGTGATCAGTATGGAGCGCTTTAAGCCTCACACCTTTCAGGCCGAGCAGGGAGAGGGCCTCTTCCAGTCACATGCCCATGAATACGATGAGATGACGCTGGTATCGGATGGGGAAGGGTACTACAGCTCTTCTGAACAGAATATCAAGGTAGCTGCCGGCGATCTTATCCTGATACCTGCCCGGCTTCATCACGGCTTCGTTTGTACGAGGCCTTGGCAGGGGATATCCGTTCATTTCTTCCACGATAGGCTTCCGGTCCATTGCCAATACCTCTTTCATGAAATAGAGTCCGAACCACATCGGATCCGGTGCGCCCATCTTCACGAAGATGATATGCGGTGGGCGGAAATCAGTTTTTTTCAGCTGGAGAAAGAATGGAATTCCAAGAGGCAAGACATCGATGCCTACAACATGATGCGGATTGCCTTTGAGACAGCCCTGCTGATATTCCAGCGTAACAGGGAAACGTCGATAAGGGCGGCAGGTACCGATCAAGTCGTATTGGAAGCGATATTAAAAGAAATTCATAGCAGCTATCATACACAAATTACGGTTAACGAGCTCGCAGCTCGCCATTTTATTTCCGAAAGCAATCTCCGCAGGAAGTTCTCGGAATCCTTCGGCGTCTCGCCAAAGCAGTATATCATCAACCTTCGTTTGATGGAGGCTAAACGGCTGTTGCGACAAACCGATAAGGCGATCGAATCGATCTCCGCCGAGGTGGGCTTTACCTCTTCCAGTCGGTTTTATGAGTTCTTTACGAAATCGAATGGAGCCACACCGCTTGAATGGCGTAAGCAGAATCCATGAATCGAATCGTTTATGAGGACCGTCCGTCAGGGCGGCCCTTTTCTTTTTCGACCGTCGAAAACGATTCGGTATTGCTTTATTTTGCATATATACTAAAGCGTTTTCATAATTGTTTGCCCAGAATTCGTCCCTGATAATTAATGGAAGTAGGAATAAACCGAAGGGGGGACTTCGCTGAAGGCTTTACCTTGACTGGAATGAAGGGATAAAAGGAGAGAGAGCATGTCAAATCGCACAACGACGTTTAGCAATCCAATCGTAGCAAACGCAGCCGATCCTTGGGTGCTGAAGCACACGGATGGCTATTATTACTTTATGTCCACGCAGCCGGGTCGCCTGGAACTTACCCGATCCTCCACCTTGACCGGTCTTGCAGAGGGCCGAAGGAAGACCATATGGTCTCCAGAACCGGGAGGTCCCTACAGCTATAACTTGTGGGCACCGGAAATACACTATCTGAATGACAAATGGTACATCTACTATACGGCTAACGATGGCGGAGGAGACGAATCGCGGGGGCTATGCGTGCTGGAGAACGAACATAGCGATCCGCTCGAAGGCGAATGGGTTTGGAAAGGGGCGATGAAGACTCCCGTTCCGGGCTTGGACGGCACCGTGATGACGGTACGGAATCGGCTTTATTTTCTATATGCCGGATACGGACATTTTCCCGAATACGGATCTGCTATTTATATTGCGCAAATGGCTAATCCCTGGACATTGACCGGGGAACACCGCTTGCTAACGGCTCCAACGCTTACGTGGGAAAAACAAGGCGGAATGGCCATTAATGAAGGTCCCGTCACGCTGCATAGGAACGGCCGCATTTTTCTGGTTTATTCCGCCAGCACGACCTGGTCCGAGGATTATGCCCTGGGAATGTTGACGATGGATGAAGATGCCGATCCGATGGATCCGGCTTCATGGCAAAAGTCGATGGAGCCTGTTTTTCGCAAAAGTATAGAGAACGGAGTCTATGCGACCGGCCACAACAGCTTTACGAGGTCTCCGGATGATCAAGAGGACTGGATCGTCTTCCATGCGCTTCCTTCAGCCGACGCCGATGCGAGCATCCGCTCGACGCGCATACAGAAATTCGGCTGGAAACTTGATGGTACGCCTGATTTCGGGGTTCCTTGGAGCGATGCGCATCATCAGCCCGTGCCATCGGGGGAGTAATCAATGAATGCCTTTAAACAGGTTTGCATATGAAATGATCCATTATCTATTATGGAGGGATCGAGATGAATACCAGGCTGAAACGTTTTGCGCTGCTTGCAGTCATCGTTATGCTGTTCATGTCAACCTTAGCCGCGCCAACGGCGCAGGCGGCTGCTATCGGAACGGTTGTTTACAGTAATCCGGCTGAACCGGAGCCTTATTATGTAAGGGCGGTCAAGCTTGAACATGGAGATATTCTGACCACCTTCACCCCGCGGTTTCCCGGCAACGCAGGATGGAGCGGCATGCAGCCCTTTCCCTTTTACAAGAGCACGGACAACGGGGCAACCTGGTCCTTATTCAGTGAAATTGATCCGAATGATTACGGACTGAACCGGAATCAGCAAGGCATGACAACGCTGTATGTACTGCCTCAGCAGGTTGGGGATTATCCGGCAGGAACCTTATTGTTTGCATCCACGGATTGGGACAACTCGGCACCGTATACGATTCATATCTGGAGGAGCACGGACAACGGCGCCACTTGGCAGTTTCACAGCAACCTGGCTGCAAGGGGAACTGAGGGGACAAAGCGTACATGGGAGCCGGAGTTTGCGATCACGGCCGATGGCCGGTTGATCTGCTATTACTCGGATGAGCGGAAACCGGGGTATAACCAGGCAATCGCGCAGGAGATTTCCAGTGACGGTGGACTGACCTGGGGAAATTACAGCATCATTGTGGGCAATCAGGCAGATTGGAATTGGCGTCCGGGGATGCCGCGGGTCATACAAGCGAAGAACGGAAGCTATTTCATGTTTTTTGAGATGCTGGGGGCAGCCCCTAACTTTGCGGTCCGGTTCAAAACCTCGCCTGATGGCATCAATTGGGGAAGCCCGACGGATCTGGGGGAGGTTGTAGGCACAGGAATATATCGCGCATCCCAGACACCGGAGGTTGCTTACATCGATGACGGAACCGCGAATGGCCGCTTTTACGTTCGGGGCATGACGGATGTGGTTTCTTCCGCTAACAAAATGTTTACGAGCGCCGATTATGGAGCGACCTGGACGCAAATGGACGCGCCGCTGACCGTTAAAGGGTCAAATCAGAGCACGCCGGCAGCCTGGAGCGGAACGCTGCTGCCGTTGGGTCCGTCATTGCTCCTGGAGGTCAATACCGTACAAGTGGGGAGTCGGAATGAAATCCGTGCCAATGTAGCCCAGGTGGACAAGGAATTCTCCATTGTTTCCGGGGGGACCTATAAGCTGGTCAATCAGAATAACCAGCTTCTGCTGGATAATGCCGGCGGCGGTTCGCCGGCCGGGACAAACGTGATCCAGTGGAACGATCTCGGGGCAGATACCCAGTGGTGGCGGTTGGATTACAGAAACGGCGGCTTCTTCCGGGCAATGAATGTAAACAACAACCTGATCCTGGATAATCCCAATGGAGCCACGACACCGGGTACAAACGTGATCATGTGGACGAATAATGAATGGGATACTCAGAGGTGGAAATTTACGCACAAGGGCAACGGATACTATACCAGCATGAACGAGCGCAGCGGATTGATGCTGGACAATGCGGGTGCCGGCACTCCGGCAGGTACCAAGGTCATTCAATGGACGGCCAATGGTTTGGATACGCAGAATTGGAAAGCGGTGCGAGTGGATGCGGAAATTCCGGTCAACCAGCTGGAAAGCTATAACATCGCCAACAGTTTTGTTCGTTATCATGAGGGCCGAGGCAAGATTGACGGGGGGCAGTACAGCGCTGAATCGCAATGGAGAATGGTTCCGGGACTGGCCGATCCATCCGCCGTCTCCATCGAATCGGTGTCCTTTCCAGGTCAATATCTCAGACATCGTGACGGCAAGATTTGGCTGGAGTCCAATAATGATACCGCTCTGTTTAAACAGGATGCGACATGGAAGTTGCGTACCGGATTTTCAAGTCCATGGGCGGCCTCCTTCGAGTCTTATAACATATCCGGAACATTTATCAGGCACCGGGACGGCGTGTTGGAGATTTCGCCGATCACGACTACATTGGATCAGAAGGATGCAACATTTTACGTGAAGTGATTCATATGGAGGAATAAGCCTTCTGCAACATAATTAACGAGAGAAGACAGCTGATCAGGCGATCAGCTGCCTTCTTTTCTTGCAAAATTTAACATTTCACTATCCGTTCTTTTATTGCGAATACGAAATACTTTTATATAACAGGAATGAATCCGGTTTTTAAGTGGACATGCAGCGGGTCCTGTCGGCCGGGTGGGTACAGAAGATGCCACGCGTTAAATGTAAGGAGGGAGCATAAACTTCATGAATACCATGTCCAGCATTCTAGATAACAAAATAATAGCGATTATTCGCGGCGCCAATTCAAAAGATGTCTTGAACATGGCAAAGGCGCTGCACGAAGGCGGGGTGAACATTCTAGAAATCACCATGAATTCACCAAACGCATTGTCTGCCATCGAAGAGATAACCGTTGAACTTGGAGATCGAGTGGTGGTGGGGGCGGGTACCGTTCTGGATTCTGAAACTGCGCGGGCCGCTATCTTAGCAGGCGCCAAATTCATTCTGTCTCCTACGGTTGACATAGAAACGATACAAATGGCAAAACGATACGGAGCAGTAAGCATCCCGGGTGCCTTTACTCCGACGGAAATTCTATCAGCCTATGAAAATGGCGGCGATATTATCAAAGTGTTTCCTGCGACGTTGGGACCAAGCTTCATTAAAGATATACGCGGACCGCTTCCGCAAATTCCGTTGCTGCCGACTGGCGGCATAGATTTAAACAATATTCAGGAATTTATGAAAGCGGGCGCCATTGGTTGTGGCATTGGAAGCGCGCTCGTGAATACGCAGCTGGAGATAACAGATGAGTATTTCGTGCAATTAACAGAAAAAGCGAGACAATTTGCTTCAGCTGTAAAATCTAACGAGGATTAAGGAGGGTATTCATAATGAAAATTACGGGTTACGAATTATTCCTGGTGCCGCCCCGCTGGTTGTTTTTAAAGATGGAGACGGATGAAGGGATTATCGGCTGGGGCGAACCTGTCATTGAAGGAAAGGCGAGAACGGTAGGAACCGCAGTAGAAGAGTTAATGGAGAATTTAATAGGGAAAGACCCATTAAGAATAGAGGACCATTGGAATCTCATGTATCGATCAGGCTTTTATCGGGGCGGCCCCATCTTAATGAGTGCAATTTCGGGCATTGATCAAGCCCTATGGGACATCAAAGGGAAATATTATAACGCGCCCGTTCATCAATTGCTTGGGGGAAAAGCAAGGGAGTCCATCAAGGTCTATTCATGGATTGGGGGAGATCGTCCATCAGATGTCGGCAACTCGGCAAAAGAAGTGGTCTCCCGAGGATTTACGGCCGTAAAAATGAACGGTACGGAAGAACTTCAATATGTCGATTCCTATGAGAAAATAGACCAGGTCATTGAACGCATTGCAGCCGTTAGGGAAGCGGTGGGTCCGTATGTTGGAATCGGCATTGATTTTCACGGTCGCGTGCATAAGCCCATGGCCAAAATCTTAGCCAAAGAGCTGGAACCTTTTCGCCCGATGTTTATCGAAGAACCAGTTTTGCCCGAAAATAATGAAGCGCTGCGCGACATTGCTAATCATGTAGCCATCCCTATTGCAACCGGTGAACGAATGTTCTCCAAATGGGAGTTTAAACGTATATTGATGGATGGATATGTTGATATTATTCAGCCGGATCTATCCCATGCAGGCGGTATTACAGAATGCAAAAAAATCATCTCCATGGCTGAAGCGTTTGATGTGGCGGCAGCTCCGCATTGTCCACTAGGACCGATTGCATTAGCCTCCTGCCTTCAAGTCGATGCCACTTGCCACAATGCATTTATTCAAGAACAGAGCCTTGGCATTCACTATAATCAGGGGAGCGATTTACTCGATTACATTGTGGATAATCTTGTGTTCGAGTATGAGAACGGTTACGTAAAAATACCGGAGGGTCCTGGCTTGGGAATTGAAATCAACGAAGACCATGTGCGTAAAATGGCCGATATCGGACACAATTGGAGAAACCCCGTTTGGCGGCATACGGATGGAAGCATTGCGGAGTGGTGATAACCCAAACGGATGTCATTCCAAATCATCGGCATTTGTATGTGGTTTACATATAGCTTTTCTGCAGCGCCGGCAGCCCCTTCTGTATCCAGTAGAAGGGGCTGTTTTTTATGGGATGTATCCTTTATGAAGTGGTTTCTTATAGGTTATCCATGGCTATCGGGCAATCCTCAAGAAAAGATCCCGGAATACCTCGTCACGACGAATGAAATGAACGCAGCGAATCATGTGCCGGAACGGATCATGCATCCATCGGAAATCCTCGGATATGCGCGGACTGTGAACCAGAGCGCTCGGGCGCGTAAGCGTCGCAAACGGATCGTCGATTTCATTGAACGCGTCGGTATCCAGCACCAGGCGGATTTTACGTCCCGGATGCTCCAGACGCTGCACCCATTGGCTTGCCGGGATCGTTGGAAAAGTAGTCATCGCCATATCCTCCAATCATGTTTAGGCTAGGCCGCCAGAAGCCGCTCCAGCTGATTCATCTGGCATTAGGAAACGAACTTTATACGCTGATCGTGGGTTCGACCACCGTTATGGCATTACGGATGGAATCGAGATTAACGGTTGCGCCAATCGGCAGAGCTGCTTTATACATACCATGGCCCGTGGCAAGATTCGTGATCAACGGCTTGCCGAGAGGCACGATGAACTCGTTGATGACATCCTCATAGGCTTTGCCGTAAGCCGTCTGGCAGCCTGTACATTCCCCCATGATGATGCCGATGCAGTCACGAAATTTTCCGGCGAGCTTCAAATCGTTGAAGTATCTGTAGACGGTATTGGTAGGTTCATGCGTTTCTTCAAGAACAATGATTTTCCCCCGTGTATCGATTTCGAAGGGAGTCCCTAGCGTATCAACAAATGACGTTAAATTACCGCCTACAAGCGGCCCCGTAACGTTGCCCGGAATCCGGCCGATCAGGGGCATTCCAGGCGGGTTCAGGATGGGACGCGTTAATGAATACAGGGACGTTGCCGCAAAAAACTGATCGAAATTATAGGCTGGCGTTTCGGGTTTGAAGTCAATAAGCAATAGACTATGGAAGGTAATTAAATCGACCAGTTGATGCAGGGCGTTTAATAGAACCGTGATATCGCTGTAGCCCGTCAAGATTTTCGGGTGATTCCGGATAACCTGATAATCCAGGTACGGGAGGATTCCGGCAACGCCTGTGCCGCCTCTGGTAGGCAGTATCATTTTAACCTGCTCGTTTTGGAACATCATCATTAAATCGGATGCCCGCTGTTCGTCGGTGCCGGCCAGAAACCCGTTTTGCGCATAAACATATTGACCCAATACGATATTGAACCCCATTGCTCTCAAATATTCGATCCGTGCATCAATGATGTTGGCCGCGAGAGGGCTGCCCAAGGTAACGATTCCAATGGTATCGCCTCTCTGTAGGATTGGCGTACGTATCGGCATATTCCTGCCTCCTGCCTTGAATTAGAAGAAGCCTCGTATTCCCGTGTTTCTTTCTAGATTATATTGGATACGTCATCTTCACAGTACTGAAATGAAGCGGGAATAGTGAATCGTTAGTTGGATCTACTTCCGATATAAGATTGGAGGCTTTCTTTCAGCGTTGTTACCGGGCGGCATATTAAATTCTCCAGATCGCCAGAAGTGGAAGCCGTATCGATTTTTCTTAAAAAGCTAAATATCCAATGCTGCACCTCAGTGGTAGGACATAGGGATATCGGATTGCCTGATAGCTCTGAAAGAGCGGAGACCAAATCATTGAAGGTCCAAACGGACGGCGCAACAAGCTCATAAGTTTTATTCGAATGGCCCTCACCGGATAATGCTCCCGCTATGGCGGCCGCCAGATCGGTGCGCGTAACCGCGTTGAACTGCCACGATCCCGGATGGACGAGAAGGTTGCCTGTCGACATGGCGGCTTGCAAATCCAGTGCTTCAACAAAGTCCATATACAAACCGCTGCGAAGAAAAGTATAAGGAATTCCGGTAGTGCGAATGGCATGCTCGGTAGCCAAATGCAAATGGGTCATCGACATATCGCTATGTTCAGGAAAGGCGAAACCGGTGTATAAAATATGGCTGACGTTCGCTTTTTTTGCAGCTTCGATCACATGGGCATGCTGTCGCAAACGAACGGTGTCATCGGGGTAGGGGCTGGAAATGAACAACAGGCGAGAAGCGCCGGCGAATGCCTCCTTCAGGGAAGAGGGTTCGTCGTAGTCGCAGTAGCGGACCGCAATTCCCTGCTCCTCCAATGCTGCTGCAGAGTGCATCTGGCGAATGCAAGCAACGATTTGATTGGGCTGAACATGGTGTAGAAGCTCTTTAATAATGAGCCGGCCGAGCCGGCCGCTGGCTCCAGTAATGACGATAGACATCGAATGTCATCCTTTCCTTATTTGGTTAAGTGCTTAACTAAATTGTCGTAAAAATACCGTTACGCTTCCTTTAATTTTTGGAGAAGGCCCAAGAGTTGCTTTAATTCATGTTCAGTCAGCACGTTCATTTTTTCGGATATCCGCTGCCTGTTCGCTGGCAGGTTGTGAATCAATAGACGCTGACCTTCGCTTGTAATGGTGATGACCGACTTTCGACCGTCCCCGGGATGGGAATCCCGGCGAATCAAGCCTTCATGCTCCAAGGGGGTAAGCAGCAGACTGATATTGGATTTGGTTACACCGATTGTTTGTGCCAGCTTGGAAGGAAGCATCGTGCCCCCCTCTTTCATAAGCTCAACTAGAATCCGGATTCTGGCTCCGTTCAACCCTTGCGATTTCCAATAACTTTCGGATACGTCGACGAGTTTTGCCGTTGTCTCCACCAATGAGAAAAAAGCAAGGGCAGGCAGCGGCAAATCCAGCACGTATTGCTGCAGGTCATTCAAAGTGATCATGCCTCCCATATAGTTAAGTCCTTAACTATATTTAATGTAATTCTAGAGGGAGCCGTTGTCAACGGACGAAGTTCTTGAATCCTTTCGTTCCAGGTAAAGCAACAAGCCCTTGCTATGGTCGCAAGTGCTTGTTGACGTGTCTTAACGATGGGAAACAGCTTGCTTCCTGTACGCTCCCGGGGTCATGCCCGTCAATTTTTTGAAATTGCGATGAAAGTGCGTCAGCGTGGCGTATCCGCAGATTTCAGCGATTTGCCCGACAGACTCCTCATAGTTTCGTAGGAGCTCTTTGGCACGGGCAATCCGTTTAGCATGCATGTAACCTGTCACATGCAAACCGGTGTATTTCTTGAACATGCGGGAGAAATGGGCAGGGGCCACCGCAGCTTTGGCCGACAGAGCTGCTAGTCCGATAGGCTGATCCAGGTGTTCGTGAATCCATTGGATGGAATCCATCAGCCAGGCCGGGCCAATCTGGGAGTGGGCCGTTTGTTCTGCGGACAGGGTGCTGATATTACGATTGATATGCAGCAGCAAGGAGCGCAGCTGAAGGACGAGCGCCTCGCGGAATCCTAGCTGAGCAAGCCGGATTTCTTCCGAGATTCCATTCAGCATGTCCTCGATATAGGCTTGGTCCGATTTGGGCAATTGATGACGATAAGCCCCTGTTTTTTGAGCATATTCAAAACAGCTGAGAACGGAGTATTGCAAATCGCTTCCGTTTGCACCGAGTACAAGCGAAGGCGCAAAGAATAAAGCACTCGAAACAATGGGCTGGTCCGGGTCAGGGAAAGAGCTGTGAATCGTGTTCCCGGGTATGATGAAAAGGTCCCCTTCTTTTTTCTGCATCAGCTTGTTTTCAATAAAAAAAGTGCCTTTTCCCTGGTATACATAAACCAATTCGTAAAGATCATGCAAGTGATGAGGCAGCTCCAGTTGGGGGCTTTTTTTAGTCCGATAAACCAATTCCATCGGAAACAGGGGGTCCCCTTGAAAGGGTTTACGCAGGGGAGTCATGTTTACACCACTCCTTATTCTCTATTAAGGACAACAATATCAAAATAGGTTATAAAAATGCAATCCGTGGCTATTTTTGTACACAGATTATGAACGTACAATAAAGATAGCGAACATAACATCTAAAAGGCAGGGATGCATATGAGATTGGATGCCCACCAGCATTATTGGCTGATTGAGCGAGGGGATTACGAATGGATCACGCCGGAGGTTCCGGAGCTTTACCGAAATTTCCTGCCCTCCGATCTTAAGCCGCATTTGGATTCGCATCAATTGGACGGCAGCATAACGGTTCAGGCGGCACCGACCTTGGAAGAGACGGACTATCTGTTATCGTTGGCGGATCGCCATGCTTCCATTGTCGGAGTGGTAGGATGGATCGACCTGTTCGATCCGGAGCACCGCCGGCATTATGAGCGATTTCGCGAACATCCGAAATTTATCGGCTTTCGCATCATGATTCAGGATATGCCGGATGCCAATGTGATCCTGGAGCCGGCTTTTATCCAAGCATTGAATGAATATGTCAAGGAAGACGTTCCGATCGATCTTCTTGTTCGGAGTCATCAGCTGGAGCCGTTGTTGAAGCTGATTGAGATGGTCCCCGGCATCCGCGGCGTCATCGATCATCTGGGCAAACCGCCGATCCGAAGCGGACAGATGGAACCTTGGGAGAGCATCATGAAGCAAATCGCCCGTTTTCCGCGCATCTACTGCAAGCTATCCGGTATGGTCACCGAGGCGGAGCATCGCCGGTGGAGCCAGGAAGACTTTAATGAGTATGTACATAAAGTGGTCGCGATGTTCGGTCCCGATCGGATCATGTTCGGCAGCGATTGGCCCGTGTGCCTGCTATCGGCGGAATATGACCAAGTGGTTGACGTATTGGCAGAAGCGCTGCCGAAGCATTGGGGAGAACGGGAACATGCGCGTTTGTTCGGTCTGAACGCCAAGGCGTTCTATAAGTTGGAAAAGGGTGGTGTTCATCATGAAATACCGTAAGTTAGGCCGAACCGGTCTGGATGTTTCGGTATTAGGCTTCGGAGCGTCTTCCCTAGGCTCCGTCTTTCGGGAAACCGACGACAGCGAGGGAATCCGTACCGTGCACGCAGCAATGGATGCGGGCATCAATTTGATCGATGTATCCCCTTATTATGGATTGACGAAGGCGGAAACCGTGCTGGGCGAAGCGATCCGACAATTAACCCGGGGTCAATTTATTCTGTCTACGAAAGCAGGCCGCTATGGCGAGAATGATTTTGATTTCACGTCCAAGCGGATAATCGCCAGTATCGATGAGAGCTTGAAGCGACTCCAAACCGATTACGTGGACATTCTCTTTTTGCATGATATTGAGTTCGTTCCCGCATCCGTTGTAATGGAGGAAGCCCTTCCTGCACTCCAGCTTTTAAAGGAAAAGGGGAAAATCCGTTTTGGAGGGATTTGCGGTCTGCCTCTGCAGCTGTTCGATAAATTGCTGCCCCAAATCGAAGTGGACGCCATCATTTCTTACTGCCATTATTCTTTGAACGATCAGACGCTTACAGGTTTGCTGCCGCTGCTTGACGAGGAGGGAATTGGGCTTATTAACGCCTCTCCCTTATCCATGGGCCTTCTCGGTTCCCGAGGAGCGCCGTCTTGGCATCCGGCTTCAACGGAAATCAGGGAAGCCTGCAGACGTGCGGCCGAGTATTGCACTAAAGCCGGAACGGATATCGCGAAGCTAGCCGTGCAATTCTCGACTTCGAATGAACAGATCCCGACAACGCTGGTCAGTACAGCCAATCCCGACAATATACAACGTAATGCCGCTTGGAGCGAAGAGCCGCTGGATCAGACCCTCTTGGCGGAAGTATTGAAGATATTGGAGCCCGTACAAGGGCGGACTTGGACAAGTGGACGCCCGGAATACAATGAAGGCATCCGATGATGAAGAGGAGGCAGCTGGGATGAAGGGTATCGTATGTCAAGAGATCGGGAAATTTCAATACCGTGGGGATTTGCCCGAGCCTCCATTGCTCGAAGGAGAAGCCATCGTCAGCATCAAGCGGATCGGGATTTGCGGCACGGATCTGCATGCCTTTCGCGGGAATCAGCCCTTTTTTACGTACCCGCGTATTCTCGGCCATGAGCTGTCCGGCATCATTGAAAAAGTCGGAGCTAACGAAGAGGGATTGAAGCCCGGAGACACCGTCTGCGTCATTCCTTACATTCACTGCGGGGAATGTATGCCTTGCCTTAGAGGCAAAACAAACTGTTGTAGATCGTTGAAGGTGATGGGTGTGCATATCGACGGCGGCATGCGTGAGCGCATCTCCGTTCCGACTCGCCATTTGATGCGGGCGGAAGGGCTGACCTTGGATCAGGCTGCCTTGGTAGAACCGCTTGCCATTGGCGCGCATGGCGTTAAACGAGCGAATGTGACCCCGAAGGATACGGTTTTAGTCACCGGAGCCGGTCCGATAGGACTCGGGATCATGGTTTTTGCCAAAGCGCTGGGGGCAACCGTTATTGCCATGGATATGAACGCCGATCGGTTGGACTTCTGCAAAACCTGGGCGAAAGTGGATCATATCATCCAGGTTGGAGATGAACTGTCCGATCTTTCGGCTCTAACGGATGGAGAATATCCCTCCATCGTTTTGGACGCAACGGGAAACCAACCCTCCATGACCAACGCTTTTAACATGGTTGCACACGGGGGGACCTTGGTGTATGTCGGTTTGATCCAGGGGGACATTTCATTCCGGGATCCCGAATTCCATAAGCGGGAATTGACGCTGATGGGCAGCCGTAACGCGACCAGGGATGATTTCCATGATGTGATGCAGCGGATCTCGGAGGGCGGCATTGATGTAGATACGTACATCACCCATCGATGCGGGTTTGACGATTTGATCCAAGAATTCCAGGGCTGGCTCCGTCCTTCCGCCAAGGTCATTAAGGCGATGGTGGAATTTTGAACCATTCTCTTGAATTGATTGAACATGGTTCGGATGAAGAGGATCATGGAAGCTCATACGGCAGATGGAAATGGACAGCATATTTCTTAATTGCATTTTGCAGTGTATGATAACAGTATGTCTTAATTCCTTCCACTCGAGGTTCTCTTCCATTTAACGGATGAGGTTAAGCCATATCCAGTGAATCGTAAACGGTTACATTAGGAATCAAGGCTGGGATGGAAGGGGTGTGCCCTGGTAATTCAGGGCTTTTTTTAAATTGTATTCATACCGTGTATGACTGTGAAAGGTTGCAAGCTGCAAGGGGGGAGCCGATATGAAACCCGTATTCAAGATCATGATCGTAGACGACGAAATGCTTGTCAGGCAGGGGATTAAGCACCTTCTGGATTGGGAACAGGAGGGGTACCGAATCGTAGGCGAGGCTTCTAACGGTCAGGAAGCACTGAATTTGATGAATGAGGTGAGCCCTCATGTCATTCTTACCGACATCGTAATGCCTGTCATGGGCGGGGAGAAGCTGGTCAAGGTCGTTAAGGAGAAGTATCCCCACATTGAAATCATCGTTCTTAGCAGTTTCAGCGAATTCGATTATGTTCGGTCTACTTTTCAGAGCGGCGTAGCGGACTATATCCTGAAGCCGAAGCTGGAAGCTGATTATCTGTTGTCCATCCTCAATAAGGTTACGGCCAAAATGGTCGCCATGAAGCCGGTCGCCGATCCACGTGCGGATCAAGGGGAAGCGCAGATCCTGCAAGCCATCGAGAAACTCATGACGGGGTACGAGTCCGCGCCGGATCCCTTGCTGCTGCATTCGAGGTTTCCTTTCGGACAGTATTTGTTTTTTGGTGCGGATCTGAAGCATATGAAAGAATCCGGGGACAGATGGAGTTTCGGAAACGAATTGGAAAGCGAACTTCGAAAGATAGCGATGGCCGACATGGTGTTTATGCGGTTGAAGTTTGTCAACGATACGGCTCTTTTTTTGCTGAACGTGAATCCCGAGCGGAGGAACGAACTTGTCATTGAACTCCGGCAACTGATCCCCAAACTGGCTCATGATACGAGCGAGACGCATTTTGTTATCAGCCAGTTTTTCACCGACTTTAACAGTCTCGGCCAGGTATACCATGACCATTATCTGAAACTCATGCGATATGGCTTCTTCCTTAAGGATCGAACGCTGATTGAATACGAACATTTGCCGGGCATTCCGGATTCGCCTCTCGAATACGACATGGGCGAGCTCTTGGAACAGTTGAAACGCAAGCAGTACCGGAAGGCCTTCACCGGCTTTTTGGAATACGCCTGCCTGCGCTCTATGGATTATCGTACCGATATTTTCGAATTCAAATCGTCGTTGGGGAATTTCATATTTAACGTGGCGACCACGCTTGGAAAAATGAAGGTCGAGACCGGAAGCCTGGAGAATGCCAAATACGACTATTTCCGAAAAATAGACGAAGCCAGGTATGCCGGCGAAGCTATCGCCGTTGTCGAAGCGTTCATCCGCGAAGCGGAACGTGCGATAGGCGAGACGAATACATCCGTTAATCCCAATATGGACCGGCTGCTTGAATATATTCAGGACCATTATGCCGACCCCATCACACTTACCGGAGTGGCCAGGCAGTTCCACTTTAATGCTTCTTATCTGTCGAGTTATTTTGCTTCGTATAATGGGGAGGGATTCAGCGAATACCTCAATAAAATCCGTTTGGAAAAAGCCATGGAGCTGCTTCTGACAACGGAACTTACGATTTCCGAAATCAGCGCCAGCGTAGGGTACTCCGATCAGAGTTACTTCACTAAGGTGTTCAAGAAGCAGACAGGCATCTCTCCGAGTCAGTTTAGGAGACAAGACGCGCGGGAGATACGGGAATCATGATCGGAAATGTTATAACCAAGCTGCGAAAACAGGGCTTATTCCTTAAGCTGTTTCTTGTGACCCTCATCAGCATCGTTACCGTTTCCCTCCTGACGCTGTCCATTACCATCAGCATGTCGGAGAAGTTATTTCTGCAGACCTTCAGCATCACGAACGGCAAGCTGTTGAACCAGATGAAGTCAAACCTGGAGTCCTATAATAACGCCATAGCCACCGGTGCCACCATGATCGCCCAGAATGCGGCGATCCGTAGCTATTTATCGGGCGGAGAAACGGAGGCCGTGGCTCTGGCGATGAAAACGTACCGGATGACAGAGGGCATGAAGTCGATTCAGTCCAACTTTAGCGCCTATGACGTCGGCATCATGATCGTTGGAGCGAACGGCAGAAGTTATTCCACCGATCCTTGGTATTGGTCGGTCTCGGCCGAGGAACTGAAGGATCACCCGATTACCAAGACAACGAAGGCCCATCCTGCGCAAATCCTGTACCAGCTCTATCGCGGCGATGATCCTAATAACGCACAGGAGCCCATGCTCGTCGCCTCCAAAGCTCTCTTTGACCAGTCTACCGGCAGAATTTACGGCACCTTGTACGTAGTCATTCGCGACCGTAATTTTAAGCCCTTCTATGCGAATTTTACAAGCGAAGGCAATGACGTCGTGCTGTTGAACAAGGAAGGGGTCATTGTTTCCAGCAACAGGACCGAATTGATCGGGATGTCGGATAAGGGACTGCTTCAGGAGGTCGTAACGGATCAAGACGAGGGAGAAGAAGATCAGTCTGCCTATGTAATGGGGAACGAACGAATTGTGTTCTCGGAATATTTGCCCGAATTCGAATTTTATTTAGTGAATATGATCGACAAGAAAGCCGTGACCGGACAGATGGTGAATGCCAAAGCCGTCACGTTGACAATCATGGCTATCGTTGCGATATCGCTTGTCATTGTTTTTCTGATCACCCGACGAATGACACAGTCGCTCCGCGTACTCGTCGAACAGATGTCGAGCATTCCGACGAGCGGGTTCGATCATCATGTAGATGTTGCAAACAGCAGTTATGAAGTGAAGGAGCTGGGGAACGCCTTCAACTTTATGCTGGATGCGCTGCATGATTATGTAGACCGATTGATGGAAACCCAGAAGCAGCAGCGAAATGCGGAGCTGGCCGCGCTTCAAATGCAGATCAATCCGCATTTTTTGTATAACACGCTGGCTTCGGTCAAATTTCTGGTGCAGCAGGGCAACAAGGATAAAGCCGCAGGTACGATTAACGCGCTCATATCGCTTCTGCAAAATACGGTCAGCGATATTCATTCCACCATTCCTGTGCGGCAGGAACTCGAGACGCTCAAGCATTATGTGTATATTAATCATGTGCGGTACGGAGAGAAAATCCGCGTCCATTACTTCGTGGAGCCGGATAGCCTGGATTATCATATGCCCAAGCTCATTCTCCAGCCTTTTATTGAGAATGCATTCTTCCACGCATTCAACATCAAGGGAGAGGGAAGAATTTTGATCATGATTGCCGTTCAGGAAGACCAGCTTGTGTGTGAAGTCGTAGATGACGGGGACGGTATGAATCTTGAGCAGAACCCGCCCAAAGAAGACTCGTTGCCTGCACCGATGAGCAAACGCCAATTGTTCTCCGGCATTGGGATACGCAATGTGGATGATCGAATTAAATTGATGTACGGCGAGAAATACGGGGTCCACATTACAAGCAAACGCGGTGAAGGAACAAAAATCATCCTTACGCTTCCATTGACCAAAGCTAAAGATATTACAAGAATCTAAAGATAGTACCAGAGCCTGTATGAAAGCGAAAACAGGATCCAATAATAGCACCAAAGCTGACAAAGATAGTGCCAATGAAAACGAATACAAAGTGATAAGATGGATGCGTAACAGAGAAAACGCTTCCATCTTTTATTATTTTTTAGATTAAAAGGGGGTTTACGCATTGAAAAAATTAATGAGCTTACTGCTGGCTGGCGTTGTACTCTTGTCGGCATGTTCTTCGGGCGGTAAGGAAGGCGGAACAGACAGCAACGGCAATTCCGGCAATGAAGGCAGTACCGGGACAAAAGAGATTACGGTTTGGGCTTGGGACCCGGCATTTAACATTGCGGCCATGAATGTTGCCAAGGAAGCCTACGCTCAAGTGAAACCGGATGTCACGATTAATGTGGTAGAGAATGCACAGGCCGATATCGTCCAAAAGCTGAACACCGGGTTGAATTCCGGTTCCACGAAAGGGTTGCCTAACATCGTGCTCATTGAGGATTACCGTGCACAGAGCTTCTTGCAAGCGTATCCGGATTCCTTCTACGAATTGACGGACGTCGTGAAAGTGGACGATTTCGCGGATTACAAGATTGGCCCGACCAGCGTCGACGGCAAGCAGTACGGCGTTCCGTTTGACTCCGGCGTGACGGGAATGTACGTACGAACGGATTATCTCGAGCAGGCAGGCTACAGTCTGGACGACCTGCAGGACATCGACTGGAAGCAGTACATCGAGATTGGCAAAGCCGTCAAAGAGAAAACCGGCAAAAGCATGATTACGCTGGATCCTAATGACCTGGGACTTATCCGTATGATGATCCAATCCGCGGGGGCATGGTATACGGCGGAAGACGGCCATACGCCGACGATTGCAGACAATGCTCCATTGAAGGAAGCCTTTGAATTATACAAAGAAATGATGGATTCCGGCATCGTGAAGGTGAATTCGGACTGGAGCCAATTCGTCGGAGCATTCAACAGCGGTGAAGTGGCTACCGTGCCGACCGGCAACTGGATCACGCCTTCGATCAAAGCCGAAGCTTCCCAATCCGGTAAATGGGCGGTAGCCCCGCTGCCGAAGCTTGCAGCAACCGAAGGCTCTGTCCATGCATCCAACCTGGGCGGCAGTTCCTGGTATGTTATGAATGTAGAGGGAAAAGAAGCAGCTGCGGAGTTCCTCGCGAAGACGTTTGCTTCCGATGCTGAGCTGTATCAGACATTGAACACAAAAGTCGGGGTGATCGGCACCCTGAAAGCCGCTGCAAGCGGAGAAGCTTACGCGGCAGCGGATGAGTATTTCCAAGGGCAAAAAGTCGTTTCGGACTTTGCCGCTTGGACCGAACAAATTCCTAACGTGAACTACGGCATGAACACGTACGCCATCGAGGACATTATGGTCGTTGCCATGCAGGCATATCTCGGCGGTAAAGACGTGGAAACCGTTCTGAAAGATGCGCAGGCGCAAGCCGATACGCAAATCCGTTAAAAACACTTAGGCAGTACGATCTATGCCCTTGCTCCTTCTTCTCCTGTAAAGTGGACATCTGCTGAAGGAAGGGGAGCAAGGGCTTTATGTTCTCTATCCGTAAGAATTGTGACCAACAGAAGGGTGTGGAGTGGTGTGAATGCAGAAAAAGCCAGGCAAAGCCCGCAAATTCACAAGGGCCTTAACAGTCAAAGGCGGATACGTTTGACAGGCTGGTTCTTCGTCCTTGTGCCGGTCGTCATGATTGGTATTTTTTATTTCTATCCGATGGTTCAAGCGTTAATCCTATCCTTCAAATCGGGCAGGGGCAGCAATCTTCAGTTTGTCGGACTAGACAACTATATTCGCCTGTTCAGCGATACCACCTTCCTTACGGCCGTCAAGAACACGTTTATTTACTTACTCATTCAGGTTCCGGTCATGCTGGTGCTGGCACTCTTTATCGCTGTGCTGCTCAATGACGATCGATTGAAGTTCAAAGGTTTTTTCAGAACGGCTATTTTCCTGCCGACGGTAACGTCGCTTGTAGCGTACTCCGTCGTTTTTAAGTACATGTTCGGAGCTGACGGCATCGTCAATAAATTTCTGGTGAATCTTCATCTCATCCGGGAACCGATTCAATGGATTACCGACCCGTTCTGGGCCAAAGTCACGATTATCATCGCAATCACCTGGCGTTTTACAGGCTATAATATGATTTTCTATTTATCGTCACTGCAAAATATCGATAAATCCGTATATGAAGCTGCACGCATCGATGGTGCGAATGCCTTCACGCAATTTTTCAAAATTACGATTCCGCTCTTGAAACCAATCATCTTGTTTACGACGATCACATCGACCATTGGAACGCTCCAGTTGTTTGACGAGGTGGTTAACATCACCAAAGGCGGCCCCGGAAACGCAACCATGTCGATATCGCAATATATTTACAATCTTTCCTTTGAATACACGCCTGACTTTGGGTACGCAGCTACCGTTTCTTATTCGATCGTACTCATGGTGGTCATATTGACGATGATCCAGAACAAAGTTGGAGGTGACAAGAGATCATGAGAACGAAACGCGTGTTTACTTACCTGTTTTTAATTATCGCTGCCCTGATCTCCATCTTTCCGTTTATCTGGATGGTTGTCAGTGCCACCAATCCGTCCGTGGACGTAACGAAAGGAACGCTGCTGCCGGGTTCACACCTGGTCAAGAATATCAACAATCTGTTCAGCTCCGTGGACATGTGGCAAGCTCTGTGGAATTCCGCAAAAATCTCGGTGGTGACTACCGTGCTTTCACTGCTGGTTGCATCAGCCGCTGGTTACGGATTTGAGATGTACCGCAGCCGCGGCAAAGATATCGTATTTAATATCCTCCTGGCCTCGATGATGATTCCGTTCGCGGCGATCATGGTGCCTTTATTTCAGATGTTTGCCAAGGTATCGGGGGTGGTACCCTTTCTAGGGATTGATACGGCGGGAGCTGTCATCCTGCCGACATTCACGACGGCCTTCCTTATCTTCTTCTTCCGCCAAAGCACAAAAATGTTTCCGAAGGACATGATGGAAGCCGGTCGCATCGACGGACTGTCGGAGTTGGGCCTATTCTTCCGCATCTATATGCCGACGATGAAATCGACCTATGCCGCCGCCGCGATTATTACGTTCCTGAACAGCTGGAACAACTATTTGTGGCCGTTGATCGTGCTGCAATCGCCGGAGAATATGACCGTGCCCCTGCTGATATCGAATCTGGGATCAGGCTATGCTCCCGACTACGGTTTGATCATGTCTGCGATTGTCATTACGACGCTGCCGACGGCACTGGTGTTCTTCATGATGCAGAAGCAATTTGTTGCCGGAATGACAGGTTCAGTGAAATAAAGTAAATGGAGGGAAACAGATGAAGCAGCAGGTTGAACGGGGAGTCGCGCCAAGCCTTGCATGGTTGTCCGACCCCGGCATATTCGCGGTAGGCAGGATGCCTGCGCACTCCGATCACCGATACTACGCAACGATACGGGAAGCCGAATGGCTTGGAGAGATGCCTTGGCGCCGGAGTCTGAATGGAAGCTGGAAGTTTAGTTATGCGCATAACGCCAAGGAACGCCAAGCGGATTTTTATAAAATGGACGTTTCCTGCAGAGGATGGGATGATATTGAGGTTCCCGGACATATCCAGCTTCAGGGTTACGGGCAGCCGCAATACGTGAACACGATGTACCCATGGGACGGTGTGGAGTTTCTTAGGCCCCCGATGATCTCAGAGGACCACAATCCGGTGGGCAGTTACGTGAAGTTTTTCAACGTTCCTGCCGGCTGGCAGCAGCGTCCGCTGTATATCTCTTTTCAGGGAGTTGAATCGGCTTTCTATGTATGGCTGAACGGGGAGTTTGTCGGTTACAGCGAAGACAGCTTTACGCCGAGCGAATTCGACCTCACGCCGTACTTGGCGGAAGGCGAGAATAAGCTGGCTGTCGAGGTCTATCAACGCAGCACCGGAAGCTGGCTGGAGGATCAGGACTTTTGGCGCTTTTCCGGAATTTTTCGCGACGTGTATCTGTACACGGTACCTGACGTTCATGTTCAGGATCTGCATGTTCAAACCGATTTGGATGAAACGTATGAACTTGGAACGCTGAAGGTTGCGATGCAGCTCAAGGGCAGGCCTGCTTCGAAAATAGGCCTTGAGCTTAAGGATGCAGCAGGAAATCCAGTGGTCCGGGGGGAGACCGGAGCTTCCGGGGGAACGGCGTCGATTGCGTTAGCTGCGGGAAAGGTTAAGCGGTGGAGTGCAGAAGAACCTAATTTATATACACTGTACGTATCCGTCTATGACGCATCCGGAAACCTTGTGGAGGTCGTGCCGCAAAAGATAGGTTTTCGCAAATTCGAGATGATCGACAAGGTGATGCACTTAAACGGCAAGCGCATTATATTCAAAGGCGTCAACCGGCACGAATTTAATTCCCGCCGCGGACGCTGCATTACGAAAGAGGATATGCTGTGGGATATCAAGACATTGAAGCAGGCGAATATCAACGCCGTTCGGACGTCGCATTATCCGAATCAGACGCTGTGGTATGAGCTATGTGACGAGTACGGCGTGTACGTCATCGACGAGATGAATCTGGAGACGCATGGATCGTGGCAGAAAATGGGGGCCGTTGAGCCATCCTGGAACATACCGGGCAGCAGGCCGGAATGGCAGGATATCGTTCTGGACCGTGCGATTTCCATGATCGAGAGGGACAAGAACCACCCATCGATATTGATCTGGTCTTGCGGCAACGAGTCTTATGCGGGTGAAGTCATTCGGAACGTTGCGAATGTTTTCCGGGAGAAGGATCCTACCCGGCTCGTGCATTACGAAGGAGTGTTCCATAACCGGGAATATGAGGATGCGAGCGATATGGAGAGCCGCATGTATGCAAAACCGGCGGATATTGAACAGTATCTGCAAAACGAACCTTCCAAGCCCTATATCAGCTGCGAGTATATGCATGCCATGGGCAATTCCGTCGGCGGATTGCATAAATACACGGAGCTGGAACGGAAGTATCCGATGTATCAAGGCGGCTTCATCTGGGATTTCATGGATCAGGTTATCGTGAAACATGATCGTTACGGCAAGCCTTTTATGGCCTATGGAGGGGATTTTGACGATCGCTCAACCGATTACAACTTCTCCGGCAACGGCATCGTATATGCAAATCGGACATGGTCCCCCAAAATGCAGGAAGTGAAATTCCTGTATCAGAACATCAAGCTGACACCGGATCGTTATGGCGTCACGATCCGAAACGAGAACTTGTTCGTGGGTTTGGATGCTTATCATGTTACATACTCTCTGTATCATGAAGGCAGGGAAATCTATAGCGGAGCTGTATGCACCCAGGTTGGTCCCGGCGAAGAGAGATACGTAAAGCTGGAACTGCCTGAGGCCGGGTATCCAGCCGGTGAGTATGCGCTGGACGTTTCACTCGTGACCAAGAAGGCTTCGTTATGGGCGGAAGCCGGGTATGAAATTGCTTTTGGACAGTTAGTTTTCCAAGTGGAGGACACGTTGGCTGTTGATGATACTGACAATGCGTCAGCGTCGGAGGCAGAACGCCTGCAATCAGGTTCAGAGGTTTCGCATGATAAGCCAGCGAATGATTTCCGTGTAGTCGAAGGGGACGTAAATATCGGCGTTCACGGACGCGATTTCTCAGTTTTGTTCTCGAAGCAGGCAGGGACCCTCATATCCGTCAAGTATGCGGGACGGGAGATGATCTCTTCGCCGCCGGCGCCGCTCTTCTGGAGAGCGATGACGGATAACGATAAAGGAGCCGGGCTGCCGTTCGACTCCGCGCTTTGGTATGCAGCAAGCCTGACTCGAAGAACGGAAAGCTGCGAGCTAATGGAGTACTCAGACCGCGCAACCGTGACCTACGTGTATAAACTTAGCGTATCCGAAGGAATACGGGTGCGTGTATCCTACACGGTGTTTACCGATGGCAGCATTCATGTAAAGTCGGGGTATCAAGGAGAGCCGGGGCTGCCGAAGCTGCCGATCTTTGCTCTTACCTTCAAAGTGCCGGCGGACTACGACAACCTGGATTGGTATGCAAACGGGCCGGAAGAGAACTATATCGATCGTGCGTTCGGAGCTAGATTGTGTCGCTTCCGAAGTCGTGCAGCGGATCATGTTTCAGCCTATTTGGTACCGCAGGAATCGGGCAATCGTACAGGCGTGCGGGAGGTATCCATAACGAGCGATCAAGGTCATGGCCTTACGATAAAAGCCTCGGCGGCAGCACCGGTTGAAGCGAATATATCGCCTTATACCGCATTCGAGCTGGAGAATGCCACGCATCATTATGAGCTGCCGAATGTTCACCATACCGTTGTTACCATTGCCGGACGGCAAATGGGGGTTGGGGGTGACGACAGCTGGGGGGCTCCGGTTCATGACGAGTATCAACTCGATCCTTCGACGGACATGTCTTTTGAATTTACGATATGCAACAGCCTATTCATGAAATAGTAGAATGCCAAACAACGCTCGGCTCACCAATATGGTTGGGCCGAGCGTTGTTTCATGCCTTCGTTGTAAGCATGATCAGCACAACTGTATTATGAATCCGCCATATGCCGCGTCCCGCATCATCGAATTTGATACCGAAACCAACTGTTAAAACCATGTGATGTATGTTATATTTTGGATAATTTCGGTTAACGTTCGATGAAGAAGGACTTTACGCTGCATATTAAGCAGGACGAGAACGGGAAGTACAAATTCTTTGACATGTCATTTAAGAAGCAGATTTATGTCCCTGATATGTAAAAATGGAGGTATCCGAAATGGATTTGAACAATGACCCTAAAGAAATGGCTTCTGCTGCTGAAGAAAATCAGCAAAACGAAAAAGAACGACGCCCGATGTCGACCAGCAGCGGGCTCCTGGAATCGGCGATCGACAAGTTTGCCAGAGAAGGCGGCTTTGACAATCTGCCGTTCAAGGGAAAGCCGATTAAGATCGAGGACGGCGATGTGCTAACCAGTATCATGAAGAACGCGAATTACCAGCCGGCATGGGTGGAGCTGAGAAAAGAAATCGCCGCCGACATCAAGCGTCTTT
The DNA here is from genome assembly GCF_900109305.1 of Paenibacillus sp. cl141a. Lineage (NCBI taxonomy): Bacteria > Bacillati > Bacillota > Bacilli > Caryophanales > Paenibacillaceae > Paenibacillus > Paenibacillus sp. cl141a. Next base: position 693,483 of record NZ_FNZO01000002.1, read on the forward strand.
TGGACCTTCAGGAGCCGAATGCGATTCCCGAATCCGAGGTGGAGACCATCAACCAGAAAATTATGAAGTATAACCGAATGGTCCCGAATCCGCAGCTGCAAAAAGGCCTCCTGTCCGGAAACAACTTGCACGCAGCCTACGATAAATGGGAGTAAAGAATATCTTACAAGTGCTCCCCGTTACCGTTCAGGGGAACAAGCGAAAGAGACTCTGAAGCTATTCGCTTTAGGGTCTCTTTCGAATAGGGTCCGCTCGGGCCAAGGTCGAGCCAACAGGGGAAGCGGGTGCCAGCACTTACTTCCTGCCGCTGCGCCAAGCATCCAGCTGCTTCTGCACCTCTCGTATCACGTCATCCATGCCTGCTTGCTTCAGTTCCTCGTTAAATTTGGGGAGGATCGCATCGACATCCACGGAGCCCGTCATGAGGCTTGGATAATATTTCTGCCAGACCATCTCGATGTTATCGGTTTGAGCGGTCAGCGCGGATAGATCCGGCGTGAATCCAAGTACGGTGGAATTGACGACTCCGGCGTTGTATTGACGGAATTGCTCCCATTTGTCGAGGGGGTCCGGGTTATCGCCGCCCATGGTTTTCAGGATAAACCAATTTCCCTGAGTGTACTGCACGCCTGAATAGCTGCTTGCGGGCGCATCGGGGATCGGTTCGCCATGGCTGTCTTTGTCGGTTATCAACACGACCTGCCCCTGTTCGTCCAATGTGTAGTGAATGCCTTCGATCCCATAATTGAATAAATTCCGTACTTCGGGGTCCGTATTGAGCAAATTCAGAAACTTAATGCATTCGACGGGGTGCTTGGTATTGGCATTAACGGTCATGATGCCTCCCCGGACGGATTCCGTAGTAACGGTGCTGGGGGTTACGGGATTCGCTACAATCTTATAACCGCGATCCTTGCTCCAAGTCGTCTCCGAGAGCGGCCCCCCGCCGGAGGACTTCCAGAACACCTTGGCGCCTCGTTTGAGCCCTCCCGGCTCGCGCAGCGCCGCGTCCTTATTGATGAAGCCTTGTTTATAATAATGCCGCAGCGTATCGAGAACCTGCCGGGCTTCCTTGGTTTCGAAGATATTCACCACCGGTGCGTCCGGGTCCAGCGATTTGATCATCAAGGGCACTTTATGGTTCATGATGTATTCGTATCCGTAGAGAGCGAAGAAATTATGGGAATCCCGATCCAACTCCATCGGGATGTAATCCGGCTCTTTCTGCTGAATCATCCGGAGGAGAGGCTCAAGCGATTCCAGCGTATTGTACTTGGTGATGTCGATATGGTGTTTGTCCACGATCGAGGCGGGGTACATCCACTGATCGCGTACGGCTAACTCCTTATTGGTAGGGACGCCGTAAATGCTGCCGTCGTTCATGCGGACCCCTTGCCAAAAGGTGGGATCGATGGCCTCGTACATATCTTTGCCCAGGCCGGCCAGGTGGTCATCAAGCCTCAGCCAGGCTCCGCGCATCGCGGTGGTTGCATAGTCGGGCGCAAAAGCAATGTCGAACGGGCTTCCGGCGGATATCAGCGTGTTCAGCCGATCTTCATACTCCTGCCAGCTTACCTTGATATAGGTGATCGTCACGCCGATCTTGCGAGCCATGATTTCATTGATTTTATCATTGACGAGGCGAAGATCCTTGTCGGGCTCACCGATCGTATAATAGATCAGGTTGACCGTGTCGCCGACATGCGGTTCGTCGTCATAACCAGGCTGTCCGAAGCAGCCGGTTGTATAGAATGTGAACAGCAGCAGGCTGATCATCTTTAAAGACCGTAAACGTCTAGCGTATTTAACCATCGATGTCCTCCTTTCCGCCACGTATGTTACCCTTTTCCCCGCAGTTCAGAAGGAGATTTTCCGAAAAAGCTGTGAAAGTGCGTATAAAAATAATTGAGGTTGTTGTATCCCACGGAAAACGCGATATAGGAAATTTTCTCATCCGTCGATTGAATTCTCTCCTGTGCCAGAAGCATGCGGTAAGCCATCAGGTATTCGGAAAACTTCATAGCGGTTTCTTTGAGAAACAATTGTCCAAGGTAGGTGCTGTTCATCTGGAAACGCTCCGCCACGGATTTCAAGGTGATGTTTTGAGCATACTCCGTCCTGATCATCAGCAGAATCCGGTTCACCAGCTTGGATAAGGTGTCATAGCTAACGCCAAGCACCGGATCCTGGTTCAAGCTTTCGCCGTTTCGGTCACCTATCGAACCGCCCAGATCCTCGACGATGATCTTCTCGATCACTTGCTGCAGCTTGGTACGTTCGACCGGCTTGAGCAGATAGTCTTTGACGCCGCACCGAATGGCTTCCTGGGCATACTTGAATTCGCTGTAGCCGCTCATGATGATGTATTTCGTAGGGATTTTAAATTCGTTGAGTCTCTGGATCGCTTCATATCCAAGCTCCTTGCCGATGCAGACATCGAAAATGGCGACGTCCGGCAGCAGGTCCACCACCTTGGACATCGCTTCCCCCGTGGATTCACAGGTTTCGATTCGTCCAAATCCGTATTGCTTCCAATCCAGGATTCGCTTCATTCCCTCCAAAATCTGAGGTTCGTCATCCACAATCATCAGTTTGTACATGTTCAATCACCTCTTTTGAAATCCGTACGGAAATCTTGACTCCAGCTTCCTCATTATTCTCAATCTCGATCGAAAGGCCGTTTCCATAGAAGAAATGGAGGCGCGTATATACGTTGCGCAGTCCGATACTATGGGAAGAAGTTTCATCATGGTTGGACAGCGTGCTGCGCACGATATCCAAACGCTCCGGCGGAATCCCGCTTCCGTTGTCCACGAATTCCAGCACATAACCATCATCCGCTTCAAAGCCGTTGACGACGTACAGGTTAAACTCATGATTCGCGTTAAAGCCATGAATGAAAAAATTTTCAGCCAGGGGCTGCATCCAGAATTTCACGGTAGGGATCGAGTGCAGCGCCGGCTCGACATTAATTTGATAATAAAAACGTTCGGGATACTTGAACTCCATAATCTCCAAGTACTTCTGCAGCAATTCCAGCTCGCTAGCAATCGAGATGATATTTTCCTTTTTGACGATTTCACGATAGAGCGTGCCTAACGTAGCAATGGCGTCGGCGGTGTCTCGGTCCTGATTCACTAGGGCCGTGGAGCGGATAACCTCCAGCGTATTGTATAAAAAATGAGGGTTGATTTGGTGTTGAAGCGCTTTCATTTCGGTTTCCTGCTGCTTGATCTTGAGCAGATACTCATTGCGGATGTGCTTGTCCAGCTGTTGAATCATATCGTCCAATTCCCGGGCGATCATGCCATATTCGTTGCGACGGTACCGGGCGGGGCGGTTCGGCGTAAAATTGGCCATTTTCACCCGTCCGATCGATTGAATGATGCGGCGGAGGAAGAGGGCATCGTCCCGCATATTGTATGCGATGAGAAGAAGCACGCTGACCATGGCCGTCAATACGATCAGAAAGATGGCGACCAGCATCCCGGCATGCTGACGAATCAGCATGGATAAATCAATGATGCTAATAAATTTGAAATTAAACTTGGTGGACGGAAAGGAAACGAACAAGATATGCTTCCATACACCCCTTGATATAAAACCATGGCTGCGGCCGTCTGCCTCGGCCAGTCGGGACATCTCCTCCAAGTCCTGGTCCTGCCCGTTGCCGATGAGGTAGGTTTCGCCGGTAGCACTGACCGCGGCGGCATTGCCAAACCGGAAATTGCGAATGGATTTAAAGATTTGATCGCTGCTGACCAAAAAGCGCATTTCCCCGAACTCCTGAGCGCCCGGCGTCGGATTCGACAGTTTCTTGCGATAGATGAAGCCCTTCATGATCGTATCGCGGAACGCCTCGTCCGTATTCGGCAGCCCGAAGGTAAAGCTTGTTATCCCGTGCTCATTAAACCGTACGACATTGCCGTAATGGCCGGTATGCAGGCTAATCTGCGTGATTTCGCCCTGCGCCCAGCTGTACAGATAGGTCTTCACATCCTCGGGAAACGAAACCAGCGGCTGGGAGAAATGGCTGTTCTGCAGCCTGCTGGTTAAATAGCCTTCCGCGCTGCTGCTTAGAAAGCTGCGAGCATCGTCCATCAGTCCGGGATTGGAGTAGATGCGCTGCATGTAAGCCTCGATTCGGTCAGCATCATATTGCAGCTCATTCTCCACGCGCGCAAAGGCATTAGCCGCCTCGATGCGGGCATTGCCCACCCATTGATTCAGCAGCATGGCACTGGTCAGCGTACCAAGCGTCAGACCGATGACCACGACGAAGATGACATAGGCAATAAACTTGTGGCGGTAGATTTTGATTTGTAAAAATGAGCCCATACGACACCTCAATTGCAGCAGGTCGCTTTAAATATGCGCAGCTTAATCTCAATGTAACACGATTCACGCCAAGCTTCATAGATAGGATGGAAAAAGCATCCCTTAAAAGTGTCCTAATAAGGGATGCGCAGGAATTTACTTGAAGTAATTATTGATCTGCTCCTGGGCGGCTTGCATGATCGTGTCCATGCCGGCCGACTTTAATTCAGCGGTGACCTTCGGTATCACTTTCTCCGGATCGGATGCTCCTGTAATGATTTCATATTTGTATTTATCCCACACGGCCTGGCAGTTCGCCACTTCGGTCTGAAGCTCGGTGATGTCCAGCGCAAAGCCGAGGACGGTGGAGGAGGTCGCTGCATCGTTCAGCTTTTTAACCTGCTCCCATTGATCTTCAGGAGCGCCTTTTGTAACCGCCAGATTAAAGAACGTGCCTTGCGTGTAAGCCGCGAGCGGCCAAGTATCGGATGTACGCTCAATCACTTTTTCGCCATCGACGTTGTTGTAATCCACGCCCAACTCGCCGAATGCGAGCATATTGCGAAGTTTAGGATCCGTATTCACCAACTCGAGGTATTTCAAGGCCTCCTTCTTATACTTGGAATTTGCCGAAATCGCGTTCAGCGAGCCTTGAATCGTACTGGTGGTATAGATCGGCCCGTAATGCTGAACCATATCGTACTTCTCGATGGCGTCATTGATCTGCCAGCTGATCTCGGCTCCCGGGAATGCTTGGGCCGCAAAGAACGGTCTGCCTTTATCGTTCTCCGTCTTCGTCGGCGCATCCGGGTTGATGATGCCATCCTGGTACCATTGATGCAGCAGCTTCAGATTAGCCATAATATCAGGCTGCTCCAGGACGGAGACAACCGTGCGCGATGCGTCGTCCGCTTTGACGCCGATCGGAGGGAAGCCAAGAGTTAAATCGTCATAGTCGTTAAAGAAACCGTTCAAGCCTTCGCCTTGCGTCATTGGCAGCGGATAGAAGCTTTTGCCTTCGCCGGCCTTCATGTCATGAAGCGGCTTATCCAGGTCCTGCAGTGTTTTGATATTGTTGATGTCGATATTGTACTTTTGCACGTACTTATCATCGAATACCCAGTACTGCGTCAGCGCGGAGTCCTTGTAAGTCGGTACGGAATAATATTTGCCGCCGATCTTTGTGCCTTCCCATACCTTCTCGGGAATCAATTTATACAAGTCCGGCGTTTCGCTCTGAACCAGATCCGTAATATCGGCAAACGCGCCCATAGCCACTTGTTTGCTGTATTTGCCGCTGTTCGTGAACATGATGTCGAATGGCTCGCCGGTATTCACGATGGTATTCATTTTGGTGTCCCATTCGCCCCAGCTGGCTACCTTGATGTCGACCTTCACACCAATCTTCTCGGCCGTGTAGGCATTCATGGCATCCACCGCTTTGCTGAAATTGTTAGGCACTTGGCCGCCGATGGTCCACCAGGTCAACGTCGGTACATCCTTGCTTGCCGTTTCGGTGTCATTGGATGTGTCCGGCGTCGCTTGGGATCCGTCTGTCGCAGGTGCGGGCTTCGAGCCGCCACAGGCTGCCAAAGCCGTCAACATAAGCGTCAGCACGCACAGCGTAGAGATGAACTTTAATGCTCTTTTCATTTCATTTCCCCCTTTTTGAAGTTGAATTACCTGAGTGTGTATAGCGGATATTTATCATAAACCAAGCTTGTCTTGGTTTATTTCGTCATTAGCCCTTCACGGCGCCGACCGTCAATCCGGAAATGAAATACTTCTGGAAGAAAGGGTAGGCGAATGCTACAGGCAGCACGATGAGAATGGCGACCGCCATGCGGGCGGATTCCTTCGGCATCGTTGCGACGAGCATGGCATAACTTACGCCCATACTCGCTGCATTCTTCGCGAGTGCGTCCACATTGCTCATTAGGCTGTTGAGCAGCGCTTGCAGGGAATACAGGTTCTGGTTGTCGATATACAGCATCGATTGGAACCAGTCGTTCCAGTAAGCAAAGCAGAGAAACAGTCCGATGGTGGCGATGACCGGCAGCGAGATCGGCATGATGATGGAGAAGAAGATTCGCAGCTGGCTCGCGCCGTCGATTTCGGCTGATTCGATCAGCCCGTCGGGAATCGTGCTTTTGAAAAAGGTTTTGCATATGATGACGTTGAACGATGAAACGGCGAGCGGGAGAATCAGCGCCCAGATGCTATCTTTCAGTCCCAGCAAATTCGTGTTGATGAAGTAGCTGGATACCAAGCCGCCGTTGAATACCATCGGAATGAATACCACCCAGGTCAGAAATCCCCTCAGCTTATAGTTGGGGCGAGAGAGAACGTAACCCATGGAGGCGGTCAGCAGCACCCCGAGCACGGTACCGACCACGGTAACGAGGGCGGATACACCGAGGGCCCGCAGAATCATCGTTCCCTGTTTGATGATGTAGACGTAAGCCTCGGCCGACATGGCGACCGGCAGCAGATGATATCCGGTCTCACGGATGGACTCCTCGCTGGAGAAGGAGATGGACAGGACAACGATTACAGGTATGACGCAGAGCAGCGCCAACAGAATGAAGATCAGGTTGAACAAAAGGTTGACGGCTTTGTTTGTACGGTTAAACTTCTCAAGGCCTGTCTGATAAGTAGATTTCGATGTCATCTTCTTGCCTCCTTACATCATCGCGCTATCGGGATCGATTCGGCGTACGATCCAGTTAGCGGCCAGAATCGTAGCGCATCCCAGAACAGACTGTACGAATGCGGCTGCGGATGCCATGCCAACGGTAGCCGTTTTCAGTTGTTTATACACCATGACATCGATCGTGGTCGCCACATTAAACAGCGAATTGGAGTCTCGCGTGACCTGATAGAACAAACCGAAATCGGTGTAAAAGATGCGCCCTACCGCCAGTATGAACATCATAACGATCACCAGCTTGAGCATGGGCAGCGTAATGAATCTTGTCTGCTGCCAAATGGACGCGCCATCGATGACGGCTGCTTCATAATAGGTGCTGTCAATGCTCGTGATGGTCGCCAGATAGATGACCATGCCATAGCCCAGGCCCTTCCAGACATTCAAGAGAATCAGAAAAAACGGCCAATACTTCGGCTCCATATACCAGTTAATGGGATCGCTGCCCATCGAGACGAGCATTTGATTGACGATCCCTTTATCAAAGCTCAGGAACGCCCAGCCTACGGCGGATACGACGACCCACGACAGGAAATAGGGGAGGAACATCATCGTCTGATAGACTTTGCTGGCTTTGCGGCTGTGGAGGAGGCCGATCATGATCGCGAACAGGACGGGCAGAATGATCCCCAGCACAATAAACACAATGTTGTATCCGATCGTGTTTCGAATAATGATCCAGGCGTCATTCGACTTGAATAGAAACTCGAAGTTTTTGAACCCGATCCAAGGGCTGTTGAACACATTGCTCAAGAATCCGCCGCTAATCTTGAAATTTTTGAAGGCGATTATGATCCCGAACATCGGTAAGAAACTAAACAGGATGTACCAGATCGTGGTGGGCAGCGCCAAGAGGGTCAATTCCGTATCCTGCTTGTGCCAACGCATTCGTAAGCGCTTTCGTTTTTTGGGTTCGGCTTGAGAGCTCATGTCTGTCACTCCTTACGGTGTAATCTCGCTTGTCGTGCACTTGTTGATTTCATTGTATAAGAGGAGGAAACGCGGCTTCCAGATAACAAACTTGATACTATAGTCAACAAACGTTAGGTTCGAAAGACTTGTTAGGACGGACATTTACAGAACATGGTTTTTTATTATAATATTTCAAGGCCGTTCTCCAAGAGATCTTTCAATGTTTTCAAGCAAAACCGGGGGTATAATATATTTGAAATCTCACAGAATGACGGAGGAAGCTTTACCTTAACAACCGGAATTATGATGGATGATCCCATTCCTCAGGGCGCATCGGCAGCCATGGCAAACGGCGGTGTGAAGGCATTCGTTAAATCCGCAGCTATTGAAATGCCGAGGGGAATTCGCATAAACAGCGTAAGCCCTAATGTTTTAGTGGAGTCCTTAGATAAATATGGCGATTTTTTCCCGGGCTTTGAAGCCGTGCCGGCCGCACGTGTAGCGCTTGCATATAAATAGAGTGTGGAAGGGGCTCAAACCGGGCAAAACTATGAAGTTTATTAATGAAAAAAGTGCACAAAACTAGAAAAAGAATCCGGGCTTAATCCGGATTCTTTTTTCTTTCGTTCATCTGCAGTTATCAAACAAAGGGAAAACTAGAGCGTTATATGTAAATATAATCACTTCTATAGGAAAATAATATAACGTGATTTTTATTGACACAATTAAGAAAACTAAACTAACATTAGGATTATTTTCATCAAGAGGGAGGCAGCTATGAGTTTTAAAGAACAGTACGAAGAAATTGCTGGTGTAGGACAGACCATATTCGATAACCCTGAGCTTGGCTACAAGGAATTTAAAACCAATCAAACGGTGGCGGATTTTCTGAAAAAGGTTAATCCGGATATCGAGCTGCAATCATTCAGCACAACCGGCCTTCGGACAACGCTTGGCGGCGGCAAGCCGCTTAACATCGCTTTTATTGCGGAGCTTGATGCGGTATATGCTCCAACCCATTGGCGATCGGACGAGGCAACGGGTGCGGCACACAATTGCGGTCATTATACGCAGGTGGCGATTGCGCTGGCTTTATACCAACATTATTTCGAGTCCAAGGCGTACGACGCTTTGGATTATAGTCTGACGTTTATTTTCATTCCGGCAGAGGAGTATTTGGATCTCGCTTACAGGGACGAGCTGCTCGGAAGCGGGAAGATCTCCTATTACGGAGGAAAACCCGAAGCGATGAAACTCGGCGTGTTCGACGATATCGACATCGGGCTGTGCGTGCACGCCATGGGAGGAGAGTTTGCCGAGCGCACGATCGAAATCAACTGCGACCTGGCCGGATTCTTATATAAGCATTACACGTTTACCGGAAAAGCAACCCACGCCGGTTTCGATCCCTTCTCCGCCAAAAATGCCTACAGCATGTCGACCCTGTTCAATGTGGCGTTAGGCCTCAGCAGGCAGCAAATGAAGGACAGCGAGAAGGTCCGCATGAACCCGATCGTCCTGGAGTCCGACATGTCGACAAACGTCATTCCCAATCGGATTACGGTTGGCAGCGATCTGCGCACCCAGTCGGTGGACTACATGAAGGAAGCGGCCTCCAAGATGGACGATGCGGCCAGGGGCAGCGCGCTGGCCCTTCAAGGCGAGGTCGAGATTAAGACGCAGATGGGATATTTGCCGTTCGTTCAGGACCGGTATTTGTCCGAGTTCGTGCTGGAGGCGTTCCAGGATAACGAGGAAATCGCGCGTATTTGGAACAACAACGCCATCAGCGCTGCAGGAGACATTGGGGATTTAGCCTTCATGATGCCCTGCATTCAAATCGGCTACAGCGGCTTTACGGGAACGATCCACGGCGACGATTTCAAGGATATCGATCCGGAATTTATTTATGAAGTGTTCCCGAGATTTATAACGCAGGTGCTGGAGCGCATGAGCGGACGCATCGACCGTTCGAAGCTGTACCGCCGCACATTCGCCGAATACGAGCAGCTCCTTGCTTCGATCGTTGGCTCCCATTAAGAAACAGAAAAACAGAAAAGAGGACATCATGGCATGAAGTTAAAACTACAGTATCTCTATTTGCTTGCATTCGTGCTCATTGTTATAGCGGTTGCCGAATTTATCGGCATTCAGTCCATCCAGGTCGGCTCCGTGAAAATAAGCCTGCTTCCACTCGTATTCGCCATTTTGATCACGATGGTGCTCGGCTTGTCGATATTCCGGAAAGGCTTGATGAAGAAAATTTACAGCAAGGAAAACGTCGGTTTCTCCAGCAAGTACCTGATCTTTATTATGCTGCCGCTCATGGCGAGATACGGCGCCGACGTTGCTCCTAGATTAGAAGAAATCTTAAAAGTAGGCTGGGTATTCATCATTCAGGAAATCGGCAACCTGGGGACGATTCTGCTCGGACTTCCCATCGCCATCCTGCTCGGCCTGAGAAGGGAAGCCATCGGCGCTACGCTTGGACTTGGAAGGGAAGGGGAACTTGCTTACATCTCCGAGAAGTATACGCTCGACTCCGACGAAGGCCGCGGGGTACTGTCCCTCTATATTATCGGTACCCTATTCGGCACGCTGTTCTTCAGCATTCTGGCGCCGGTGATGGTTGCCGCCGGCTTCTCGATCGAAGCGCTGGCGATGTCCTCCGGGGTCGGTTCCGCCAGCATGATGACAGGCTCTTCTTCGGCGTTAATTGCGCATTCTCCTGAGATGACGGAGACCATTAACGGATACGCTGCTGCAAGCCAGCTGCTTACCAGCTTCCTCGGAACGTATACGATGGTATTTCTCGCAGTGCCGCTGCAGCGGTTTATGTACAAATTAATGGTCAGAGGTGAAAAGAAATGAGCACAGGTTTGAATAAATACGCAAAATACGCCCTCGTCCTGCTGCTTAGCGTCGGTCTTATTTTATTTACGGAGCAAATGAAATTCATCAAAAACGGAGAGGGCCATATTACGATGGGGACGATTGCCGGCTTATCCGTGCTTTGGCTTTTTTCCTTCATCGGCGTTCTGATCTCGACGCTCATGAAAAAGGTTCCGCTGAAATTCCTGCAGGAATTCCCGGTGCTCGGCTGGGTATCGATCGTTTCGCTGATCTGCTGCCTGATTTCGGATGTGTTTGTGGACGCCATTGCCAACGTCAACTTTTTGTCCATCACCACTCCGATTTTGGCGTTCGCCGGCATTTCCGTAGCCGACAGGCTGGTTGATCTTCGCAAAACCTCCTGGCGCGTCGCGATCGTTGCGGTGTTCGTGTTCACGGGCACGTACGTGGGAAGCGCGCTGTTGTCAGAGCTCGGCCTCTATTTGTCCGGTAAGTAAAATATGGAACAAAGCCAAGAAGCTAAAAAAGATGACCTCCGAAAAGCGGAGGTCATCTTTTTCTCGTTCAACAGCGAAACGGATAGCTTTCGCCTCGTTTGGTAAATGGCTCATTTGTCTGCCGCAGCCCCGTTCTCGTTGACTTTCCTCAAGAATCCGTCACCAGCACTCGCAAGGAGGTGCGGTCAAGGGCTCGCGAAGCCAACCAGCAGCCGCTGACGGCAATGGCAAGAGCGATTAGCGTCAGGCCAATCGCCAGCGGCCACTCCATGACCAGCGGCAGCTTGACGATGCCGTAGGCAGACAGCAAGCCGCGTAGCACGGCTGGCAGCGCGTAGATTCCGCATACTATGCCAACCAGCGTACCGAGGGCAGCGAGTCCGGCAATGCCGCTTGTCAACGCGCGGCGGATGTCGGATGCCGTCAGGCCGAGCGAAGCGTAAATGCCGTAGGTTTTCGTTTCCTTGCGAATATGCAGGCGGCAAGTACTATAGACGATCAGGCAAGTGACGGCGAGGAACAGAAGGGCCAGCATGCTCATCGGAATGAGCAGCACGGCAGCGGCCTCCTTGAATACGGAATCCAGCAGCACTTCCTGCTTGAGGGCCTGGATCACCGGACTATAGCGTTGATTCAGCTGTCGCACGAACTCATCGCTATCCGCTTGGTTCCGAAGTTGAACAAACCCGGCGTCCGGATTGATCTCCCCGACAAGGTCCGATGTGATCCGAGCGATATTCGACATGTTGGAAATGGACTGAAACGTGCCGGTGATCAGCAGCTGATGCGGTTTGCCTTCGATGTAGATCGTGACGGCATCGCCAATATCTTTATTCAATTTGCGGGCAATGTTGACTCCGATCGTAATTTCGTTAGGCAGCACGGGGTTCCGGCCTGACAGCGAGGCCAATCCCATCTCGTCCATGCTGCCTTCCACCACGGTCAGCGGGAGGCTGAACGTCGGCTGAGTGCCATCTGCTTGCGCAACAACTCCAATAGCCGAGCCGGACCAGTTCAGGCTGAGGACCCGGGGATCCTTCTCGATATAAGATTGCATTTCTGTACGATCCATTCCGTCAGCGTTGATCACCATGATGGCGATATCCGCATCGTCGTAGCCCCACTGGGCGGAGGTTTCGCTGATGCGATAGACGCTCGTTACCAGCAGGGTGCCAAAGACGAGCACCGCCGCGGTTATGCTCATCAACAGAAAGATCAGCGCCGCCCCTTTTTTGTTGCCGGTCACATGCTTCCATCCGATGACGGCGGGTACGGACCATCGGTCCAGCAGCCTTGTGCCGGTTCCATGTCGATGGGCATGGGTATGCGAAGACTCCGACATGCCATAGCGGATTGCCTGAATCGGCTCGATATGGCGCGTTTTGGCTGCATAGAGGATAACGCACAAGAGGATGATGATCAGCATGCCGATGCCGGTCCAGATTGCGACCCCCAGCGCCTGCACGGACACTGGCGCCGCCTCGGATTTGAGGAAGGATAAGGAATTCTGAATAATGATATCCGACAGCAGACGACTGCCGATCAGGGCAGGGATCAAGGCGATTACCGTCATCAAGCCGTACTGCAGCATATAGGTGACGATGATGCGTTCGGAGGTCATGCCGATGGATTTGAGAATGCCGATTGTGCGGTAATTGGACAGGATCGTGTCCGTGATCGTAAAGCCGATCGTAAGCAAGGCGACAGCAATCATGACCAGTCCGAGGAAACTCATGACGAAGCCGATCACTTTGTTCATGATAAAGTAAAAGGCGGACAGCTCGGCAAACGAAACGCGTTCTTCCAAAAACGGCGATCCGAGCGCTTGCTCAAAGCGCTGCCAGTAGTCCCCGCTTTGTTCGGGATGCGCATAGCGAAGCGACACCAGGTACTGCTCCGGCGTGGACAAGCCGCCCATGGTCGAAAGGTAGTCCGCTTCGTTCATCCAGATGCGGGCAGTGGTGGTGAAGGGGCCGCCATGTGACAGGTCAATAACGATAGCGCCGATCGTGAATTGTACCGGGGCAGCCCCGGCCGTGAACACCAGTTCATCGCCGATTTCCATGCCGTATTTGTAGGCGAGCGAGGTGGGCACCCAGACGGTTCCGGCTTCCGGAACGGTCAGTTGAGACGGTCCGGCGCCGGGGAGCGGATGATTGACCCCATGCGGCATCGGAGGTGTATCGATCATATACAGATACAGATTGGGCAGTTCTTCCCCGTTATAAACCAAGCCGGTCCAAGGCTTGTAAGGAATAAGGCTGGAGGCGGTCACGCCCTCCTGGGTTGACCACCAATCGGCAACCATGCGTTCATCATGCAGCCCGCGGGTCATATTTATGATTTCATGGGCACCTTGAGCAGCCGTATGGCGCTCTTCGAATACATTTTCCGTATTCATCAAGACCGTGAAAGCGGTGCTGACTAATAGAGCAGATAGCGCAATGAGCAATGCGATCAGCGCGTTTTGCAATTTTCGTTTGCGAATGTTCCCCCAGCATAGCGTCAAAATGGCACGCATCTCGGACTACCTCCTCCCGGTGACATAAGCAAAGATCATTGCTTCCCGCTCGGAGGCTAACTCCGGGGCGTAGGGTCCCATATCCAGCGTGCCGCCGATCTTGCCATCGCGAATGTAGATCAGGCGATTGCCGCGGCAGGCCGCCTTCATATCGTGGGTGACCATGACAATCGATTGGCCTTCCGCATTCATCCGGCTCAGGATATCGAGCACCGTAACCCCTTGTTCGTAATTGAGGCTGCCGGTGGGTTCATCGGCAAAAATCATATCCGGATGGTTGATGAGCGCCCTGGCGATGGCGGCCCGCTGCTGCTGGCCTCCGGACACCTGGGAAGGCAGCCGGGAGCCTTGTTTTTCGAGATGCAGGCTTGTCATCAGGTCATTGGCCCTTTGTTTTACGGCTTCTTTGTCCCGATTGGCGATATAACCAGGAAGAGCGACGTTATCGAACAGCGTCAAATCCGGCACGAGGTTGCTGTTTTGATAGATAAAACCGATCTGATCTGCTCGAAAACGCGCAAGCTCCTTAGCCGAAAATTGATCGAGGCGCTGTCCCTGAAGGTAGACTTCACCGGCCGTCACGGCGTCGAGTCCGCTAAGCAAGTAAAGCAAGGTCGACTTTCCGGACCCGGAATCTCCCATGATCACAGTAAAGTCGCCGGTATATATCGACAGATCGACATTGCGCACGGCATGGTACTGCTCTTTGCCGGTGGTATAGGTTTTGCATAAATTGGAAGCTTGCAGCATGATGGTTTTGTTTGTAGGCATGACAGGGTCTCCTCTCTTCTCATGCTTCCAAATTATAGAGGACGATTCTTGCGCATTCCTTATCAAATTATGAATAAAGTATGACAGGGGTCAGCTTAGCGGCAGAGTCAAGCAGAAGGTCGTTCCCTGCTGCTGCTTGCTGTGAAACGTGATCGTGCCGCCATGCGCTTCCATAATATATTTGCAAATCGACAAACCAAGTCCAACCCCGTGCCGCTCGGCCAGTTTCTTGCGGTCCGGGACACTGCCTTGGTAATACCGTTCAAAAATAAACGGCATGTCCTGCGGGGAAATACCGCTGCCCGTATCGGAAATTATGATCCGCAAACTGGATGATTCGGCGAACTCCTCAACGGCGAGCGTAATCGTATCCCCGGGCTTGGTATGCTTCAGGGCATTCGTGACGAGATTGGCGATGACCTGCTCGAAACGCACAGCATCGATGATAACAAGCACGTTCGGAATGGAAGAAGGCTCCACGCAGCGCACCCCCATCGTACGTATGTAGTGCGCCATGGTTCGCAACACAGGTTCAATCGTCGAAGAACTGTACTGCTCCAGCGGCCGCACCGCAATTTGGTCCAGATCGCGCAGCGCGTGCAGCAGCAAATCGTCTACAAGCACAGCCATCTTGCTTGTATTGGCATGCACCACCTCCAAGTAAGCCATCACACTCGGCAGATCGGGGCAGATGCCTTCACGAATCGCATCGATGTAGGCTTTGATGGTCGCCAGCGGGGTTTTTAAATCATGGGACAGATTGGAAATGAGTTCCTTGTGCGACTGGCTGTGCGAGGTTTGCTGCATATGTAAATTGCGAATTTCTTCACGCATGAGATCAAATACGGCATAGAGTTCGCCGACCTCGTTATTGCTTGTCCATTCGGCGCGCTGCTCGTAATCGCCCTTCAGGATGGCTTCCGCATAGGGCTTGAGCCCGGCAACAGGCTCAACCAGATCCCGCTGCACCCGGCGTCCGGTGGCGAAGAGTACATAAAGCAGCGTCAAAAGTGCCAAGGAAAGCAAGGTCCATGGCACAACGAGTAGCAAGCCGGAAGAAGGGATGGCCGCGGTCGCTGCAGATGCAGGGACGGAAAACTGCGCATAGCCTGCGAAGGCGTTGGTTCCGGCACCCAGCAGCGGAAATGCCAGGTGGTAATCGGGCGGGTCGCCGTCGGACATACGCAGCGTATAGTCCAGTTCAAAGCGCGGATGAATACGGCGTACCGATGAATCATCGCTGTCATATATCATCGTTCCGTCAGGAAGCACGACCTTAAGGCCGATCCGTGTTTCTTGACTCCAGCCGTTTAATTTCTCTCGAATCGGGGCATCGGAAAGGAGCAATTCGGCAAACTCGTTCTCCAAGTCATGGACGATCGTATTGGTCAGCAAGCGAATGTGGTTGACGATGGAGGACGAAGCAGGCTGCTTCGAGGGCCAAGCGAGCCAAACGACGGACAGCAAAAGTACAAAAAGAGACAGGCATGCTACCCAGAGTCTTCTTGCATACCATGGTTTCCAGTGCATAAAAGTCTACTCCGTTTCATCGGGGTCGAATTTATAACCTACACCCCAAACCGTCGTGATATAGGCGGATTTGATTCCGCTGCGTTCCAGCTTCTCGCGGAGCCGCCGAATGTAAACCGTGATCGTATTATCCTCGACATAAGCGGAGTACCCCCACACCTGATCCAGCAGCTGTGTTTTGGTAAACACTTGGTTCGGGTTGGATGCGAGAAAATAGAGCAGGTCGAATTCCTTCGCGGATAATGCAATTTCCCGTTGTCCGGTCATGACCTGGCGGGCGCCTTTATCAATCGATAACGTGCCGAATCGCAATAGCTGTTGTGTTGTTGCCTGGAGTTTCGGGTCGGCCATTCTGCGCAAATGCGCCTGAACCCGGGCGACCAGCTCACTGAGCGAGAAGGGCTTGGTCATATAATCATCGGCGCCGAAACCCAAGGCAAGCACTTTGTCCGTGTCGCTGCTGCGAGCGCTTAAAATAAGTATGGGCGCAGAAGTCAATGTACGAAGCTCGCGGCATACTTCAATTCCGTCAGCGTCAGGCAGCGTCAAATCAAGAATGATAAAATCCGGCTGCCGGTTACGGACTCCCTGCAATCCGTCCCTCGCATTCTCCGTGATGAACGTGCTGAATCCCTGGACACACAAATAATCGTTCACAATGCGCGAGATATCCCGCTCATCTTCAATAATCAGTACCGTTTTAGGAGATTGCATGAAAAAGTCGCCCCTGTTCCGTATGCTTTAAATCGTGAATCCATTATAGCACGGGTCGGATTTAAGCATAGGGAAGATAAGGAATATCCCCCTGGATAACCCTGTCGCTATTTTTAAGTTAGCTGAATGCATGCCTACATGTATCTGGAACAAGGAAACCCCCGGTCTGGAATAAGACCGGGGGTTGAGCGGTTGGATGCTTTGATGATCGACAGCATCCTGCCTATGATAGGCATGGATTTCAGTGAGAGTATTACTTCACGTTATCCTTAAGCGTGGAAACCCAAACCTCAACGCCGTCTGAATGACGAGTGGACTGGTGAGAAACCGTTGCTTCCTGAACATCGCCGAAGCCCCAATGGGTTTCTGCTACATCAGGGAAGAGCGGCTCCAATCCCGTCAAAGGTCCACGGTATAACGCTTTGTTGATCAACGTGACGGCTTCAACACGCGTTATGCGGTTGTTAGGCCGGAACGTGTTTCCAGGATAACCGGATAGCAAATTGTTGCGATATAATGCCTCAATGGATTCGGCAGCCCAGCTTCCTTCGATGTCCGTAAAATGGATATTCACGGAAGCCGATGTGTCCAGATCCAGGAAACGGGCCAGCACCGCAGCCAGTTCTCCGCGAGTGACTGGTGCATCCGGACGGAACGTATGGTCTGCGTAACCGTTGAAGTATCCTTGGGATACCGCGATTCGAATGTAATCGGTCGCCCAATGTCCTTTTCGAATATCGTTAAAGCTCGAGTTCGCGTGACCTGTGGTTTTCTCCGACAGACGAGCAACGATTGCAGCGAGCTCGGCCCGGGTCAAGGTATTGGACGGTTGGAATTTACCGTTAGGGAACCCGAGAATATAACGCTGATGCTGGAGATCGCCGAACCGGTCAGAGAATACTTGAACATGGACGCTATTGGATTTTTTGCTGCTACCTGCCGTAAGCTGTCCGATGATTTCATATTGAATCTCTTTGGCTGCAATCTGTCCCCACTTGATGTCCAGTTTGAAGCTGCCGGTGCTTCCGGCAGGGAGATGAGCCACATTCCAGGTTACGGTTCTGCCATCAACCTTTCCGCCGTGAGCATTCACGACTTCGGCGCCTTCAGGAAGGGTGACTTGAACCGATGCATCACGTAATGCCGCGTTGGTACGGTTAGCGTAATCGACGGTAATGGTCGACTGCGTGCCTTCTTGGACTTGCTTCTTGTCCGTGGACAGGTTCAATGTCACATCGCCCTGCTGACTTGAAGGTGGCGTTGATGGAGAAGAACCTGATCCAGATGAATCCCCGCCATTACTTGAGGACGGCACTGGCTGCATAGCAAAGTCAAATGCGATAATGCTCTGTCCCACATGGATGATCCCGTCTTGGATATAACTGTCGGAACCGTTAACGGCTGGAGCATTCGGTTTGGAAACCCGAGTGTCATAAGTGTAATAGCCGCTTCGTTTCGCGACGATGTAATAATCGCCTTCCGGATATACCATCCATGCATATTCGCCAGCCGCGTCGGAAATCTGCGGATTGGCATTTTGGTTAGGCGCAAACCCAGCCAGTGCAGGCAAGGATACGAGTGTGTTCGGCACCCGTCCTTTCTGACGGTTCAGCGCAGTGTCAGCCCAATACAATTGAACGTCCGCGCCGCTAATCACTTTTCCTGTCGATGCATCCGTGATGATGCCGTATGGATCTATCAGGGAGTATACGATCGCGGTCTGTCCGTCTTGGGTCATATCCACGTCCAAGATGGAAGCAGGACCTGCCAATACCGTTCCATCCGCCAGTTCAAGCTGGTAGGATATTTGGTATTTCCCCGGCGGGACTTGATCCAGCGAGAACGTTCCGTCATTGGCTACGTTGAGCGGCTGCTTAAAGCTGCTGCCGTTCAAGCCTTGAAGCAGTGCAACGGCTTTTCCGCTGCCGAGGATATCCCCGATGGTGTCAGGGTTGGATGCTCCGCTGGCGGAAGCAACAAATAATTGACCTCTCAGCAGGTTCGAAGGTTTGATCGTTTGGCCAGGTTGTACAGTGCCGATTGTAACCTCTTTGGTTTGCGTCAACGTGACATCACGCCCTCCGATTTGAACCGGAGTTTCGATATTCAGCTCGTAGGTATAGTTGCCGCGCGGAACCGGAATCTGGTATGAGCCGTCCTCGCCGGTCGTTACCTCAGCCGAAAAATCAGGGATTCCGTCGTTGTTGAAATCGGATTCCACGGTAATTTTTGCGCCTGCTACCGGTTTGCCGGTAATTTGATCCACAACGATGCCGTCAATGGCGGCAGGGAAGTAATGTACGCCCTTGCTTGCTTGAACGGTTGTGCCTGTGCCAGGATCCTGTATCTCTGCCACAACGATGTCGTATAACGGCGTCGTGTCCGTTAATACCGCAGGTTCGTATGTCCATACGGCAATCCCTTCTTCATTGGTGGTCACCGTCTTGGTTTTACCGGAATCATATGTGATGACCACGGGCACACCAGGAATCGGGTTGCCCTTGGAATCAGTTGCCTTAGCGGTAACCGTGACCGGAGACTTCCCGTCAGCCAATACGCCTTCAGGGGTCACCGTTACATCCAGGTTGTAAGATAATGCCTGATCATGAACATGGACGGTTTGCGTGACGGATTTTCCGTCATGCGTAGCCGTGATGATGGCCGTGCCTGGTGCTACGGCGGTAACGACGCCATTGGCATCGACCGTGGCCACATTATCATCGGAAGATGTATATGTGGCTTTGCCTGTTACATCCTGGATGCTTTCATCCAAGGAAACAGCCGTTACCTTAGGCGTGTGCTGATCACCGGTCTGCAGCGTGACGCTTGCCGGATCGATCAACAGATCGCGCAGGCCGGATGCCGGCGTGGTTACTTCCACGGGCGGCGAAGCAGGGGATTCAATGCCGTTGCTGACGGCTTTGACGACATAGCTTTGCTTCGTTTCCGGCTTCAGGCCGGACAACACATAGCTAGTGCCTGTCACTCCGTCGGCGATCAGCTGTCCGTTGGCATCATAGATATTGTACGTTTGAGCGCCAGGGACGGCGTTCCACAATAACTCGGCCCCAGTTGCATGCACGTGTTCGGCCCTTAATGCTGGAGCATCAATGCTTACTTTAATGACGGACTGCACGGTTTTGCCGTTATATACAGCATCAATTACGGTGGAGCCCGCTCCGACCGCCGTTAAGAGACCGTTCTCGTCAATGATGGCTACCTTAGGGTCATTAACCGTAATGATGGTCCCCGGATCCAGGGTAACATCATGCTTCGTTCCGTCGGAATATACCGAAGAAACCACAGTTTGATGCGTCGTACCCGCCCTTAAATCGTAAACGTCCTTGTCCAGCGTAAGCCCCAAATCCACGGGGAGTTGTACGGAATTGGACGGGATCGATTCGGTTATCCCTTCGTCAGTAACGATGACGGCCGTCACCGTAAATTGACCGGGCTGATCCGGTGTGACACCGCTGACGAGGTAGTTCGGCGTCGTAATGTTCGAGTCGAGGAGAACACCGTCTTTATACAGATTGTAGTAGGTCGCGCCCGTCACCGTATTCCATGTCAGCGTGTTGGCTTGATCCGGGGTAGTTCCCCGATTGAGGGAAGGGGCGTCCGGAATCTGTACGGTAGCGTAGGCTCCCCCGACCGTGACCACTGTGACCGTTCCCGATGGTGTATCGGTACCGAAGTCTAAAATCGTTGTTGCCTGCCCTTGATGGTTGGCCGTATGATCGGCAACAACGGGAGCCCCTTTTTCCGAAGAGAAAGTTAACGGTGCCCCCTCTACAGGGTCGCCGTTGTAATCGAGCGCTGTTCCCACCAATTGATACTGGCCAGGTTGACCCGTAGGAATGGCTTGGAGCTTAACTTGAGTTGGCGCTTGTTTGTAGGCATAGTCTGGATTTGCCGTATCGATCGGCTCGAATTCGTTCGTGAAATACCATCCGAGAATATCATGGGTTTCCATCGAGCCGCCGGTGGCGGAGGTGAATCCCGCATAAACGCCGGGATATCCATCAAAGATTTCGTCCAGGTCGATGTTGCCTGTTTCCAGAACGGGAGTTGTCGGACGTGCAGCATCCTTGCTCAGGTAAACCTTAACAACCTTGGTCTGTCCATCGTAGTCGATCCAGGAGTATAGATCTTCTCCCCCAGACAGCGTAATGCCATTGAGGTTCGTTGTATACCAATCGGGATTGGTATTGTTCACACTACCGTTTTTTGCAAGTCCGATGTAGTTAGCGGATGGATCGTTAACCGGACTCGGGTTCTGGTATGTATCATACTTCACCGCAAAGCTGGGTTTGATCCCGCCGTAACCAATCCCCACACCGACTTCCCCCGCACTGTTGGATTGGGCCTGAATGGTAAAGGTGATGCCGTCGGCAGGAGAGTTGGTACGATTGTCTCCGTTCAAGCGGAATTTGAAAAAAGTGCTGAAGGAATAATTGTTGCCCGCGGCGATCAGCTTTTTGTTGAAAGCCGTACCGAACTGGTTTCCTTGTGCCTCGGTCAGACGCAGGATATCGCGTCCTTTACTGTCTTGCATCACTTTGGCTTGGCCGTTCAGCGAGAATAAATCGACTTGCTTGGAATTGCTGAAATTATCAAGTTTATAGGTGACCCATTTGTCCTCGGGTGCCGCCGCCGCAGAGGCTGGTGCCGTCAAAGGCTGAAACGTGGCAACGAGCATACAGATCACCATAAACAAGGATCCGAATTTTCCGGATTTTTTCATGAAAATGATCATCCTCCTTCTTTTTGATTTGTGTGTCGACATGTACTTGCATCTCAAGCGAACCTGCCCCAAGGCGGCCTTCTTGACATGGAAGAACATATTTTGACAAGCGGATATCAGAATAACAAAGCATGCTCTACAAATTCTCTACAATAGCTACACAGGTTCTCTACAAATGCTCCACTCTAAAAAGATGCGGGCGTGCGCCTCGTTCGTAATATCCTTCAACCAGAATCTTATTGCTTTAATTGATACAGCAGCTGGCGAGAGATCGCAGGAGAAGCTCAGGATTTGCCCCATGCAGCCAGCTATCAGCCAAATAAATGTTCATTGACAGCATGAATCAACATTGTGTACACTTTTTTTATTCCGACTGTTCAGTATAAATAAAATCAAGATGTCAGGTGAGAAATGATGCCCAAATTGGGAATGGAACAAAAGCGCAGGGCAGACGTCATTAACGCCACGTTAACCTGCATCAGCTTGCATGGAATCGAAGGGATGACGCTGGATAAGGTTGCCGAGTATGCGAACTGCTCCAAGGGAGTGGTCACTTATTATTTCAAGAATAAGGATTTTTTGACGACCGAAGCCTTCAAGTCGTTCCTGGCCTACTATGGGCTAAAGATCGAATCAGGCATTGAGCCTGCCATGTCAGCCGAGGAAATGATGGAGGTTGTCCTGCAGCATATGCTCCCTCCGTACAGCGAGGACACGGATCAGAAGCTGAATGTTTCGCAGCTAGACGGAGTCGATAAGATGTTTATCCCCTATGAGGATCAAGGCAAGCTCTTTGTGCAGTTTTTTTCAAAAGCCATGCTGGACCGTCATTTGCAGGAAGTTGCATCCAAGAGTTACGAGCGCGATCTCCAAGGCATCGCCAAGATTATGGAATACGGTAACCGGACGGGGCAGATGTCGGTTGAAGATTCCCATAGTGCGGCATATGGCTTGATGGCGATGGTGATTGGCCTGAGCTTCTTTAGAGTAGCGAAGGTTCCGCCCGACAAGGACGAGGATAACCGGTACATATGTGAGGATTATGTAAGAAGACTTATCAATAGAGGAGGAGTTTGATGAATATCACGAAGGTTGAAACCGATGGAGGAACGATTGCTGTCGTAAGCGGCAGCGAGGTATTGATTAAGGATGTCCAGTCGGCCCTGGATCTCATGGCCACCGTGCAATATGAAACGGACAGCCGCCGCATTGTGATGGATCAATCGTTGATAAGCGAGTCTTTCTTCGATTTGAAGACGCGGCTTGCAGGCGACATTCTTCAGAAGTTTATCAATTATCAGGTGAAAATTGCGATCATTGGAGACTTTTCGGTTTATCCAAGCCAAAGCCTTCAAGATTTTATTTACGAATGCAATAAGGGCCATGATTTCTTTTTCTTGCCCAGTGAACAAGAGGGGATCGAACGTTTAAGCCAATGGAGCAACTAAGTAGCGAATACGGGAGGAAGATCGTTGCCGGTATCTGGGCTTGATCCAAAAGAGGTTTCGATGGTGAACATTCCAGCAGGCGCAGTTCAATTAAGGGACGACCGTATAAAGTCCTCGTGGACGGTGGAAGTGCCTGCATTTCAGCTTGCATCGGTCCCTGTAACGAAGGCGTTGTATTTCTCAATCATGCCAAAGACATCCGGATGCGATGATTTGATGGAGTCCCCGGTCGTGAATATATCATGGCATGAAGCGATTCTCTTTTGTAATATGTTATCTCGGCGCGAAGGCCTGAACGAATGTTATTCGTTAACGGATGACGGTGAATCCGTCGTTTGTCACAAGGAGGCGGACGGCTACCGCCTTCCGACGGAAGCGGAATGGCAATACGCGTGCAAAGCCGGGAGTCTTGGCTACCGTTACGGAGAGCTTGACGACATCGCTTGGCATGGAGGGAACTCCGGAGGCGTCCTGCATGAGGTGGGCAAAAAGCGGCCGAATGCGTGGGGGCTTTACGATATGCTCGGAAACGTATGGGAGTGGTGCTGGGATCTTTACGATCCGAATGTATACGGCTCCTACAGAGTATTCCGCGGAGGGAGCTGGGCCGAAGAAGCCAGAGGCTGCGGAGCGACATGCCGCCGCCGCAGCCACCCGACGTTTCGGATTGAGGATCTCGGGTTTCGTTTGGCGAGATCGATATCAAGAAAAAGATAAGGCTGATCCGTTAGGGTCAGCTTTTTTGATTGTGCAGCACCTCCCGAATTTCCATCAAACCCATCGAAAATACCACGGCTGTTTCCAAGATGGCTATAGAAACTTAGATGCCCCCATTCATATTTCCCTAATTTTCCAATGTTACATAATCTGACGCGACTGGACCTCGTAAAATTGCGTATAGACAAGGCTGGAAGACATCAGTAAGATAGGGTTTAACTTTTTGCGGGAGGTGTAGGGAGTTCAAGGAGTCAAGGGTTGAATTGCCGTAGTGTTGATCAAAAACCAGGAATTTCAAGGGATAAGGGGGATTCGAAGATGGTGAATGGACCAACATTCAACAATCCGATCGTAGAGCAGGCAGCCGATCCTTGGGTATGGAGGCATACGGACGGCTATTATTACTTTATGTCGACGAAACGCGATCATCTGGAGCTGACGCGATCCGCAACCTTAACGGGCCTTGCGGAAGGACGGAAGAAAACGATCTGGGCTCCGGAACCCGGGGGAAGGTACAGCCATAACCTATGGGCACCGGAAATTCATCGTTTGGACAACAAATGGTACATCTATTTCACGGCGAATGACGGAGGAGGGGATGAGTCCCGCCAAATATGCGTGCTGGAGAACGCCGAGGCTGATCCGATGGAAGGACAATGGGTATGGAAAGGCGCGCTGCCGACTCCGGTCCCCGGCTTGGACGGCACGGTTATGACCCTAGGCAACCAGCTATATTTCCTGTATGCCGGATATGGCCATTTCCCGGATTACGGGTCCGCGATCTACATCATGCGCATGTCGAACCCTTGGACATTGACGGGGGACCATGTATTGCTTACGGCTCCGACCCTGTCTTGGGAAAAACAAGGCGGAATGGCGATTAACGAGGGACCCGTCATTCTCCGCCGGAACGGTCGCATCTTTATGGTGTACTCGGCCAGCACCACCTGGTCGGAGGATTATTCGCTGGGCATGCTCACGATGGAAGAAAACGGGGATCCGATGAATCCGAAATCCTGGACCAAATCGATGCAGCCCGTATTTTGCAAAAGCGTGGAAAACGGAGTGTACGCTACCGGTCACAATAGCTTCACGCAATCGCCGGATGGCAAGGAGGATTGGATCGTTTACCATGCGCTGCCCGCGCCTGGCGTCGAGACGGCCTTGCGGTCGACCCGCATCCAGAAATTCGGCTGGAAGCCGGATGGAACTCCGGATTTCGGCGTACCGGCTGCCGAGTCGGATGCCTTGGCCAAACCGTCCGGAGAATAATATATGCGGATTGTAAGCGAATAACCATAGGAATTGATCTATATAAACCCCCATTTATTACAATATATCTGTAATAAATGGGGGTTTGTTACGAAAAGATGCACATGTATGACGAGAGCCGCAAAAATATATAAAAAAAAAACGAAATTTCATGAAAACTCCTTAATTCAAAAGGGATTTTTTTTATCTCATTATTCTCGTTATTCTCATTATCAAAGTGTATTTTTGGATCACATACAAATTTAGTTACGAAAATTATGTATGAAAGCGTTGACAATATAGCGGTGTATGCTTATACTTCGGTTAAAGATACAGAATAATTGTATTAAATGGATGTGCAACAGCTGCCAGTCTCATCAATTTCACATGTGAAAGGGGATCCATATCCAATGGCCATGATGAAGAGGATTGTGTCAGGGCGGAGGTGCTTAGACCGCGAATGACCCTTGTCATGCATCAGCCTGAAAAGACATGAAGCATTGAACCATGAAGCGAAGCAGATGAAGCAGAAACGGGATTTTGCCAATTCGAAGCGACGAAGGTTTTCAAAGACACGAAGATGCATGACACAAGGAGACACTAGCTTCGAAGGATTAAAAAAGACAGATTAAAGCTTAAAACCGGACGCCCCCTGGATAACGACGGCATATGGATCCTCTATGGCGCAGCGGCGGGGTGCTCGCAATTATTCATATCATGGGAGGTTAAGCATGAACGGAACGATGAAGCGTTTTTTCACTTTGTTATTCATATCCATCCTGATTATATCGACGGTAACCGCTTGCAGCGGCAAGGCAAACGACAAGCCTGACAACACCGTAACCCAAGAGGAAGAAGTAGAGAAGAATGAGGTGACGTTCGAGGATATCAGCGGCGATATACGCGGAAATAAAGCACCGACGCAGGAGCAAATCGATGAGGTCAACGGCACGCTGAACGATACATACCTCGGAGATGTATTTGACGAAGTTATTCCAAGCGATTATTCCGCATATCCGGTTAAGGGCGATGTGGTGCTGGATGTTTGGATGCCTGCCAACTCCAACATCCCGGATATGAATAATCACTTGGTTCAGAAGCAGGTGGAGAAGCTCACCGGCATCAAGGTGAACTTCATTACGCCGCCGGTCGGACAGGAAGCCGATGCCTTTACCTTGATGATCTCCTCCGGCGAGCTGCCGGACATCATTATTGACCCGGGCCGTTATCCGGGAGGCTTCGAAGCAGGGGTCAACGATGGCGCTTACCTTGATCTCACCGACCTGATGGAAAAGCACGCTCCGAATTATACGGCATGGCGCAACTCGGACGAAACGAGAAGAAAAACGACCGTGACCGACGACGGCAGGCTGCTGGGCTTCTACGGCATCGCGCCGTATTCCGAATGGACCTGGTTCGGGATGCTGATCAAGCAGGAGGCGCTGGACAAGACCGGACTTCCAGTCCCGAACACGATAGACGAATGGTATGAGTTCCTGCAAAAAAGCAAGGAAGTCGGATATAAGGCGCCGCTGAATTACGGCTCGACGTACGGCCAAATTTTTACCGGCATTATTAATGGCGCATACGGCGTCTGGGATTGGACCTTCATGGACGAGAACGGCAAGGCTGCTTGGGGGCCGGCACAGCCGAAAGCCAAGGAATATCTCGCAACGATGCAGAAGTGGAACAAGGAAGGCCTGCTGAATCGGGACTGGGCTACCGCCGATTTCAATCAACGGATGGCCAGCGCGATTTCCGACGATACGGCCGTGATGATGGATTCCCCGGATACGATGTGGAGCTACTGGAAAGTGCAAAACGACATTGATTTCGTGGGGGCACTGAATCCTGTTCTGAATGAAGGGGACAAATCCGCGACCACCTACAAAAACTTCAAAAGAACCGGAACCAGTGCAGCCATCACGACCCAGAGCAAAAATGTCGAAGCCGCTATGGCATGGCTGGATTTCAACTATTCCAAGAAAGGCTGGGAGCTGATCAACTTCGGGGAGTACGGCACCGTGCACTTGGTGGATGAGCAAGGAATGCCTTATTATCCGGAAAATAGTTATATGTACAATGATCCGGACGGTCAGCCGGTAGACGTCACGCTTTGGAAATACCGCTGGCATAGTTGGCCGAATATCCGCGACGAGCACAATGCCAACCCGTTGATCACGGCGAAAGGCAGCTATTCCGGAGATATTCGTCAGGACTGGACGGAGAACATGGACACTAGCATGGCGATGCCGCCGATCACGTTTACGAAAGAAGAAGCCTCGCGCGAAGCCGAGCTTGGGAACCAGCTGTCCACGCTGCGCGGAGAATATTTCGCGAAGATCATCATGGGCGAATTGCCGGTCGATGCTTACGATAAATTTTTGAAGGAAGCGCAAAGCATGGGGCTGGACGAATTCTTGAGTCTCCATCAGGCAGCCTTGGATCGGTATAACCAACGATAGTTTTCATAATAAGAACAGGTGGTTGATTCATGGAGATTTTACGGAAAAACAGGGGAATAGACCATGTCCGGACACCCTCGGAGCCCAAGAATACCAAGCGCTTGATTCAAAAGGACCTGAAAAAGAACTGGTTCGTTTATCTGATGGCCCTTCCCGTCGTGGCGTGGTTCTTGATCTTCTGCTACGGGCCGATGTGGGGCGTCATGATCGCATTCAAGGATTTCAAGCCTTTGCTGGGCTTCGCGGACAGCGATTGGGTGGGCTTTAAGCATTTCATCGATTTTTTCTCAGGACCCTATTTTTGGAGAGTCGTCAAGAATACGCTCCTGCTGAATGTATGGGGAATCGTCTTCGGATTTACGGCACCAATCATCCTGGCCTTGCTGCTGAATGAAGTCCGTTCTTCCAAGTTCAAGCGGACCGTGCAAACCATCACGTACATGCCGCATTTTATTTCACTGGTGGTCGTGTGCGGGATCATTCACATCTTTACGTCCAATGAGGGAGTTGTTACGCAGCTGCTTTCCTTCATAACGGGAAAAGACTATTCGTCCCTTCTCGGATACTCCAATTTGTTCCGGCCGATTTATACCTTTTCCGGAATCTGGCAGAGCATCGGCTGGGACAGCATCATTTACCTGGCTGCGATGAGCTCCATCGATCCTTCGTTATATGAAGCAGCCGATATCGACGGGGTCGGCAGGGTGAAAAAAATGTGGTACATTACACTGCCTCAGATCAGCCCGGTCATCATCATTCTGTTTATCTTTGCGATCGGCGGATTGATGGCTTCCGGCTACGAGAAAATTATCCTGCTCTACAATCCTTTGATCTACGATACGGCGGATGTCATCGCTTCCTATGTTTACCGAAGGGGCTTGAGGGAAGCGAGCCTGAGTTATTCCACTGCCGTCGGCTTAGTAAGCTCCATCGTCAATTTCGGGCTGTTATGGATGACGAATACCATCGTGAAGCGCAGATCTGAATCCAGCTTATGGTAAGAGAGAGGGAAGGTTATGGAGGAAATCAAGCAACTCAAGGTGAAACGAAGCAGGAAGCATAAAAGCATCGGGGACCGCGTATTCGACTTTACGAACTATACGCTGTTAACCGCTTTAACGTTGGTGTGCTTTTATCCCATATTGCATATCTTGTTCGCTTCCGTCAGCGATCCCGGCGCTTTGGTGGCTCATCGAGGGGTATTGTTCAAACCGCTGGGATTCACGCTCGACGGTTACAAGCTGGTGTTTAAGGACAACAGCCTGCTCAGGGGATACCTGAATACGATCATTTACGTTGGACTGGGCACCTTGGTCAATATGGTCATGACGATATTGGGCGCTTACGTGCTGTCCAGGCGGGACTTGTATTTCAAGAATTACATCATGGTCATGATTACGATCACGATGTTCTTTGGCGGAGGGCTGATTCCCTGGTTCCTGTTAATGAAGGACATCGGCTTGTACAACAATTTGTGGGCCATGATTCTGCCGACCGCTTTAAGCACATGGAACATCATCATTCTAAGGACCGGATTCCAATCGATTCCGAGAGAGCTGGAAGAAGCGGCACTAATCGACGGCGCAAGCCAGGCCAACATCCTGATCACGGTGATCCTGCCGCTGTCGAAGGCGACGCTGGCCGTAATCTTCCTGTACTATTTGGTCGGCAATTGGAACTCCTGGTTTAACGCGATGGTCCTGCTGAAGGATAGGGAATTGTTCCCGTTACAGCTGTTAATGAAGGAAATCCTGGTCGCCAACGATTCAACGGCCACCACGATCGGCAGCGCGGGCGGTGTCGTCATTAACAGCGCCCAGAGCTCGACCGCGTTCCGGGAGCTGGTTAAATACTGCGCGATCGTGGTTTCGACGGTGCCTATATTGTTGGTGTATCCGTTCCTGCAAAAGTATTTCGTGAAAGGCGTTTATGTCGGTTCGATCAAAGGCTAGGCGTTCAAACAAGCAGATAGAGAGACTGAATCATTAGGAGTGAGCAGCATCTTGACGACAGAAGTTAGCAAGGCACAAACGATTCGCAGCGAATATCCGAGGCCCCAGTTTCAGCGCAAAGAGTGGTTAACCCTCAATGGTGAATGGGATTTCAGTTTTGACGATGAAGCCATCGGCGAGGATGCAGGGTGGCATCAGGCGGAAGCGCAGGCTTCCTTTACGAGGAAGATCAATGTCCCCTTTACGTTCCAAAGCAAGCTGAGCGGCATCGACGATCCTTCCTTTCATGATGTCGTGTGGTACCGCAGAACGTTCGAAATTCCGCAGGACTGGAACGGAAAACGGATCGTGCTTCATTTCGGCGCCGTGGATTATTTGGCCAAAGTGTGGGTAAACGGGCACTTGGTAGCCATGCATGAAGGCGGGCATACCCCATTCCAGGTCGACATTACGGCTTCGCTCGTGAAAGGAAGCAACACGCTCGTGCTGCGGGCGGAAGATTTCAGCCGCGACGTCACCCTGCCGCGAGGCAAACAATACTGGCTTGAGCATTCGGCAAGCATCTTCTACACCCGTACGACCGGCATCTGGCAAAGCGTGTGGTTGGAGCCGGTATCCCCGGTACACTTGGGCAAAACGATGATGACGCCCGATATCGACCGCAACGAAATTCGCATCCGGACCTTCCTTGAAGGCTACAAGGCGATGGAGGACGAGGACCTCAAGCTGCAGATCACCGTATCCTATCAGGGCGAGTGTGTTGCCGAAGATCAATATGCCATTCGAAGCGCAGAGCAGCTGCGGACCATTGGCCTGAACGATTTTACGGAACATGGCCTGGGACGCCTGTGGAGTCCGGAGCATCCGAACTTGTATGCCATCGAATTCCGCCTTGTTCAGGATGGAGACGTCGTTGATCAAGTATCCAGCTATTTCGGGATGCGGAAGGTATCGATCGAGAACGGCAAACTGTGCCTGAATAATCGCCCGTATTTCCAGCGGCTGGTGCTGGATCAGGGTTATTTTCCCGAGGGAATCCTCACGGCGCCGTCGGATGAGGCCTTGAAGCGCGACGTGGAGCTGGCAAAGGAAATGGGGTTCAACGGCGTGAGAAAGCACCAGAAAACGGAGGACCCCAGGTTCCTGTACTGGTGCGACAAGCTCGGCCTGCTGCTATGGAGCGAGGCGGCCAACGCGTACGAATATTCCGAGTCGTATGTTCGCCGTTTCACGGCGGAATGGCAGGAGATCATCGAGCGGGATTATAACCATCCCTGCATCATAACCTGGGTCCCGCTCAATGAAAGCTGGGGTGTTCCCAATGTGCAGATGGATAAGCGCCAGCAGCAGCATGGGCTCGCCATGTACCATCTAACGAAGTCGTTAGACGATAGCAGACCGGTTGTATATAACGACGGATGGGAGCATATGACCACGGACTTGGTCACCATTCACGATTATGAGAGCCGCCAGGAAGTGCTGGAAGAACGGTATGCAACAGCCGCGTCCGCGGTGGAAGCCATGCCGGCGAACCGGAGAATATTCGTCGGCGGCGCATCCTATGACGGCCAGCCCATTCTCGTATCGGAGTTTGGCGGCATTGCCTTCAAGAAGAGCGAATGGGAGGGCTGGGGGTATTCCGGAGCCGAGAACGAGGAGGATTATCTGATCCGGCTCAAAGCCGTGGTGGATCCGATGTTCTCTTCCCCGGTGATCCAAGGATACTGCTACACGCAGCTGACGGACGTCGAGCAGGAAATCAACGGCCTGCTTACGTATGACCGTAAGCCGAAGGCGCCGCTCGAAACCATTCGCAAAATCATGACGGGACAATAGGAGGCACATGAAATGGGCGGGACGAATGCCTATGAAGGCGTATACCATAATGAGAAAGCCGTGTTTCTGCGGGCAGGAGCTTATGAAGCGGTCATGCTCCCGGATATCGGCGGTAATTTGATAGCGTTTCGGGACATCGAAAAGGGCTACCGGTTTCTGCATGAGCCGACGCCGGAGGAAATGCCGGCATTCAAAGCAAGGCCGATGATTCACGGCATACCGGTATTGTTTCCCCCGAACCGGTATCAAGATGGCCGGTTCCGGTGGAACGGCCAAGTCCATCAGCTCCCGGTCAATGAAGAGGCGACGGGGCATCATCTGCATGGATTCCTGTACAATATTCCATGGGTGGTGGACGAATACGGGCATACCGGACAGGAAGCTTATGTGACTGTATCTGTCCGCGTGGATGAACAGCATCCGGTATTCGGGCACTTTCCGTTCCGGTTCCACATTCAGCTTCGTTACGGTTTGAGCGATAAGGGGTTGTCCCAACGGGTAACGATCACCAACGCAGGCCAAGAAGCGATGCCGTGTTTGCTGGCGTTTCATACGTCCGTTAACGCGCCATTTGCCGAGGGGGGCGACGCCAGGGATTACCGCTTAAAGCTGACCGTCGGGAAGCGATGGGAGCTGGATGGGCGAATGCTGCCCACCGGCTCCCATCAGGAACTGTCCGCGAATGAACGGGCCATGCAAGGCGCCGGCGTTTATCCGTTCTTCGAAAGCATGGATAATCACTATACCGCCGAGCCCCAGAACGGAAGGAACCGGATGGAGCTTACCGATGAGGCCGGGAAGGTCACTCTGGTTTATGACGTGGGCACTTCCTACAAGCAATGGATGATCTGGAACAACCAAGCGACCGAGGGATTCTTTTGCCCTGAGCCGCAGATCAACCTGGTCAATGCCCCCAATATGGATATGCCTGCCGAAGAAATCGGCTGCTTCAGTCTCGGGCCGGACGAAATCTGGGAAGAGACCAGTCGGCTGTACGTAAAGAAAAGCCGGGGCTAAAGCCCAATTAACCATAATAAAAAGGAGTTCGACATGACTCAATTAACACTACCGCGTCCCGAATACCCACGCCCGCAATGGGTAAGGCCGCAATGGATCAATTTGAACGGTTCATGGCAATTCGAAATCGACCATGGCCGGAGCGGTAAGGAACGCGGGCTCCATGAACCGGTACATGAGCTGACCGGAACGATCACCGTTCCATTTTGTCCCGAAAGCAAGCTGTCCGGCGTTGAGTATAAGGATTTCATGGCAGCGGTCTGGTATAAGCGGGAGTTCGAGGTGCCCAAGGATTGGAACGGCAGAATTCTGCTTCACTTCGGGGCGGTGGATTATGAAACCGAAGTTTGGGTAAACGGAGTATCCGTAGGAACGCATCGCGGGGGATATACGCCTTTCGGTTTTGATATCACATCGCATGTGAATCCGGGCGGGAATATCGTTACCGTCTGCGCGGAAGACGATGTCCGTTCCGGACGCCAGCCGCGCGGGAAGC
The DNA here is from genome assembly GCF_900109305.1 of Paenibacillus sp. cl141a. NCBI lineage: Bacteria > Bacillati > Bacillota > Bacilli > Caryophanales > Paenibacillaceae > Paenibacillus > Paenibacillus sp. cl141a. Next base: position 726,231 of record NZ_FNZO01000002.1, read on the forward strand.
AAAGCGGACGCTTCCATTCGCATGGCTGCGATTACACCCGTACGACGGGGATTTGGCAAACGGTATGGCTGGAGCAAGTGCCGCAGGCTTATATGTCCGACATGAAGCTGGTGGGTGACCCGGATAATGGGTGTGCCCACCTCGAGATTAAAATCGACGGGAACGCAGCAGGCCATAAACTGACCGCATCCGCCCTATATGAGGGGAATGCGGTAGGGAATGCAAGTGCTGTCGTATCCGGGCCGTCCGTCAAACTCACCATTCCGCTGTCGGAGGTCCATTTGTGGGAAACGGGTCAGGCCAGGCTGTACGATCTGGAATTATCACTGCAAGGAGATGGCCAGGCGAGCGATACGGTCCAATCATATTTCGGCCTCCGAACCATCATGCTGGACGGCATGGCTTTCCGCCTCAACGGAAAATCCGTATTTCAGCGCCTTGTGCTGGACCAAGGCTTCTATCCGGATGGAGTCTATACGGCTCCAAGCGATGAGGATCTCCGCAAAGACATCGAAATTTCGATGGGACTGGGCTTTAACGGCGCCAGGCTTCACGAGAAGATATTTGAACCGCGCTTTCTGTATTGGGCGGACCGGTTAGGGTATCTGGTATGGGGGGAGCATGCGAATTGGGGGCTGGACATTACCACGGCCGAGGGATTGTCCCATTTCCTGCCGGAATGGCTCGAAGGCATGGAACGCGATTTCAATCATCCGGCCCTCATCGGCTGGTGCCCGTTCAACGAGACGTGGGACCGGGACGGAACCAAGCAAAATAACGATGTGCTGCGCATTGTATACGAGGTCACGAAGAAAATGGACCCGACGCGCCCCGTGATTGATACGAGCGGCAACTTCCACGTGGTGACCGATATATTCGATATCCACGATTATGACCAAAATCCGGAGACGTTCAAACAGCGATATGAGCCGATGAAGAACGGTGGAGAGGTATACAACAGCTTCCCGAATCGGCAGCAGTATGGCGGTCAGCCTTATTTTATCAGCGAATACGGCGGCATTTGGTGGAATCCGGATCAGAAGGACGAGAAGTCTTGGGGTTACGGCGACAGGCCGACATCCGAAGAAGCGTTTCTGGAGCGTTATGCGGGTTTAACGAACGTGCTGCTGGACCATCCCATGATGTTCGGGTTCTGTTATACCCAATTGTACGACGTGGAGCAGGAAGTGAACGGATTGTACACCTATGATAGACGATCGAAATTCGATCCTGAAGTGATCCGCCGCATTAACGCCCGCAAAGCCGCGATAGAGGATTAAGCACCCGTTATGACCGGTATCTTGAAGTAGGCTTGTACCATGTTTGGTGTATGATTGCACATTATCCGAAAGGAACGTGACGAAAGGATGAAGGTGAATTACCGGAATAAATTATTGCTCACGATATGCGCATTTCTTATTCTTCCGATGGGTCAGGCGACGCATGCGGCCACGCTTCAGAACAACTTCTACAACGTGGTCATGCAGGATGGAGCGGATCCTTGGGTGTATAAACACACAGACGGCTTTTACTACTTCACGAAAACGACCGGCGGCAACGTGACGATATGGAAGTCGGCCCAGCTTACCACGGTGGATGCGGCTCCGACGAGGGTCGTGGAAACGGGCTGCTGCGGGATCTGGGCTCCCGAATTGCATTACATCAATGGCGCCTGGTATATCTACTATGCCAAGGATGACGGGGATAACGTCAACCACCGCATGTATGTCATGGAGAACACGTCGGCGGACCCGACGCAAGGAACCTGGCAGTACAAAGGCCAGATAACGGACCCGACAAACAAATGGGCGATTGACGGCACGGTGCTGCAGGTTAACGGTCAGCTGTATTTTATCTGGTCCGGCTGGGAAGGGGACACCAATGTGCGGCAGAATCTGTACATCGCCCATATGAGCAACCCTTGGACGATTGATTCAAGCCGCGTCGAAATTGCGAGGCCTACGCACAGCTGGGAAACGAATCATTCCCCGCATGTAAACGAAGGACCCCAGGTGATTGTACGCGGCGGCGTCATCAGCTTGGTGTACTCGGCAAGCGGAAGCTGGACCAATGATTATTGCCTCGGCCTGATCACGGCAAGCACAACCAGCGATTTGCTGGATCCGGCTTCATGGACCAAACGCAGCCAGCCGATATTCAAGTCCGGCAACGGGCTGTACGGCCCGGGCCACCATTCGTTTACCAAGTCACCCGACGGTACGGAGGACTGGATGCTATACCATGTCGCCAAATATAACAACGCGGGATGGAACCGTGAGGTCCGAGCGCAGAAATTCACATGGCACGCCGACCATACGCCGAACCTCGGCGTGCCGGCGAATCCGAATGCTCCGATAGCGCTGCCTTCCGGCGAAGCGGCGCACACCCGTTACGAAGGTGAGGAGGGAACGTTCGGCGGCGTCGCCTATGCATCCCAAAGCCCTAACGGCTCGGGAGGCATGAAAGCGGGGCATATCGATACGCCGGAGAGCTACGTGGAATTCTCGGTGCATGCCCCGTCCGCAGGCGACTACATTTTGCTGGCCCGCACAGCAAACGGAACGGCCGGAGGGAATTGGTCCCATCTTATGCTCAGCGTGAATGCCGGAACGGCCGACAAATTCCATATTACGAATAAAGGCTGGGAAAACTGGGGCTTGTCCACGGCGCGGGTCCAGTTAAAGGCCGGCGCCAACACGATACGTTTTTCAAAAGGCGAAGGATACGGAGAAATCGACTTCTTCGACATCAAGCCGGCGAATTAGGACCAGCGGATGGCTTAGTCAACCGAAAAATGAAGTGCTGCAAGCTCGATCATGGATGGCTTCCGGTTCTCCCGGAAGCCATTTCTGGCTAAGAAGGGACTGGTTTTCTTCGCCGCATCCAGGCTTATAAACTATGGCAAAATGCAGGGGAATTGCGGATGTAAGCCCTTGCAAGCATGATTGTTTTTCATTTCATTAAGAGATAAGATGAAAGGTAATGAATATGTTTAAAGGAGAGCGGATTTGTGCTGGAACTTGGTTTTAACGACCCGGAAAGACTGGTCACGGTAGCTCATGCCTTGTCAACGCGTTCTCGGGTGGATATCCTGAGGCTCTTGAATTCCAAGAACCTGAACATCATCGAAATCGCCGAGAAACTCAAACTTCCCGTTTCGACGGTGGCAAGCAACATCAAAGTGCTGGAAGCGGCCGAGTTAATCAATACGGAATTGCTTCCGGCTTCGCGCGGGGCCATGAAGGTGTGCAGCCGGAATTATGATGATATCCATATTGCGTTGAATTTGAAGAATTCGGTTCCTAAGGGAGTCACGCATGTCTATGAAGTCGATATGCCCATCGGCCATTACAGCGATTGCGAAGTGGCGCCTACCTGCGGAATGGCGAATGCGGACGGGTACATTATCAAGGAAGACGAGCCGGCGAGCTTTTACCATCCCAAGCACGTGAATGCCCAGATCATCTGGCTTCGCAAGGGATACCTGGAATACTTGATGCCGATGGATATTCCGGCCGGAGCACGAATCGAATCGCTGGAACTGTCCATGGAGATGTGCTCCGAGGCTCCCAATTATGATCATAACTGGCCTTCGAATATTTCGGTGTGGGTCAATGGCGTGGAGATCGGCATGTGGACAAGCCCCGGCGATTTCGGGGATCGCCGCGGCAAGCTGAACCCGAACTGGTGGTACGATTGGGCAACGCAATACGGGTTTCTGAAAATATGGCGCGTGGATAATGAGAAAACGACGCTGGATATGGAGAAGATATCGAGCGTTACTTTGGATCAGCTGAACATCGCTGCAAGCCCCAAACTGCGGCTGCGCATCGGCATCAAGCCCGATGCCGTGAATCAGGGAGGGCTGAATCTGTTCGGCCGCCAGTTTGGCGATCACGAACAGAATATCATCATGCAGGTGAAATATACGATGGATCAGGATGAGGAAGAGCTTTGATTAATGGCCGCAGGGTCAGTTGTCACCGAGCAATTCATAAATGGCAGTGCAGAGTTTTTTTCTGCACTGTCATTTTTTTATTTGCTCCTCGAATAATGTTCATTTCACACCCGCTCGCCATTCATTCTCTGACATGTTTAGCTGCTATAACAGGAAACTGTTCCAACATTTTCGGATTGAAGCAACCGATTATGGAGTTGTGACCGAGCAATCCGGGCTCCATGGTCAGGCATGCTCCTGCTTAAAATTTGAGACAAAAATGAAACATCGCCAATTTTTTAATATATTACACTAGTTATTGGATCAAAGCTCCTCAGCATCTGCAAGTGAAAAGCCTGTTGAATCATACTGAGATGGAAAATGGCTGACAGTGTCTCGTAAACACACCCGAACATACATGTCCTTCTGAATTTTTTACTATAGGGTGGAGTTCATGAAACACGTAATTAGTCCCGTTCGTCTCCGGGGAGGAAAGAACAAGATGAACAACAATCGACAACGGAAGCATAGCTTTTTGGTTTTCGTATTGACGGCAGTACTGATTTGGTTCGGTATGCCGCCTGTTAATGAAGTATCGGCAGAAGGTCCCGTAGGTCCGGTATCTTTAACCGAAGGTTATGGAAATGTGACTCTGCCTTCTAATGAAGGAGAAGTCGTGAAGGAGGAAGAGGACGGATCTGACGAATCTCTCTCAGCCGGAAAGGAAGAGGAGGTGTCTGCGCCGGATGATGGCGCCAAGCAAACAAAGGCAGACGATATCCGGGCGTTCGGCATATTTGCAGGCGGAGACGGCTCACTGGAGTCTCCCTACTTAATCGAGACAGCAGAGCAGCTGGACGCTGTCCGGAATAACCTTGAGGCCCATTACCTTTTGACTCATGATATTGATCTGTCAGGCTTTGCTTTGGTAGGTGGCTGGGAACCGATCGGGATTGATTCGGCCAGATTCAGTGGGACATTCGACGGGCAGGGGCATCGCATTACCGGATTGGGAATAGGTGCTCATTATTGGAGCCCCTTGGGTTTGTTTGGTTTTGTCGGTGACAGCGGAATTATTGAAAATGTCATTCTTGAAGACGTGAGGGTAGGCGTAGGAAGTTATTATCACGGAAGTTCAGGCGGGGCTGCTGGCATTAGCTACGGCACGATCCGAGAAGTGTATGTGACGGGAGCTGTAGAAGGATCCCATTATTCCGGCGGTTTGGCAGGAATGAACTACGGTCTGATTGACGGCTCCTCTTTTTCAGGGACGGTAGCAGGCTTAGTCGGCGTCGGTGGTCTGACAGGAGAAAATGACGGTGAAATGAGCAGATCCTATGCTTCGGCGCAAGTCTCTGGAGATGATAACGTTGGAAGCCTTGCAGGACGCAACGACGGCCGGATTCATTCATCATATGCCACGGGAACCGTGAATGGACGACAGTTCTCCGGCGGTTTGGTTGGCGTTAATTTGGATAGCGGCATGATTAGCGGCACTTACTTTTCCGGAACCATATCAGGAGCAGGCTACGGTATCGGGGGGCTGGTTGGGATCAACCATGGCTCGGTGGATTCATCCTATTGGAATACGAGTTCATATAATTCGGCCCTTCCTGATAACGGGATCGGAACGCCGGTGCCTGGGGACGAAATGAAGCAGTACGAGATATATGATCATTGGGATTTTGAGGATACTTGGTACCTCTATAACGGGCAGACGCTGCCGTTTCTTCAATGGGAGGATCCGTTTGAAAGAACAGTTGTCACGATGGATTCCCAAGCTTTGGATGTTGGGGACAGTACTCAAATGGTAGTGACCGCTAATCATCAAAAACAGTCGTCGTTTATTGCAACGAACAACGCTGATTATGCTGTCAGTGAGGGGGAATCTATTGTTGATGTTGATCAAGAGGGTCAGGTTACAGCGAAAGCTCCAGGGAAAGCGGTGATTAGCGTCTCGTTGCACGGCGAAACCACCCCGATTGAAGTAACTGTTCATCCGTATACTATCACAGGCGTCATGGAGCCCGATGCGTTAACTGTCGCTAACGGAACGCCCGTCGATGAAATAGGCCTGCCGGATACGGTCCAAGTGACGTTGAGCCCGGGTCAATTGAGGAAATCCGCTGAGGTGGAATGGAGCTCGGCGGATGAGAATCATCCTTATCAGGCTGCAATCCCAGGCATCTATGTCTTCACGGGCAGTTTGGTGAATTTAACGGAAGATATGGCCAATCCGGATGGTATGAAGACAACGATCCATATAACGGTGGGGCAAAGCTTTATCGTCAAGGTGAACGATATTCCAGCTATCCGGGTAAGCCACGGTACCCAAAAATCCTCCATTACTCTTCCTGAGCAGGTAGAGGTTAGATTAAGTCATGGTGGTACTGCCAAGGCAAATGTGATTTGGGACCATGAAGAACCGGCATATAATGGACTGCAAGCAGGTGACTACACTTTCAAGGGCTCCTTGGAGTTGCCGGAGGACGTTATCAACCCGGACCAATTACATGCAGTTGTTCATGTCACCGTTCTTGAAAAAAGCGGGGATGGAGGTTCAAGTAGAAGTAACGGCTCCGGGGTGAGCGGCGGGACAGATGAACTGCCGGACAACACATGCGTAAACGGAACGGAAGGAAAAACGATTCCATTTCCTAATGGTAGGATCATTATACCGAAGAGTGCTTGGAACGCGGGGTTTTGTCTCAACTTTAAGGTTATCCAGGACACTAGCGGGTTACCGTTATCTGAAACCGATCGGTTTGTTGGCCAAGTGATCGAAATTACGAAGAATTGGACTGGAGCTTTTCACAAAGAGGTCACCCTCAACCTGCAATTTGGAACCGATGCCATCAACCATGAAGAGGATGCCGTGAGTCTTTATTGGCTGGACGAAAAAACGAGCGAATGGATCGAACTAAAGAACATCAAAGTGGATTGGGACCAGAGGACCGTGACCGGGTCAATCGATCATTTGGCCAAATTTGCGGTGATCGCTACAACGGTTAAAAAAGAAGTCGATGTCAACCCTGAGAGAGATTTCACCGATCTTGATGGCCATTGGGCTAAGGACATGATTAACCAGGTGGCTCGAATCGGCGTAATTAGTGGTTATTTGGACGGCTCCTTTAAACCTGAACGTCCCATTAGCAGAGCGGAATTTGTATCCCTGCTCGTTCGTTCCCTCAACATGGAGGAGAGAAGCGGACATGTTTTCCCCGATTCTGATGGCCATTGGGCACAAGATATGATTGCGACAGCCCAAGCCTACGGGATCATCGAGGGATATACGGCAACGTACTTCGGAGTGAATGATCCGATTACACGTGAGCAGATGGCCGTGATGGTCATGCGATGGGCGGGATTATCCGCAGCGGAAGGAGCGCCGGCATTTATGGATCAGGATAGCGTTTCCTCATGGGCCCGTGAAGCGACGGCGGCAATGTCGGAGCAGGGAGTCATGACAGGCTATCCAGATGGCAGTTTTCTTCCTAAGAAAAAAGTAACCCGTGCTGAGGCCGTTGTCCTTCTCCTCCGAGCTATGGAATTGAAAAGGCCCGTACGAGACGGCCGTGTCATAAACTCGGGCGAGTTGGATGAACAGACGGCCGCTGCAAGCAAAGGACATTGAGAGCATACAGAATTTATTAATACCCGGATCGCGCGAAGAGCGTTGAACCGGGTATTTTTATTGTCCGCGATTCAAACCAATCATCTAACTAAGCCCGCCGGTCGTGAATCGGGTTTGAAGAAATCCATACACTCCGCCAAAGTTTGTTGCAGACAGCCTATTTTTCTCCCGGTTTACATTCCGTTTAAGTAGGGGTGTTACGATCCAAACATCATCTGTTAAGCGAATAGGAGGAGTCATAATGGAGCATGCAAACAGAAGGAACATGGAGTACAGCCCTGGCGACTTGGCTGTCGAGGCTTACGGGCTGGTCAAAACGTTCGGCGATAACCGCGCCGTGGACGGCGTGGATTTGAACGTGCGCGCCGGTACGATTTATGGCGTGCTGGGACCGAACGGCGCAGGCAAGACGACGACCATCCGAATGCTGGCCACCTTGCTAAAGCCGGATGCGGGTTCGGCCCGAATCTTCGGGCACGATGTGCTGACGGAATCGCAGATTGTCCGTCAGTTGATCGGGGTCACCGGCCAATACGCTTCGGTGGATGAATCGCTCAGCGCTACGGAGAATCTGATCATTTTCTCCCGCTTGTTGGGGCTGGGACGCACGGAGGCACGGCGAAAGGCGGGTGAGCTGCTTGAGGAATTCGGGTTGTCGGAAGCCGCCAAACGGCCGCTCAAACATTTCTCCGGCGGCATGCGGAGAAGATTGGATCTGGCGGCAAGCCTCATTGCCCAGCCGCCGCTCATCTTCCTGGATGAACCGACGACGGGGCTGGATCCAAGGACGCGTTCCCAGATGTGGGATACGATCCGCCGATTGGTGAAGACCGGCTCAACGGTGCTGTTGACCACGCAGTATCTGGAAGAGGCGGATCAACTGGCAGACCGGATTGCCGTTATTGATTACGGACGGGTCGTGGCCGAGGGGACGGCGGATGAGCTGAAGATGTCGGTAGGGACTTCCTCGCTGCACTTGACCGTCCAGGATGCAGTGGATATGGGCCGCGCCCGCCACACCGTGGAACAGGTGTTAGGCGTTCATGCCAACATATCGCCGGAAGCCGGAAAGATAACGGCGCCGATGGCTAATGCGGGTCTTGTTACAGACCTGTTGATCGAGCTGCGCACGGCAGGCATCGGCTTGTCCGAGATGAGCGTGCAGAAGCCGACGCTGGATGAGGTGTTCCTGACGATCACCGGCCACGGCGTGAAGGAAGACGATGTCCCATCGTCCAATGAATCCAACGATAGAGAGGTGACAAGAGTATGAGCAGCACGATCATGAAATCAGGGACGGAACGCCGGCTTAAGAACCGCACGAGTTTCGGTCAGACGGTACGAAACTCGTTGACGATGGCCTACCGGGGTTTGCTGAAGCTCCGGCGCACGCCCGAGCAGTTGTTTGACGTTACGTTCCAGCCCATTATTTTCACGCTGATGTTCACCTATATTTTTGGCGGCGCCATCTCCGGCGACGTGGCCAGTTATTTGCCTGTCATCATTCCCGGCATCCTCGTTCAAACCGTGATTACGACCTCCGTCGTCACTGGCGTGCAGCTGCGCGAGGATATGGATAAAGGCGTATTCGACCGATTCAAGTCGCTGCCGATTGCGCGCATTGCTCCGCTTGCAGGCGCCCTGCTGGCAGATACCGTTCGCTATACCATTGCGACGGTGCTTACCTTTTCGATGGGATACGTCATGGGTTACCGCCCGGGCGGAGGCTTGGGTTACGTTGCTCTTGCCGCGCTGATCGTCATTGTATGCTCATGGGCCATCAGCTGGATATTCGCGTTCTTCGGCGTGATTGCAAGATCCGCCTCCGGCGTGCAGGGGATATCGATGATCGTGCTGTTTCCGCTCACGTTTCTCTCCAACGCATTCGTGCCGGTGGATACGATGCCGGGCTGGCTGCAGTGGTTCGTGAACATCAACCCGATATCGCATCTGGTGACGGCTGTCCGGGATTTGACGAACTCCGGAACCGTAGGCTGGGATCTGACGATATCCTTGGTCGGGGCCGCGGTCATCGTGGCGATCTTTGCTCCGATCACGGTACGTGCATACATGCGCCGCACCTGATATTCTGGGGACACCTCCGGCGGTATTCGCCCATGCTGCCGGGGGAAGCAGGACGTCCGTTCAAAACGGAGTTGACATCGATTTATTAATTCACTATACTGTCTGTAATCTTATAAGCGACATACGTTGAAAGAGCCCAGTAGCAGCTTGGTCCCTGTTCTAGAAAGCCGGGGGGCGATGGAACCCGGTACATACCAACGCAGCGAATTACACTCTGGAGTATCTCGGGTAATGCCGAGCGGAAACGGCGAACGATACCTCGTCTAATGAGCGGCATGAATGGCGCGCGGCAAGCGTTGCAGACCATTCGTGCAATCTGGGTGGTAACACGGTTATGAATCGTCCCTATGTCTGTAACAGACAAGGGGCGATTTTTTGTTTTTTCAACAGATGGGCGTTACGTTATAAGGAAAAATTATGTATTGAAGGAGTGTTAATGCTGTGAATATTATCGACGAACTGGAATGGCGCGATGCGATCAACCAACAGACGGATGCCGAAGGCCTCCGGGAGCTTACGAATGAAAAGTCGATTTCGCTGTACTGCGGCGTGGATCCTACGGGCGACAGCATGCATATCGGTCACTTGATTCCCTTCATCATGCTCAAACGCTTCCAGCTTGCCGGCCATCGTCCGGTCATTCTGATCGGGGGCGCGACCGGCACCATCGGGGATCCGAGCGGACGCCAAACCGAACGCTCCCTGCAGACGCTGGAGCAGGTTCAAGCTAACGTGGACGCGCTGACCGGACAAATGAAAAAGCTCTTCGTGACGGAGGGCGACAATCAAATCCGCATGGTCAACAACTACGACTGGACGCATAAGATCAACATTATCGAATTCCTGCGCGATTACGGGAAGAACTTCAGCATCAACTCGATGCTGGCGAAGGACGTGGTTGCGAGCCGGCTTGACAGCGGAATTTCGTTTACGGAATTCTCCTACCAAATCCTGCAGTCGGTCGATTACCTGCATCTGTACCAGCATGAGGACGTGCAGCTGCAAATCGGCGGATCGGACCAATGGGGCAACATTACAAGCGGCCTGGATTTGATCCGGAAGAAGGAAGGACCCGAAGCCAAAGCCTTCGGCCTGACCATACCGCTCATGCTGAAGGCCGACGGCACGAAGTTCGGCAAAACGGCTGGCGGCTCGATCTGGCTTGACCCGAACAAAACGACGCCGTTCGAGTTCTACCAGTTCTGGGCGAACACCGACGACCGAGACGTCGTCAAATACTTGAAATACTTCACCTTCCTGACCAAGGAGCAAATTGACGAGCTGGCCGAAAAGGTGCAGAGCGAGCCGCATAAACGCGAAGCGCAAAAAACGCTGGCCGAGGAAATGACGAGATTCGTGCACGGCGAGGAGATGCTGGAGCAGGCCAAGCGCATCACGGCGGCTCTGTTCAGCGGCGATATTAAATCGCTCACGGCCGATGAGATCGAGCAGGGCTTCAAGGAGATGCCAACATTCGAAGCAACGCCGGAAACGAAGAATATCGTGGACTGGCTCGTGGATCTGGGCATCGAGCCTTCCAAGCGGCAAGCGCGCGAGGATATCACCAAAGGCGCGATCTCGATGAACGGCGAGCGCGTCAGCGATTTGGGCCACGAGGTGACAGCCGACCAGGCGATTGGCGGCCGGTTTATCATTATTCGCAAGGGCAAGAAAAACTACAGTTTGGTGAAAATGTCCTAGAAGGGTAACCATCAGGGAAAAGGGTAGCCCCGGACGAAAACACCCGCAAAAGCCGCTAAACACTTTTCATGTGCTTAGCGGCTTTCGTATGATCAGGTTAGCCAGAAATCGAGTAGACAGTTGGATTTGTCCGCTGACCTTGGTGGCGGAAAGGGCGGGATTCGAACCCACGCACGCCTTGCGACCCCTCTTCTTGGTTGGCCTTTAAAAAAACATTTCCTATATGGGGTCTGTCTTCGAGAGGGTACGTCGATTGTCGTTTTTCTTTTATTTGAAAGTTTCTCTCTTTTAATAGGATAATATCTGTAGCGTTAAAGGAGGTAGATGATATCATGAACATTCAACTGCAGACCGAGCTGTGCGATCGGTTTGGCATCCGCTATCCGCTTATACTGGCTGGAATGGCCGGGGGGCCTACAACCGTTGAGTTGGTCGCCGCCGTATCCAACGCAGGCGGGCTCGGTACGCTGGGTGCGGCTTACATGGAGCCGGCCGCCATTCGCCGTAGCATCCAGGAAATCCGTAAGCGGACGGATCAACCTTTTGCCGTCAACCTTTTTGCGTCCCGGGCCTCGGATCGCCAGGAGCGAATCGAAGATGTTCAACAGGAGTTAAACCGGATGCGCGGCGACCTTGGCATTCCTCATGCGGGGTCGGATCACGTAACAACGCCCGATTGGTTTGAGCAGCAATTCGCGGTTCTGCTCGAAGAGAAGGTGCCCGTTATCAGCACGGCATTCGGTATTCCGGATGAGCCCCTCATGCGGCAAGCGAAAGAAGCTAAGCTGCTTGTGGTTGCGATGGCAACCACGGTGCACGAAGCTATCCTGGCCGAGCAAGCAGGCTGTGACGCCGTCGTTGCCCAAGGCAGCGAAGCGGGTGGACATCGAGGCACGTTTGATATTTCGGAGCACCCGATGGGGGCCCAAATCGGAACGTTTGCTTTGGTGCCGCAGATCGTGGACCGGGTCAAGATTCCCGTCATTGCCGCCGGGGGCGTCATGGATGGACGCGGACTTGTGGCCTCGCTTGTTCTTGGCGCCCAAGCCGTTCAGATGGGGACGCGGTTTCTGACGGCGGCCGAATCGGGTGCGCATGAGGTTTACCAGCAAGCGCTGCTTCGCAGCACGGAAGAGAGCACGGTCATTACCAAAGCGTTCTCGGGGCGGCCGGCGAGAGGCATCCGCAATGCCTTCATTAAGCAATGGGATGCAAGCGGCGTAGAGCCGCTGCCGTTTCCTACGCAGAATACGGTGACCCGCGACATACGAAATGCCGCCAGTCGCCAAAGCAATCCGGAATATATGTCCTTATGGGCAGGGCAAGGCACAAGAGGGCTCACTTCGGGGCAACCGGCAGCAGATATCGTAGCCGAGACGATCCAAGAAGCGCTGTTGATATGTCCCAATCGCAACTCCGACGATGAGAGCTGAGAGAGGTTATGCGTCTAAACTTAAGAAATTCATCATGCAGCAGGCCGCCTATGGAAGAACCTTTGGGTGGCCTGCCTTTTGTCAGAAACCGTAAGTATCTCCGCCAAACTTGAGGATAGCTTGATCTTCAAATAAAACCTTCTCACTAATTTCGACACTTCGACCGTTCAGTCGGAATCGCTGCATTACGTTGTTCTCTCTTAACACCTATCACCTCGCCTTTGAATCGGACTCCTGTTAAAGCGCTCTAATTATAAAATCTTACATCGTATGCCTTACCTTCCCAATCATGCTTTCCGGTTCGACTGCAGCGGGCGGATGTAGCGCATTAGAGGGAAAATCCTGAGTCCGTCGAACACTTAAACCATAGTAAACAATAAGTTGAAAACTGCTGCAATGACGGCATAACGGGGGTTATGATGTCCACGACGATTTTATCCACGAAATTATATATTCCTTCTCCACGCTCCCAGGCTGTCCCTCGTCCCAGGTTGATCGAACGTTTGAACGAGGGGCTGCGTCTGCACCGGAAGCTGACCACGATTTCCGCTTCTGCCGGGAGCGGTAAAACCACGCTGCTCAGCCAATGGATCGGGGGCTGTCCGCAGCCCGTTGCCTGGCTGTCCTTGGAAAAGGAGGACCGTGAGCCATCCAGATTTTTCGCTTACCTCTTGGCTGCCCTGCAAACCATCGGGGTTGATATCGGAGAGAGGGTGGTGAGCACACTCCACGCCCCGTCACCGCATCCTCTGCCAATCGAAGCCATCGTTATGGCCATGCTGAATCAAATCACGGCCAAACCGGACCGTGTCATCCTTGTGCTTGATGATTACCACGTGCTTGATTCCAAACCGATAGACCGCGCTCTTGGCTTTCTCATTGAACACATGCCGCCGCAGATGCATGTGGTTATTGCCAGCCGCAAGGATCCCGATCTGGCCTTGGCCCGGCTCCGTGCAAGAAACCAGCTGACGGAAGTGCGGACACCGGATTTGCGGTTCACCTCCATTGAAACCTCCGAATTCATGCGGCATGTGATGGGGCTGGACCTGTCAGGGGAGGATGCAGCGCTTATTGCATCCCGTACGGAAGGCTGGATCGCCGGCCTGCAGTTAGCGGCGCTGTCCTTGCGGGGCCATCGAGACGCTGCGGGCTTTATTCGATCCTTCAGCGGCAGCCACCGCTACGTACTGGACTATTTGATTGAAGAAGTGCTGCAGCAACAGCCTGAGAGCGTGCAGGATTTTTTGCTGAACACTTCCATTCTCGACCGGCTCAGCGGTTCCTTGTGCGAATACGTTTTGCAGAGGGAAGACGGTGATTCCCCGATGGCCGCCGTTTCCGGACAAGAAACCCTGGAGTACCTGGAGCGTGCCAATCTGTTCATCTTTCAGCTAGATAACGAGAGGCGCTGGTACCGGTATCATCACTTGTTCTCGGATGCATTGCGGCAACGCCTATCCCGAAAAGGCAAGGATGCCGAAGACGGGAAGAGGATCGTGGCGGAACTGCATCGGCGTGCCAGCGACTGGCATGATCGTCATGATTTTTGGCTGGAGGCTTTCCAGCATGCGGCTGCTGCCCAGGACGTGGATCGCGCCGCGCGTCTGATTGAAGGGGAGGGGATGCCACTGGTCTTCCGTGGAGCGATCCACCCCGTGCTCGATTGGCTGGATTCCCTGCCGAAGGCAGAATTGGACGCAAGGCCGGCGCTTTGTGTCATGCATGCCTCTGCTCTCCTGATGGTCGGCCAAATGAACGGCGTCGAACGCAAACTTCAAGCTGCCGAGGTTCATTTGCCAGCCGAGGATGACGGCAATATGCGTGATCTCATAGGACATATTGCCTCCATTCGTGCGACGCTTGCTGTCAGCAAGCATCAGCCGGAAGTCATTATGACGGAATCGCGACGGGCCTTGGAATATTTAAGTCCGCATAATCTGCCTGTCCGCACGGCCACGTTGTGGACGCTGGGATACGCTTACCAGCTCCAGGGCGATCGTGCCGCGGCAGGGCAGGCTTATCATGAGGCCGTTGCTATCAGTCAGAAGATCGGACATTTCATAATCGCCATGATGGCAACGCTCGGACTCGGACTTCTTCAGGAAGCGGATAATCAATTATATGCAGCAGCCGTGACCTATCGACGCGTTCTGGAGTTGGCGGGTGACCCTCCGCCGCCGGCTGCATGCGAAGCGCATTTGGGCCTGGCCCGAATCTGCCGTGAGTGGAATGACCTCGATGCCGCTGAACGGCATGGGCTGAAGGCCCTTCAATTAGCCGCGCAGTTTGAACAAACCGACAGAGCCGTGGCATGCGAGGTGTTTCTCGCGAGGCTGAAGTTATTGCGTGGAGAAGTGAGCGAAGCAGCCGCCATGTTAGCTAAGGCAGATCGCCTCGCGCGTCAGCAGCAGTTCATGAGTCAGCTGCCCTTCATTGCCGAAGCGCAGGTGCTTGTCCTGCTTCAACAAGGGAATTTCAGTGAAGCCTCCCAGCTGGCACAGGAGCATGGGCTCCGTCTCAGTCAGGCCAGTGTTTTGTTGGCTAAAGGGCATGCGGGGGCCGCCCTGACGATCATCGAACCCTTGCGGGCGCAGATGGAAGCTAAGGAATGGGCCGACGAGCAGCTCAAGGTCATGGTCGTGCTGGCCCTGGCTCTGCATGCCCAGGGCGATAAGCTGCAAGCCGCCCGGATCGCCGAAAATGCTGTGGCGATGGCCGAGCCCGGCGGTTTTATTCGGTTATTCATCGATGAAGGGCTGCCGATGCAGGAGCTGCTTAGGGCAGTATCTGCCAGCCAACCGATACGAGAGGCAACCGGGACTCAACCGATGCATGATTATTTGGAGAAGCTGCTGCACGCTTTTGAGATGGAAGGACTGGAAAGCACGGGCAAGTCCTCTCCAAGCCAGCTTCAGCTTGCGGAGTCTCTGATCGAGCCGCTGAGTCGGCGGGAAATGGAGGTGCTGCGTCTCATCGCCCAAGGACTATCCAATCGTCAGATCAGCGAAAAACTTTTTGTTGCGCTTAGTACCGTCAAAGGGCATAACCGGATCATATTCGATAAACTCCAGGTTACCCGTCGTACCGAAGCTGTTGCGCGTGCGCGCGAGTTAGGCTTGCTGTAGGTGACAGCCGGTTTGACTACCGTGTTTTTATTCGAAAACCATACTAAAGTATCTATATCCCGGTGCGTTGCGGCAGATATACTGATTGCAAAAGCAGTTTTGGAGGAAACCCATGAAAGCAATGGTATGCACCGCTTACGGATCACCGGAGGTGTTACAGCTCCAAGAGGTAGCGAAGCCTATTCCTAAGGATCACGAAGTTCGGATCAAAATTTATGCCACTACCGTCAATTCGGGGGATTGCCGCGTACGGGGATTTCGCAGTCCTCTATTGTATAAAATCCCCATGCGATTGGTGCTCGGTCTGAGGAAGCCAAGACAACCGATACTCGGGGTGGAGCTGGCGGGGGAAGTGGAAGCGATAGGCCGGGATGTTACACGGTTCAAGATCGGCGATCAGGTTCTGGCATTCAGGGGAATGCAATTTGGCACGTACGCGCAGTACATCTGCATGCACGAAGACGGGATGATCGTAATGAAGCCGGAGCACGTGACTTATGACGATGCCGCCGCGCTCTTTTTCGGAGGGACGACGGCCCTGCATTTTTTTAGAAAAGCGAACATCCGGCAGGGGCACAAGGTTCTGATCTATGGTGCATCCGGCGCGGTGGGGAATTTAGCCGTACAGCTTGCCAAACATGCGGGAACCGTGGTTACCGGCGTTTGCAGCACCGTGAATGTAGAGCTGGTGAAGTCGCTCGGAGCCGATCAAGTCGTGGATTATACCCAAGAGGATATTTCGAAAAGCGGGGAGCGCTACGACATCATTCTGGACGCGGTCGGCAAACTGCCGAAATCCCGTTGCAAGCATTTGCTTGCCGCGGGCGGGAGTTATGTAACGGTAGAAGGGCAGGGGGTAGCCAAGGTGCTGATGGAGGATTTGAGACGGCTTACGGATCTGCTTGGGGAAGGGAAGATCAAACCGGTCATCGATAGAAGGTATGCATTGGAGCAAATTGCCGACGCACACCGATACGCGGATACAGGGCGTAAAAGGGGCAGCGTTGTCATCACGGTGGGGCATGATCATTGAGGAAAGAAAAGTTGTCATTCACGATGCGCATGAGTATGATAGCAGATGAATGAGGAACAGTTGTCATTCCCAGTGCAAGGGCATGGCAGCTGATGAAGCAGGGCATCATCTTTCCGTTACATCTAGTCGACAGCCATCCAAGCATGCCACTGACCACGTACCGTGCGCGTGGGAGTCGTGTGCACGATGTACAAAATCAGGCCGATCCTGCAGCGGATCGGCTTTTCTCATTGGGATTGGGGGCGCTGGACAACGTTAGAGTGCAGCAGGAAGAATAACTCCAAACCTTCTAAGGAAGTGAGATATAATAGAACAAACGACAAACGAAGGAATTCCAAGGGAAGGACGGCTGCACACGATGTCCAAGGCGGATAATATGCTGGCAATTCTTTGGCTGCTGAAATCGCGCAAAAGAATTTCGGCAAAACAGCTATCGGAGGAACTGGGCGTTCACATCCGAACGATTTACCGGAATATCGATGCCCTATGCATTTCGGGAGTGCCTATCATTTCGGAGATGGGACGCGACGGAGGGTACTCCATTCCGGATCATATCAAGCTGGAGCCCCTGTTTTTTGATGCCGATGAGCAAAAGGCGCTTTTTCATGCAGCCGCATTCGCACGGGAAGCGGGGTATCCATCCGAAGAGCCGCTGAATCGGGCCATATCCAAAATCAAACGATATACGAATCCGGAGCAGTTGAAGCGTTTGGAGCAACAGGAGAACAGTATCGAGGCCATCCATCCGCCTGCAGCCTCCGGG
Source organism: Paenibacillus sp. cl141a (assembly GCF_900109305.1). Taxonomy (NCBI): domain Bacteria; kingdom Bacillati; phylum Bacillota; class Bacilli; order Caryophanales; family Paenibacillaceae; genus Paenibacillus; species Paenibacillus sp. cl141a. Next base: position 743,945 of record NZ_FNZO01000002.1, read on the forward strand.
CTTACCTCCATGCTGCATGAGATCGAAGCCGGGATCGACCGGCAAACCAGTCTCGAGATAGATTACACGACAGGCTATGATGGCGTTAAGCAGACACGGACTTTAGATCCTTATGGGCTCGTTCACTGGAAGAGCAAATGGTATGCAGTTGGCTATTGCCATCTGCGCAGTGAAATTCGCTGCTTCCGTGTCGACCGCATGGGCCAGATCCGGCCTACCGACGTCGTGTTTGACCGCCCGGCGACATTTTCCCCGCGTGAATTTTTATTGGACAGCCTGTTGACGGAGCAAGGCTCCGAATCCAATCCCCATTTGGTTTCCGTGCATATCCAAGGCATCTCCCAAGCTTTGGACGATTTATGCGGGCATTGGCTGCTCGGCCACGCGCTCGTCGAACGTACGGCGGAGGAGGCGGTGTTTAGACTGGATGAGTCTACGTTGTATACGCAAGTTGCCTACTATCTTCTATCCTTCGGCGGTAAAATTCGCATCGTTGGGCCCGAGGAGCTGAAATCAGGTTTGGCCGATATTGCCGAGTCGTTATTCAAATATTATCAAAGTTGATGATAAACACTGACCTTCGTTGTCAGTGTTTGTGTTATATAATGAACTCCATCAGATCGTATCAGGAGGAGAGCGCGATGGTTGGCTCCATTTTTAAACAAGAAGTGATAAAGGCAACGGAACGTTCGTGGGAGGCATGGGTCGTAGCTCTAGGGCAGGAAGTGGAGCCGCTCTGGTCCCATGAGCAGATTAGAAACCATATTGTCGAGCAGCATCAGGTATCTGGGGAGTGGGGCGAATGGATCGCCACGATGTACGAACAGCTGATGGGCCGGGTGCCTGTCGGCGTTACCAAAGATGCCGGGGTTCAGATCGGGGTCAGGAAAACGATGGCCGTGACGAAGGAGAGCTTGTGGGATTTCCTCACGTCTCCAGAGGGACTATCATTATGGATTGGAGCTGTTCCTTCTCTGGAACTGCGGGTCGGGCAGGAGTATGAGTCGAAGGAAGGCGTGTCCGGCAAAATTACGGTGGTCGTCCCTTACCATAAGCTGCGCCTGACCTGGAAGCGTAAGGAGTGGGGCAACCCGTCCCGGCTGCAAATTTATGTGCTGTCCACGAAAACGGGAAACACGACCATCGCGATCCATCAGGAGATGCTGGATGACGTTTATATGCGTGAGGTCATGAGGCGTTTTTGGGACGAGACGCTGACTGCGATCCAGCATCAGGTGGAGGCGCGGACTGTAGTAAGGTTTGAGGACTGAGGTTCTGCTATTTTTGTAGATACGGTCTTGCGTTGGTGACTGTTGCAATTTGATGAGGACTGAGGTTCCGCTATTTGGTCTTAGATGGCGAGTTTTGGGTTAGATGAGGACACCAGATCCGCTATTACTTAGAAAATGGCTGATAATCGTGGTGTTTAGAGCAAATAGCGGATCCTGTGTCCGGAAGTTCGGAAAAAGTAGCTGTTTTTTTCTAAATAACGGATCTGGTGTCCACTTAGTGTAACTAATATTCGTCTCTAAGGTATCTGCAAGAACTACAAGAACTACAAGAATTGCAGAAACTACATGAACTGATGAACTGTTGTACGCCCCCATCATTACTACCATTTACAAGCAGAGTTTGTAGATACGGGCTCGTGTTTGTGACTGTTGATTATGAGGACCAAGGTTCCGCTATTTGATCTTAGATGGCGAGTTTTGGGTTATATGAGGACACCAGATCCGCTATTACTCAAAAAATGGCTGTTAATCGAGGTGTTTAGAGTAAATAGCGGATCCTGTGTCCGGAAGATCGGAAAAAGTGGCTGTTTTTTTCTAAATAACGGATCTGGTGTCCACTTAGTGTAACTAATATTCTCTCATGGATATCTGCAATATCGCCGGTACCCAATTCACAAGCTCCCTCCTTGCTGTCTTCATATTCTCACTTGGAAGAACGCATGCCTTCCTTCTTCTTCCCTGAACTGTTGTATTCCCCCATCATTACTACCATTTACAAGCGGAGTTTATAGGTCCGGGCTCGTTGTTCTCCGTTTGCGATGTCCAGAATCTGCAGCTCGACCAGTTTATGCAATAAGCGTCGGGTGTGTCGATCACTCACCCTAAGATGATTAGCAAGCTCCAAAGGGGTTATCGGGCGCAGAAGTCGCCGGGCAAATCGCACGGCTTCTGCCTCAAGCCAGCTTAATGACGCAGGTACATCGGTTGCAACGAATCTGCCGACGAAGGATAGGATGAGCTGCTGGCACTGCTTTGGCTCTTCGACGATGGAGGGATAGGCTATGGGAAGGAATGTCCAGCCATCCAGTGCCAATAAACAGTGGCGACGGCATAAATCCTTAAACCTTCTGACGTCCAGATCGCGGGCATGCGGTCCGTATCCTTGTATTTCGATGCCTCCTCTAGCATCGCCGGGCATATAAGCGAGGTCCAAATAACGATAACCATTGCTGAAATCGCGTACCTCCCATTCCGGATGCAAGTCATTGAAATGACCGATCGCTGGAAACCAAACGGCACGTAGAAACTCGACGGTGCCATGGCCTAGGCCTTTATTAAGGATTTCGAGCCTGCGGGGATTCTTCTCATTGAGGATATTTGTGTGTATCCAGAGCTCATATTGTTGATCGAACCGTGACATGATCAGTTGCCCTCCTCAGTATAAGACAGATTTTGCTAGAACATAAAAAAGCCGCCCCATACAATGCAACCCCAATCCTTCATTGGGGCACTTTGCATAGAAGCGGCGTGTACTTCACGTCCTTATGTTGGCTAGTATAACTTGTGTTTTGCAGGTTTAGCAATAAGTATTGTTCTCATGATTGAATGGATACCGATATTCGGATCGTAATTACATCAGTCTATATCGACCATGAAAAAATGTCCCTGATGAGAAGCCGATGCAATGGCTGCCTATATCAAGTGGCTTTTTTATTGCGGTCAATAAGCACCTTGCGGATATCAGATGGACGTGAATCTTTCAGTTACCTCTGTACGAGCTCATTGGTATAAGAAAGAAGGTGCATTATCCCAACCAGCACAAGCGATTAAAAACTCAATGACTGCGACATTTTCGCTCCACAAGGCATGATAGACACTGAGGAGACACGGAACGAAAGTCTATTTAATATGACGTCATATATGATGAAAATAACTATTTTTTTAATATATATTGTGTATTATATATTTATGGTGTACATTAATTACAACCGATTCATATATAACATGCTTAATTGGAGGTGAATCGAACCCAAAGAGAAGAAGCGGAAATGGAGGTTCGGTCTGTAGGTAAGCAGGAAGCATATGGCTGGGAAGTTCTGAACACAAATCTGATACCAAGAGAGGATGAGTGAAGCATGAACCATTCCGTTAAAAAGGTGAATATGGGTGTCATCCTATGCAGACATTGCAACGCTCTAATCGATACGGTAGATACGAATCGAATCGCGACCTTTTATGGCGTATGCAATCAACCGGAATGCCGGCAGCAGCGCAGCGCTACGAATGCGTCGATACGTGATGTAACAGAAGAAGAGTAAACGGACAGGAACCGGCTATTATTCTCAAGTGAACGCGCCACTTTTATGTGGTGCGTTTTTGTGTTATGCGAATACGGCGAGGATCCACCCGGCTTGGCAAAAAAGAGCTTGTAGTGCGCTTGACTTGATTTGGCTGCTTCCGGGTTAACCGTGTTGATCATCTGCGCCGGGGATGAATTGGCACGGTCTGCCCGATGAAAAGTGGCCCTTAAGGATGCTTATCCATCATGCTAAGATGGAACTGCAATTCCAATTTCCGACAGGACCAGGGCCCCTTAATGTCTTTCACTCTCGAAGGGTTCCATTCATTTTATATCTAACGAACAGGAGGTTGTCAGTTTATATGAACATATTTGTTGCAGGCTCTACGGGAGTCATCGGCCAGCGGCTGCTTCCCAAGCTGGTGCAAGCCGGTCATGAGGTTACAGGCATGACCCGCAATAATCAGGGTAAAGGGTTGATCGAATCCTGGGGAGCAAGAGGGATCGTTGCGGATGCTTTTGACCGCGAAGGAATGATCGCCGCAATCGGGGAGATCCGGCCGGATGTCATTATCCATCAGCTTACTTCGTTAAGCCAATGGAATCTGGAGGATAATGCCAGGATTCGGATAGAGGGAACGCGTCATTTGGTGGAAGCCGCCCAAATCCATGGCGTTAAGCGAATGATTGCCCAGAGCATTTCTTGGGCGTACGAGCCGGGAGAGCATCCCGCCACCGAAGACGCCCCCCTGGATGTCCAAGCGCCTGCACCTCGCAAGTCGACGATAGACGGTATCGTATCGCTGGAGCATGCCGTTGCCCAAATGCCGAGCCACGTCATTCTAAGGTACGGAATGTTCTACGGACCCGGCACGTGGTACGACGCCAACGGAATCATGGCGGAAAAAGTACGAAGTCGAGCTCTGCCGGCAACGGATGGCGTTCAGTCCTTTCTCCATGTCGAGGATGCGGCGATTGCCGCTCTGCTGGCATTGGACTGGCCGTCAGGCCCGGTCAACATCGTTGACGATGAGCCTGCCGTGGGAACGGCATGGCTGCCGGTGTATGCCGATGCGCTGCAAGCGCCAGCTCCAGCCTATCAAGCAGGGAGCAAGCGCGGCGAGCGCGGCGCATCCAACGCCAAAGCCCGGAAGGAGTATGGCTGGCAGCCGCTCTATCCCACGTGGCGAACCGGGCTAGCGCAATCGCTGAGGTGAAAGAGCTTAACTGTCCGTCGCCAGGCTGGCGTTTAAGAGTCGATACGCTCGGAGTATGCTATTCCCCTTTCTCGCGTTCATTTTTCTGCATGAACAACTCCCTGATGTAACAGGTTTTGTATATCGTGCGCACTGCTCCCTGCGCGCACGATGCGTGGTTCGGGGCATGCTCGGATGGCTGGTTGCCATATGCCTTTCATGAAGGATCGCTATTTTCGGTAATATGCGTTTCCGTCGAATATTGCGTATTCATAGACGTTAACGGATCTCGCCTTTCTTGTGGTGATAGATCCCGAAGATAAGAGAGCTCCTTGTTGATATGGGAATGAAAAGAAAGCTATAGTTAATAGAGGAAATTCATGGCCATGAGAAAACAGGCCGGGCTCCAGCTGAGGTCGGCTTATCATAGAATAGTAGCCAGGATCCATCTGATTTGACTAACACCCAATAAGGAGGGGCTATGATGACTGAACGGCTGCCATGCCGAAGCGAAGGATGCTCGGCAACGATATTGCCGGCAACCGCGGCCAAAACCGACGGTTATTGCATGCCGTGCAAGCAGGAGATGGAGCGCGCAGAACGGCAGCGTTACATAGAACAGCACCGGAGAGATATCGACTTATACGAGGGGATAACAGACCCGGTAGAGATTCTTAAGATCATGCATACCCCCGTGAAACGGGATCCATTCATCCGATATATTCCCTATCATCTGAAAAGAGAAGAGGTATATTCCGCTTTATCTGCGGGTGATGCCGACCGCATGCTGAATGCAGCCCTTGAACTGCTGGAATCGGGCGATGAGGACACTTGCCAGGAGATTCTTGTGTCCCTGATCTGCTATCGGAACTGCTCGCTTGAATCCTGCATACCGATACTGCTGAAACGGGGGATTTATTACCCTGGCATTTTGTTCAAAGATGCATCTACCCATAGCCGCGACGAACTGCTTCAACAAGTGGAACAGGACAAGGATAACCGCAACCATCTGCTGTTGGCCTTGGCTTGGATCGGGGATGATCAGGTTGTGCGCCAATTTCAAGAATGGAGGTCCGGTCCTCCATCTTGGGCTAAGGAGCTGTATGTTCCGCCTGAAGCTTATGCGCATGAGGGGGGCTGGGAGCTCACGGAGAATGGGAGCAAGCGCCGACTATTCTACCATGACAGCTACGCCATAGCGAAAATAGTGCCATCAGAAAGCGCTTATGAAGCGGAACCTGAGCCTGCACAATTTTTGAAGGAGGATTCCGCTTCCTGTCCATGGTGCGGAAGCAGCTTGACCACTTTGGCGGATCTGGACATCAGCCATCCGAGGCTTCGATTCCTGGGGTTGTCTGGTGAGAGGCTTCGAGTGACCACCTGCGTGACATGCAGTTGTTACGATACGATCTATATGGATGTGGATTTCCATGGAAAATCCGAATGGAGCCAGACTAATATTAAACCGGAATATGTGCGTGGGCCTGATTCCGAGGAGAATGAGCGAAGTTTTGCGTCGGCGGGGCAATCCTTGCGGCTTGCGGACAACCCTCGCAGCAGCTATTATGCCGCCTATTGGGCGCTCGGTCCGGCGGTCTCGCAAATCGGCGGTTACCCGGCTTGGATCCAGGACGCCGTCTACCCTTCCTGCCCTTGCTGTTCCCGGAGCATGACATTCATCGGGCAGCTGGATTGGGAACAGATCGAGGAGTACGGGGAAGGCATCTATTATATGTTCCTGTGCGCGGACTGCATGTTCACGGCAACTCTATTCCAACAAACATAGGCTGAACTGAATCCAGCCAAAAAAGATCTTCCGGCTATCAGCAGCGGATATACTATTTTTTCCCTATCATCTTTTGTTATGGTATTATATACCATTATGGATTGAGAATGGAGGCCTCATTCGTGAAGAAATGGAATCGCAAGGTAGCTTATATGTTAGTGACGATATTATTAGCAGTCAATTGTACGGTGCTGGGCTCTGCGGGAGCAGCGGAAGCAACGAATGGAGATTCCCGTCCCATACCGGCAAGCGTGGCCGGGGGCAGCGGACATGGTGTTGCGTCATGGAGCGACGGCTCCGTGACCGCCTGGGGTTATAACAAGTCAGGTCAAGTAGGTGACGGGACCAGCATTCATCAATTGGTGCCAAAGCAAGTCGCGGGTCTGGCGAATATCGTTCAGGTGGCGGCAGGCGACAATTCTTCATTTGCCTTGGACAAGAACGGGGACGTGTGGGCCTGGGGCGATTATTACTCGCCTTATATTAACGGGGATCCGTTGTTACCTTTTCAAAAACGGGGAGGGCTCATAAAGCTGGAAGGACTAAAGGATGTAGCCAGTTTGGCCATTTCAAACCATGGTTCTGTCGCAGTGCATAAGGATGGGTCTGCAACGATATGGAGTCCGGCGTTTGATCCGAATGATCATTTGAAGATGACGGTAAAGTACTTTCCTATCAAGGGCGTCACGAATGCAAAAACAATAGTGGTCGCCGGACATGAGGCCCTGATTCTCGGTAAAGACGGCAGCGTCGATATGTTAACGGTATATAACAGTTTCTACGACCGGTTCCGCCTGGAACGCGAGTTTCGCGAAGTTGAACCGTTGGTTGCTTCCTCCATTACCGGAATCGCCGCGCATTGGTATGACGTGTTTCTGCTGCATGAGAACGGAACAGTGCTGAGGTGGAATGTGAATACGAAGCAGCAAACGCCGGCTGCGGTGAAGGGATTAAACGATATCCAAGAGATACGAACAGGGGCCAACCGTTTATTTATGCTTAAAAACGATGGCACGGTCTGGCAGTGGAATTACAACGATCCGACGGCAAAGCCTTTTCGAGTGAAAGGTCTGGCAGGTATAACGGCACTTTGGGGAAGCAAGGGGTATGCCGGTTATGCAACCAATCAGGACGGCAAGGTGCTGGCTTGGGGAGAAGAGAAATATCAAGGCAGCGGCTCGCCTAACGAGAACGATGGGAATCCGGTCAGGGTGCAGCCTCCTTTATCATGGACGGTAAACGGACAAACGGTTAGCTTCTACGGTTCTTCCGCCATAGTGAAAGGCAAGCTGTATGTACCGCATACTAGCGTATTTGAAGCCCTCGGGATTAAAGTGAAGCGCGGACAGTCCAATCCGGATCCGAAACACGGAAATCAGCGAATTCCGGTATGGTCTTTCTCTTATGGCGGGAACACCGTATCCATTAAATCCAGCGATCCCGCCGTTGTATTGGTGAACGGGATGGTGACGCGAGAAAATGCCAGCGTTCCATTCCTGGCGAATTCGACCATGTTTCCATTGGAGTTGATCACATCAAAGCTTGGCATTCCGATGTCCTGGAATAAGACGACAGGGGAAGTGATCCTGGGGAAAACGCCATAAGAATAGGATGAAGGCACGCCCAAACGGCGTGTCTTTCGTTATTTTGAGGAACTGCATCCATAGGAACTGTATCCATAACGATAAATAGAGAGCTTCCAAAATAATTGGCGTATGGGCTGGAAGCTCGCCACTGTTCGTGGATATTCTAAAGGATCGCCACCCCGTTTCCGAGGGAAGCGATCTTTTGTAGTTTGAATTACTATCAGTGGGCACCATTAGCGCCTTTGGTCACAGCCCAAAAAATAAGAGCAACAGTGCTGACGAAGGCTCCGAGCACGCATACCCCATGCCAGCCGAAGTGAGCGTAAATATGGGTTGAAGAAATGGAACCGGCAGCACTTCCGATGGAATAGAACATCATGTAGCCGCCAACAATCCGACTGCGCGCCTTCGGCCGCAATGCAAAAATCATGCTCTGATTCGTGACATGCACGGCCTGTACCGCCAAGTCCAACAGAATAATGCCAATGACCAAGGCGAACAGCGACCGTTCCATGTAGCCGATGGGCAGCCATGACAGCAATAGCAGGAACAATGCAATTCCCGTCGTTCGCTGTCCATAACCTCGATCGGCCAGCTTACCGGCCTTTGCTGCAGCCAATGCCCCTACGACGCCCACGAGGCCGAACGCCCCGATAGCCGAGTGCGAAAGGGATAGCGGCGGCGAGCTAAGAGGCAGTACCAATGGGGTCCACAACATGCTGAAAGCCGTAAAAATCAGCATAGCCAACACAGCGCGGATACGTAATAGCCGTTCTTGCAGGAACAACATCCATACCGACTTAAGCAGTTGAGCATAAGAAAGAGTCTTTATCTTGCGCGCAGCATTTGGCAGCACCATATATAATGCGTAAACCATGAGCAGCATCAACGCAGCCGAAACCAGATAAACGAAGCGCCATCCTGCAAGGTCCTTCAGGATTCCGGAAACGGTTCGCGCAAGAAGGATCCCAATCACAATTCCGCTGGTTACCATGCCGACGACACGCCCTCTTTCGGCAGGGGCAGCCATAGTTGCCGCGAATGCCACGATGGTCTGCGTTACAACGGCAAGCAGTCCGACCAAAGCCAAGCCTGCGAAGAGCATCGCACCGGAAGAAGCAGTACCTACGATAACCAGAGCTGCTGCGGAGATCGTCATCTGACCGATAATCAATCGGCGCTGGTTCAGCAGATCGCCGAGAGGCACGAGCAGCAGCAGTCCCAATGCGTAGAAAACCTGCGTGACGGTAATCACAATGCCGATGATGGAATAATCCATGTTGAACTCGTTTGACAGCTGATCGAGCAGCGGCTGTGCAAAGTAGATGTTAGCAACCGACATGCCGCAGGCAATCGCAAACAATAACGTCACGTAACGAGCCATCGGAGCAGCATAACCGCATTCAGACGAACTCGCCGCCCCCTGTGACGTATCAGCCCCCGTTTCGTTACGGGCCGCTTTTTTATCGGGCATTCCCTCCATTTTCATGCATCCAATCCTTTCTTTTTTTCGTACCGATCGGTATATTAAAATCATCGATAAATATATCCCACAGTGACAATTCATGTCAATACGTTTATTGAAATGATTTAAAATTATGATTGGAGGTTTTGATATAAATGCAAAAATCGGATATTCGGTGTTTGACAAAAGCATTCGTAGATTTTAAAATTATTTTACTGATTGGTAATGAAATTGAACTATTGCTTACCGCCTGTGATCATCGAGCTTCCTTTAAATCTAAAGTAACGAGAGGTAATTAACGATGGGACGAGTCCGCGAATTTGATGAAGAGAAGGTATTGGATGCCGCGATGCAGCTGTTTTGGGAGAAGGGATACGAGGCTACTTCATTAAGCGATTTGACCTCCAGAATGGGCATTCAGCGGCCCAGTATTTACTCTGCGTTCGGAGACAAAAAAGAGTTGTTCGAAACCGCGCTGCGCAAATATACGAGAGGGCATGCTTCTGAGGTGCGAACCAGGCTGCAACATCATCGATCGGTCAGGGAGGCGTTCCGAGCCTTTTTTGAAAATGTAGTGGATGAGGAATACGCCGAAAGCCGCAGCCGCGGATGTTTTTGCATTAACACGATGGTCGAGCTTGCGCCTCATGATGAGAAATTTGAAATTCTGACAAGGGAGCATCAGATGTATCTGGCGGTCATATTCCAAGAAACCATTGAGCGGGGCATACAATCGGGCGAGCTTGCGAAGGGAACAGACGCCAAAGCTTTATCGCAAGCGCTCATCGTATCCTTGATTGGGCTGACCGTGATGTTGAAATCCCGTCCGGAGCGCTCTTTCGTAAACAATACGATAGAGATGACTCTTACACTGCTTAAATAGGATGCTTTCGAGGGTCATGCGTTACGAGTTGTTGCAGCCGTCCAACCATAGTAAACTGTTCTAAAAAAACAATAATAGGTGTTTCGATGAATTTGAACATACGGACAGGACGGACAGAGGACCTTCAGGAAATCATGGCTTTCTCCGAAGAGTATGGCGCGCGCCAGGGTTACCGAGCCTACGACTGGACACTTAGGCCAAGAATACGGCTGCGCTTAAGCTGTATCAAGGCTTAGGTTATGACCTGCGGGGAGAAGTGAATGTCCCGGATAGAGCGGCAAGCTTTCCGGTATTCGAGAAGGTGCTTGGATAAACAGGCCGTGATGTAAGCCTGCTATGGATCAGCGCGTAACGCGGGTCCGTGGCTGGCTTTTGTTGTTTATTGGCAAACCAACGATTACGCCGGCCGCGGTGATGAGGCTTGCCCGGTTGCCCATTTAGCACTCTATTTAGATTTTTTTCAAAATAGGTATTGCAATTGAATGCAGATGTAAGCGATAATGTATTTAGATGAAATTCTAAATAGAAATATGGGTGATGCACATTGGGGTTTCCGGAAACATTCAAGGCGTTATCTGATCCGGTGAGACGGGACATCCTGGTTATGCTCAAACGCGGCAAAATGTCTGCCGGAGAGATCGGTCAGCATTTCGATATGACCGGGGCGACCATTTCGTATCATCTGTCGCAGCTGAAGAAGGCCGGACTGATATTTGAAACAAAATATAAAAATTATATTTATTATGAGATCAACGTGTCCGTCTTCGAAGAAATCATGCTGTGGTTTTCACAATTTAACGGGGGGAAACAAGATGAGGAAAAAGAATAGTTCGATGCTGGTTATAACAACGCTGATATGCTTGCTGCCAATTATTTTATCGATGACGCTGTACAATCAATTGCCTGATCAGGTGGCGGTTCACTGGGACGCGGCTGGCAACCCGGATAATTATGTGCCTAAGGCGGTTGCGGCGTTTGTGCTTCCGTTGATTACGGCGGTTATTAACGTCATTGTCAATGTGGGGCTTAACAACGATCCCAAGAAAATGAACGCTGCCCCGGTTTTAAGAACAATGGGTCTATGGCTCATCCCCGCACTGTCTCTCATTCTCATGCCAATCACGCTGTTTAAGGCTTTGGGGGCCGAGCTGCCGATCCAGACGATTGCACCGGCTCTAGTGGGCATGCTGCTCGTGATCACCGGCAATTATTTGCCGAAGAGCAAACAGAACTATACGGTGGGCATCAAGCTGCCTTGGACGCTGAACAGCCAGGATAATTGGAATAAAACGCATCGTTTTGCCGGGTACCTGTGGATGGCAGGCGGAGCGTTCATGATCCTGACGGCGTTTCTGAAGGTGAACCTTGTCATCGCCATCGTCCCTGTCATTATTCTGATCGCGGCGGCTCCGGCGATTTACTCTTTTTCTTTGTTTAAAAAGGGCGTGTAACGGACAGGGCTGCAACGCATGAACAATATCGCGAACGGCAACAAGCTGACTCCATAATGTGGGTCAGCTTGTTTATTTTACGGGAGAGCGCTTGCGACGGCTTATTTGCCGTACGGGTCAATCGTCTGGATGGTGCCGTCCTCGTTGTAGGTCAGCTCGGTGAATTTGACGCTGCGTTTGTTGTCTGCACCGCCGGACAGGGAGCTGTCATGGTAGAAGAGATACCATTTGTCCTGGAACTGAACGATGGAGTGATGGGTCGTCCAGCCGATAACGGGTGTCAGAATCGTGCCCTTGAACTCAAATGGGCCTGTTGGACTATCACTCGTGGCATAGACGATTTTGTGCGTTGATCCGGTGGAGTACGATAGATAGTAGGTGCCGTTGTATTTATGAACCCAAGGCCCTTCAAAATATCTTCGCTCCTCATCCCCTGCAACGATCGGATTGCCCTTCTCATCCACGATGGATATTTCTTGGGGCGATTCCTTAAAAGTAAGCATGTCGTCGCTCAGCTCAGCGACCCGCGGTCCGATGGCGGGCGCATCTGCCGCAGGTCCCTCCGCATCCGGAATGTGTGAACCGGTCTGCCATTGTTCCAGCTGTCCGCCCCAGAGACCGCCGAAGTAAATATAGGCCCGGTTATCGTCGTCCACGAATACGGCAGGATCGATGCTGTAGCTGCCCGGAATGTAGTGGGGCTCCGGCTTGAATGGACCGGAAGGCGAAGAGCTTGTAGCTACGCCAAGACGGAAAATATCGTCATGATCCCTGGCGGGGAAATATAAATAGTAAGTGTCGTTCTTGAAGGCAGCATCCGGTGCCCACATTTGCTTCTTTGCCCATGGAACATCCTTCACATGAAGGGCTTCGCCATGGTCCACGCATGGAGCATTCACATCCTCCATCGAGAGAACGTGGTAATCCTCCATGTCATACTGGTCGCCGTTATCATTGGACGTGTTCTCGTGATCCAGGTCATGGGATGGATAAATATAAATTTTACCCTCGAATACGTGGGCGGAAGGGTCTGCGGTATAGATATGGGTTACGATCGGTTCGTTAGGCTGTACGGGCTTGGTCATCACATGTCCTCCTTGAATCGTTGCGTTGTAAGCGTTTGTATTTATTTTATCAGAAGCTTTCCACTCAAAAAACCTAATAAAATTAGGTTTTTCACCTAAAAATATTAGATCTTTTGGGATATAAGGGAGTCGGATATAATCAAGCATAGAAAAGACAGGAGGTGCATGATGCAAAAATACTTGTCCATTCTCTCGGAGCTGGAAACCCAAATTTCGGAAGGACAGTATCGTCCGGGACAAAAGCTGCCTTCCGTGCGGCGTGCGGCAGCCATGTACGGATGCAGCATCAGCACCGTACTGCGGGCATACGCCGAGCTGGAGAAACGGCATGCGATTTATTCCGTATCCCAAAGCGGGTATTATGTGGTCGACCGTCCGAAATCGGAGGAGGACGGGAGCGTACATGCGATGATCGATTTTTCCTCGGCCTCCCCGGACGTGAATGTATTCCCGTATTTGGATTTTCAACATTGCCTGAACAAGGCGATTGATACCTATAAATATGAGTTGTTTACGTATGGCGATACGCAAGGGATGGAGAAGCTTCGCCATACCCTGGTCTCTCACCTGGCCGGAAATCAGGTGTTCGCTACCGCTGAGAGAACCGTGGTCACGGCAGGCGCTCAGCAGGCGCTCGAGATCTTGGCGAAAATGCCGTTCCCTGGCGGAAAGTCCATCATTCTGGTGGAACAGCCCAGCTACAATAACTACCTGAAGTTTCTGGAGAGTGAGGGATTCCCCGTTATCGGAATTGCGCGCACGTCAGCAGGCATCGATCTGCAGGTTTTGGAGGAGCAATTCCGAACGGGACGCATTAAATTTTTCTATACGATGCCGAGATATCATAATCCGCTGGGCACTTCCTACAGCGCCGAGCAGAGGAAGGCCATTGCAAACCTGGCGACCCGATATCACGTTTATATTGTGGAAGACGACTATATGGCCGATTTAGGCGAAGAACGGGGATACGATCCAATCCATGCTTACAACAGGTCCTCCCACGTGGTGTATCTGAAGAGCTTCTCGAAGATCATTTTTCCCGGACTGCGATTAGGGGCCGTCGCCCTGCCGGAACGATTGCTCGAAACGTTCCATGCCTACAAAAGTTACGGGGATACGTCGCTGCTGTCCCAAGCGGCACTCGAAATTTATATCAGCAACGGGATGTACGAGCGGCATAAACAGAAAATTTACGGCCAGTACGACACTCGTATGCAAGCGCTGAACGCTGCGGTGCGGCGGTTCGAGGGGACCGGGTTCATTGAAGCCATGCCCGGCGACGGCGGCATATATCAGCTGTTTAAGCTGCCCCAGACCGTGAACCTGGAACGGTTGATCAGACGGCTGAAGAAACGGAACGTTCATGTGGTGTCCGGCAAGCTGTTTTATCTCTCCGACTACCTGATGCGCGAGAAGTTTATACGTATCAGCATTTCCAGAGCGCGATTGGACCAGATCGAGGAAGGGGTTCGTGTTATAGTGGAAGAAGTAAAGCGGGAGATCGGAAATCTGTGGTAATGCCATATCGTGTAACGAAGGAGCGAGGCTTGCATGGAGTCTAAAGAAAAAGTGTACAACACGGCGGTCGAAGCTACGCTGGAGGTCATTGGCGGAAAGTGGAAACCGGTCATTCTCTTTCATCTTACTTTCGGTAAAAGACGAAATAGCGAATTTTTAAGCCTGATTCCCCAGATCACCCAGAAAATGCTGACACAGCATCTGCGGGAGCTGGAAGAGGAGGGCGTGATAGTACGCACAACGTACAATCAGGTTCCACCCAAGGTGGAGTATGAACTGAGCGAGTATGGCTGGAGCCTGAAGGAGATTCTTCATCTGATGTGCCGATGGGGAGATGCGCATATCGAGCGAAAATATGGCGAGTCCGCAACCGTGCTGGAAAAGCCTGCGCTTGAAGAAACGCATTAACCTGCAGGAGAAGAGCCGGCTATTTCTCTAATAGTCGGCTCTTCGTCATGCAGGTTGCGCGATCACTTATGGAATGACTTTACGCCGCCGGAGCTCGTCAAAGATGTTCATGAACATGGCCTCCGTATCGACATACTCATGAAACCCGAAGCGGCGGGCCTTCGAGCCGTCTGCAAAGAAATCATAATCCCAGGAGAACACGAAATCACCGAACTTCCAGGATGAAACCTCTTCATAATCGTGCTTCGCAAGCCCATGCTTCTCGACCATGCGATTCCAAACCGGCTCTTTATCCGCCATGACCGTTTCCAGATTCATCTGCAGGGGCGGTGCGGTTTCCATCTCAAAATACGATGCGATCTTCGGCCACAATTCGTTCCAGCGGAACAGGTCGCCGTTCGTAATATTGAAGGCTTGATTGGCGCAGCGTTCATCGGTCGCTGCCCAAACGGTCGCTTTCGCGAGCAGATCGGCATCGGTCATCTCGAGCAGGCTGTGATAGGCTCCCGGCTTACCTGGAAAACGCAGAGGAATGCCGAGCTCTTTCGAAATCGAGGCATAAACGGCAATGACCATCGCCAGATTCATCGGGTTTCCAAGGGCGAATCCGCTGACAACGGAGGGGCGCAGCGCGGACCAGGTCCAGGCTTTGCCTTGCTGCCGTTCCTCCAGGAAGTTCTGCTGATCCACATTGAATTCCGGCGGCATAGGATTCGCATCCGTCTCCCGGGCCGGCGTCTTGAACGGACCGAGATGCGCGCCGTATACCTTATAGCCCTGCATCAGGCTGACATGCTGCAGATTGTCGGCAATGGGCTCGATGGCTTCCACGACATGAACGAGCATGGCCAAATTCGGCGCGACGAGTTCGGCCCATGTTGGCCGGTCCTGATAGGCTGCGTAGAAGATATGCGTCACTTCGGTCAAGGAGCTTAATTTGGCGATCGTATCCTCGCGGTCAAGGAGGTCGGCGGAGATATAACGTACGCGGTTCGTGGATTCCCCGCCTCGGCGCGATACGCCGATGATATCCCAGCCTTGAAGCGTCGCAAGATACTCGATGAGGTTGCGGCCGATCACCCCGTTGGCCCCTACAACCAAAGCCGTTTTTTGCGAATGATGTGAACGTTGATCTGTATTCATATAAGTTCATCTCCTAACGTCATGTTCTTGATTAATGTCATTTTGCACGTTAGGGTTTGGCTTGAGAAGTACGCACTTTGAAGTGATGTAATTACTTTTTGGTAACGTTTAAGCAGCACCGGCCCTTTAACTAAAGAAATATTTGAACTGCATGTCTAAAACCTGCTTTCCTCATCAGATTCTGATAATAACAAAGACAGAAATTGGACTCGACAGCCTGCTCCCATCGGTGATTGAGCGACCACACCCGCATTAAAAGGAAGCGGGGCATCCATTCCGAAGTATCGAATCAATTTCCAAACTTCACCATCGGATGAGTAGTAAAAGGAAATCGTTTTGTCTTTCTTCGTCATTTTCAAATAAGGATTGCTGACGAATACACGCTCAGAGTTACAGTCATCCGACACACCGTTCCGAGTAACGACGGACACGATGGTAGCATGCTCACCATTGAATTCATAACATAGCTTGGCCCAATTGTTCTCGTCTGCCATCAACATCAAGCACCCGGAATCATATAAATGGTGCATGTCTACTTGAAGCTGCGTTATTAGCTGGAATGTTGATTCAACCTGAAGATGAAGATAGGGTGCAGAATGAGCCATATGTTTTCCTGCAGGGTCTTTGAAAAAATCAGCTTTCGATGGAGCATCCATGATGAGCCCGTCATCTGTCGTAAACTCCCAATGTCCAGGTTCATTAAGCCACATAAGTTTCTCTCTTGCTTCAGGATGAAATAAATTTTTACTCATCGCCATGTCTCCTCTTTTACGTATATGATAACGCGGATAGCATCCATTGCAAACTTTTTCCTCATGATCCCATAAGATCCAGACGATTTGAGATCATGATATCCTTAAACAGGCGGATCCCAAAAAAGACTTCCGGTAATTACGCGGAAGTCTTTTTATCGACAGGGATGGTTAACCCAAGTGCTCGGTTAGATATAGGTAAGAAACAGGGTAGCGATGCCAAAGTAGATAACAAGCGAGAGAATATCGTTAATGGTTGTAATCAGTGGACCGGAAGCCACAGCCGGATCGATCTTGAATTTGAACAGAATGAGGGGGATGACGGTGCCGGCCATCGTGCCCACGATGAGCGTGGCAATCAACGAGCTTCCGACCACAAACCCCAAGTAGAGGTTGCCCTGCCAGAAGTAAGCGATCAACGAAATCAGAATGCCGCACGTCACCCCGATCATCAGCCCGACCTTCAGCTCCCTGGCTAACAGCCGGAACACCAGCGATTTGGTCATTTCTTTGGTGGTTAAGCCTCTTACGATGACAGCAAGCGACTGCGTTCCGGTATTTCCGGTCATTCCCGCAATCATGGGCATGAAGAAGGCGAGCGCCACCACCTGTGCCAGCGTCTCTTCAAATCGGGAAATGATTGTTCCCGAGATCAGCCCGATGAATAAGAGGAGGATTAACCACGGCAATCTTCGGTAGGCGGCAACGGTTGCTTTGGTGTTGAAGTCGATGGTTTTGCCTCCGGTGGCGTTCATTTTCCGGATGTCCTCATCGGCTTCCTTAATGACGACGTCCAGAATATCGTCAACCGTAATGATTCCTACAAGACGGTTGTCCTGTTCAACGACGGGGATGGCGACCAAATCGTATTTTTGGATCATGTGCGCGACCTCCTCCTGATCGGCATCCACGGGCACGGACAGCACCCGGCTGTGCATGATGTCCACGATATATTCCTCCGGCTCGGCCAAGATGAGTCCCCGGTATGACACCACGCCTATCAGTTTCTTGTCATGATCAATGACGTAGAGATAGTTGATGGTTTCCGAAATCGAGACGTAGGTTTTCAGCTTCTGGACCACCTCCGAGACGGTGTAATGCTGGGGGATCCACACATAACGGTTCGTCATGATACGGCCGGCGGTTTCCGGCGGGTATTTCATCAGGTTCAGGACAAATTGGGATTCCTCGTCCCGCATTCCCTTAAGAAATTCGTCCTTCTGCTCGGGTGAGAGCTCGTCCAGCAGAATGGCGAGATCGTCATTATCCATCAGGTCAAGAATGATGGCCGTTCTTTCTTTGCCCAGCCTGCCCAGAACTTCGATTTGCTGATCATGCTCCATTTCCTGAATCATGTCCGCCAGTTGTTCCTCGTTCAGAAACTGCAGAAATCGGGTTTGGTCCATATCGCTCAGGTGGCTATGTATTCTTGCCAGGTCATAAGGGAGAAATTCGTCGATGATGCGCTGAAAATCATTTGACGTCTTTGCCTTTAGGCTCTCTGTTATATCCGGTATCCATTGCTCCAGTGTCCGGGAATTCACGCCATGACTCCTCCTTTCTTGTTCCGATCCATCTAACGAAATGTACGTATTATAGGGTTCACCATAACGACTAGTTGTTAAACAGCATGGATACGGCGCGTGCATGAAAAAAGGATTGGCGAACGAAAAAAAGAATCCTCCGCAAAAGTTGCAAACGCTTGCAATTTACAATAAGATATAGGCGCACAAATTCATGAGTAGGGGTGAGTATATGAAATACAGGCGTCTTGGGAAAACCAATTTGAAAGTATCGGTAGTCGGAGTGGGAACCTGGCAGTTTGGCGGTGATTGGGGGAAGGATTTCAACCAAAAGGAAGTCGATGTCATCTTGACGCATGCCAAGGAGCTGGGCATTAATTTGCTGGATACAGCCGAATGTTACGGGCCTCATCATATGTCCGAGAACTTCATCGGTGATTTCTTGGCACGCGACCGCCGCGAGGATTGGGTCATTGCCTCCAAGTTCGGCCATCGATGGCATGAGCAATGGGAGAATGCTTGGGATGCGAAGCAGATCCGAATTCAGCTGGAGGAATCACTTAAAGCGCTTCGTACCGATTATATCGACCTGTATCAATTCCATTCCGGCTCGGATGAAGTGTTCAACAATGATGAGATGTGGACGATGCTGGACAAGCAGGTTCAGGCGGGAACCATCCGAAATCTGGGCATATCCATCGGAAGCAACAGAAATATCTATCAAACCGACAAGGCGGCGGAGGTGAACGCCAAAGCCATCCAGGTTGTGTATAACCGTCTCGATCAGGCGCCGGAGGAAGAGGTTCTCCCTTCATGTTTGAAGCAGGATCTTGGCGTATTGGCGCGAGTTCCGCTGGCGAGCGGCTACTTAAGCGGAAAATACAAGCCTGGAACGGTGTTCAGCGACAATGTGCGGAAGAACCGTGATCAGGATGAGATCAACGCCAAGCTGAAGCTTGTGGAGGAGATCAAGCAGAATGAAGTGCCGGAGGGCGTGAATATGGCAGAGTGGGCCTTGGCCTGGTGCCTGAAGCATCCGGCCGTCAGCTGCGTCATTCCCGGCTGCAAGAGCGTGGAACAGGTGGAGATGAACGCGAAGGCCGTGGAGCTGGATTTGGTGCAGGACGACCATCCGGGAGCCTGGAGCCAATAAGCCGCTAATAGGGCGAGGATCGAAAAAGCACCTATACGGGTGCTTTTTCTTGTGTCCTCCATAGGTATTGGAAATTCTATTCTAAATCTTCTCTAAACAGGCATAACCGGAAATTAATAATCGCTTGATTAGGGCCGGATAGGTTCAATGCGTGGATGCCGCGGTCTTCCTGAACATTTCAATCAGGCTGGTAAAGCTGTCCCCTTCACGGCCGTTCGCCATCCCCCGCTTGAAGATCTGCAGAACCGCCTCAGGCAATGAAACGTCCACCCCTGCGTCATGTGTGGTATGAACGATGTGCTCAACGCTGGCAGCACCCATAGCGAGCCGATCCACGTCCCCCGGATATTCTCCTGCATCGATGCGCGGCGTATAGAATTCAATGAATTCCGGCAGCGAAGCCATGGTGCTGATCGCATGGGGCTTCAATTGCTCCGCCGTGATGCCGTTTGCTTGGCCGACCGCAACAGCGTGAAGATAACTGAGCATCCCCGTCCAGAACATATCCATTCCGATCTGATAATAAAGCGCGGCGAGTCCTGGATCTTCACCCCGGTAGTCCGTACTTGTCAGCACTTCAAGCACTTTTTTATGTGCCTCGAAAACTTCGATGGGACCACTGTAAAAAGTGAACGACTCCGGCTTGCCGATACCCGAAGGAGGAACCTGCACACCGCCGGTAAGGTGCATGGCGCCGTGGCCCGCCAGCCATTTGGCTGCTTTCCTGGCGTTCTCCGGGGTATCCGAGCTAAGATTGACGAATACTTTACCCGCGAGTATGTCTGCGGCATTTTCCAGGATGGCGTACATCGCATCGTAGTCGGTAAGGCTTAGAATTACTAACTCATTCGCGTTCAGTGCTTCCTCAATTGTGACGGCTCTGACCGCACCCAGTTCGACAAGCTCATCGGCTTTGCCGGCCGTACGATTCCACAAAGTGACCTCATGACCATGGCTCAGATAAGTGCGTGCCATCGCTTGGCCCATCGGCCCCAGGCCTATGATCGTCACGGAGTTTCTACTTGGATTACTGTTTCTCATATTGAATTATAGCTCCTTTCAAATAAGTCTGACCAAATGCTAAACGATGACACTAGTGTCAAAGTCAAGATCTTCATTGTTGACGAGAACTATTATCAATTATGCAAGGCCAGATCTGGATGAATCCCTGTCTGCATGTGGTTGAAGCTTTTATTTGCGAGTTTGCCCACGCAGACTCGACGATGCTGCAGAGCCATTACAGGGGAATAGACTGACTGTACGGGACTTTGTTATAGTAAACGTAACGGGATTTTTTGGGGAGGAACAGATGAAACCTATCAATAAACTCAGCATACAAGATGATTTTGTCGGTTTTTATTTGTTAAAAGAATTGAATATGAGACAGACCAACGGCACGCCGCCGAAAGACTATTTCGATATTGTTCTCGCGGATGCCAGCGGTCAAATATCGGCCAAGTATTGGGATGTGACCATACAAGATAAAGAAACGTTCCTGCCGATGCAATTGGTCAAAATCCAGGGAACCGTACTGAGCTACAGGGACCAGCCTCAAGTCAAGATCAGCCGTATCCGCAAGGCCACCGATGCGGATGGCGTCTCGTTAACGGATTTTGTGAGGGCCGCGCCCATTCGCCCCGTGGATCTGCTGCATACGATCAAACTTACGATGAACGAGATTACGGAGCCGCAGGTACGAAGCATCGTACAGTATTGCGTGTCGAAGGTGGAAGAGAAGCTGATGCATTATCCGGCTGCCAAAACCTATCATCATGCCTATTACGCCGGGCTGGCTTACCATATCGTCCGCATGCTGGAGATTGGCGATTTCATCTGCAAGCAGCGGCCGTTTTTGAAGCCGGATTTGATCAGGGCGGGCATTATCCTGCATGATATCGCGAAGCCGGAAGAGATGATCGCACAGATGGGCATCGTAACGGATTACAGCAACCAGGGAAAACTGATAGGGCATATCGCCCTGGCGTCCAACTGGATCGTGGAGGCGGCGATCGAGAACGGCATCGCGCTTGAATCCGAAGTGGTTTTGGGCTTGCAGCATCTGGTGCTATCCCATCATAACCTTGGAGAGTGGGGCAGCCCGGTTCAGCCGCAAACTGCCGAGGCCGTCGCGCTGCATCATATCGATCTGCTGGATGCCAAGCTGCAGATGGTAGAGGACGCCCTGGATACGACGATTGAAACCGAGCCGTGGACACCGATGATCCGCGGCTTGGATAATAAAGCGATTTATCGGTTGAAGGTATGACGATGAAGGCATTCCCCGATCCATTGGATCGTGGGGATGCCTTTTCATTATGGCATAGGACGGCTCATGTTCCCTGGATCGGCAGCGTAAAACGCACCGTTGCCCCGCGAAGCGGGTTGTTCTCTGCAACAATATGTCCTCCATGGTGCTGAACGAGAAGTTTGGCGATATACAGTCCCAGACCGGAATGCCCTTTTTGCCTGGAGGAATGCACCTGACCCTGATAAAAAGGCTTAAACACCTGCTGCAGATGCCGCTGCTGCCCAAAGCCCGTTCCGTTATCCGTGACGGCCATCATTACCTGCTGCTCGGTGATCTCGATATGCCATAGAATCCGTCCGGCTTCAGGGGTGTAGCGAAGGCTGTTGGAAACGAGATTGTCCAGAACCTGGATGATGCGATAAGGATCGAGCATGACCGGAGTCTTGGCCGTTCGGTTATCGTAAACTTCCGTTTGGAAGGCGATGTTCTTCCCCCTGCATAAAGCGGCGTATTCCCCGGTTTTTTCGTCCGCCAATTCTTCGATATCCACGGGAAGCGGCTGAAGCCGAAAAGACACCTTCTCGATCTCCGCCATGGTGTTCATGTCTTGAAGAAGCTTCGAAGCGCGGGTTGTGTTCCGTTTGATGACCTGCAGGTACTGCAGCCGTTTGCCTTCATCAGACTGCACGTTCATCTGCTCCAGCCCCTCGACATGGCCTTGGACAATCGCAAGCGGTGTCCGAAGGTCGTGAGCGAGGGCCGCAAACATGGTGCTTCGTTCTTGCTCCATTCTCCACTCCCGCTCGATGGAATGCTCCAGCTCCTGACGCATGTCTTCAAAAGCCTTTGTTAGCCGGTTTACCTCCGTTATGGACGAAGCCCCGGACATGCTAAAGCGTAAATTACGCTCTTTAATTTTCTCGGCCCCTTGCAGAAGCTGCTGTAGCGGAGCACTGATTTTTCGGCTGAACCGCCTGCCAAATACCAAGGTGAACAAGACGATATACAAAAATGGCGTCAGGAAGAACGCAAGGAGCCCAAAGGTCACCAAGGGATTCAGCGCAGGATTGGCCGCCGTTACCTTCAGTCTGTATCCAACCAGAAGAGCTCCGATCAGATTGCCGTCTCCGGAGACAACCGGCTTGTATGCTACGATTTCATTCATGCCGCTGCGCGTCTGGTTTAATCGCGCCAGGATTTTCTGCCGGCTAAGCGATTCATGGATACGAAGATCCCCGTACAAGGGTTTGCCGGTAAGGGTCACGACAAGGTAGGACATGCCCTGTGAGGGAATCACCTTTTCCAGCTCGGCTTGCCCCTCCGTGCCCATGATGGAGTCGCCCCGGGTCTGGGCGTATTCCGTAATCACGGGGATTTGCGCCTCGTAATGATTTGCCGGGAGCGCGATGTCATGGTTGAACAAGTAACCCAGCAGCAGCACGAGCAGTCCCCAGGTTACAAGCGTAGCCAGCAAACTGCAGACTAGGATCGAGACGAAATGTCGGGCGAACGTATTTTTGATGGAACGCTGTTTCATCATTGGGGATCCCACTTGTAGCCGATGCCCCAGACAGTTTGAATAAAACTGCGGTTCTGTGCGTGAGCGGCCAGTTTGGCCCGGATTTTCTTGATATGCTCGGTAATGGTAGAGTCGTCCCCATCGGCGTCCAATCCCCATAACCTCTCGTAAATCTGCTCTCTGGAAAAGACCTGCCCCTGATGCATCGCCAGCAGTTCTACGATCTGAAACTCCTTATTCGTAAGCGTGAGGTCGTGCCCGTTGCAGCTAACCGCATGCCCCTTGCAATCGATCGTCAGGGCTTGGAACCGCAGGATGCCCTGTTCTTTTTGCGTGTGGATTCGCTGTTCCCGCCGCAGATGGGCATGGATCCGAGCTTTTAATTCTGCGAGGCTGAAGGGCTTGAGCAGATAATCATCCCCGCCTGCCGCCAGACCTTTAATTCGGTCCACTTCACTCTGGCAGGCACTCAGGAACACAATGGGGCACCGCGTCGTTTCCCTTAGCTGCTTGCAGACCTCGATACCATCCATCTCGGGCATCATCACATCGAGTATGATCAGGGACGGCTGCTGCTTGCTCTGGATTAACGCCTCCTGTCCGCTCCCCGCCGTGAGTACGTGGTAGCCCTCCAGCTCCAATGAATCTTGTATAAAAGAGATGATGTCTTCTTCATCATCCACCAATAGGATCGTTTCGTTTGCCATATCCATTACATCCTCCAAGAAATAGCTATTATTCATAAGGTCTATCTGATTAGTGTGCACTTCATTTCTAAAGAAAGAATAAAGAAATGGCCTTTAAAATTCAGTAGTTTAAGCATCACTGCGCATGCGGATCATTCTTCCGATCGCTGTTGCCCCCAGATTTCTATCAATCAATTAAAAATTGTTGAAATCCAGGTGCAAAGGCGACCGCTGTCGCTTCTCCAGAACGATTCCGCCTTCTCCGTTGATGTAGGGGCACTTCATAGCTCCTCAAACAGTGGAACTTTTCTTTATCCTTTCTTTATGATTGTACCTTAACCTGTAGGCACAATGATAAGGAGGTACGATGATGGCAACGAATTCACAGCCCAGAATACAGCTCATCGATAGCTTGAGAGGATTTGCACTATTAGGCATCTTTTTGGTGAACATTACGTTTTTTACGACATCGCTGCAAACCATTTCGTTCGGGGTCGAATTATGGTCGGGCGGGTACAATGAAGTCCTGATGACGCTGCGCGGGATCGTTATTGACGGCAAATTCATTTTGATCTTTTCCTTCCTGTTCGGTTACGGCATGGTGCTGTTACGGGAGAGCAGCCAGGCGAAAGGCCGCAGTTTTAACCGCATTTATGCCCGAAGATTAACCGCTCTGCTTCTGATCGGCCTGATCCATGGGATTTTGATATGGTACGGGGACGTTCTAACGCACTACGCGTTTATGGGATTCCTCCTGATGCTGTTTCAGCGCTGCAAGCCGAAAACGCTGCTGATCTGGTCGATATCCCTGCTGCTGCTCGTTCCCGTCCTGCTAACGGGAGCAAGCCTGCTGAACCCGGCATCGGGCCAGGTATTCGAGCCGTTTAGCCCAGCGGATGCCCATCAGATGGGGGTCTATTTCCAGGAGCGGGATGCCGCTATTTACGGGGAAGGGTCAACGGCCCAGATCATGGCTCAGCGGCTGAACGATTATATCAGCTCGATATTCAATATGGTGATTTTTTACCCGCAAATTTTAGGCATGTTCCTGATGGGCGCCTACTTCTGCAAGCGCCGTATTTTGCATGAGGTCCAGAAGAACCGGAAGGGGATCATCCGATTGGTCGTCATTGGCGGAAGCCTCGGTCTTCTCCTTCAACTCGCAATGACGCTAGTGGATGGACTTCCATCTTGGGGCGAGGCGGTAGTTCTATTCGTAGGGGCGCCGCTCTTGACCATGGGCTATATCGGCATGTTTGCACTTTTATACCAAAATAACTCCTGTAAAAAGGTGCTTCATGTGTTTTCCTATCCCGGCAAAATGGCCTTCACCAACTATTTGCTTCAATCGATCCTGTGCGGATTGATTTTTTACAGCTACGGTCTGGGGTGGTACGGAACCATCGAGCCGGTATGGCAGATGCTGATGGCTGTGGTCATTTTTGCTGTGCAAGCGGCCTTCAGCAGAGTCTGGTTGAAGCGGCTTCCGATCGGACCGTTCGAATATGTTTGGCGCCTGTTTACGTATTGGGGAACCCCCGTGAAACAAAGAGAAAGGGTGCATGTTCGATCCTGAAGAACAAGGCTGCCCATTTAAACCATCGCTGCATCAAAGCACCCAAGCTTTAAATAAAAC
Source organism: Paenibacillus sp. cl141a (assembly GCF_900109305.1). Classification (NCBI taxonomy): domain Bacteria; kingdom Bacillati; phylum Bacillota; class Bacilli; order Caryophanales; family Paenibacillaceae; genus Paenibacillus; species Paenibacillus sp. cl141a. The sequence continues at coordinate 769,514 of NZ_FNZO01000002.1, forward strand.
CCTTGCAATTTCAATTCGGGGTGTAATACAATGCTTCTTAAATAATCAACACGATATGTTATAACAAGCGATGATGGAAAGAGTAAGCGAAAGAACGTTCCTGACAGGAAAGGGCAGCCACCGACTGAGAGCGCCCGAGTGAAGGTTCTCCGCCGAAGTTCATTCCGGAGCTGGTATTCTGATCGTTTGCATGTTTCGTGCAGACCGTAGGTTTACCCGTAACCCTTGCGTTAAGAGGTTCAAGTGAGATGTGCTTGCTATATTTTTCGCATATCTAATAAGGGTGGTACCACGACTCCTCGTCCCTTTCCGGGCGGGGGGTCTTTTTTGTTTATATAAACCAGAAAAAATGCGAGGGAGAGATTCTAGATGAGTCAAGGACGTTTGGAGCAATTGAGATCGGAGCTTGATACTGTCAATCTTCAGCTGCTGGAGCTGCTGTCGGAGCGGGCACGGATCGCCAAGGAAATCGGTCAGGAGAAAGTGAAGCAGGGAGTCCCTGATTTCGATCCGGTACGCGAGAAAAAAATGCTGGATACCTTGGTGGAACATAACCAAGGGCCTTTCGATAATGAGACGGTGCGTCATTTGTTTAAACAGATTTTTCAGGCATCCTTAAAGCTGCAGCAGGTCGATCACAAGAAGCATCTGCTGGTGAGCCGGAAGAAGAAGCAGGAGGATACGCTGATTGAGCTGGGCAATACGGTGATCGGCGGCGGCACGCCGGCGATGATTGCAGGGCCTTGTTCGGTTGAGAGTTATGAGCAGGTGCGCCAGGTTGCGGCAGCGCTCAAGGAAGCCGGGATTACCGTCATGCGCGGAGGAGCGTTCAAGCCGAGAACATCGCCTTACGATTTTCAGGGCTTAGGCGTGGAAGGCTTGAAAATTCTAAAGGAAGTGGCGTCCGAGTTCGGACTGAAGACGATCAGCGAAATTGTGGATCCTGCCCATATCGAGCTTGCGTGCGAATACATTGACGTCATTCAGATCGGTGCGCGGAACATGCAGAACTTCGAGTTGTTGAAAGCGGCGGGGGATGTCCAAACGCCGGTGCTGCTGAAACGCGGTCTTGCGGCCACGATCGATGAGTTCGTGCACGCTGCGGAGTACATCGTCTCCCGCGGCAATACGCAGGTTATGCTCATTGAACGCGGCATCCGGACATATGAGAAGGCAACGAGAAACACCTTGGACATCTCGGCGGTGCCGATCCTGAAACAAGAAACGCATCTGCCGGTGCTGGTGGACGTGACGCATTCCACGGGCCGCAAAGACATTCTGGCCCCATGTGCCAGAGCGGCCCTGGCTGCGGGTGCAGACGGCGTGATGGTCGAGGTTCATCCCGATCCGGCCACGGCGTTGTCCGATGCGGCGCAGCAGCTGAATATTCCGGAATTCCATGATTTCCTGGCTAACGTGAGAAAATCCGGATTGTTGTAAGCAGCATCGTTTTTAACTTCTGGAAAATGAAGGATTGACAAATCGCCGTTCATTCCCTAAGATAGTTATCAAAATTCATATCGAAATGTTTTGATTAGAAATAGTAAAAGCGAAATGACTTTTCAGAGAGCCGTTGGCAGGTGCGAAACGGTAACGTCGTTCCCTTTGAACTCGTCTATGAACAGCTGCCTGAACATGTAGGGTTAGCCGGAGTTCCACCGTTACAGGGATAGATGGTGATGGCCATCGAAGAAGATCATTTTGCATAAAATGAATTAGAGTGGTACCGCGGGTTCAACCTCGCCTCTATACGTAGAGGCGGGGTTTTTTTGTTGGTTAAATTCCGGGTTTAACCAACCCTGCTTGATATAGATAAACCAAGATCAGCGACCAAGGAGGAATTCCGAATGGAACGTAATATTATCGTATTGGACACAACCTTGCGCGACGGAGAGCAGGTTCCGGGCGCCAAATTAAACGTACAGCAAAAAATTGAGTTTGCGCAGCAACTGAAGCGGTTGAACGTCGATATTATCGAGGCGGGCTTTCCCGCGTCTTCGGCAGGAGACTTTCAAGCGGTTCAGGAAATCGCACGCACCGTGGGCGACAGCGTCTCGATCACTGCGCTTGCGCGCGCGGTGAAGGGCGATATCAATGCGGTATATGAAAGCATTAAGCTTGCGCAAAACCCGCTGATTCATATCGTGCTCGGTACCTCGAACATCCATGTGGAGAAGAAATTCAACCGCTCCAAGGATGCCGTGCTTCAGATGGGCGTGGATGCCGTGAAGTACGCCAAAACGCTGCTGCCTCAAGTTCAGTATTCGACGGAGGACGCATCCAGGTCCGATTTTGAATATCTGTGGAAAACGATTGAGGCCGTGGTAAAGGCCGGGGCAACGATGATTAACGTGCCGGACACGGTCGGTTATGCCGTTCCGGACGAATTCGGCGAATTGATCCGCAAAATCAACGAGCGCCTGAAAAACCTGAACGATCAGGTAATCCTCAGCGTTCACTGTCATAACGACCTGGGACTTGCTACGGCGAACACGCTCAGCGCCGTGCGGAACGGCGCCCAGAAAGTGGAATGCACCATCAATGGTTTAGGGGAGCGCGCAGGCAATACTTCGCTGGAAGAAGTCGTCATGGGACTGAAGGTCCGGGAGAATCATTTCAAAGCTTCCACCAATGTCCGTCACAAGGAGCTGTTCCGAACCTCCAGGCTGCTGACGCATTTGACGGGCCTGGATGTGCAGGTGAACAAAGCGATAACGGGCGAGAACGCATTTGCGCACTCTTCCGGTATTCATCAGGACGGCCTGCTGAAGGATAAGCAGGTCTATGAAATTATGTCGCCGGAGGAAGTCGGCGCCGACAGCATGGAGTTGATCCTGACGGCGCGATCGGGAAGGCATGCGTTCAAGAACGCGGTGGAGAAGCTGGGCTTCGAGACGGGCGAAGGCGAAGATTTTGAAGCGCTGTTCGAGAAATTCCTGCAGTTGGCCGATGCCAAGAAGGAAGTATATGACCATGACGTCTTTTATCTGGTGACCCAGCACCGCACCCATGAAGAAGTCAGCAGCCATCTGTACGAGCTGGACTCCTTCCAGGTCGTCACCAATGATCTGTATCCGACGGCAACCGTGAAGCTGAAGAAAGGCAGCGACACATTCAGGGACAGTATGGTGGGGGATGGTCCGATCGATGCGCTGTACAGTGCCATTAAAGCATTGGTCGGTTTGGACGTGCAGTTGAAGGATTACAAAATCAACAGTCTGTCGAGAGGAAAAGAAGCCATCGGCCGGGTAAACATCCGTATCGAATACCAGGGCAAAATCTATTCCGGACGCGCGATGGATACGGATATAATCAAGGCCAGCGCGCTGGCCTTTCTTAACGGGATCAACGCGGTATTGCTTGATGCCGGCCACGATTCGCAGGCGCAGGCGCCGGTGAGTGCACGATAATGCCGTCGTAAGGATCCAGATGGTTGATAACGATAAGGGGCTGCCCTATAGAAGCTTTAAGAAAGCGGCCAGCAGGTCCAGAATATGCTGGCCGATATGGGGCACAGCAATCAGGTTTCTTTATCAATATGAACCAGCGGAAACAAACACGCCGAGCGTTCGAAGGATGTGAACGAAGAGAGAGGGTGAAGGAGCTTGAGAAGCTGACCAATACGGACATTCATCTGACGATGCTTCCGCCGAAGGTTGGGCGTCGAGAGGTCATGTTGCGGCACGGCGTTCCCTGCCAACGATACAGAGCGGATCCTGAAGCTAAGCGCTTTATTCGAGACATACCGTTGTCCTTTTGAGCTTGTGCTTGCATCGGAACTGAACAATCTGTAGCGGTGCAGGCCGCCTGGAATTTCCCGAACGTTCATGTCGGCGGGATTTATGCAAAAGTCGATCCTGACGGGATCGGCTTTTGCTGGTTAAACAAGAACCAGAGAAATCGGGATTGACATATCGATAAATCTAGATATAATGATACGTATGAAACCAATCGAGGTGTTTAAAGCGTTGTCCAATGAATCAAGACTGGAAATATTGCAATGGCTCAAGGAACCGGAACAGCATTTTACGCCCCACGAAGGGATTGATATGAGGGAAATCGGGGTATGCGTAAGCCAGGTGACCGAGAAATTGAACATGACGCAGTCCACGGCATCGCAGTATTTATCGATTCTGCATCGGGCAGGCCTGATCAAGACGGAACGCTTGGGGAAATTTACGTATTATAAGCGGGATGAAGAAGTGATCCGGGAAATCGGAGAGTATTTGAAGCAGGAGATATAGAACAGGAACTGAATGTTTCCTTAAAATAAGGAATATTCAGTTTTGTTTCGCATTACATATCTATATATTGCGATATGTATTTTTATTGGTTCGATATATCGACATTTCACGATATATAAATATAAAATAAAGGAGTGGAATCATGACGGGTTCATGGAAAATTTATGTTTTGGCTATTGTCAGTTTTTTAGTTGGGACATCGGAGTATATCATATCGGGGGTGTTGGATAAAATCGCGGCTTCGTTAGAGATTACCATCACCGCTGCCGGCCAGCTGATCACGATTTTCTCGTTGGTGTACGCAATCTTGACTCCCGTGCTTATGGCATTGACGGCTAAGGTGGAGAGACGGAAGCTGCTGGTCTATTCGTTGGGCGTGTTTGTGGTCGCCAATCTTTTGTCATTTGCTCTGCCGGGATATATCCCGTTTGTCATTGCCCGCGTGCTTATGGCGATGGGCGCTGGCATGGTGGTTGTCACGGCGCTTGGAATCGCCGCCAAAATCGCGCCGCCAGGCAAGCAGGCGAGCTCGATCGCCACGGTGGTCATGGGCTTCACGGCTTCGCTCATCATAGGCGTTCCGCTCGGGCGAATCGCAGCCGCTGCTTTTGGATGGAAGTCGGTGTTCGGGTTGATTGCCGTCCTGGGGATTCTTTCGATGTTTGTCCTGCATAAGGCCATTCCCAAAACAACAGGCGATGCCCCGGTCCCGCTGCTCCAGCAGTTCGCACTGCTCAAGAAATCCAAAGTGGCACTTGGTTTGGCGATTACGTTCTTCTGGCTGGGCGGGTATTCCGTCGCCTATACGTACCTGTCCCCTTATCTTCTGAACGTTAGCGGTTTGAATGAACAATGGATCAGTTCAGCCTTGTTTGCCTTTGGCGTTGCCAGCCTCATCGGCTCCAAGTTCGGAGGGTTCAGCACGGACAGATGGGGAGTACCGCTTACCTTAATCGGCGGCATGCTTCTGCATATTACTGCTTTAATCGTCCTGACTTTTACCGATGCGGGCGCATCCGTTATGCTGGTGTTTGCCGTACTTGTGATTTGGTCGCTGGCCGCTTGGTCAACCGGGCCCACGCAGCAGTATAATCTCGTCCAGCTGGAGCCGAATTCCTCGGGGGTCATGCTTGGCCTGAACCAGTCCATGATGCAGCTGTCCATGGCGGCAGGCGCGGGTATCGGAGGAATTGCGATCGAACGAATTTCGTTGTCGTCCATCGCCTGGATCGGCGCTGCGGGTGTTGCGATAGCCGCGGTTGTGTCGCTAGTACTGTTTCAATCCATTAAGCAGGAGAGCACGGATCACGCGGCACTCGATGCTTGAATGCATGACCGATGGTAACAGCCTGCTGCTCCGGGCCAGCGATGCTCCGGCAGTATCGCTGCTAAGATAACAAGAGTATGTACATGAGGCCCGGCTTCGTTTCTAAAATTCGTTAATGGAAGAAAGCAGTGGCAACGGCTGAGGCCGCGGCTCCTCGTACAGCCAAATGGACATCCATTTGACGCCCTCCAACCGGAACGTTTATGCTATGATCAATGGATGGCGGAAAATTTGGTTCCAAATGTTGCAGGAGGAGGAGTTCGCTTGGCTAAGCTTAAAGATATCGCCGAAAGGGTTGGCGTATCCATATCCACGGTTTCGCGGGCCATCAGCAACGATGCTAATCGTCCGGTCAATGAAGAAACCAAGCAGAAAATCCGGGAAGCAGCGCTTGAACTCGGTTATAAATTACATGAACCATCCCGAAGCGTACATGCTTACAATACGGCCGACAAACGGGTTGTCTGTGTCGTTCCCCAACACCTGATGGATGATCACCCGTATTTTTCAACGGTTCTAGCCGGTTTCCATAAAAAAATGGAGGAGCTGGGCCAGCCCCCGGCTATCGTCCGCACATGCGAAGAGATCGGCGATGCGGACCGGATACAGCTCATGCTGAGGGAGACGGGAGCGCAAGGGATCGTAGCCATAAGCTGGTACGACAAAGAGCTGTTTGAGCTGATGCAGCAGGCCGGGGTTGCCATCATGGGAGTAAGTTTGAATGATGACCGGCTGAACGTCCCGGTTGTAGACTGTGACCGGATTCTATCAGCGAGGGCAGCCGTACGCCACCTGATCGACCAAGGGCATTCGCGGATCGCTTATATCGGAGGCCCCGCATATTCCAAGCAAATGGAAAGCGAGGAACGGTATGTCGGATACAAATTCGCTATGCTCGAGGCCAACTTGGAGGTGCGCGAGGAGTGGCAGATGAACACCGGATGGAACGTGGACCGAAGCTTCAGCAAGTTGTCTGAGCTATTGGGAGGGCTTTCCAAAGGGCAATGGCCGACGGCTGTTTTCTGTGCAAGCGACATGCTTGCCATTCCAGCCATGCGGGCCGTCGTCGAGAACGGCGGCCGCATACCGGAGGATATCGCGATCGTAGGAATGGATAACATCGATGTGGCCCAGTATACAACGCCGCCGCTGTCCTCCGTATCCGTTCCCAAATACGAAATCGGCAGGGTAGCGGCCAAATCGATTGTGGATTATTTGGATGGCCATTTCCCGATGGCAACCAAGATATTGCTGCCATGCTCATTGATTGTGCGGGAATCCTCCAGACATACCCGAAACGATTAAAATATAACTTTTCATGTTCAATTAATTGACATTTTAAAAAGAAAAGAGATGATCAAACAGCCGCCGGGTTTCAAGCCGACGGCTGTTTTTTGCTGTTACTCACCAAAAAATAAATCATTTCACGCCAAAAACATCCAAAAAATTGTTTGACTTTGCCAAATGCCTATATTATTATGAGTGAAAATCCATGAAGCGTTTGGCATTCTGTTTTCCTTTTTTTTTGAGTTGGATAAGATCCGATCGCATCGTGATGTTCATATATATGATTGCGTTTTCATCTCTTTTGTATCAAAGTAAACGAATAATGCGAGATATTCCCCGTAGAGAAGTTGGAGCCCCTTCGATTGCAAGTTTAAACTCATGAAAGTATCAATAATTATCCAAACTAGATCCAAATATACCTTGATTTTATCCAAAAATAATTCCAAATAACTAGAATAACGTCCGACTCCATCGGATTTTATTTATAAACTCAGAAGATGTCATTGTTTATGACATGGAATTCCTGGAATGCCGCATTGAATAACTGAGCCTTTATGCGGTTGTCGTTTGTCAGATGACGGATAACAGAGCAAAGGAGGGAAATCGTAAACCGAGTGCTGCACCAGTTGGATCCATAGGAAGAAAACCGCTCTCCAGAAGGGAATCCGGTTGAGCAGGGGTACCCTGAAATGTAATTGTTTGTTTTGTTGGCGTATCTAGATTAACCAATACATACCGAGGTGATGCTCATTGGCAAATACGACCCTGCAGCCCGCAGCAAATGCGGTTTCCGAGACAAAGCGTAAACGCTTCATGTGGAATCGCATCCTTCGTAATTGGCAGCTTTATGCTCTGATTTCACCGGTCATCGCCTATTACGTCCTGTTCCAGTACGTTCCGATGTACGGCATCCAGATCGCCTTTAAGGATTTTATAGCAACGCAAGGGATATGGGGCAGTCCGTGGGTCGGCTTTGAGCACTTTGACCGATTTTTCAACAGCTATTATTTCTGGCGCTTAATCAAGAACACGCTGGGCATCGGTTTATACAGCCTGGCCGTCGGTTTTCCGATCCCGATTATTCTGGCATTGCTCATGAATGAGATACGGGCCGAGCGTTTCAAGAAATTCGTGCAGACCATCACCTATGCTCCTCACTTTCTTTCTACCGTGGTCGTTGTCGGGATGATGATGATCTTCCTGTCCCCCCGTTACGGCATCATTAACCATTTCATTGAAATGGTTGGAGGCCAGCCGATCAATTTCATGACAGAGCCATCCTGGTTCAAATCGCTGTACGTGCTGTCGGATGTATGGCAGACCATGGGCTGGAGCTCCATTATTTATTTGGCTGCCCTTGCCGGCATTGACAACCAGCTGCACGAAGCCGCGCGTGTCGATGGTGCGACGAGGCTTCAGCGCATCTGGCATATTAACATCCCGGGCATCATGCCAACGATCATCATCCTCTTGATCCTGAACATGGGCAGCATTATGGGCATCGGGTTCGAGAAGGTGCTCCTGATGCAGAACAACCTGAATATGGAGAGCTCCGACATTATAGCCACCTATGTCTACCGAATGGGGATCCAGAATGCCGAGTACAGCTTCTCCGCGGCGATCGGATTGTTCAATTCCGTCATCAATTTCATTCTGCTGGTTGCGGTGAACTTTATTTCGAAGCGGGTTAGCGAAACAAGTCTTTGGTAAAGAGGGGAGCATCGAACCATGCAAATTGAATCCAGAGGGGACCGTATTTTTAATGTCATCAACTATACGATTCTGATCCTGGTCACCATCATCGTCATGTACCCGCTGCTTTTTGTGCTCAGCGCATCGTTTAGCGACCCGCAGGCTGTTCTCCGGGGCGAGATGCTGCTGTGGCCAAAGGGAGTCAACCTGAATTCTTACGCGAAAATATTCCAGAACCAGGATATCATCAGCGGCTTTACCAACACACTGGTGTACACATCGCTCGGCACGTTCATCAACCTCACGATGACCATTCTTGCGGCCTATCCGCTGTCGCGGAAGGATTTTGTCGGGCGAAATGCCATCATGGCACTATTGGTTTTCACGATGTTTTTCAGCGGAGGGCTCATTCCGACGTATTTGCTGATCAAGAACCTCGGCATGCTGAACACGCTCTGGGTCATGATTATCCCGAATGCCGTATCCATCTGGAACATCATCATCATGCGCACCTTCTTTCAGCAGTCCATTCCCGGCGAGCTGCAGGAGGCCGCGACCATCGACGGCTGCTCGAACATCAAAATATTGACCCGGATCATATTGCCGTTGTCCATGCCGATTATCGCGGTGACCATTCTCTTCTATGCGGTCGGTCATTGGAATGCGTTCTTCAATGCACTGTTGTATCTGTCGGACAAAGATAAATTTCCGCTGCAGCTCATCCTGCGCGAAATCCTGATTCAGGGACAAACGAACGACATGGTCAAAATGTCGACCGAATCGGCGATCAAGCAGCAAAGGGAAGTGGAGGGCATCAAGTACGCGGTGTTGGTCGTGGCCAATATTCCGGTGCTGGCGCTCTATCCGTTCCTGCAGCGATATTTTGTCAAAGGCGTGATGATCGGGGCCATCAAAGGATAAATTCCTTGCATGGATAAATGGATGGAACACGATAAAGGGGAGGATTACGGATGAAGCTGAAGCAATGGGGAAGTTTTCTGTTGACCTGCATGTTGTCGGTATCGCTGGCGGCGGGCTGCAGCCCGAAGGGTTCGGGCGGAACGGACTCGGCCGATGAAGGGAAAGCCGCGATAAATGAAACGGGATTTCCGATTGTCGACGACAAGATGACGGTGACCGGCTTTGCCGGAAAGTTCTTTGCCAATGCCGACTGGAACAACATCAAACTGTGGCAGGAATATGAGAAAATGACCAATATCAAGGTGCAGTGGGACACGGTGCATAAAGACAATTTGGCCGAAAAACGCAACCTGCTGCTTGCCGGCGGCGATTATCCGGAGATGTTCTATGCTTCCGCATTCCCGAGGGCGGATTTGCTGAAGTACGGCAAGCAGGGCGCTTTTATCCCGTTGAATGACCTGATAAATCAATACGCGCCGAATTTTAAAGCGTTGATGGAGAAATATCCGGTCATCGAGAAGGGGATTACGATGCCGGACGGCAACATTTACGGGCTGCCGACGCTGTATGACCCGGAATTCCGGTCCGTGCTGTACGGAACGCCGTGGGTGAAGACGGAGTGGTTGACCAAGCTTGGGCTTCAAGAGCCGCAGACGCTGGATGAATTCTACGATATGTTGAAGGCGTTCAAGGAGAAGGATCCGAACGGCAACGGCCAGAAGGATGAATATGCTTGGGGTGGCGTAGGAACCGCCGGCATCGTCAACTATTTGCGGGGTTCGTTCGGCCTTAATTATCACGGAACCTCGAACATTAACGTGGATACCGACCCGGCGAGCGGAAAGGTCCGGTTCATTCCGACGGATCCAAGATACAAGGAACTGCTTCAATTCGTGAACAAACTGTATAAGGACGGCCTGCTGGAGCAGGATATCATGTCCGTGAAGAGCACGGAGGTGGACGCCAAAGGCGTGGAAGGCCTTCTCGGCGTTGTCGATAACGTGGACCCGGTCGCCATCTACAACCAGGAGGGTTATGTGGGGCTTCCGGTATTGAAGGGGCCGCACGGCGATCAGATGTTCAGCGCTACAGGCTCCCCGCTGGGGAACATCGGGATGTTTGTCCTGACCGATAAAGCGAAGAATCCGGCCGCGCTGATCCGCTGGATGGATTATTTCTACAGCGACGAAGGCATCCGCATGTTCTTCATGGGCTGGAAAGACGAAACGTATAAGGAAGATGCGGCCGGCAATGTGGATTACGTGGACGAAATCAAGAACAATCCGGAGGGTCTCAACCTGGACCAAGCGGTCGGGCAGTATCTGATATGGCCCGGCGGATATTATCCGGGATTCGTGACGCAGAAATATTTCAAGGGAGCGGAAGGCCTGCCGACGTCCGTAGAAAACGCAAAGAAAGCCGAGCCGTACGTCATCCCTCAAGACAAGGTCTGGCCGCCGTTTAACTTTACGGCCGATGAGCAGTCCGAGCTTACCGGAATCCAGACCGACATTCACACGTACGTGGATGAGATGCGGGACAAATTCATAGCCGGCAACGAGTCTTTTGATAACTGGGACCAGTATGTCGCTAACCTGCAAAAGATGGGGTCGGAGCGCTATCTGTCCATTTATCAATCCGCGGCCGACCGATATACCGAATAAGACAAGTACCAGAACATTAAAGGAGCGACATGAGATGACACAATTGAAAGCCATATTGATCGGGGCAGGCGCGCGCGGCGCCGGGGGGTATGCCCCCTATGCCCTGGACTACCCGCATGAACTGGCCTTCGTGGCCGTAGCCGAGGCCGATCCGGCGCGGCGCACCCGATTTGCCGAGGAGCATGGCATCCCGCCGGAGCGGTGTTACGATACCTGGGAACCGCTGCTGGCCGAGGCCCGGCTTGCCGATATCGCCGTCATTTGTACGCAGGACCGTATGCACTATGGCCCAACCATGCAGGCATTGGAGAAACAGTATCACGTGCTTTTGGAGAAGCCGATGTCCCCGGAGCCGAAGGAATGCCTGGAGATGGAGCAGGCCGCCATCCGTAACAACAGGCTTTTGACCATATGCCATGTGCTGAGGTATACCCCCTTTTGGAGTGCCATTAAACGCGTGCTTCAGGAAGGGACCATCGGCGAGGTGGCTTCGATCCAGCTGAACGAGAACGTGGGATATTGGCATATGGCGCACAGCTTTGTGCGGGGGAATTGGAATAACTCCGACAAGGCAAGCCCGATGATTCTGGCCAAATCGTGCCATGACATGGATGTGCTGTCTTGGTTGATGGACCGTCCCTGCACGCAGGTCACTTCGTTTGGCTCGCTGATGCATTTTCGTGAGGACCAGGCGCCCGAAGGCTCGGGGGACCGATGCCTGGATTGCAAAGTGGAACCCGTCTGTCCCTATTCCGCTCCCCGGTTTTACTTGAGCGATGAGTACAAGGGCTGGGCAAGGCATTTTACCCAGGAGCTGACCAAGCCGAACATTATTCAGGGGCTTCGCGAGACGGACTATGGCCGCTGCGTATATCGGAGCGATAACAACGTCGTTGATCATCAGGTCGTCAATATGGAGTTTGAGGGCGGGGCCACCGCGATGTTCAGCATGTGCGGATTTACGCATGAACAGGAGCGCAGAATCCAAATTATGGGTACCCGCGGCGAGCTTCGGGGAGAGGAAGGCAAGATCACGGTATACGATTTCCTGACCGGTCAGAAGACGGAGATTACGATTCCTTCGCAATCCAGCGGACATGGTGGGGGCGACAGCGGGATCGTGGCCAGCTTCCTGAGAGAGGTTCGGAGCTATAATGGACAGGAGAGCCTGACGTCGGCAAGCGCCTCCGTGCGGAGCCATCTTATCGCGTTCGCAGCTGAGAAATCAAGGCTGAATCAAGGCCGGTCCATCAATCTGAACGAATATGCGCGGGAATTGATGGCTGAAGAAAACGCGGTAAAATAAACGGAATTATATTAAAATTACATCATATGAAAAATTCGGAATAGATTTAAAAGAAGAAGCGGGCTGATCCTGGGGACAGCCCGCTTCTTCTTTTTATTTGACCTGGTCAATGGACAGGCTGACTTTATAATTCCCGTACTTCAGAAGCTCTTCCAGAAAATCGTTCAAATCCTTGGGCGAACCCGCCCGTACCCTGAGCCAATAACAGCCCTCACCGCTGACGCGGTGGGTTTCGGCGACCATGTCGTGCGACTGAATAAAGGACAGGAAAGGAGAGTGAGCCGTATGTAACGCCAAGAACACGGTGACAAAAGCGTGTACGGTCAGACCGATTTTGTCCGGATTCCAACGAAGCGTAAAGCCTTCAATGACACCCAGATCCTGCAGCTTGCGAACGCGGGCCCCGACGGCTTGTCCCGTCAAATGCACCCGCTGTCCGATCGCTTTGTGAGACAGGCTTGCATCTTCGAGCAGGTGTTGCAATATGCGAAGATCGACTTCGTCGAATTCATGAGCGCTTGGCATGCGAATGTTCCTTTCACGATGAAAGTGAGTTCCCCTAATTCCTTTCACGAAGCCGTAGGCAGGAATTATAGCGATCTCTATAATGGGTTTAAGAACCATATTAATTGAAACAAAGGGGAAATGAAAGTGAAACTTCAGCTTATACGTAATGCTACGTTAAGAATACAGTACGCCCATCTTGAACTGCTGGTCGATCCGATGTTTAGCGATGCCAAGGCGAACCCGCCCGTCTTCAACTCCGCGAATGACAGACGGAATCCGCTTGTCCCGCTGCCGTTCTCCATGGCTGACAAGCTCCGTCCGAACGCGGTGCTGGTCACGCACCTGCACCCGGATCACTGGGATCAAGACGCGATCGACGCACTGCCGAAGTCAACGCCGATCCTGTGCCAACCGGGAGATGAGGATACCTTATCATCACAGGGTTTTGCGTCCGTGACGGCAGTATCGGAATCCTTGGAATATGAAGGAATCTCGATCATCCGAACCGGCGGCCGGCATGGAACCGGTGAGATCGGCCAGATGATGGGGCAGGTATCCGGCTTTATTCTGAAAGCAGAAGGACACCCGACGCTTTATATAGCGGGCGATACCATCTGGTGCGATGAAGTGGAAGAAGCGCTCGATGCACATAAGCCCGATATGACGGTTGTCAATGCCGGCGGAGCCCGGTTTCTCGCGGGGGACCCGATCATCATGGATGAGGACGATGTGATCGAACTGCTGCGGTATGCTCCATATACGAAGGCCGTTGCGGTCCATATGGAAGCCATCAACCACTGCCTAGTGACAAGAGAAGCGCTGTCCGGTCGTCTGGCAGCTGAAGGCCTTGGCTCGCGAATCGAAATTCCGCAGGATGGCCAATGGGTCGAGTGGAAAGCGTAAAACCGCAACATGTTGCGGTTCGCTATAGCAGCGGGAAAAGTTTGCTGCCATCCGATGGCTTCAGCAGCAGTGAGACCGTCTGAATATGATATAATCTATGCAGGAAGCTCCGTGATACGGAGCTTTTTTTGTTGTCCCGCCTCATCTACTGCTTTTCATAAAAATAATCCCTATTTCAACGGGAACGTAATTTAATCCTGACATGCTAGATGTCAGGATTTATGGTTTAACATTCGATTCAGAAGTCAAAAAGGACGAAAACGCAAGGAGTGTAAACGATGAAGCTGGACCGGCTGCTTGGCATTACGATGGAATTGTTGACCAAAAGAAGAGTGACCGCCACAGCGCTGGCTGCTAGGTACGAGGTTTCGGTTCGCACGATTTACCGCGATGTGGACCTCATCAATCAGGCCGGCATTCCAATCGCTTCCTATCCCGGTGCGGATGGCGGGTTTGAACTGATGAGCGGGTTCTACCTGACGAGGCAGCACTTCTCCGTGGATGACTTTTTGGCTATCTATAATCTCTTAAAGGGCATCGAAGGGACTGTGAAAGGGAGATATACAGCGATCATGAATAAGCTCGGAACCCTGCAGCCTGCCCTGTTGAACGGAGGATGTCATGAACAAATCATAGTCGAGATGAGCACGTCGGAACATGAGCGGACATGGGTCCGGCAAATGTTGAAAGCTATTGAAGGCTCAAACCTGATAACCCTTCATTATACCAGCGCATCCGGCAGCCGCTCAGAGCGGCAAGTGGAGCCGCTGCAGCTGTACTGGGAACAAGGCGTCTGGTATTTGGAGGCTTACTGCTTGTTCCAGCAGGCGAAGCGAATTTTCAGGGTATCTCGCATATCCGGTCTTGAAATATCCGAGAACACGTTCCTCCGAAGAGAGGGCCTGGAGCGGGAGGAGCAAGAGGAAGTGCAGGGAATTGAGGCGCATCTTCGTTTCGATCCGTCCGCCGGTCCGCGGGTGATCGAGCAGTTTCCCGATGCATGCGCCTCCAGCGAGGGATATTTGGATGTCCAAACCATCTTCTATACCAAAGCTTATGCTAACTCGGTGATCCTAAGCTACGGTGCCAAGGTGGAGATCCTCTCGCCGCCGGAACTTAAGGAAGATCTGCTGAGAGAGCTGGAGGACATACGTAAACGTTACGAACCATGACGCAACAAATATACGCGTACCTTTAATTAACGCACAAGGAGGATTTCCATTTGACCATTTTAATAACAGGCGCTACCGGAACCGTTGGAAAACACATCGTGCAGCAGCTTGTGCTGCAAGGAAACGAAGTGAGAGGGATCTCACGCCATCCGCAGCAGGCGAAAGTGCCCGAGGGCGTTCAGATGTATGCTGGCAATCTCAATGACCCGGATAGTCTGATTCCCGCCCTGCAAGGCGTAACCGCGATGCATCTGATCATTTCCAGCGATGAGGCTTACGGAACCCTTCAGACGGATCCGCGGATTATCGAACTGGCCGAGAAGGCGGGCGTAAAACGGGTAACGGTGTTGGTGGGATATGAAGAAGGTCCAGTCGAAGCGGCCCTGCGAAACAGCGGAATGGAATGGACCCTGCTCAAGCCTGGTGAATTTATGGCGAATATTCTGGTCGATTGGCAGGAATCGATCCGCGACGAAGGCGTTGTCCGCGAGCCGTTCGGCCATGCGTTGAGTGCGAGAATCCATGAAGCCGATATCGCTCGCGTTGCCGTTGCCGCACTTCTGGAGGAAGGTCACCATGGCCAAGAATATTTCCTTACGGGACCGGAGGCCCTCTCGCGAACGGAAGCGGTTCGGATCATAAGCGAGGTAACAGGCAAGGAGATCCGTTTTGTTGAACTGACCGAGGAACAGGCGAGAGAGCAATGGAGAGAGCAGGGCTACGACGAAGAGTCGATTGAGTTTTATGTGCAAATGGGAAAAAATCCGCCCGAGATCGGTTCTAAGGTACTGCCGACGGTGGAGGAGGTCACGGGGCTGCCGGCAGCAACGCTTGCCGATTGGGTCCGTGATCATCTGGACGATTTTTAAGAGCGGGCCTTCTTAAGATGATGGAGACCGCGATGATAAAGGAAGAGAAGGGAATGTGATACTTGTCTTACGCCATTGAAACGAAAGGGCTTCGTAAATCCTATAACGGAACGGAGGTCGTTCGGGGAATCGATCTGCGAGTCGAACAAGGAGAGCTCTTTGCCTTGTTAGGTCCGAACGGCGCCGGAAAAACAACCACCATCCATATGTTATCCACCCTGATAAAGCCGGATGGCGGGTGCGCCAGCGTAGCCGGTTTTGATATCGTGGGCCATGCCCGAAACGTTCGGAGAAGGATTAGCCTGACAGGCCAGTTTGCGGCACTGGATGAAGGACTCTCCGGTCTTCAGAATTTAAAGCTGATCTCCAGGCTTTACGGTCATTCGGCAAAAGCGGCCCGGTCCGTAAGCGAGGAGCTGATCGAAGCCTTCGGACTCGGCGAAGCGAAGGATCGCGCGGTGCAGCATTACTCCGGCGGGATGCGGAGGCGGCTGGATATTGCCGCCAGTATCGTTACCGAGCCCGATGTTATTTTTCTGGATGAGCCGACGACGGGACTGGACCCGCAAAGCCGTGTTCAAGTGTGGGATGTTGTAAGGTCACTATTGAAACGGGGGACCACGGTGCTGCTCACAACCCAATACTTGGAGGAAGCTGATCAACTGGCGGACCGGATTGCCGTGATGGATAAAGGGAACTTGATAGCCGAAGGGACGCCCCGGCAATTGAAGGCTTCGATTGGCGACAGGACGTTAACCGTCCAATTCAACGAGCAGGCCGATCGGGATAAATTGGGTACGTGGTTATACGAGGCGCACGCCTTGACCGTATTGCAGGACGATCATCCGTTGGTACATAAGATCCCGGTGAAGGATGCGTTTGCTGCCCATCAGGCCATCCATATGCTGATGGAAAACGGGTTCGCCATTGACTATTTTGCCTTAAGCGAGCCGAGTCTGGATGAGGTCTTTCTGTCCCTGACCGACGCAAAGTCGAAAGGAGGCGCTCCATGAGTGCAAACCAGCATATGACAGCGAATAAGGACGGCTTGCCGACGGTTCGGCGAGCGGCCATCGATCCTCCCTCTGTCCTGACGTCGATCCGAATCTTTATGTGGAGAACCTGGCAGCATACCAAGCATAACGGGTTTGGTCTGGTGATGGATGCGGTTCTGTCGCCGGTTCTGCTGCTGCTCATCTTCAGTTACCTGTTCGGCGGTGCCATGGCCGGGTCAACCGGGGCTTATATTCAATTCCTCTTGCCCGGCATCCTGATCCTGACGGTCGTTCCCATGACCGTGTACAGCGGAACCACGATATGCTCGGATATTACCCAAGGGGTGTACAATCGTTTCCGAACGCTGCCATTCTGGCAGCCTGCATCCGTGCTTGGCTCCATCCTTACGGATGGGCTGCGTTATGCAACCGGCGTTACTGCTGCCCTCGGTACGGGCGTGGCGCTGGGTTTCCGCCCGGAAGGCAGCGCCATTCAGGTGTTGTGCGCCCTAGCCTTCATCCTGTTGTTTGCCTTCAGCGTCAGCTGGATATTTGCGCTGGTCGGCGTCGTGGCCAAGCGGCCGGAGACGGTGTCGGGGTCCAGCATGATCGCGATATATCCGCTGTTGTTCGCCAGCAGCATTCTGGTGGATTCGTCGACGATGCCGAAATGGACAGCGACCCTTATCGATTTGAATCCCGTCAGTATGGCGGCTACCACCGTCAGGGCGCTGATGAGCGGTACGGCAGGAACGGCCGAGATCATGACCGGAATCGGAGTCTGCGTGCTGTTTATGGGGATATTTGCCCCGCTTACGCTTTATCTGTACCAGACGAAAAACGAGCGGTAACAAGCACAAAAAAACCAGGCTGCATGAGCATGCAGCCTGGTTTTTATCTATGGTACGTCATTGCAGTTAATTTCCATCGTATCGCTGTTTTTGGACCCACGATAAATACACAATACTACAACGGAAAGTATAAGTCTATATTTTTTTCGGAAAACCCCTATACTTAGAGCTATTCTTAAGCAAAGAGGGGGAGATCGGAGTGCTGAATCCAAACGAAAACGCAGAGCGGGAATATCTTGCATGGGTATTAAAGGAGCTTCAACGGGCATCGGAGGAATTAGAGGGGAAGGTGTCCGATTCGTATAAGGATATCATTGAAGCCAAGAAATACCTGTGGGTCAACATGGCCCAATTGGATGCGGCGGAGCGTGCGGCCAACCGGGTTGATATTTCTTTGTCGATCGATACCGGAGAGAAACAGGCGGCCAGGCTGCAGAGGATGCGCAAGCTGCTTGCCTCGCCTTTTTTTGGGAGGGTGGATTTCCGTACGAACGAACCGAAGGAAGAAGAGGGCGCCTACTATATCGGCATCCATTCGTTCACGAACCCGGAGAGTCAGGAGCATCTCATCTATGATTGGCGCTCGCCGGTTGCCAGCCTGTTTTATGATTACAATGCCGGTCCTGCGTCGTATGAAGCGCCCATGGGGAGGCTGCAGGGTGAAATTACCGTCAAAAGGCAGTACAAAATCAAAGACGGCCACATGGAATATATGATCGAGAGCTCCATGAACATCCATGACGATGTGCTGCAGAAGGAGCTCAGCAGCAACTCGGACGAGAAGATGAAGAATATCGTGGCTACCATCCAGCAAGAGCAAAATGCCATCATCCGAAACGAAACCGCGCATGAGCTGATCATTCAGGGAGCGGCAGGCTCGGGCAAAACCTCGGTGGCCCTGCACAGGGTGGCCTTTCTCCTGTATCGCCATAAGGAAACCTTGACTTCCAGCAACGTGCTCATCATATCCCCGCATAAAGTGTTCTCCGATTATATATCGAGCGTGCTGCCGGAGCTTGGCGAAGAGAAAATCATGGAGGTCACGATGGAGGAGCTTGCTGCCAAAGAGCTGGGAGGATTATGCCAGTTCCAGACCTTCTCCGAACAGGTGGACGAAATCGTACACGCCCATGACGAGCAGGCCATCGAACGGATCCGGTACAAGGCCGGTTTGGATTTTGTGCATGAGCTGGATGCTTATCTGGAATATGGTGATCAGCAGTTTTTCCAGCCAACGGATATTCAGATGAAGGGAGTGCTCATACCGGCCTCGGAGGTCATGGATAAATACCTGGGCACCATGAGTTTGCCGGTCAGGCAGCGATTGGAGAAGACCGCCTCGGTCCTGTCGGGGCAGGCCCGTACGGAGGACGGCGAGAGGCTGACTTCGGCGGAAGCCAATAAAGTCAAAGCCGCGATCCGAAAAATGTTCAAATATCCAAATGCGTTAAGCCTATACAAGGCATTCTTCTCGTACAGGAACCAACCGGACATGTTCATCATGAAGGGGAGGAGAACGATCGAATACGCTGACGTTTTTCCGCTGATTTACCTCAAGATGCATCTGGAAGGGAGTACCCCCTACGATATGGTAAAGCATCTGCTGGTCGATGAAATGCAGGATTATACTCCGATTCAGTATGCCGTCATCTCCAAATGGTTTGCTTGCAAAAAAACGATTCTCGGCGACAGCAACCAATCGGTCAACGTGTATGCTTCAACCTCGCTGCCCGATATCCAGCGCGTGTTTCCTCAAGCCGATACGATCGAACTGGTAAAAAGCTATCGTTCCACGCTGGAAATCATGAAGCTTGCAAAGCGGATCCATCCGCGCAGCACCATGGTTCCCGTGGAGCGGCATGGTGAAGAACCGCTGCTGATCCGGTGTCATGATGCGGTGCAGGAGCTGGCGTTCATTCAAGAGCTCACCCGAAACTTTCCGAATTCCGGGATGCAGACGATGGGGATCATATGCAAAACGTCATCGCAAGCCCGGCAGGTGTACGAGTCGGTCAGGGGGTTAATGGACAACGTGAGCCTGCTCGATTTTAATAGCGACCGCTTTCAGGAGGGAATCACGATTACCTCCGCCCATATGGCCAAAGGGCTGGAATTCGACCAGGTTATCGTTCCTTTTGCGGGCGCCGTAAACTATCGTACCGAGATGGATCGAAGCTTGCTCTATGTTGCCTGTACCCGGGCCATGCATAAGCTGCTGCTGACCTATTCCGGCGAGCCCGCGACGTGGTTGGCCGGCTCGGTGTAAACCGGATCAAGACCGTGCCATGCGTCAGAATATATCGTGATCCAGAGCCGCGGCCCATGTGCGCGGCTTTTTCATTAGATTATTGGATTCAAATGTCCTTGATCGACGTTATGTCAAAATTTAAATAAAACATCAGACGGTTTAGGAAGGAGGACTCCTTTATATCTAGAAACTATTAATATGGGAGCATCACAGCAAACGTATGGAAGGGGGAACGTAACGGACTGAATCATCCAATAACAGGACAGGAAGTGATATGGGACATTGGACTCTCATCGAATACTTGGAGACTTTTTCAGGAAGACGTGGCCATTTTACGTATTGTCGATTTGCTGTCACTTAGCAGCCAATATCATCCACGTGAATTTCCCGAGGGTGCTGGGCAATTTCACGGATGAATTGAAGGATGGTTTATTGTCGGTCAGCGGCGTTGTGCAGTACAGCTGGACGCTGCTGGGTATCGGCGTCGGTTTTGCCGTCATCGGCGGGATCGGCCAGTTTCTGGTCATGTACACGGGACGTTATTTCGAATTTATGAACCGGCGCCGCCTGTTTGTCCATTTTACGGGGCTCAGCGAGCGGTTTTATTCCAAGAACGGCGTCGGCAAGCTGCTAAGTTATTTCATGAACGACGTGACGACGGTAAGGGAAGCGATCTCGATGGGGATCAATCAGACGGCAAACGCCTCCATCCTGCTGGTATCCACGATTGCCATGCTGCTGATAACGAATGTTCCGCTGTATCTGGTGGCCGCAAGCATCGTTCCTTTGCTGCTGATACCGATCATCGTCGTCTGGCTCGGGCCGATCATCAGGAGAAGATCGCTTCAGGTTCAGGAAGCGCTCGGCGTGATGACGGAGTCGGCGGAGGAGCAGTTTGGCGGGATCCGCGTCACGAAGAAGTTTGCGGTGGAAGAGACGATGAAACGGCGCTTCGGGACGACGGTGGACAGCATCCGGGACAAGCAGCTGCGGCTGGTGCGCGTGTCGTCGCTCTTTCAATCGATCATTCCGTTTCTTGGCGCATCCTCCCTTATTATCGCCCTTTCATTCGGCGGTTACTTAACGATCATGGGACGCATCTCGGTCGGTAACTTTGTCGCATTGACGCTTTACATTCGCATGCTGATGAACCCGCTGCAGCAGATCGGGAATGTCATTAATGTCGTCCAGAGAGCGAGGGCCTCGCTTGACCGCTTGAACGATCTGCTGGATAAGCAGGCCGACATTAAGGAACTGCCTGGCGCCAAGGAGCTGAATCTGGAGTATCCAGGCATTGAGGTGCGGGATTTATCTTTTTCCTACGATGCTTTGGACGGCCATGAGGGAGGTTCCAGGCAGGTGCTGCGCGGCATTCGGCTGAGCGTTCCGCCCGGCGCGACGCTGGGCATCATCGGCCGTACGGGAAGCGGCAAAACCACGCTGATGAAGCTGCTGCTGCGCACCTACGACCCGCCTCCGGGGAAGGTGCTGATCGGCGGCGAGGACATTCGGAAGCTTACATTAAAAAGCCTGCGCGAAGGAATCGCATACGTTCCCCAGGACGGCTTCCTGTTCAGCTCGACCATCCGCGAGAATATTGCTTTCTATAGAAGGGACACAGAACCGGCCGTCGTCGAGGAAGCGGCACGAAAGGCACGGGTGTATGACAATATTGCGGAGTTTCCGGACAAGTTCGAGACCCGCTTAGGGGAGCGCGGCATTACCCTTTCCGGCGGACAGCGGCAGCGGACAAGCCTGGCGCGGGGAATCATCAAGGATGCGCCCATCCTCATTCTGGATGACAGCGTAAGCGCCGTCGATGCGGTGACGGAGACGGAAATCATGGAGACGATTCGCGACATCCGGGAGGGGAAGACCACGATCATCATTGCCCACCGGATAAGTGCATTGAAGCATGCCGATGAGATCATCGTCCTGGATCAGGGAGAGATTGTCCAGCGGGGTACGCATGAAGAACTGCTGTCTACGGACGGACTGTACCGGACGCTGCATGACATTCAGGAAGAGGGGATGAAGTTTCATGGCACAGGCCATTAACAATTGGCAGCTGGATCAGAAGGCGGATTTGAACGCCCCTCAGTCCAAGCCAAAGTATATTTCCACGTTCCGGGCTTTGTCGGGCTATATGAAGGAACACCGGCTGACCTTTGCCGGGTTTATCGGCTGCACCTTGATTGCCATCTCGGCAGAGCTGCTGCAGCCGTACCTGATGAAAATCGCGATCGACGATAATCTGATGGTCGGCAAGAACGATTACCGGAGCTTGATGATCATCTGCGGCATCTATTTTTCGTTATCGCTGCTCAGCATGATGTTTACCTATCTGCAAAATAATTTGCTGCAAAAAGCGGGGCAGAGCATTGTAGCGAGCATTCGCAAACGGCTGTTTGCCCATATCTCCAGGCTGTCGATGTCGTATTTCGACAAGGTGCCGAGCGGAAGCTTGATTACGCATGTATCCAGCGATACCGAAGCGATCAATCAGTTTTTTAACCAGGTGCTGCTCAGCCTGTTCCGTGACGGCTTCACGCTGATCTTCATCCTTGTGATGATGTTCCAGCTGGACGTCACGCTGACCTTATACTGCCTCATCCTGCTGCCGATCATTGCAGGGATCGCGATTGCGTTCCGGCGGTATATGCGCCACACCTATCAGATGGCGAGAACGCGGTTATCCCGGCTGGTGGCTTTCGTGGCGGAGAATCTCTCAGGCATGAACCTGATCCAAGTGTTCCATCAGCAGAAGGAGCAGGAGAAGCAGTTCGAGGAGCGGAATGACTCTTATTTCAAAGCCAACATCCGGGAGATCCGGACCAATGTGCTGTTTAACCGCTCCTACGAGATATTGAACAACCTGGCGATTGCGTTCGTGACGTGGCTCGGCGGGCAAGCCGTTCTGGGGACGACGCTGGAGTTCGGCGTGCTGTATGCTTTTATTACGTATATCCGTTTATTCTTCCAGCCGATCAATACGATCACTCAGCAGTGGAACACGCTGCAATCGGCGACGGTGGCGATTAACCGGATATGGAGCCTGCTCGCGATTCAGCCTGAGGTTACGGATCGACGCATGCCGGAGGCCTTGGAGAAGTCGAAGGTTCAGGGCCGCGTCGACTTCGACCGGGTCACGTTCGGTTACGAAGGCGGGGCTCCGGTCATTCGGGATTTGGATCTTCATATCAAACCCGGGGAAATGATCGGGATCGTCGGAACCACCGGCGCGGGAAAAAGCTCGCTCATTAGCCTGCTGTGCCGTTTCTACGACGTGAACGAAGGGAGCATTCGGATTGATGGGATCGACATCCGGGAGCTGGCGCAGTCCGATCTGCATCGGATCGTGGGCCTTGTGCAGCAGGAGCCCTATCTCTACTCCGGAACGGTGCTGGACAATGTACGGCTGTTCGATGAGGACATATCCAGGGAACGGGTGATCGAGGCTTGCCGCTTTATCGGCGCGGATTCAATCATCAGGAGGATGAAGGAGGGATATGACACCCGGCTGTCGGAGCGGGGCAGCGGCTTGTCCGCCGGCGAGCGGCAGCTGATCTCCTTCGCGCGAATCATCGTGTTCCAGCCCAAAATTCTCATTCTGGACGAAGCGACCGCCAACCTGGATTCGCACACGGAGCAGCTCATCCAGAATGCGCTGCAGCTCGTTGCCGAGGGGCGGACGACCCTTGTCATTGCCCACCGCTTATCCACCATCATGGGGGCGGACCGAATCTTGGTCATGAGCAGAGGCCGAATCGTGGAGCAAGGAACCCATGAGGAACTGCTGGATTCCCATGGGTATTACGAAGAGCTGTATCTTCACTCCCAAGGACAGAAGCAGGAGCGGGAGGGGGTCGCAGGCTCGTTGTATCGCACGAAATAAACGGCACCCGATTGGAGGACGGAGCTTCATTAGCTCAGTCCTCTTTTTGCTTCTGAACCTCCGATGAGGTACGCAAATCTATAAGGTGCTAGCCAACAGGTCAATGAAGTTCAGCGCCGTTCTGGAGACATGGTGATCCTTCAGCCAGATTAAGGCCGAGGAGGCCGCAGCCGGGGTGTCCTTGATTTTGAAGGCATGCACCGCTGCGGGCAGCTGCTGTTTGATCAGGGTCTCGGGAACGATCGCCACGCCGAACCCCGAAGAGACCAAGCGCAGCAGCAGCGAAATGTCGGAGCATTCGGCTACGATGTTGGGCTGCAGCTTCTGCTCCGAGAAAGCCATCTGGATCGTATAATACACGCCCAGCCCTTCCGTGCTTGGCAGAATAAGCGGATGCTGCGCGATATGGGGGAGGGTCGTCTCCTGTTCGATGGATGGCTCCGAGGTTAGCATGTAAAAAGGCTCCGTCTGCAGATGAAGGATCGAGAAATCGTCCAATTCAAGCGGCAGGCGAACGATCGCTACTTCGAGCGACCGGTTTCGCACGAGCTCACAGAGCTGATACGACTCGTTTTGCTGAATTTTATACGAGACTTGGGGATATCTTGCCCTGAACTCATGGAGCCATGACGGCAGCTCTACCGAAGACAGGGTATTGATACCAAGGCTCAGCGTTCCTTTATCTCCGTTCCCGACCTCTTTCACTTCGGCTTTAGCCTCTTCCATGAGCTGGGTCATTTGGAGCGCGTATTTGTACAGCGCTTTCCCCGATTCGGTGATTTCCAGCCGCTTCCCTCTTCGATATACCAAGACCGATCCGAGTTCTTCCTCCATGGCTTTCAGCTGCTGACTGAGCGGCGGCTGGGATATATGAAGCCGGTTGGCGGCGAGCGAGATGGTGCCTTCCTCCACGATGGCAATAAAATAGCGGAGCTGCCTGATATCCATATGCTTATGCAAACCTCCTTGTATATGAAAAACCTTCATAAATTCAATTTTTTAAGTATTTTTCATATGGTTCTGTCTCATGGTAGCATACCCATATATACGATAGAAAGAGGGGGAGTATCGGTGCTGCGTATAACAGCTATGCTATTGATCCTTTTCCTGTCGGCCTGTCAACCAAATTCGGAGAAACACGAGGTGAAGAAGAATATGGATCGTCAACTCATTGAATCCGCCGAGCAAGGGAATACGGAGCAAGTACGACAGCTTCTTCAATCCGGCGCTAACATCGATGCGACGGATGAACAGGGAAGAACGGCGGTGATGGCGGCAACCTACCGCAATCATGTCGATACGGTAGACGCCTTGATTCAGGCTGGCGCCGATATCAATATTCGGGATCATCAACTGAATAATGTGTTTTTGTATGCCGGTGCTGAAGGAATGCTGGACATCCTGAGGCTGGCCATTGATGCCGATGCGGATGTGACGCTCACGAACCGTTTTGGCGGTACGGCTCTCATTCCGGCCTCCGACCGCGGTCATGTGGAGATTGTGCAGGAGCTGCTGACCCGGACCAGCGTCGATGTGAACCATATTAATAATTTGAACTGGACCGCGCTGCTGGAGGCTGTCATTCTGGGTGACGGCAGCGAGAACTATCAGCGAATCGTGAAGCTGCTGCTGGATCATGGGGCAGACCCTGAGCTTCCGGACGGGAACGGCGTAACCCCCCTGCAGCACGCCCGGGAGCGAGGATATCAAGAAATCGAACGCATCTTAATGGAGGCTGCAAACTAAGGGATGTCGAAAAGAGGGAAGATATAAGCGAGAAGGGGATGAAGGTTATATGAACGAACACAGCACGCCATACTGGCTGCTGCATGTCCGACTGGAAACGGGTTACCGCTACGAGGATGACGTCGTGACCGGAACCGAAACAGGACTTTTTCATGTGAAGATAGAGAATGGGGCTTTTTCTGAGATTCGTCCCGCGGAGGCTTTGCCGGATACGCTGCTGCCGACATGGGATATGAAGGGGAATCTGATGCTGCCCTCTTTTAGAGATATGCATATCCACCTGGACAAAACCTATTATGGAGGACCATGGAAGGCACCGCTTCGTCCGGCTCACGGAATCTTCAGCCGGATCGAGGAGGAAGAGAGGCTGCTTCCCGAGCTTCTTCCCACCGCCAAGGAGCGAGCGGAGGGACTGCTGGATCTGCTGCTGCGTTACGGTTCTACCCATGTCCGCTCCCACTGCAATGTGGATCCAGTCGTCGGTCTGAAAAATTTGGAAGCCACCTTGCAGGCGGCTGAAGGATATAAGGAAAAAGCGTTTGTGGAGATCGTTGCTTTTCCACAGCACGGTTTGCTTCGCAGCCAGTCCGTATCCCTGGTCAGGGAAGCGCTCCGGAACGGAGCCGCGCTTGTAGGCGGGCTGGATCCCACGACGGTAGACGAGGATATGGAGAAATCGCTGAACACCGTGATGGAGCTGGCGGTGGAAGCCAACGCCGGCATTGACCTGCACCTGCATGAGTCGTCCCAGATCGGACTGAATGCCTTTAAAGGGGTAGCTGATCTTACGGAAGAGGCGGGTTGGAACGGAAGAGTCACGCTCAGCCATGCCCTCGCTTTCGCGGACGTCTCACCAAGCGAGGTGGATGAAGTGGCGATACAGTTAGCGGACTTGGGCATTTCCATCACCTCCTCCGTACCGCTTGGCCGAACCATCCCGATCCCGCAGCTGCACCGCCGCGGGGTGAATATCTCGCTTGGGCAGGACAGCATTATGGACCATTGGTCCCCGTTTGGCAAAGGGGATAACCTGGACAAGGCGGGCACGCTGGCCGAACGCTTCCATATGAGCGATGAGCGTTCGCTCGGACAGGCCCTCGGGTTTATTACGGGAGGCGTAACGCCGCTAGACCAGGACGGCCGCTATGCATGGCCAAACGTCGGAGATTCGGCGGATGCGGTGATTGTGGAAGCCAGCTGCTCCGCAGAAGCCGTTGCCAGGCGGTCCAACCGCCATGCCGTGCTGTTCAAGGGAAAACCGGTTCACGGAATATGATAAAGGGGCAGCCGCTGCATGCCGGACTTTTCCGGCATGCAGCGGCTGTTGTTGGATGATGGGCATTGCATGCGCCAGCCCCCTTATTGATGAACGCCTTTGACAACGAAACCGTCTCCCGCCCGGTTCGGATTGGAGGGAATGGAGGTAACGGTTGAATTCTGAAGCATGATGCCCCCATCATCCGCCGTGAGTTTGGGACGTTTCCCATTGACGCGGCAGCAGGAGAAGACAACGGGGGACAAACGTGCCATCTTGGCAAGCGCCCCATTGATTTGCGGCGCTTCGACGATCCATTCCGCCGAGGTCTGCGGACCGCCGTACCGCTGCAATGTTCGAAAGGTCCAGTTCCGGGATACGTTGCGAAGGCAGATCAGCCAGTTCGACCCGCTGCGCTTGATGATGCTGGCATGCATGCGGTCACCCGGCTGAATGGGCAGCGGAATGATCGTAACCGAGGCGGGGAGAATCTCCCACCAAGCATAATAATAAGCCTTGCCGTCTATCCAATCATGACCCGTTCCGGTTTGTATCAAATTGCTGTTGCTGAATCCGTCAATGCCGATCCAGGCCGAGGAGTAGGACGCCCCGCGGCTTGGCCGAACAAACGGCACATTCCATTTGGCGGAGACCCGTTTGAAAGCTCCTTTTTTTCCAGTGATAGAGTATCCGCTCCAATTGCTTGATATCCATCCGATGTTGCGACGCGGCTTGGCTGAAGTGTCAAGTTGGCATGTGTGATTCCACTGACCTGTCGTGGAAATCCCCATAATCTCCACCGCCTTTACTAGATTGATAGTATATCTAATGAAGAATCGGTAGAGTTGGTATGGGTTATGTGTTAGAAAGTTTGAACGGCGGCTTTTGAATCTAGTCTTCAGGTAAATCCAGTCTTAAGGGATATGCCGTAAGGCAAAAACAAACAGGATCATGGCCCCTATGGAGGTGACCGTCCGTACATGGTTCCAGGCCGTCCATTTACTTAGGTAGGCATGCCAGACCTCGCTTCCTGCGCTGCTCGCAGGATCAACGGCAGCCAGCGCGTCATTGAGGGGAACATTGAAGGCCAGCGTTACGATGAATCCCGTCAGATACAGCAGACCGGCAGCCAGCAAGTAGACGGATCCGGGTTCTCCCCAGCGGAGGATGGATAGGACCGCAAGAACGATACTGGTTAGGGCGGTACCTGTAAACAGTACACCAAACGTGGGGTTGAGAATGGTTGCATTGATGGACTGCATGGCGTTAATCCCCTGTTCGTTCGGAATCCGCGATAAAGCGGTCATCATGAAGGATGAGAAGGCGAAGAACAGGCCGGCTATAAGGCCCGAGCCTGTCACTGAAAATAGAGCCAGCAAAAAAATCAAGCGATCACTCATGGGTAGGTTACCTCCAGTTTAATGTGTAGTTCTGACGTTTGATCTATGTGTATCCAACAAAACAATTGTTTGTACATACAAATATATTAGCGTTTTCGGCAAATGTAAAGACCTAAAATTGAAGGAATGAAGATATAGAGGGATCTGTATACTTGTTTTTACTATATATGGTAATAAGCATATCTACGCTATTTACTAAATAGAGTTGAATATACGCTTTCGTAAGCGTATCCAAAATTTGGATCATATATTCTGTGTGTTCAGCCAAAAGGAGGGATCCGTATGAAGTCAGGCAAGAGGGGGATTTGGCTAGTAACGACGGCTTTATTAAGCGTTTCTTTGTTGTTCGGTTGTACGGGGGGCAAGGGAACGCCGGCCGATACCGGCGATCCGGAGCCGGGAAAGGACGGAGAGACAGCCAAGAAAACCATTACCGTTACGTTTCGGGATGACGGGATCGGCGAGAACGGAGCGTTCTATAAATGGCTTAAGGAAGTGTCGGCCAGTTACCCTGACAAAAGCGTAGAGATTAAGCCGACACCGATTCAGGCATCGGAAGGCGATTATTTTGCCAAGGTGGCCCTGGCGCTGAAATCCAAAGATACGGCGCCCGATATCGTGACGGAAGATACCTTCATCTTGAACTCGGATGCCAGCGCCGGCTATCTGGAGCCGCTCGACGATAAATTGGCGGGATGGGAAGACTGGGGCAACGGCTCCTTCATCGAAGCGATGAAGAAGGGGGTCACCGCCAGCGATGGCAAGGTATACGGCGTGCCGTACAACACGGATTCCAGAGGCCTTTGGTATAACAAGGATATTTTCAAACAAGCGGGTCTTCCGGAGGATTGGCAGCCTAAGAATTGGGAGGAGGTCTTAAACGCTGCGCGAACGATCAAGGAGAAGGCGCCCGATGTTGTACCGATCTGGATGAACATGGGCAAGGCTACAGGCGAAGCAACCTCCATGCAAACCTACGAGATGCTGCTCTACGGAACGGGCGAAAGGCTGTTTGACGATGCCAGCGGCAAATGGATTACGAAAAGCCAAGGCATTCTGGACGCGCTGACTTTTGTGGAAACGGTCAACAAAGAGAAGCTGGGACCGCCGCTCTCCAAAGTATTGAACGGCCAGGCAGGCAACACGGCTTCCCGCGAATACCTGCCGCAGGGCAAGCTGGCGATTTCGCTGGACGGCTCCTGGATCACGGGCAACTATATGGAAACAGGCGCGGCCCCATGGCCAGAATACAAAGACGTGCTGGGCTTTGCGCCGATGCCGACCAGCCAAGGACAGGAGCCCGGCTCGATTACGCTGGCCGGAGGCTGGGCGCTGTCGATTCCAAGCAATTCCAAGAACAAAGACGAGGCATGGGAATTTATCAAGTATGCGCTGGGCAAGGAAAATACCCAGAAGCTCGTCATGTCCTCCGGCAATATTACGGTGCGTGCCGATGTTGCCAAGGATCCGGAATATACGAAAATGCCGTTTAACGAAATCGCGACCGAATACCTGCAGAACGCAGAGTTTAGACCGGCTCAGGAGAAGTATCCGGAAGTGTCGACGCAGATCCAGACGATGGTGGAATCCGTAGCAACCGGAACATCGCCTGCGGATGCCATGAATAAATACGCGCAGGATGTTACCCGCATTGTTGGAGCGGATCATATCGTGGAGAAATAACCTGCTATAAGCAAAACCGGCTTGCTCAAGCGCTCCCGTCATCGTGGAGACTTGGGCAAGCGGTTTTTCAGATCATCCGTATGGAAGGAGAACCACACATGAGCAGTCTGTCCGCGGGCGTTTACCCGAAACGAAGAAAAACGTATACCTGGCTCTTTTTTTTGCTGCCTTCAATCGCGATTATGCTCGTGTTTTTTATATATCCCATCCTGTTAACGTTCTTCTACTCCTTCACCAATCTGGCCTTGACCGGGGAAGCGGCGAGGGAGCTCAAGTTTATCGGCCTTGACAACTACACCCGGATGTTCCAGGATCCCACGGTTCGGATCAGTATCTGGAACACGCTGGTATTTCTTATCGGTTCGGCGGTGATCGGGCAGCAGGTGCTGGGATTTCTGATTGCGCTGCTGATGAAGCAGAGGAACAAGACGTTTCGACGCATGATTGGAACGATTGTGCTTGCGGGCTGGGTAACGCCCGAGATCGTGTGCGCCCTTTGTCTATACAGCTTCTTCGGGGATGAAGGCACGCTGAATGCGATTATCACCTTTTTCGGATTTTCGGAAGTGACCTGGCTGTTTACCGTCCCGATGCTGACGATCATTCTTGCGAATATTTGGCACGGCACGGCCTTCTCGATGCTGGTATTTCAAGCCGCGCTGGATGACGTGCCGAACGAAATCGAGGAAGCGGCGGTAGTGGATGGAGCCTCCAAGTGGAAAATCTTCACGCGCATCATCATCCCTTACATCAAAAGCACCATTACCACGAACATGATGCTGGTTACTTTGCAGACGCTCGGGGTGTTCGGGCTCATCTATGCGATGACCGGAGGCGGTCCCGGCAACTCCACGACGACCCTGCCGATCTTTATGTACAATCAGGCGTTTGTGAACTATCAATTAGGCTATGGAACCGCTATTTCGCTGCTGCTGCTGTTGATCGGGATTGTGTTAAGCCTCCTGTATATCAGGTCGATGAAAGAGTAACCAGGGGTGAAATCATATGAATGCCAAACAACGTAAATTAGTCTATCGAATTCTGCCGTATGCGATCCTTGCGGGGATCGGCATTTGCTTCGTGCTGCCGCTGCTCTGGGTGCTTGTGGCTTCCGTCGATCCGAATGCAATGCAATCCCTCAAAGTGCCCAGCAAGATTACCGGCGCTAATTACGTAGAGGTGATTACCAGCAGCGAGAACCAGCGCGCTTATCTGATCGGCCTGGTGATGTCGCTTGGCCAAGCCGTATTGGTTGTCCTGCTGGCGCTGCTAGCGGCTTACCCGTTATCCCGTTATCAGATGAAATATAAGAAGCCCTTCATGCTCACCATTCTGTTCATGACCTCGCTGCCGATTACGGCCGTTATGGTCCCTGTCTACCAGCTGTTCCTGGGGTTAAAGCTGTATGACAACATTTTTGGCGTCATCTTGTTCTATGTAGCGTCGTCCATGCCATACGGGATATGGATGATGAAGAATTTCATGGATTCCGTGCCAAGCGATCTGGAGGAAGCCGCATGGGTGGACGGGGCCTCGGTGTTTACGGGGATCCGCAAGGTGGTGGCGCCGCTGATGGTTCCGGGGATATGCACGGTGGCAATCTTTACGTTCTCGGGCAGCTGGGGCAATTTCTTCGTTCCGTATATACTGCTGCAATCGCCCGAGAAGTTCCCGGCTTCCCTGAAGCTGTACCAGTTCTTCGGGCAGTACGGCATGGTCGACTACGGCAGCCTGGCGGCCTTCTCGGTGCTGTATGCCATCCCGGCGATCATCATGTATATTCTGTCCCAGCAGTTCATGTCCAAGGGCTTCGGGCTGCAGGGCGGAACGAAAGGATAGGCATGCGAATAAAAAGGCAGGACGGCTTGATGCCCGACACAAAAAAACGGCAGAAATGCCGTTTTTTTGTGGTTTAACTGGCGAATGCCTTCCGTTTCGCTGTTCGTTACCGATCGGGTTTAGGTTCCGTGTGTGCCGAAATCCAATGAGTCCCGAAGACGTTTGATATCCCGGATCGGAGGCAATCCGAACATGCGGGCATACTCCCTGTTGAACTGGGTGGGGCTCTCATAGCCGACCTGAAATCCCGCGTCCAGCTCTTGATGCGAATGGGGCGAAGCATCCCTATGCAGGCATGTGGGTTACGAAGGACGGATATATCCGCCACGAGCTGCTCCCGAACGGGCGTTATGATGAAGCAAGAGGACCGCGGCAAAGCGCCTATCAAGGCCGCTATTTCATAGAAGGCGATCACATCGAATATGTGGATGATACCGGGTTCACGGCCGACGGCGATTTTCGGGACGGCGTTCTCTATCATGCTGGAATGGTATTGTATCGGGAAATTTAACGTTATGTCATGGCAAGAATGCGGAATTGATTTCGAAATACAGAATAGGAACGGGAGGGGTGTTGTTGTATGTCAAGCATAAAAGGAAAAGTCGTGGCCATTACAGGCGCGAGCAGTGGGATCGGCGAAGCGGCGGCCCGGCTGCTGGCTCAGCGTGGCGCACATGTGGTGCTCGGGGCGAGAAGAACGGACAGGCTTGAGAAGCTGGTTGCCGCATTGAATGGGGAAGGCGGCTCAGCCGTTAACCAGTCGCTGAATGTCGTTCATCTCGATCAGATGGAATCCTTCATCGCTTTGCGGTGAGCCGATTCGGGCGGGTGGACGTCTTCCTCAACAATGCAGGCATCATGCCGCTATCCCCCTTGGAAGCCTTGAAGGTGGACGAATGGAACCGGATGATCGACGTGAACGTCCGCGGCGTCCTGCATGGCATTGCGGCAGGGCTGCCGGTGATGCAGAAGCAGGGCTTTGGTCAATTTATCAATATCGCTTCCATCGGTGCGTATGAGGTATCGCCTACCGCGGCCGTTTATTGTGCTACCAAGCACGCGGTTCGTGCAATC
Organism: Paenibacillus sp. cl141a; assembly: GCF_900109305.1. Lineage (NCBI taxonomy): Bacteria > Bacillati > Bacillota > Bacilli > Caryophanales > Paenibacillaceae > Paenibacillus > Paenibacillus sp. cl141a. The sequence continues at coordinate 802,392 of NZ_FNZO01000002.1, forward strand.
TCGGAGGGCCTGCGCCAGGATGTTGGCAGCAGCGGTATCCGGGTTGCGCAAATATCGCCGGGCGTGACGGAGTCGGAGCTGGCCGGCGGCATCTCCGATGATACGGCCAGACAAGTTATGAAGGAGTATCGAAGAATATCGATCCCGGCGATATCGATTGCGCATGCGATTGTGTATGCCATCGAGCAGCCGCCGGAAGTCGATGTGAATGAAATCATCATTAGGCCAACTGCTTCAGGGAGCTAACGAATCAGCTGTTGAGTTCAATCTCAACAGCTTTTTTTGTTGGAAGGATTTGTTATACTTAGTTGTGCAGTTGCGTGAGGGCACGTATAGCGTTAGATACCTTGAATTTTTAGCATGATGAATGGAGGAGGACAAGGTGGGAGTTAAACGAATCGTTGCGAATATCGATACGATGGATGCCGTTGCAGCCAAAACGTTTTATCAAGATGTGTTGGGACTGGATATGATCATGGATCACGGCTGGATCACCACGTATGGCTCGCAGGAGAAAATGAGCGTTCAGATCAGCTTTGCTTCCGAGGGGGGCGGCGGCACGCCGGTACCGGATTTGTCGATCGAAGTGGACGATATAGAGACCGTGCTGGAGGGCATGAGGCGGGGAGGTTTTCGCATTGAATATGGGCCTGTTCATGAGCCTTGGGGAGTACGGCGCTTTTTTGTCCGCGATCCGTTCGGCAAGCTGGTCAACATATTGACTCATCTTTAGCATGATTGAGCACATTGGCGGCAAAGCCGGCAGCTCTCTGCCAAGACCCGGATTCGCCCTATATACCTATGGATGATGAGATATGTTATACTGTTTATAATATAAACAATTATTAAACATCAGATGCAAGGATGCAGAAAGGAAACATGATCATGTCTAACGATGAGACGATGGATCCGGATATTGGATCCAAGCTGCCCAGAGGGGCGGCTCTCAGCTGGGGATTGGTAAAGCCGCCGCAGCGTGGACCGAAACGGGAGATGAGCCTTTCGCAGATCGTAGAGACGGCCATCGACATCGCCGATAAAGAAGGGCTTTCAGCTGTCTCCATGAATCGAATTGCGTCCACTTTGGGTTTTACCGCCATGTCCCTGTACCGGTACATATCCAGCAAGGACGACCTTTTGGTGCTGATGCAGAACGCCGCGTGCGATATTCCCATTCCGCCCGAAGATTCTGCTGACTGGCGCGAGAATATGCGGATCTACGTCAAATCGACTATGCAGGTATTCCGGGATCACCCCTGGTTCGGAGACATTCCGATTACGGGTATTCCCATTACGCCGAACAATCTGCGATTTATCGATTGGGGTCTGCGGTTTATGAAGGATCTCCCGCTGAATGATTATGAGCGGATGTCTTTGATTCTCTTGTTAAGCAATTACGCTAGATCAAGCGGCATGATGCAGCGGGATATGGACCGCGCCATACAGGCAGGCTCCACCCCGGAACAGTTCAATGGACTCGATTATACGGAAGCGCTGAAACAGCTTATGAAGCCGGATCGGTTTCCGTTCTTGTACCCGGTAGTGATGTCGGGGGTCTATACGGAAGACAGCGAGGAAGAGAGTCCGATAGGTAATGACATTGATTTCGGGTTAGAACGCATTCTGGATGGCATCGAGCAATATTTTCAAGCCAAGAAACAACAGGGACCATCGGACAAGGTATGATGTCGGTCAAGTTACGGGGCTTGGTCGATCCAAAAAGTGCAGCAACAGCCGAGCAAAAAAAACGATCCTCATGAGGATCGTTTTTTTTGCTGATTGAGTCGGCCCAAGCCCGACTTGTTCAGCGCCCGGTTGGTTGGTATCGTTCCGGCCAGACTTTCATTAACGTTAGTTACGGGGGTACTGGTGGAATGACCGACTATGAGATAGGAAGGACACGGCAGCCTTCCGGAAGCGGATGGAGTATCCTTCGTGCGCCCTTAGTAACGCAACCACCCGTATTTAGCGTCGCCCGGCTTTCCTCTTAAACGTCCACATGCTCCATACCATCGAGCCAATCAGGATGAACAGGCACCATCCGATCGCCCAGCCGATCTGATCCTGGATGGAGCCTCCCGTCAGTAATCCGCGAATGGATTCGATGACCGGCGTAATCGGCTGGTTGCTTGCGATCCCTTGCAGCCAAGCCGGCATCGTCTCGGTGGGAACGAAAGCACTGGAGAGGTAAGGGAGAAAGAGCAGGATGAATCCATAACTGCTGGCCGCTGCCGGACTGCCTGCAACGAGACCGATAGCGGCGTAGAGCCAGGTAAAGGCAAAGATGAAAAGCGCGATCAAACCGATGGCGAGTATCCAATCCATAAGCCCTGCTGATGGCCTGAATCCAACGAGCAGAGCCACTGCGATAACAACGCCTGTCGCAAGCATGTTCCGGGCAAGGCTGGCGACCACATGCCCCGTGATGACACTCAAGCTTTGAATGGGCATCGTGCGGAAGCGATCAATGATGCCATTGGTCATATCCTGGGAGACGTCGACGGCCGTGCTGGACGATCCGAAGCCGGCGCATAGCAGGATGATCCCCGGAACCACGTAGTTAACATACTGTCCGCTGGGATCGAGGGCACCGCCAAATACATAGGTGAACAGCAGCATCAGCATGATCGGCAGCACCATTGCCGTTATCATCGCCTCCGCGTTGCGGATGCTGTGACGCAGGCTGCGGCCGATAAAGACAGACTGGGTAACTGCTAGGGACGTTGTTTTTGTTTTCGCAGCCGTTGCTCTTATCATACAATTCCCTCCATTTTCTTGTCGGTAAGCGACAGGAATACATCATCCATATTGGGTCTGTGAAGACTTACGCGCGTCTCATTCGGGAGCAAGCGTATAAAATCCTGAAGCGTATGTGCGACGTCGCCGATGCTGCCGCTTGTCGGAATCCTGTGGATCACTTCGTCACGCGCATCGCGAAGCTCCAGCATTTCACCACCGACCCGGGTCTTCAGCTCGGCCGGACTACCTTCAGCCACGATTCGTCCCCCATCCAGAACCGCAATCCGGTCCGCGAGCTGGTCGGCTTCCTCCAAATACTGCGTGGTCAGCAGGATGGTAATGCCTTGGCTCTTCAATTGCAGGATGATATCCCACAGCGCACGGCGGCTGCGCGTATCAAGTCCTGTGGTCGGTTCATCGAGGAACAGCACGGGCCGCGGCACGGCAAGGCTGATCGCCAGATCAAGCCGTCTCTTCATCCCGCCGGAATACGTCTTCACGCACTTGGCCGCCGCGGCCGCCAGATCGAAGTGCTCCAACAGCTCGGCGGTTCTCCGCCCGGCTTCCGCTGCGGATAGACCCGACAGCCTGCATATCATCCTGAGGTTTTCTTCGGCGGTCAGCACTTCGTCAACGGCCGCGAACTGGCCCGTCAGACTGATGGACCGCTGCACATCCTGCTTGTGACCGCGGAGATCGAACCCGTTGATCCTCACGCTCCCGGCATCGGGCGTCACCAACGTGGACAGGATGTGAATCAAGGTCGTTTTGCCGGCCCCATTAGGACCGAGAAGAGCAAATACGTCTCCTTGCGGCACGCTCAGGTCGATCCCGTCCAATACGGTCTGGTGCCCAAAGCTTTTACGAAGCTGACGAATTTCAACAGCATGGTTACTCATGAGCCGAACATCTCCTTCAATTAATTGTATATTATATAAACAGTTTAATTAATAATTAGTATATTGAATAAACAGTTATTGTGCAATACGATTTTTTCTTGCGTTTGACAACTGCGTGATGATCTGGGAGGAGTAGGCGTCCGGACATAAAAAAACCTGACGCGATGTAGCAAAACATCGCGTCAGGCTCTTATAGAGCTTAGTTCATGTATAAGCGATCTTATCGTTACGAACGATCTGATTCATCATAAAGCTCCAGTTCAATGACGGTATTGCGTTTGTCGGGGAGCGGATAGGTGAAGTGTTCAGGACGCGCGAAGTTGACGAATGCGTCTTCGACGAATTCGGCCGCGCTCCATGGGCGGCTGAGGAACAATTCGTATCCGTCCGCGAGCAGCCGGGCCTTCTTCACCTTGTCGGCCATGCCGATGAGATTGATCGGTCCGATGGACTCCTCAAAGACGTGGGCATAGAGCGTATTGCCTTTTTGGGTATAACGCCCCCACTCCGGTTTCGGATAATCGGCAGCCGCGCAGCCATAGATGCTGTCTCCGTTCTTGCTCATCCATTCGCCGATCTCCTCCAGCACGTCGAGGCTCTCCTTCGGGATGGAGCCCTTCGCGTCAGGACCGACGTTCAACAGCATGTTGCCGTTCTTGCTGACGCATTCCACCAGCTTGCGGATGATGGTGGTTGCCGATTTGTAATTGCGGTCAGCTGCGGCATAACCCCAGTTGTTGTTCAGCGTAATACAGGCTTCCCATGGAATCGGGGCACCTGTCTGGTCCACAACCCCGTGCGGCGGAATGATCTGTTCCGGCGACGCGAAGTCGCCGCTGTATACGGACGGATCGGTGGTATAGATGCTGCCGCCGCTCTCGCCGCTTCCCTCCAGCCGATTGTCGATAAGAATGTGCGGCTGAAGCTCGCGGATCATTTTCATCAGCTCGGTGGCGCGCCACACCTCGCCGCGCATGTTATCATAAGAGAAGTCAAACCACATGATATCGAGTTTGCCGTAGCCTGTGAGCAGCTCACGCACCTGTCCATGCATGTAATCCAGGTATCGGTCGAAGTTTTTCGGATCGCGCTTGAAGGCTTCGTTCGCCCGCATCGGATGGATCCGGTCTCCATAAGCCGGGTAGTCCTCATGATACCAGTCGATCAGCGAGAAATAGAGGCCGACTTTAAGGCCTTCTTCACGGAAAGCTTCCAGAAACTCTTGTACGAGATCCCGGCCGGCTTTGGTATTCGTCGACTTATATTCCGTCAGCTTGCTGTCGAACAAACAGAATCCGTCATGATGCTTGGCCGTCAGCACCGCATATTTCATGCCTGCTTTCTTGGCCGCTTTGGCCCACTCCCGAGGATTATAGTCAACGGGATCAAATTCATCGAAATAGGCCTGATAGTCCTCGATGCTCATTTGTTCCGTGCTTCGGAGCCATTCGCCTCGGGCCGGGATGGAGTAAAGCCCCCAGTGAATGAACATGCCGAAACGGTCGTTCTGGAACCATTGCACGCGCTGGTTTCGATCATGGATGACTTGATTGGTTGGAGTGGTAGTCGTTGTCATGGATTCAAACCTCCGATTCTTGGAATTGTCGAGTTTGATTTTAACAAGAATGTGTTAGTATGAATAGATAATTACTTAACTCCGACGGGTATTATAATAACTTTAGAGGATAACTGAAGATGAAGAATGAACGAAATGAACATGAGGCCATTCAGCAGATGCTCCTGAACATGCAGGTCCAGATCTGGGAGGCCGAAAGAACGCAGTGCTGGCCGGAATGGAAGGAATTCGACTACACCGTGTCGTACAACAAGCTCTATTTTATCCTGGATGGGGAAGGGTGGGTGAAGATCGGCGACGAGGAGCTGTATCCCGTACCGGGTCAATTGGTTCTGATGCCGGCACGGACCCGGCAGTCCTACTCTGTCATCAGCGGCCGTCCCTATCTTAAATACTGGTCTCACTTCTCGGCGACCGTGGGCGATTCCGATGTGTTTTCCTGGCTGAACGTGCCCCATTGCTACGATTTGTCGGAGAACGAAGAGATGCCGGCATTATTCCAGCAGCTCGTCGATGCGCATCGTTCCGATACCCTCGCCGCGCGATTGAGGGAAAAGTCCGTGATGCTGGACATTCTCTCCCGCGTGTTCGAACACCAGCAGCCGCAGATTCATGCGGACAAAATGGAGGATATGGGCAGGCTCCACAAAGTGCAGCAGTACATCAAAAATCATCTGCATGAGGAGATTACGCTGGAGCAGATGGCGGGAACGCTGCATTTGCACCCGAATTATTTTATTAAGTATTTCAAACGACATTTCGGAATCACGCCGCAAAAATATTTAAGCCTCAAACGGATGGAGCAGGCCAAGCTCATGCTGAGGACGACGTCCCTAAGCATCAAGGAAATTGCGGATGCCACCGGTTTTGAATCGGCGAACTATTTCTCGAAAACGTTTCGGAAAGAGGTAGGCTACAGCCCCTCGGAATATCGCAACAATATATAGCAAAAAAAAAAGAGGCTGCTCCTGAATTTCGATTCGGAAACGGCCTCTTTTATTCCTAACGGGAATTACCTAAAACCCTTTGCCTCCAAGCGGCTTAAGCCTGAGCGGCTCTGCGCCGGCTATCAGCGCCCGCCCGCGCTGCAGCAGCTCGGACGTATCCGCCCCCTGCAAGGAAGCGGCATGCGCGTCTTGGCTGCTCCACAATTCCGTGACCCATACGGCATTCGGATCGCTGTCCGAGACGTTGACGATATAAAGCTCACAGTCTTCGTTATCGCGGAGCATTGCGGCTGCTTCGAGCAGGATCTCCGCAAGTTCATCCCGTTTGCCGGGATGGGCGATCAATTTCCCGTACATTGCAAATTTCTCCATGGGAATCATCCTTCCTTAGTGGTCATGCCGGTTAACATGCGTTCGTAATGGAGCGCCAAGCTTGTCGTGATCTCGGACAGTTTCAGGACAAGCGAAGCGGGCTCCAGAATGGTTAAAGCTTTACCGTAGGGGAGAAGGAAATAGGGCACATAGGACGTCAGCGAAGACGTGTCCAGCCCGAAACGAGCCTCGCCATCATGGCGCGATACGAGGGTATGCCCAAACAACCAATGCTGGCTCAATTCGTTCAGAACATGCTCGTGGGCTTGGATGACAACATCGACCAGGGTTTCCGAGCTGCCTGGATCCGGGAGAAGACTGCCAAGCAATACATCCCTGGCCGAAAAATCAACGGGCCGCTCAAAGACCAGGGCTGTCGTCTCCAGACCGAGAATCCGGTCCACGCGAAAATTGCGAATCTCTTGGCGCAGACGGCAGTAACCCGCAGCATACCATTGGCCCTTCCAATGGATAATGCCGTAGGGATCGAAGTCTCGGACGGCTTCGGCGCCTTCCCGGCCCTTCGAATACGTCATCTTCAGGGTTTGTCCCTGTGCCGCGGCATTCTCCAGCATCTGCAGCAGCGGGCGAAGCCCGTCATGGACCGGAGGCTGCAAAACGGCGATGCCGCTGCTGTGCCGTTCGATCTGATGAAGCTGCTCCTCGTTCGTATAAAGCTTCAGCTTGCCGATCGCCCGCTCCAGCGCGTCCGTGAACGGATAGCCGGTTTCTTTGGCAAAAATTGAGGCATGCACCAAAGCCTTCTGCTCTTCCGCATCAAACATCAGCGGGGACTCGGCGAACGGTCCGAGAATCCGAAAGCCGCCGTTGGGCCCGGAATCGGCGATGATGGGCGCGCCGCTGGCGCATAACGAATCGATGCAGCGGTACACCGTTCGAACATGGATTTCCAGCTCATCGGCGATTTGCTGCGCGGTCATCTTTTTGCCCGAGCGAAGCATCCACAGGATCGACAGCATATTATCCGCTTTGGACATCAAAACGCGCTCCTTCCTTAGGGACGATCCCGACTGTTTACTTTTAAGTAGATTGTATCTTTTTTATACGAGCGGGTCCATGCCCTTGTCGATCCAGGAATCGTAGGTCGGACCGTAGAGCTCGGGAATCCGCAGGCCGGCTTGTCTCATCAGCACCGTCATCTGTCCGCGGTGATGCGCTTGATGAACCAGGGTAAAATGCAGGAATGCCGCATTGGTCCAAAGCTCTCCGTCGAATTCACGGGTAGCGCGAAGATCCTCCTCGCTCCACTGCGACTGAACCGCATCCAGGAGGGCATGCCGGATCCGGCGGTAGCTGTCGGTCATTTCGGCAGCCGAATCGGGAATTTCTTGCTCGCGGGACGGGCCCTCAAATTCCAAACCGAGCATGGTCATGTATTGAATCGACATAACCAAATGCCACGCCAGCTGACCGAGCGTGCGATGCTGCTCCGTCATGGCGGTTTTAAGCGAATCGTCGGTTAAAGCGTTCATGACTTGTTCCGTTATATGCGCCTCTTTTAACCATTCTGTCGTAAAATCCGCTTTGCTCATGTTCATGTGTTAACCCTCGCTTTGGTTTAGGATGTGTGCTGCAAATCGAGTATATTACATCATTCCTGACAGTTACGGTCAGTGATTATAGGCCAAATTAAAAAATGGGATTGTATGCTCGACTATGTCGCAGCAGAATGTTTGGCTTGAGGTCAACACGGGGACCCGAAAAGAGACTGATATTTTTCATCTGATTGGTCTAAGTTTCCTTCTTCATTTATAATGAATGAGGATCAAGAATCGTGAGGAATTTAAGATATAGGAGGTGCAGGGCATGCAGGAAGCGATTCGTGATATCCCGGGGGCTGATGGATGGATTGTCATTCAAGCGGTTGACAAGGGCTGGTCGGCAGATCGTAAATATTATATTCAGGATATGCAAGGCGAGGAGCGGCTCCTCCGGCTATCCGATATCTCTCAGTTCGAGAGGAAAAAATGGGAGTTTGAAACGGTTAAAAAGCTGGATCCCATCGAAATGCGAACGTCTCGCCCGATAGATTTTGGCGTCTGTCATGGTGGCCGGCAAGTGTATTCCCTGTTCACATGGGTTCCGGGAGAAGATGCAAGGGAGGCGATTCCTTTGCTGGATTCAGAGGAGCAGTACCGGCTTGGCGTTCAGGCAGGCGCATATTTGAACAGGATGCATGGCATTCCGGCTGAAAGCGGATGGGATACGTGGGCGTCTTACTATAATTCAAAAATGGATCGGTACATAAAAAATTATGAGAGCTGCGGCATCCGGCTTGCCGGCGCTGAGAACATCATCCGTTTTATGGAGTCGCACCGGTATTTGTTAGAAGAGCGTCCCGTTGCTTTTCAACATGGGGATTATCATGTCGGCAATATGGTGGTTTCGCCTGAAGGGGAACTCGGCATCATCGATTTCAACCGGGCGGAATACGGTGATCCTTGGGAGGAGTTTAACCGGATTACGTGGGACGCCGCGATTAGCCCGTGGTTCGCTTCGGGTCGTATCCATGGATATTTTCAAGGACGAGAGGTGCCGGATTCATTTTTCAGATTAATGGCGCTTTATATCGCGAGCAATCAGATTTCCTCCATTCATTGGGCCATCCCGTTCGGAGAGCAGGAAGTGGAGGTTATGATGAATCAGGCTCAAACCGTGCTGAATTGGTATGATGGATTCCGGACGCATGTGCCCAATTGGTATATAACGAATGCCGAGGTTATGCCGGATCGCCGCGAATAACAGCAATCTGGAAGAATTTAACCAAGCTGCTGCATGATACAATGGCAAAAAACCACAATGGAGGTTTGCGCTCATGACATCAGCGGATATTCAGTTTATCGGCGGAAATAATATGGCCATTAAGATTCCGAAGCACAAGTATGAGGAGACCGTGCATTTTTACAAAGAGGTTTTACGGCTGCCATATTTGGGCTTCAGGGACGGGTCGCATGCTTTTCAGCACGGCCCAAATACCTTATGGCTGGACTGCATGCTCAACTATTCGCAGCAGGATGTTTGGCTCGAGGTCAACACGGAGGATCCGGAGGAGGCTGCCCGATATTTGAGAGAGCACCGGGTGGACCGCAGGGATGAGGTGGAGGTTTACGAGAACTCGCGGGGCTACTGGATATCGGATCCGTGCGGGACGATCATCCGGGTGAATCCCGGAAAAGCGAGTGAATAGACAGCCTACCCGGTAAAAATGGTTGCCGTTGACTACGCACCCCTTGAGACGTGTGAGGATATGTCGAAGCGACTAACACGCACCCGGCCAAATTTTAGGCTCACTCCCTAAATTTCATGAACCGGGACACAAAAAACCAAGCATTTCCTATCCAAGAAAAAGGATGTGACAGGGAATGCTTGGTTTTTATTCTGTGGAACTACGCTACGGCTTCAGAACGACCTTGGTGCATTCGTCCTCGTGATCGTTGAATATCCGATAGGCATTGCTTGCCTGTTCCAAAGGAAGCCGGTGGGAGACAATCTCCGTCGGATCAAATTCGCCGGCGGTTATTTTCTTGAACAGCTCCGGCATGTAATGGATAACGGGAGCTTGTCCCATGGTAAGGGTAATGTTCCGTTCAAAAATATGACCGAGCGGGAACATATTGTACAGCGAACCGTATACGCCGGTCAGCTGGACGGTGCCAAATTTGCGCACGGCCTGGATGGCGATATCAATCGCGCTCAACGTTCCCCCCTGGAGCTTCAGCTTTTGGCCGGTACGTGGTCCATGACATGTAACGGCTGTCTACCATATTGTATACTTCGGACTTTAGCGGACACAGGATACGTTATTTGCTCTGATAAGAGCTAAACTTTGATACTTGCGGACATGAGGTCCGTTATTTGCATAAAAAGTCCGTTTTTTGGCGGCGAAGGGGTTAAATAACGGAACTGGTGTCCGTTGCACTTAGAGAATGGCCTGATTTGTGGTAAATAACGGATCTGTAGTCCGATGGGTATGGGGATAACGGCGCTTGTTTGGCATGGGAACCGCATGTGATGGGAAGAAGCTACCTGTTTAATGGAAACCACAAGTGTGTTGAAGAAACTGCCTGTTGGTGTGGAAACCACATGTGTGGTGAAGAAACTGCCTGTTGGTGTAGAAACCACATGTGTGGTGAAGAGCTGCTTGTTGGTAGGAAAACCTCCGCATACATAGGACCGGCAACCATGTAATATGGCACCGTCTGATTGGGGATCTGCAGGTGTTTAGTCGTGCAGACACGTCCATGGCCGCTTTTCGTCGGTAAATCGAGGCACCCGCGCCAATAACCGGCTTATGAATGGCAAGTGGCTCTCACGCCAATGGCCGGCTTAAGAATGGCAAGGGACTCTCACTAAAACAAAAGAACGCGTATTGGAAGGGATTCAATTATCCCGCCATACGCGTTCTTATTTAGGATGTTACTATGTTACTTTCGGTCTGTTGGCGTCACCGTTACACCAGCTTTAAATATTCTACGATCGTCAGCAAGCCTTTATCGAAATTCTCCAAATTAAAATGCTCGTTCGGCGCATGCAGATTCTCGTCCGGCAAGCCGAAGCCCATCATGACGGCAGGGGCGTTCAGCGTGCTGGAGAGCTTCTCCACGATCGGAATCGATCCTCCGTCTTTCGTGAACAGTGCACGCGTGCCGTACACGTTCTCGAAGGCGTCTGCGGCTTTTTGCAGCATCGGATGGGATGGATCGATATTGAAGGCGAATGCCTTTTCCTTCGGCTGGAAAGTGATCTTGGCTCCGACCGGGGTATGGGCATGCAAATGCTTCTCGATCGCGTCGAGCACAGCCTGCGGATCCTGGTCGGCGACCAAGCGGCAGGTGATTTTCGCATGGGCTTCCTTCGGAATGACCGTTTTGCTGCCTTCTCCCTGGAATCCGCCGTATACGCCGTTCAGCTCAAGGGTCGGACGCGCTCCCACTCGTTCAACGAAGGAGAAGCCTTCTTCGCCGTACAGGGAATCCAGGCCGAGGTCCCGCTTCAGCTTATCCTCGTCGAACTCCTGCTTGGCAAATTCCTCGCGCATTTCGGGCGACAGTTCGAGTACGCCGTCATAAAAGCCTTCAACCGCGACGCGGCCCTGCTCGTCATGGAGCGAGGAGAGCAAGGAGACCATCGCGTGCAGGGCGTTCGGCACGCCGCCGCCGTATGTACCGGAATGAAGATCGGTATTGGCTGTTTCCAGGGACAATTCCAGCGAGCACAACCCGCGAAGACCCGTGGAAATGGCCGGTTTGCCAGGCGCTAGCAGGGATGTATCCGAGATCACGATGGCATCTGCCGCCAGCTTGTCCTTGTTGTTGTCAAGATAGAGCGGCAGGTTGGGGCTGGATACCTCTTCTTCGCCTTCAATGCAGAATTTGATGTTGACCGGAAGCTCCTTCTCTTGCTTCAAAATGGCTTCGACGGCTTTGACATGCAGGAAGAGCTGGCCTTTGTCGTCCGTTGCTCCGCGCGCGTACAATTTGCCGTTGCGGACAGCCGGCTCGAACGGCGGCGTTTCCCACAGATGAAGCGGATCAACGGGCTGAACGTCATAGTGGCCGTAGACGAGCACGGTCGGCTTGCCTTCGGCATGCAGGTAGTCTGCCGTAATAATCGGGTGCCCGGCCGTCTGGTGAACCTCCACATGCTCAAGTCCCGCTTCGGTCAGCTTGCCTGCGAGCCACTCGGCAGCCTTGGCGACATCGCCTTTGTGCTCGGACAAGGCGGAAATGCTCGGAATGGACAACCATTCCTTCAATTCATTCAGATGGGTTTCGCGGTGTTCAGCGAAATACGCTTTATAATCAACGCTCATGAATATAGAACCTCCTTCGATTTACATTGGCATTCAAAAAGATGCCGTATCTTACTATTCTAACCGTTTTTCGGAGAATACGAAATACAGCCGGATCAAATCGGAAGCTTGTCTGGATTCCCATCCGCCGCTGTCATGCAAAATTGTCCAAAAGATTTCTCCAGAACATGCGCAGTGCCGGACTGATCAGCTTATTGCGGTGTCGAACCGCATAAATCTGACGTTCAGGCACCCAGGACGGAATAGGTCGTGCATGCAGCTTCCCCTCTGCCACATCCTCTTGTATGGCGGCTTCTGCAATCATGCCGTAGCCGAGACCGTGCCGGACGGCGGATTTCAGCGCCTCGGTCCCCGAGATTTCCAGTGATATTTGAAGATGTAGACGATGTTTGTCTGCCCAGTTGTCAATAAGCTGCCTGCTGATAGAGCCCGGTTCATGGGAAACGAAAGGATGTTCGACCAGATCGCCGGGCATTAAATCGTTTAGGCTTGCGAATGGATGATCCGGGGCGAATATAAGAACCAGGTCATCATGGATCAACGGCTGCGCGATGAATTCCGGGTCATCCACTTGCGTGTTCGAAATGATGCCTACATCGAGTTCATATTTCTTGACTTTTTCCAGAATATAGGCCGCAGGGCGGACATCCATAAGGATCGACAATCCCGGATAATTGAGCTTCAGCTGCTTCAGGAACGGCGGTAGCAGATAGGTGGCAGGCGTATGGGTGCTGCCGATCGCTAGCACTCCCGCAGCGGTTCCGCGGTATACGTCCATGGTTGATGAAGCTTCCTCAGAGAGGGAATGAATCTGCGATGCGTAATGATAAAAGGCTTCACCGGCTTCCGTAAGCTTGATGACATGATAGGACTTGGTGTGAAACAGAGCAAGGCCAAGCTCTTCTTGCAGCTTGTTCAAATGAAAGGTGACGGTTGGCTGGGTAATGCCCAGCTTCTGCGCCACAAGGTACAGTTTCTTCAATTCGACGGTAAGTACAAACACTTTGAATTGCTGTAAGTTCAAATTGCATCCCTCTCTTCCCATTTCAAACATCGATGATATTAATCTTATCTTTCATTTGATAGATATTATTTAATTCTTTGTTAACGCAGCGATAATTTTTAATTGAATCTGGGACGTTATGCTGAAATGGAAACAAGAAGGCAATCAGAAACAGGAGGGTGACATGAACAAGAAAACAGGATTCAAACATGGAATATTCATTGCTTTGACTGCGCTCATGTGGTTGTTGTCGGCATGCGCGCAAACGGATGGACAGCCAACGGTTCGCTCGGGGGAAACCACGGGGCCGACGGCCAGCGGAAGCGGAGGTGCAGCCGGGCAGCCGGACATAACCTTAACGAATGGCAATCCGGAGGATACCGGGGAAACGATCTACTTATACGGAAATGATTTTGTGGATTACATTGCCCCGAAATTTATGGAAGAGACAGGCTTCAAATTAGAAGCCGTGCATTATGGAGGGGGGGAAGCATTGGCCAAAATTGAGGCGGAGCAGGGAAATCCGCAATGGGACGTCTTGATGATGGATGGACACGGTTCGATGCGCAATTTGGGCGACCGCGATTTCCTGATGACGGATTGGGAGCCTGACAATCTCGGAAATCTGTCCGAGAACGGAAAGAGCCATGTACCCGAAGATTTCGCCTACTTCCCTGTCGGCATTCATGCAGCAGGTGTCATTGCTTATAACACAACGCTGGTAACTTCGGAGAAGGCACCGACGACTTGGGAGCAATTTTTTGCCTATGACGGCCCTGTCGGTCATGCCGATCCGGCCGTGGCAGCGCCTGCCTATCCGCTCGTATCCGCATTTTTTGAGCAATGGGGTGTCGAAGCCGCAGAGCAGACATACGAGCAGCGTTTTAAAAAAGGACTTCATGTATACCCCAAGAACGGTCCTGTCGGGAAGGCGCTGTTAAGCGGAGAAATCGAAGTTGCGGCGCTTCAGGAGCATAATGCTTATGAACTGAAGCTTGCAGGCGAGCCTATCGAGGTAATATGGCCGCGCGAGGGTGCGCCAGGGAGCTTGCGCGTTGTGGCGATCAGCAAGCATACCAAGAATCCGGCAGCGGCCAAAGCATTTGTTGAATATATGCTGAAACCCGAGACACAGCAGATGTTAACGAATCTGGATTCAACGGATAGTTTCTTTACGCCGCTTGTGGAGGGCGTGAGTGCACGAAGTGAGCGTGAACCGAATGGTGCCTTTATGCTGCCTTCCGCGAAGTGGGCATCCGAGCATGAAGTTGAGATCAAAACCTGGTTTGCGGATCAAAATGTAAGGTAGGAAGGGCGATATGAATACTTCGGAAGCTCGCTATGGAGGCGGGGTCACCCTCCTCCTGTTTGTTTTTATTTTTTTGCCGCTGCTCGCCGTCCTGATCAACGTCATCTTTCCCGGGCTATTTTTCGGGCAGATCGAGTCCAGCAGCCTGGGCTTGATCGGAGACATCATGAATCGGCCGTTATGGAAACAGTCCCTTCTGAATTCGGTCACATTATCGCTGGGCACGGCAACGATCGGTACGATCATTGGTGGCGTGCTTGCTACCATTCGGGCACGGTGGGACTTTGCAGCGGCCAAATTGCTGGATATGACGGCTTGGGTATTGTTAATAGCCCCGTCCTTCATGATCGCGCAGGGCTGGGTTTTGTTTGCCGGCTCGGACGGACTGGCTCATCAGTGGCTGGGGCTGACGTGGGTCACCTCGTTTATTTTTCAGCCTGTCGGGCTTATGTTCGTCATGTCGCTAAGTAAATTCCCCCTAGCTTATTTGGCCATTATGGCAGCTTCGGAGTGGAACATAAGGCAGTTCGGTAATGCGGCCAGGCTGAATGGCGCAAGGCCATTCACCGTCTGGAGAACCGTCGAACTGCCATTGGCTCTGCCTTCCTATGTGGCTGGCTGGACCCTGGTGTTCATGGATACCATCGGAGATTTCGGGCTGCCCGCCGCTTTGGCAACCGTGTATAAATTCCCAACGTTGACATACTCCATATACTCGGCAATCTACCAGTCTCCGGTCCGATTCGATATGGCGGGTGTGCTGGCATTCTATCTTGTCTTAATTCTGGCACTGGCGATGACCTTGCTTATGGTGACCCTGCGGAAATCCAGGTTCGACTTTTTGAATGCAAGAGCGGTTCAAATGGAGAAGGTAAGGCCGCGGAAGGCCTGGTTGTATAATCTGTCGATTACGATTTTTCTCTTTGTGAGTCTTGGGATTCCGATCGGAACCAGCGCAGCGGTGTCTTTCCTGAAGCAGGCTGGCGGAGGCATACATCTGGATAATCTCACGCTGGATCATTATCGCGAATTATTCGCAGGACAAGCCGGGGATCACAGGCTGCTCGGTTATCTGGAAGGCATGTATCATTCGCTTGTCATAGCAGCCGCAGCTGCATTGTTTAGCATGCTGATCGGGTTTGTTGTAGCCTATATGCTGACTTTTACGGAGTCTCGTCTAAGGCCGTTGCTTCAGCTATTCTCGATCATTTCTTTAGCGGTCCCCGGCGTTGTGCTAGGGATTGGCTATATTTTCATATGGAATCAGAAATGGCTGGAACCTTTAGGACTCCATCTTTACGGAACACCCTCGCTGCTTGTGATCGCCGGGATCGCCGGTGCCATCCCCTACGCAGTCAGGGTCCAGCTTGGCGCGTTCGGCAACATGTCCGGCACCATGCTCAAGGCGGCAGCCATTCAAGGGGCAGGCGTATTTGAACGAATGCGGGATATCGTACTGCCTATAGCACGCCAGTCGCTTCTAATTGCAACCCTGGCTTCGTTCGGAACCAGCGTGTTTGATCTGGCCCTGGCTTCCATGCTGAAACCGGCTAACTATTCGCTGATGCCGCTGGTCATAGACAGGGCCTTTGAATTCTCGCGCTACGGCTATGCAACGGCTGCTACCGTCGTTAGCTGCGGAACGGTCGTGCTGATCATCATTCTTCTGCAAGCAGCGGGGCGTACATGGTTCAGATGGCTGGATCGCAATAAATGGTAGAAGGGATGGAGAGTGGAATGATCTTAAAGGTAAAGGGCGTATCGAAATCATTCGGCTCACAGCAAGTATTGAAGCCGATCACGTTTGAGGTGGGAGAAGGGGAGCGCATATGCATTCTTGGCCCCTCAGGCTGCGGAAAATCAACGCTGCTCCAGATGATTGCCGGTCTTCAGCGTATCGATGCAGGGGAGGTGGAGATGGCCGGAGTCACCGTCGAACGGCGAGGGCATTATATTCCGCCGGAAAATCGCCCGATTAACATGGTGTTTCAAGATTATGCGCTATGGCCCCATATGAACGTGAAACAGAATATGGAGTATGGGATGAAGCGCCGAAAACTAAATGGGCATGACAGAGCGCGGACATTGGACCGACTCCAATCGCTTTTAAAGCTGGAAGGTTTATTGGACCGGCTGCCGGCCCAGCTGTCTGGCGGTCAGCAGCAGCGCGTCGGCATCGCGAGAGCGCTGGCAACAGAGCCGAAGCTGTTGTTAATGGACGAACCATTGTCCAATCTGGATGTCAAACTGAGAACGGATATGCGTGGTGAATTGGCCAGATTGCTGGGCGAATTATCCATCGCTACCCTGTATGTGACGCATGACCGGATGGAGGCCTTTACGGTGGCTGATCGCATAATGATATTAAGGAACGGGGCGATTGATCAATTTGGGGAACCGAGAGAGCTGTTTGAGCGGCCTGCGAGCCCTTGGGTGGCGCAGCTTATGGGTTACCATAACCGATTGGAAGCCAAACTGAGCCCGAATGGGCAAACTGCAGCCATACTATCCGGAAGTTTGATTGGCGGAAAACTGATAGATACAAATCATGGTGACGACGGTGCCATCGTCATGATCCATCCTGAATCGATCGAAATATGCAGTGACGAAGCTACACCGGAAGGGAACTCGCTGAAGGTAACCGTCCTGCAGACGGTCTACGAAGGAACCAGATGGAGAATCATAGCCGAGACGACAGACCGGCAGCCGATTCATTTATTCCATCATTGCAGCGTAGAAGCGGGAAGCGAACGAAGGATACGGGTGTCACCGGAACAAACCATGATATATGCAGAAAGCAGCATGTTGGCCACATGAGTCAGGTGTATGCGGTTTCGGACATTCACGGCTACGGTTATCTGCTTGAGATCCTGCTGCAGCATGTACATTATCAGCCCGAGGCGGATCGTTTATTTTTGCTTGGGGATTATGTGAATAAGGGACCCGATTCAGCCGGGACCCTGGATTACGTGAAGGAGCTGTGTTATGCCGGCGCAGTAGCGCTACAGGGGAACAATGAACGCAAATGGCTGCATCAATTGCCGGAACAAGCCGGTTTCGTCGCTCCTCAAGGGTTACAATATCAACAATTCATTGCAGCTATGCCGCTATGGATCGAGCATGATAAGTATTTGTTTGTGCATGCGGGCATTCGACCCGATATTCCGCTCCATGCGCAGAAGCCGGAGGATCTGACGGAGATCCGGGAACCGTTCCATCAGTCGCCGCGTTTGATGGATAAAACGATTGTGTTTGGTCATACATCCACGTTTCGCTTGGGTGTACAGCCCCATCAGCTCTGGTTCGGCGACGGTAAGCTGGGAATTGATACAGGCGCTGGGCACGGATATTATTTAAGCCTGGTGAATTTGACTTCGGGCATTCATTGGTCCATATCGGTTACACGGCCGGAGAACATTACGTGCCGGAAGCTAAGAATAACGGGAGCATCCGGTCTTGCTAAATAATATAATTCCATATTAAAAAGAGATACGCAGCATCATGGACGAATCGTGATGCTGCGTATTTCAATAGAGGACTCATTTATCGGAGGGTTGATCAGAATTTATCCCAGCCATTTCCTATTAGCTGGCGCTGCAGGAATGGCAGCTGCTGCTGTTGCTGAATGAACTGCTGACGCTGTTGTTCTTGTAATTGCTGTTGCGAACGGAACTGCTCTTGTGCTTGAGTTGGTGTTCGCTGCGGTTCAGCAGCATACGTTCCATGCTGGGTTTGATCCTGAGCATTGAAATGCTGCTGGAACAACTGCTGCTGTTGCTGGAACTGCTGTTGCTGCTGCTGCTGAAGGAGCTCATAATCTCGCTGGCCAGGCGTTCCTTGATGGTAATAATGCTGATTAAGATGAGACGCGTGAGGCTGATGCTTCATCTGCCCTTGCACTTGCCCTTGCTGCGGGCAGTTTTTTGGCGGCCCGATGACAACCGTGTCGGTGATCGGCGCCAAGGTCTCTTTGACTTTGGCTTCATCCAGGCAGTAGGTGTGAGCGAATACGCTGGCCGGCGTCAATCTCAAGAGATCCGAACCTCCAATGAATTCAGGCACCGGCGCGTCAAAGACCGCGATCAGATGCGTGTTGTCAACCGTCGCCATTTCATAATGCCACCAGCCTTGGGGCACGAGCGCAACTTGACCGGGCGTTACCGTGAAGTTCAGCAGCTCTTTCGTAAACGGATTGACAAGGGAAACGATGGCTGAGCCGGAAACGACATATACCAGCTCCGATGCATTTTGATGGATATGCGGCTCCACTACGTTTCCGGTACTGAGATATATATCCAGCAGGGAAGCGTTGCCGAGCGTGTTCAATTCTTTTACGGAGAGAGAATTAATGTAATTTTGACTATCTTTTTTGAAAAACGGGTTATTGTTCATATCGTAAGTAAACCGAACGGATGGTGAGGTGAAATCCATATAAGAGACTGCCACTGTGACTCCTGCCCTTCATCATGTAATAGGCGTTGACCCATAACACACGTTATGCCCATGGGCAAACATCCGTGAGCCCATTTTTAACAATCAGCAGGATGGCAAGCCGCCCGTTGACAGGGCGGCTTGCGCTAAACACACATAGAGTGGAGCAGGCGAGGTCAGGCCGATTTCGGGATGGAAACCGGCGACTTC
Source organism: Paenibacillus sp. cl141a (assembly GCF_900109305.1). Taxonomy (NCBI): domain Bacteria; kingdom Bacillati; phylum Bacillota; class Bacilli; order Caryophanales; family Paenibacillaceae; genus Paenibacillus; species Paenibacillus sp. cl141a. Next base: position 821,711 of record NZ_FNZO01000002.1, read on the forward strand.
CGTCCGGCCGAGAAGCTGACCAGTCCTGCCGCCAAGCCAAGCGCGAGCACGAATCCCCCGAGCCATGGATGGTATTGAAGCGTGGATGACGTATTGACCATGAAGCCTCCTGCACCCGCTCCTGCGGCTAACCCCAGATGGACAATGGAGGTGTTTATGCTGAGAACCAGATTGGAAGAACCCGGCGCCCGCTGGATAAAATAGCTCTGGACCGCCGGGCCCGCCGCAAACATGGACATCACCATGACTCCCATCAGCGAAAGTCCAATGACCGATTGACCGGCGAGCAGCGGAAGCAGCGCAAATACCGCAATATGAACGAGCGTGCTGAAGACAATCACCTTGGCCGCCCCAAAACGGTCGACGCCATAACCGCCGAGCCTGGAGCCGATGGCTCCCAATAGGCCAAAGCCGAGCATCGTGATGCTGATGCCGGATGGCGCGATGCGAAAAATATCCTGGATAAACGCCGTCACATACGTGAACAGTACCGAGTTGCCGGATTCCCGGAAGAACGTAAGCAGCAGGGCGCTGACGATCACGAGACTCCCCAGCACTTTGAATTGCTGGCGGAAGGGTACGGGGGCATCCCCTTGAACATCCGGCAGGAGCCTGATAAGGACAAAAGCGACCAACAGACTGAGCAGAGCCAGCAGCAGAAAAATGGACTGCCAGTTCAGCAGATTCGTGATCCATATGCCGATCGGAACGCCCAGCACCATGGCGCTGCTGAAACCCAGCACGATGGTGCCAATCGCACGGCCTAACGTTTCCGGTGGCACCATCTTGGCTGCGGCACCCATTGCGGCAACGAGATAGACGCCTGAGCTTACGCCCAGAATGACACGGGAAGCCATGAGCATCCATACCTCGGTGCTAAAAAAAGAAACAAGACTGCCGGCAATGAATAGCAGAAGCGAGCCGAGCAGCACCTTTTTTCGATTGATTCGAGCGGTAAGCGAGACCAGAAACGGTGTTCCGATCGCAAAAGCAAGCGAATAGGCGGTAATCAGCTGGCCGGCAAAAGCCAAGGAAATATGAAGATCGTCAGCAATCGCGTACAGAATACCCGAGACGACCAGTTCCGAGGTAGCGGTAAGAAAAACCCCGAGCGCCAATAAATATATCGTATATCGATTCATATCCATTATCCTTTCCGTTGGGAGATCGATACCCTCAATCGGATCATGGCTAGCACATGCCGTATCGGATAGTAAAGCATGAAATCTCTTTGTGTTTGTATTATAAGCAGCGCGCATATATGATGTAAGAAGGCAAAGTATTTGGATATTATCCAGTCATTTTGACTAACTTACGATTAGTTAGTGATGGGGTGAGGCAGTGGAGCCGGTTAAAGAAGACTTTCAGGAAAAGCCAGCGTTCAATCATATCTGCTCGGTGCTGCAAATTCTTGGAGCCAAATGGGCGTTCCTTGTCATCGCGCAATTAGCCCAGGGACCGAAACGGTTTAATCAGCTTCACCGGGATGCAGCCATCATCAAGACGCAATCCTTGACGGATGTCCTGCGCCATTTGGAAAGCAGCGGCATCGTGAGACGCGAGGTATTCCCTACCGTTCCGGTCTCCGTGGAGTATTCATTGACCGAGAAGGGGATGGACTTCCTGGCTTCTTTGAAGGAGATGGAGAAGTGGGCCGAAAAATGGGGAGTGGAACAATCCTCCTGACGTTCCCGCTGCCGCCAAAATGGTATGATATCAGAAAACTCATTTCCGACGCGTATACAGCGGAAATGAGTTTTCTTTTTTTTGAAAATTTCGTATTCTTATAGATAACATTTTCGAAAATGGGAATGAAGTGATAGGGAGGTGGTTGCCGTTTGCGAATCCATAAGATTAACCTGCTGACCAAGTTGTTGATTTCCTATTTGCTTGTGCTGATGTTTCCCGTGATCGTCATCCTGTGTTATTACTATCCCTATTCGGCGGACGTTGTTAAAGAGAAGGAAATGGACTGGAATGCGCATATTACGGAGCAATTCATGACATCGATGGATACGTTTACCCGGTATGTATACAATTTGCCGTTCGAGCTGGTGCAGAATCGGGAATTCAAGATGTACAAGGCCGAGGAAAGCGACTACCAGCGTGTCCTCATTGCCAATGAGATGAAAAAATACAATGCAACCGATGCATTTATTTACAACACCTTGCTGTATGTAAAGAACATCGGTTATTTGTTTTCTAAAACTGGAAGCGCATACAGTTTGGACGACCTGTCCATTCCGGGCGTCGGTTACTACTATGAAAACTGGGCCAGCGAAGATATGATCCAGACTTTGAATGATCTCGAGTCTCCCGTCGTCAGGCCTGTCGAGAACGTGATTGTGCCCGGCAACAACCGGGTTCGAATGCTGACCTTCGTGCAGCCGCTGCCGGTAGGAGGCACGAATTCACCCGGAGCCGTCATGATCATGGTAAGGGAAGATACGATCGTCCGGATGATGAAGTCCGTCTCGGAAACCTATAGCGGCGATTTTTTTGTGTTTGACGGCCAGGGAAGGCGGTTGGTATCTTCCCATGATACGTCATACCAATCCTCCGATGACTTCAGGAAGCTTGTGCAGGGCATAGGGGAAGAGACCTCTTCCTCTTCGGGCATTTATGCGATCAGCGGATCGGATTATCTGGTATCGTCCTCGGTTTCGGACAAGAATGGCTGGAAATACGTGAGCCTGCTGCCGGTAGCCTCATCCCTTCAAGGCATTCGGACGATTCAGTTGAATACGGCCATCCTGGTCGGCCTGATCCTGCTGCTTGAAGTGTTAATCATCTATATATCGATCCGGAACAACTATCAGCCGATTCGCCGCCTGGTTGATCTTGCCGTTCAAGTCTTCGAACCGCGGGAGGGGAAGCCCATGAACGAGATCGATACGATCAAATATACGCTGGAGGAGCTTTCGCTGGCCAACAGCAAGCTTGACGAGCATGTGAAGGGATCGTTGCCGATTATGCGGGATAACCTGCTGTTTGAACTGGTGAGCGGGCATCTTGCAGGCTGGGACGATTTCGAACGGGAAGCAAGAAAGGTCGGCCTCCGGTTTCAGCATGATTGCTTCTCGGTTGCTGTACTATGCTGTGAAGCGGATGGAGGAGAGATGGAGAAGATACTGGATTACTGCCGGCGCTATGAAGGACGGCTGCCGGAGGATATCCAAGGTTATTTCTTTAAAAGCATCTATCCGCAGGAATTGATTCTGGTGTGCTCCCATGCGGAGAATGTCCCGCTCACATCCTGCCTGGAACTGATGCAGGATGAAATATTGGAGCACACGGGCCGGGGAACGGTGATCGGCATCGGCAAGCCAGGCAAAGCCCCATCTCCGCAGGACCTCCATCTCTCTTACCTGCAGGCACTCCGAACGGCGGAGTTTCTGCGCATCCGAAAGACCGACGCCGTGCAGGTCTTTGATAATATCGGGATTCCCCAGACCGGAGCTGTCTCCTATTATGCCGAAATCCTGCAATCCCTCGAGCTTGCGATCCTCAAGAATGATGCAGCCATGCTGGCCTCTCTAGCAGAGAGAATGATCGGTTACCTAAGCAATGACAGCCTGCCGCCACATATGATTCAGAGCGTGTATCTCAATACCGTTACCGTCATCTTCAACGGCCTCCAGCGGTTCCGTCATGACGATCAGAGCCTGCTGCGGCTTACGGATGCGGCTTTTAACCATCGTTATACGCTGGAACAGATGATCGGGATCATAAGGGAAAGCTATGCCAAGCTGTGCGATATGATCAAGGAAACCCTCCCCATTTCCCGGGTGGCAACCCAGGATGAGATCCTGTCCCTGATTGCGGAGAAAGGAATGGATCCGAACTGTTCGCTGCAGATGATGGCCGATTATTTTGATATGTCGGTCTCCAACTTCAGCCATCACTTCAAAAAAACGATGGGGCAAAATTTCAAAGAGCATATCGATCAGCTTCGAATCCAGAAATCCATTCAGCTTCTGCGGGACAGCGAGGAGACGCTCGAAGCCATCTCCCAACAGGTCGGGTATACCAATACCTCGAGTTTTATCCGCTCCTTCAAAAAAATGGTGGGTACGACGCCGGGGCAATATCGAAATACGCATAAAGCTTAAAACGAAAGACCGCTGATGCCGATGACAAGGCCGATTACAGCGGTCTTTTATAAACCTGCTTGAATAGAAGCTATTCCTAGGCAGCTGTTTCACAGGTTAAGATGTTTCAATTTTTGAACATATACAAAATTTGAATTCCCTGTACCGGCTTGTAATGATGCGTTTACATATATGGGATGATGGGCTCCTTCAAAAAATGAGGATGCCTGAAAAACTGTCCGTTTACGGTGCTCGCCGCCTTCATTTAGAGTGAAAACTGTCCCAAGGCAAGGCCGACCCAAGGCCGCATACCCCCATGGACCAGACCAATAAACGAAACCAGGAGGTAATGGAATGAAGAAAAGGGTAAACGTTTTCATCTCGCTTGTCGCCATCACGGCCATGTTGCTAACAGGCTGCAGCGGGGCCGGAGGCGGCCAGAACGACTCGGCGGAGACTCCCGGAGACCAAACCGGCAGCAAAGTCAAGCTAACCGCCATCATTACCAAGCACCCGCTCACGAAGCCGCTGGCCGAAATGGAGTGGCTGCAAAAGGTTGAGGAGACGGCGGGCGTGGACATCGAATGGCAGGAGATTACCGCGGATTGGGGACAGAAGAAAGGGACGATGCTGGCCAGTGGCGATATTCCGGATCTGTTCATCGGGCCGAACGTCATTACGGATGCAGACTTTGCGCAATTCCAGGGTTTGTTCCAGGATCTGTCCGGCATGCTGGAGCAAGCGCCCAACGTACAGAACATGTTTAATGAAAAACCGGATACGAAAATAATCGCCACGCAGTCGGACGGCAAAATCTACGGTCTCCCGAAATATCAGCGGTTCTGGCCCGCTACCGCGAGCAGGCAGTTCATTAACCAGCAGTGGCTGGATCACCTCGGTCTGAGCATGCCGACCACATGGGATGAGCTGTATGAAGTGCTGGTGGCTTTCAAAGAGAAGGATGCCAACGGCAACGGCGATCCGAATGACGAGATTCCGATGGATTGGCCGGGAGGCATCGGCGGATATTTTAATCCCGCGGTGCTCCTGGGCAGCATGGGCATTACGCTGACGGACGGCAGCGGACAGGGTTATTTCGTGGAAGACGGTCAGGTGAAGAACTTCCTGACGGATGAACGGTACAAAACGATGGTCGTGTTTCTGAATAAATTGTACAAGGCGGGTCTGATCAACCCGGAAGTGTTCACGCATGATTATACGAAATTTCAATCCATCGCGCGCGGGGAAGGGGATACGGCCAAGGTCGGCTTTACCTGGGGATGGGTGGCGTCCGACCGGTTCGGCGAGCAGCTGGCACCGCAATATGCTTCCATGCCGCCGATGAAGGTGTCGGCAGATTATGCAGGGAAGCTGTCCTGGAGCTACGATCATTACTCCCTGAATTATGGCACCAACCATATCGTCATGTCCGCCAAGACCAAGAACAAAGAAGCGGCCATGAAATTCATCAACGAGCTTTATGCGCCCGAGGTGGGCATGCAGGTGCTGTTCGGATCCCTCGGACCGAACATTAAAGATAACGGAGACGGTACATATGCCGTTCTGCCTCCGGCCGATGCCAAGATGGATCCGGGCACGTGGAAATGGACCTCGACGATGGCGGACAACGGCGCATTTTATATTCCCGATACCTTAAAGCTGACGCTTGGCACCGATATGCAGGAGGTGCTGGGTCAATCGGAGCCGCTGGAGGCGGCCTTGGACGTGGATCCCGATAAAGACGTGTTCCCCGGCATGTTCATCAAGTATTCCACCATGGACAATAACGCCATGAGCCTGAACAATACCAACGTTATGAATCTGGCGGAATCCAGCTTTGCGAAATGGGTCACCAAGGGCGGCGTGGAAGCCGAATGGGACGCGTATATCAAGGAAAGCGAGAAGGCAGGCCTGAAGCAGAATCTTGAGATTATGCAAAAATATTACGACGATTACATGAATCAAAACTAGGAGGGAGGATATGGGGCCTCGCAAAAGATTGGACACCTTCAGACGTGATTACCAGCTGTGGATTATGATTTTTCCGGCGATTGCCGTCATTCTGTTGTTTAACTATGTGCCGATGTACGGCATCCAGCTTGCGTTTAGGGATTACGATTTCAGCCAAGGCTTGACCGGCGGAGAGTGGCGCGGACTCGCCTACTTTCAGCAATTCATCGACAGTTACCTGTTCACCGATTTGATGCGAAACACGTTTCTGATCAGTCTGGCCACGATCGTGCTCGGCTTTCCGGCCCCGATCATCTTAGCGCTCATTCTAAACCAGATTCGCAGAAAAAGAATGAAGCAAGTGATGCAGACCACCGTATACCTGCCTCATTTCATATCCATCATCGTGCTGGTCGGGATGCTGAACGTGCTGCTGTCCTCCGAAACCGGGGTTGTCGGTCACTTCATGAAGGCGGTGGGGCTGGGGCATATCAATTTGTTAGCCTCCACCTCGACCTTTATTCCGGTGTACGTGCTCTCCGACATATGGCAGCACTGCGGCTGGAACAGCATTATCTATCTTGCGGCCTTGTCCACCGTGGATCCCCAACTGTACGATGCCGCCAAGATCGATGGGGCCAGCCGTTGGCAGACGATCCGGTACGTCGACATTCCCGCACTCGTTCCAACCATCATCATCCTGTTCATTCTCAGCATGGGGAATATCCTCGGGACCGGCTTCGAGAAAATATTCCTGATGCAGAATTCGCTGAACCTTCCCGTCTCGGAGGTCATAGCCACCTATGTTTACAAAATCGGGATCATCTCCAACCAGTTCAGCTTGGCTTCGGCCATCGGTTTGTTTAACACGCTCATCAATTTCGTATTTCTGTACGCGATGAACACGATATCGAAGAGAATGTCGGAAACGAGCTTATTCTAATGATCGGGGAAGGAGAAAACGGTTGTGGAACATGAAACTGCCAGAATGCGCATCAACGGCAAGGAGCTGGGATTTAAGATCATCTTGGGTTTTCTGTGCGTTTTGATTTTTCTGCTGATTGCGTATCCGCTGTATTTTATCATTATTGCTTCGTTCAGCGACTCAACGCTCGTCTCTACGGGGAAGGTCATGTTTATCCCCAAAAATGTTAGTTTTTTCGGTTACCAGGAAATTTTCAAGGATATGCGGATTTGGACCGGGTACCGAAATACGTTGTTTTACACGGTGTTCGGCACCCTGGTGAACATGCTGTTCACGCTTCCGGCAGCTTATGTGCTGTCCAGAAAGGAATTTCGCGCCAGACGCATCATTATGTTTATTTTCGTGATCACGATGTTCTTCAACGGCGGGCTGATTCCGACCTATTTATTGATGAAGGGTCTTGGTTTGACCAACACGATCTGGGTGTTTATTCTCCCGTTCTCCGTGAATGTGTTTTATTTGATCATTGCGAGGACGTTCTTTGAAAACTCGCTGCCGCAGGAGCTGCATGAAGCCGCCGTCATGGACGGATGCTCTCACTTTACCTTTTTCTTCAAAGTGGCCTTGCCGCTGTCCAAAGCGCTGGTCTCCGTCATCGGGCTCTATTATTTGGTGGGGCATTGGAATGATTTCTTTACGGCGCTGATCTATATCCGGGATACGAAGCTCCAGCCGCTGCAGATCGTTCTGCGGGATATTCTGCTGTCGAACCAGGTATTCTCGAGCGGTGCGGGAACGGGCGGGGATGCCGGAGGGTACGCGCAGCGATATGCCGACCAGATCAAGTACGGCGTCATTATCGTTTCAACGCTTCCGATTCTGCTCATTTATCCGTTTATGCAAAAATATTTCGAGAAAGGCGTCATGATCGGCTCCATTAAAGGGTGACGCGCGGCGATTTACCGCGATCGTACCCTAAACGTATGAAAACGGTAGGGCAGATCCCAGTGAAAATAACGCAAAAAACAACCCGTATGCCGGAGCAGCATACGGGTTGCTTTCTTTGACAAGGCCCCAAGGAATAATGCAGGCAAGCTCCAAAAAGCGCCAGCTCCATCTTCCCAAACGACATACGATTAACTTATGGCCGTTCTCGGATCATCTCCACGAAATTCATGGCGGCAGCGGATAACGCTTCATGCTTGCGGGTGCAGACCGCAATGATATTTTGCAGCTCGATGCCATCGACGTATACCTGGCTGAGCTCACCGCGCTCCACGTATTCCCGCACTACGAGCGAAGACACGAAGTTGGCTCCGTACCCGGCAATGACGGCCGTGATCGCTTCGTGCAGGCCGTTGAATTGCAGCGTGATGCGGGGCGAAGGCGCGCTGTGGGTACGGCATAAGGCAAGTAACCGTTCCCGTGTCGAGCTTCCTTCCTCCCGCATGACAAAAGGCTCTCTCATCATTTCATCCAGGGAGATATGCTGATTGGCATAACGGTGGTCGGGGGAGACGACAAACCACAGCTCATCCCGGAACAGCTCCTCGGTCTGTATCGTATCCGGCGATTCCTCAGGGAGGCCGCCGTATATCGCAAGATCCACGTCCATGTTCAGCAGCTGCTTAAGCGCATCGCTGGAATTCGTGGTGGTAATGCTCATTTCCACGTCTTCGTACCGCTGCTTGTATTTTGCGAGCCAGGCCGGCAGAAGAAAATGGGAGGGGAGGTAGGTTGCGGCCAGTCGGATATGCCCCCTCGAACCGCTGCGGTAATCCCGGCAGAATTGTTCGATCTGCTGCTCAACCGAAAAGAGCCTTTTGGCAAGGGGGAGCAGCTCGGCGCCAGCCTGCGTCAATCCGATGCCTCTGCCCTGCGGCTTGAACAGGGTAAGGGAAAGCTCCTTCTCGAATTTCTTAACCTGTGCCGTGATGGCCGGCTGACTTATATTTAATAATTCGGCAGCCCGGGTGACGCTGCCCGATGTGGCAATGACGTGAAACAGCCGTAAGGCATGTAAATTCATATGGTGCCGCACTCCTGTCTAATTTATATATTTTATTTATATAACCTACTTAATTATATATTATTTTTATAATACTAAATCACATACAATGAATGTGTAAAATCCAATTTGAAGTTTAAGGGAGGAAACAGGCATGAAAGCGAATGCGAATGATGCTGCGACTTGGGGCAAAGTGGACGATTATGTGACGGAACATTTGATTCCTTATGACGAGGTGCTGGAGAAGGTGTTGGCCGCAAACCGGGAGGCAGGCTTGCCTGAGATCGATGTATCTCCCGCTCAGGGCAAGCTGCTGAACGTGATCGTGCAGATCAAGGGAGCGAAACGAATCTTGGAGATTGGTACGCTTGGCGGTTACAGCACGATTTGGATGGCTAGGGCGATCGGGGCAGAAGGGCGGCTGATTTCATTGGAGCTCGATCCGCATCATGCGAAGGTTGCCAAATCCAACGTAGCGTTGGCCGGACTGGAGGATAGGGTCAGCATCCGCGTAGGCGATGCATTGGCGCAGCTGGAGCAGCTGGCTAAGGAAAAGGCGGAGCCGTTCGATCTGATTTTCATCGATGCCGATAAACCGAACAATCCGAATTATTTGAAGTGGGCGCTGCAGTTCTCCAAGGCCGGCACCGTCATCATTAGCGATAATGTCATCCGGAACGGAGAAGTCATCGATTATCACAGCACAGACCCTCGGGTGCATGGCATCCGAAAATTCATGGATATGCTGTCGGCAGACTCCTCGATTGCCGGCACGGCCATTCAAACGGTTGGAAGCAAGGGATATGACGGGTTTTATATCGGAATTGTGCAGTAGAGGGCATATCGGCCCGTACCATGCTCTGAATGCGATAGCCCTGCCCTTACGGGAGAATGGTATGAAGATCCCGATGTTTGGGAGGGAACGAGAAAAGGGCTGCATCCCCCGTATGCCTTACGCGGGTGCAGCCCTTTTTATCGTATTTAAAATGTGAATTACATCTTCAGATCTTGCCCCGTTCTGGAAGCGTCGCCCTGTTCCTTAGGGCTGAACGGCCACCAGTTGGCCCGGCCGAAGATGCGAACCATCACCGGCACGAAGAATGGCAGGAACAGGAGTGCATAAAGCACAAGTCCAACCAAGACGACCGTGGCGATCTGCATCATGGACAATACGCCGGATGGATACATGGCCGCAAAGGTACCGCCAAGAATGACCACTGCGGACAGAATGACCGTGCCCATGTTGCGCATGGCATGGAGAATGGCATCCTGAACGTTCCAGGCTTTGTTCTCGTTGAAGCGTGCCATCAGGAAGATGCTGTAATCCACCCCTAGCGCGATCAGCATGACAAAGCTGAAGAACGGCGTGGCCCAAGTAATGCCGGAATATCCGAAGCCGTGGACGAAGATCATCTCCGTAACGCCGACGGCGGTAAAGTACGTGATGACAAGCGAAATAATCAGGTAGATCGGCATCACGATGGATCGCAGCAACACGACCAGGATAATGAAGATTCCGCTCAGCATGAGAATCACGGTACGCGTGTAATCTTCATTCGAGATGCTCTGCAAATCGTTGTTGGTGCTGGTGATGCCGCTGATGGCAACTTCGGCGTTCTCCAGCTTCGTGTCTTTTACTGCACGGTCGACGGCTGCCTGAATCTGTTCGACGCTGCCCAGCGCTTCTTCGCTGTACGGATTGGTTGACAGCACCACATCCAGCGTCATCACTTTGCGGTCATCGGACAAGTAGGTATCGAATACCGTCTGGAATTCTTCGTTCTCCAGAGCTTCCTGCGGGATGAAGAATCCGCTGAGGTCCTCATCCTGAACGTCCTGAATTTGCTGCAGGTAATCCTGAGCGGAATGCAGTCCGTCCGAAATTTGTTTCAGCCCGTCGGCGCTGGAATTCAGCCCTTCCGTCAGCTCTCCGATCTGTCCGGTAAGATCGCCGAACCCGTCGGCAAGCTGCTTCTGGCCGCCCTGCAGCTGGTCCAGTCCGCCTGTAATGGAAGGGATCTGGCTTACGATTTGGCCCTGCCCGTTAGCGGCTTGCGAGAGCCCGGATTGAAGCTCTGCGATCCCGGACACAAGCTGCTGAAGACCGTCGGCAAGCGCCGTTTGACCTGCGGCTGCCTTGGCATAGCCGGCGTTGGCTTCCGATAGGCCAGCCGATGCACCCTTAAGCTGCTCGGAGATCTGTCCCAACCCAGCGGCCAGCTCGGCCGTGCCTGCTGCCGTTTGGGTAACGGTGCCTTTAATCGTTTGATAATCGGTATCCTGAACGAGTTCCGGATGACTGCTCTCCAATCCCGTGAAGGAGCCTTCAAGTCCTTTCAGAGCCCCGGCAACGCCGCCCAGCTGTTCCTGGATTCCGGCGACGCCGCCGTTTAGGGCCGCTAATCCGGTGTCGAGCTGCTTGTAGCCTTGAAGCAGCTGGTCGTGGGCAGCAGCCAACTCTTTCGCGCTTTGCGCTGCCTTGGCAAGTCCAGCTTTCAGCTCGCCGGCGCCGGCGCTTCCGCTTTGAATCCCTTTTTGAATAGCGCTGAGACCCTGACCAAGCTCGGTGATGCCGTCCTTCAGGTCGGCCGTTCCCTTCGTCAGCTCTCGCGCTCCCGCAGCAGCCTCATTCAGCTTCGGCGCATTCTCGCTGAGCTGCTTGCCTGCTTCGGAAAGTCCGTTCTGAATTTGGGTCAGCCCGTCTTTGGACTCTCCCAATCCTTCATTTAACGTTTTGACTTGAGTCGGAATGAGGAAATCGTTGATTTGCTCGCCGGTTGGACGCGAAAGTCCGCGAACGCTCGAAACGCCTTCAACCTTTTCCACTTCCCGGCTGATTTTTTCCGCGAGTCCCATGTACTCCGCCGTATCCATCCGGTCATCGTTCTTGATCACGATGGTGGAAGGCAGCGACTGCCCGGGACCGAAGCTGTCCGAAATGATATTAAAGCCCTTGACCGAATCATAACTCGGACCGATTTCCTCCAGGCTGTTAAATGACAGCTTGCCGCTGTATGTAGCGAGGAAGGGCCCGACGATGACGGCCACGACGAGCATGGCGGCCCAAGGGCGCTTGAGGGAGAAGGAACCGGCCGCTCCCCATAGTTTATTTTCGCTGTGTTCCAGCTTGCCGCGTGACGGCCAGAAGAGTTTCTTCCCAAGGACTGCCATGAAGAACGGCACGACCGTGACTAACGCAAGAAGCATAACCGCGATGCCGATCGCAACCGCAACCGCGGATTTATACAGAATGAACTTGGATAAACCGATGGCTGCAAAGCCGACGAATACGGCAAGCCCGGAATAAAGCACGGTGCCGCCGGCTTTCCGATAAGTTTCGATAATGGCCGATTGGGTATCTTCGGACGTGGAGAGTTCTTCCTTAAACCGGCTGATCAGCAGGATGCAGTAGTCGGTTCCGATCCCGAACATGACGGCCACCATAAAGATCTGGGTGAAGGTGGATATCGGGAAGTTGAACTGGTCCACGAGAAAGGACACGACCGACTGGGACACGAGATAACTGAGCCCTACGGTCAACAGCGGCACGAACGGTGCCACGAAGGAACGGAAAACAACGAACAGGATCAACAGAATAAAGATGACCGTAATATATTCCGTTTTCTTCAGGCCTTCCTCGGAGCTGACGATGGTATCTTCGTTGATGAGACCTTCGCTGGTCAGATAATGATCGGCTTGAACGCCTTCGAGCACCTGATCGACCTTCCCGGGCAGCTCTTTCACGGCTTCCTCGCCCCCGCTGACCTGAAGCGCGACCATGATGGTCTTGCCGTCTTTGGCGATGAGCGTGTCTTCCAGCTCCGTCTGCGTGAACGGTTCATTAATGGAATCGATGTGAAGGCTGTCTTTATTGTCGTTTAAAGCTTGAACGCCCAGCCGGATGCTTTCCTTATCCGCTTCGCTTAACCCGTCGGGTTTGTTGAAGACAAGCGCAACCTGGTTCAGGGTTTCCCCGCCCTCGCCCCCGGAGGCTTCCTTCAGGATTTCAGCCGCGCGCGAAGAGGTATATCCATCCGGCACGGATAGCTGGCCCTTCTCCCGCACCAGGTCCGCCATGGAAGGCGCGAACATAAACAGCGCGACGGCGGCCGCCAGCCACAGCACGATGATGGCCCATCTTGCTTTCAGTATAGCTCTCAATTCTTTCTCCCCCCTGATTCAAACATCAATTGCCCCAGTTTCTCGAACATCGAGATAAACATTTCGATATCTTTTTCTTCAAAATGCTGCAGGTAAGGGGAGATGATCTCCCTCATCTGCTCCTGGGCCGATTCAAAAATCGTATGTCCGTACTCCGTTAAAGTCAGATACACCAGCCTGCGATCCGCTTCGTCCCGGGTTCTGTCGATAATGCCGGCATCCACGAGGCGGTTGACGATGGCCGTGACCGAGCTTTTGCCGACCGCGAGCGCTTCCGCCAGATAGGATGAGGTACAGCGATCCATGCCGTTGATCAAGCGTACCACCTGAAACTGGTCGCTGGTCAGGTCTTCGCCGAGCTGCTCCCGGATCTGGGCATTGATCCGCCGCGATACCAGCAGGTAGACATCGACATACCGGTCGATCCACTGCCTTGCTTTGTCGTTCAATGATAGTTCTCCTCTCAAATAGTTCACGTATGAAATAGTTTTACTAATGAACTATATGGCAGAAGGAAGAAAAAGTCAATCTCAGCATGAGAGCACATGCAGACCGCCTCGGAATCAAGCCCTTTGGCAGGCCTGCAAGGCCTTTTGATAAAACGGGCTATGTCTGAGACAAAGAAGGGGAGTGGAGCGTTATCGCGGATAATACGAAAATCCCGGATATTTTACGACGGGCCACTTCTCCTTGCGCAAAGCGTCGGTGACTTCGTTTCCGACGTTCAGGTTATCCCGGACCAGGTCCCGTGGCGTCAAGGCCATCCATTGATTCAAGGATATATCCTCGAACCGGTCGCTTCTGAACATTTCCAGAAACCATAAGGATTCCGTCCCCGTGTTCTGTATGTAGTGACCGAAGGCAAAAGGCACGTAACCGACGTCGCCGGCTCTGTAGTCGAAGGTCCGAGCTGCTCCATTGCCGGCGAATACGGTCATTCTTCCCTGCCCGGTCAAGTAATACTGCCATTCATCCTGATTCGGATGCCAATGGAGCTCCCGCATGGCGCCAGGCTTGATCTCGACCAGCGCGGCTGCAACGGTTTTGGAGATCGGAAAATTGCGGGAATCTACGATTCTAACGCTTCCGCCAGGGGTTATGATCGGTTCTTGAGCCAACAGCCGGTGCTTGAAGCTGAGCGGCACCGTTCCGTAGGGAGACTGCACCTCCTGGCTGGCAAGCGAACCCGGTACCTGGTCTTGAAAAATATAAACCTGCTCCTTAGGGATATGATCAAACGCGTTCTCCGGCACGCCGAAGTTGGCGGACAACACGTCCTTAGGCGTGTGGGCAAACCAGTCGGAGATCGATAAGGTGTTCAGGTCTGAGAAGTGGCCGTCGTCAAAGACCAGCAGAAATTCACAGCCTTCCTCGAGTCCCTGGATCGAGTGGGGGAGGCCGGCCGGAAAATACCAAAGGTCGCCCGGTCCCACATCCGCTATAAAATTCCTGCCGCTTGCATCCATGGCCGTAATCCTGGCGCTGCCCCATATCATATAGGACCACTCCGCCTGCTGATGCCAATGCAGCTCCCGAACTCCGCCGGGCGTCAGGCTCATGTTCACGCCGGCCAGCGTGGTCGCAATCGGCAGGTCCCGTACCGTAATTTCCCGCGACCAGCCGCCATGATTCAGCTGCATATGCGTGTCGGAGAACGACATTTTCAGATTCGGTATCAAGCCCGCATCCGTGACCGGAGGGACAAGCATGTCGGGATTCTCGATATCCCTCATCACATCCCGCGGACCATAGTCCGGCCCGCCAGCACCGTCGCTGCGAATCGGCTGGGGTATACGGCCGGCATGTTCTCGTTTCTGGTTCTGATCCTCCATCATCGGTATCTCCCTCCACATGGTTTTTACGAAACGCATCAGTTTAAACTGCCATCGATTAAGTTTATGAGCCGGCGCTTGGCTAATATGTTGAGGAAGCGAGGTCGCCCAGGAAGAGATTCGCAATGACATATCTCACGTTCAATCGAAAAGAGTGTTGACATTTGAAAGCGCTGCACATACAATAGGTCTCAAATAGATCTATGATAGATCTATCATAGATTCAGGAGGGACAAGCATGAACGATAATGAGCTGCTGCTTGCTTTCTATGGCGATGATTTTACGGGTTCGACGGATGCGATGGAGGCGCTGGCCCGAAGCGGTTACCGCACGGTGCTGTTTTTGGAAGCTCCTTCACTCGATCGGCTCAAGAAGTTTGAAGGCCTGCGCTGCATAGGGGTAGCGGGCACCAGCAGAGCCAAATCCCCGGAGGATATGGAGGCCGAGCTCCGGCCGGTATTTGAGAAGCTGTCCATGAGCGGCGCGCCGATCGTTCACTATAAGACGTGCTCTACCTTCGATTCGTCACCGGAGGTTGGCAGTATAGGCCGCGCGATCGGGGTGGCCAGAGACTATTTTTCCGATCAGGTTACGGTTCCGCTGCTGGTCGGAGCGCCACGCCTCGGACGCTATACGCTGTTCGGACAGCATTTTGCGAAAATGCATGATACGGTGTACCGCTTGGACCGGCATCCCGTCATGTCACAGCATCCATCCACGCCGATGCATGAGGCGGATTTGCGTCTTCATCTCGCGGAGCAGACGGCCGATACGATTGCATTGATGGATATCGTTGAACTGGATGGAGACCCGGATGCGGTTCTTGACCGATATCGTGATAAACTGGGAGAGAAACCGGGAATTCTGCTGTTCGATGCCTTGGATGAGGACAGGCTCAAGCGGTGCGGCCAGCTGATTCAGGACAGACCCGAAGGGGCGGGGGCATTCGTTGTCGGTTCGTCCGGCGTCGAATACGCTTTGGCAGCCCATTGGGATGAACTCGGGCTCTCTGCCCCTTCGTCTGAGAAAATCGCGCCCGCAGCGCCCGTCCGGCCTACCGATACGATTCTGGTGGTGTCCGGGAGTGCTTCCCCGGTCAGTCGGCTTCAGATTGAGCGGGCGATAGCCGCAGGCTTCCGCGGCATTCGCATTACGCCGGACGCCATGGAAGATACCCAGGGAACGGCCCGGTCGGAACTTGTTCGACAAGCTGTAGACGCTCTCGCAGAAGGGCAAAGCATTGTGCTCTATACGGCGCTTGGCCCGGAGGATGAAGCGATCGGCGAGACCCGGACGCGATTGAAGGCCATGGGTTTCACTGGAGCGGAAGCGGGCGAGTTTATCGGCAGAAGCCTCGGGAAGTTAACCAAGCAGATCATGGGGCAAGCCAAGCTCGGCCGGATTGTCGTCGCTGGAGGAGACACCTCCGGTTTTGTCACCAGTGAAATGGGCGCCTACGGGCTGGAGATGATATGGGACGTATCCCCGGGAGCTCCGCTCTGCAGGGTATATTCGGACGACGCCAGCCTTGACGGCCTTGAATTGGCTCTCAAGGGCGGGCAGCTGGGATCACCGGATTATTTTATCAGCGTACGGGATGCCGGGTTCCCTGAATCGGATCAATAGCACGGATCAATTGCCAAGATAGGAGAATCAACGAATGACGATGGATAAAAGCAAAGGGACCGCTTCTTCACTTCTGTTAAAAGACGTGGCCTACAATGAAATCAAGGAAAGCATTCTGAACGAGAAGTTCGAGCCGGGGCGTTTCTTGTCCGAGCGTGAATTGATTGAGCTGCTGGGGATGAGCAAGACGCCGATTAAAGCGGCGTTGACGCGGCTGGAAGCCGAGGGCTTTGTCACCGTTTCATCAAAACAGGGCATTATCATCAACGATCTGTCCGTGAACCGGATCGTGGATATCTACGATCTTCGGATCGCGCTGGAGACGTTCAACTGCCAGCAGGTCGAATCCAGGCTTACGCCTGAGCAGATGCAGGAGCTGGAGAGCAATTTAGCCGAAACCGCCGATATCGTCAGCCGGCTTGACGTCAAAAATTTCGCACAGGCCGACCATGATTTCCACCTGATCATTTGCGAGTGTACGGGCAATCAGGAAATCCACAGGGTACTGCTGAACTACCACGATCATCTTCAGCGAATCACCCGCCGGCATCTGCGGAAGGATCCGCACAGGATGGAGAAGTTCCTTGAGGATCATTGGAAGATCTATGAGGCTTTGAAAACCGGCAAGGAGAGCAGCGCCGACGTGATGCGCAAGCATCTGCAGGAATCGAAGCAAGCGCTTTTTATATAACAGAGAGATACGGGATCAGACCGCCATCTTGAATTACTACGAGGGGGAGAGACAATGAAGGCTGTATATTTGGAGGATGCGTACAAAGTTGTCGTTAAAGACGTTGACGTACCGGAGATCGGGGCAGGGGAAGTTCTGATCCGGGTCAAAGCCGCCGGTATTTGCGGATCGGATATTCATACCTACAAAGGACTGCACTTGTTCCGGAAGCCGCCCGTCATTATCGGCCACGAAGTGTCCGGCGAAATCGTGAAGGTGGGCGAGGACGTCACATCTTTCAGGATCGGCGATCGGGTGACCGTGGAGCCCCAGGTCGGCTGCGGCAAATGCGATTACTGCCTGACGGGAAGAACGAATTACTGCGCCGAACGGGGAGCGCCGGGCCTCAAGGGCTGGTACGGTTCGATGGCCGAGTATTTCGCGGCGCCGGAGGCATGCGTATTCAAACTGCCGGATCAGCTGGACCATGAGCTGGGCGTGCTGGTTGAGCCCTTCGCGGTAGGGGTCCATGCGGTACGGAAGGCCGGGATCGAAGTCGGAGACAAGGTCGCCATCCTCGGTGCCGGACCGATCGGGCTGCTCGCCATGACGGCTGCCAAGGCTGCCGGCGCTACCACGCTCATGGTGACGGACGTCATGGATTATGCGCTAGCATCCGCGAAAGATATGGGGGCGACCCATACCCTGAACATTCGCGGCAAAGAACATTGGACCGAGGAAGCCAAGAAGGAGATTGCCGGCGAGTTCGATAAGGTGCTGATTGCTGCCGGGGTACCCGGGATCGTGGATGATGCCCTTGCCTTGCTTCGCAAAGGCGGCCGCTGCGTAACGATCGCCATGTTCCATGGCACGCAAACCTTCGATATCGTGAATCTGCAGCAGACCGAGAAGGAGATTGTGGGCTGCATGACGTACACACGCGAGGATACCATTTCCGCCATCGATTTGTTGGCAAGCGGAGCGGTGGACGTCAGAGCCGTCATATCCCACCGGCTGCCTTATGAAGATGCCGCGGAAGGGTTCCGCTTGGTCGACAAGAAGGAGGACTCATCCCTGAAGGTCATCGTCACCTTTTAATTACCAACATATCCCCGCAGCTTCTGCTTTCAGTGGCGGAGGCTGCAGGAACTTCATATCAGATTGGGGGAACGACAAATGTGGAAAAGACTCGCAGTTGTCATGGTGGCTGCACTGCTCATTGTAAGCGCTTTATTTATGACGAAGCCGAATACGGATGATGGCCCGATCAAGCTAAGGCTAGGTCACATTACGGGCGAATCCGATCCGTGGCATCTGGGCGCGCTCAAGTTTGCGGAGCTGGTCAAGGAGAAAACGGGCGGCGAGATTGAGGTAGAGGTGTACGCCAGCTCGATGCTCGGGAATGACCGTGACCTGATCGAGGGGATGCAGATCGGGTCCGTGGATTTTGCCCTACCGGCGGGCGTGTTATCGAATTTCTACAGTCCTTATGCCATCTTGGAGCTGCCGTATTTGTTCCGTGACAAGCAGCATTTGGAGAACGTGCTCTATGGAGATGTCGGCGATGAACTGAAGCAGAGCCTGCTTGACAATGCCCAGGTCCGCGGCCTGGAGTTCTGGATGAGAACCCCGCGCGAGCTGACGGCCAACAAGAAGATCGAAACGCCCAGCGATCTGCGCGGCTTGAAAATCCGCGTGCCGGAAATTCCGGCTTCCATTGCGGCTTGGGAGGCGATGGGCGCGACGCCGACGCCTATGGCTTTTGGCGAAGTGTATTCATCGCTTCAAACCGGGGTTATTGACGCGCAGGAAAATCCGGTTGCTTTTACCGCCAGCTCCAAGATTCAGGAAGTCCAGAAGTATATGATGATGACCGATCATGTATACGGTTACGTGATGCTCGCGATGAGTGAAGTGACGTATCAACGCTTGAATGAGTTTCAGCGTCAGGCTATTGAAGAAGCGGCCAAGGAAGCAACGGAATACGAGAATCAGCTGGTCTTTGAACAGGAAGAGCAGATCATCAATGAGCTTAAGGATTTCGGTACGGAGTTCGTGGAAGTGGATAAGGGACCGTTCGAAGCGGCGGCCAAATCGGTGCATGAACGCTTTGCCAACCTGTACGGAAGAGAGCTGTACGACAAAATCATTAACACGCCATAACCATTTTTTCTTCAAGAGGGGGGATAAGCCATGCGGCAGACATTAAAAGCGATCGATACGCTCAACAAACTCGTGGGCATCGCAGTGGCCATGATCCTGGGTGTCATGTCCATCCTGATTATCATGCAGATTATTTACCGGATTGTCGGGTATCCGCTTCACTGGTCCGAGGAGCTGGCCAGATACTTGATGGTATACCTTGTTTTCCTGGGTTCCTCGCTGGCGCTGCGCCATCATCGGCTGGTAGCGATCGAGCTGCTGCCGGAACTCGTGAGTGAAGTCAACCGAAAGGTGATTCGCATCACCGTCATGGCGATATGCATCGTGTTTTTCGTTCTTTTGCTGGTCCAGGGCATCGATATTTTGAACCGGGTCTCCGTGCAATCGTCGGCAGCGATGGGGCTTAGCATGTCGGTTCCATATGCAGCTATTCCGATTGGCGCGGTGCTACTCATCATCAATGCGGTAGCGGTCATTCTGGAAACGATCGTTTCCGATACAATTCCGCCAGCGAAGGAGGAAGGTCTATAATGCCTATCGTATTATTCGGATGTTTGATCCTATTCTTCGCCATCAGCGTTCCGATTGCCGTCTCGATGGGAATGGCGTCTGCGGTAGCGATCTGGTGGGAAGGCGGCACGCCGCTGCTTGTACTCGTCCAGCGTTCGTTCACGTCAACGGATTCATTCCCGCTCATGGCGATTCCGTTCTTCGTATTCGCGGGCACCTTGATGGAATTCGGCGGAATATCAAGACGGCTGGTGAATCTGGCGAATGCACTTACAGGCCATTTGCCAGGCGGACTTGGACTCGTAACGATTGTAACCTCGATGTTCTTTGCCGCCATATCCGGTTCCTCCGCCGCGGCAACCGCGGCGCTTGGCAGCATCCTGATCCCGGCTATGATCTCCCGGGGCTATCATAAGAACTTTACGGGTGCCCTTCAAGCGACGTCTGGTGAGCTGGGGGTTATCATTCCGCCAAGCATCCCGTTGATTCTATACGGGGTCGCTGCCGAAACATCGATTGGCGATCTGTTTATGGCGGGGCTTATTCCAGGAATTATGATTGGTTTATCGCTGATGATTGCCGTTTATATCATTGCGAAACGAAAAGGCTATGCACGCGAGAAGAGAAAGACTCCAGGTGAAGTATGGCAGGCTTTCAAGGAATCCTTCTGGGCGGTCCTTATGCCGATCATCATTCTCGGCGGAATATACGGCGGCATCTTCACGCCGACCGAAGCTGCGGGTGTAGCCGTAGCGTATGCGTTCATCGTTGGCGTATTTGTGTATAAGGAGATTAAATTCTCCAAGCTGATCAACATTCTGACGCAATCCACGATTACGACTTCCGTCATTATGTTCATCATAGCAAGCGCAGGATTGTTCAGCTGGATCATGACGCGGGAAGGAATTCCGCAGGCGGTTGCAGGCTTCTTCGTGAACATATCCGACAACCCGATCGTGTTCCTGCTGCTGGTCAACGTGTTCCTGCTCGTCGTGGGCATGTTCATGGAGTCCAATGCATCCATCATCATTCTGGCACCTCTGCTGGCGCCGGTAGCGGCCGAGTTCGGCATCGACCCGACGCATTTCGGCATCATCATGATCGTGAACCTGGCGATCGGGATGTGCACGCCGCCGCTCGGCATCAATCTGTTCATATCGGCCCAAATCGCGAAGATCCGGCTGGACCAAATCACAAGGGGCATGGTGCCGTTCTATATCGTGTTGATCATTGACCTGATGCTGATTACGTATCTTCCGCAATTGTCGATGTTCCTGCCGAACCTGTTAGGCGGCAAATAGCGGTATGCGGGTACTCGTCTTATAAGTAGTTATTGGTTGTAAAATAGGTATTGAAATACAGGAGGTATTGATCATGGCTAGCGTGGAAACGATTAGAAAAGAACTGCAGCACACCGGCAAATATATGATGCAATATGACCTTGCGTGGGGCAATGCGGGGAATATCTCCGCCAGAACGGAAGGGGACCGTTACGTGGTTACGGCGAGCGGGACGTTCCTTGGCGAATTGGAGGAAGCGGACTTGATCGAATGCGATTTGTCCGGAAACGTATATGGCGCAGAGGGTCGCAAACCTTCCAAGGAAACGCCCATGCATCGGGCGATTTACGAGAGCCGTCCGGAGATCGGCGCGGTGCTCCATGCTTCTCCGTTCTACACAACGCTGATTGCCTGCTCCGACCTGGAGCTCCCCTCGAATATGTTCGTTGAGACGATGTATTATCTCGAGCGGATCGAACGCGTGCCTTACTATCATCCGGGGAGCGACGCGCTGGGCGAGGGCGTTCGGGAAAAGGCCAAGCTTGCCAACGTGCTGCTGTTAGAAAACCATGGTGTGGTGGTATACGATACGACCATTCGCGAAGCGCGGATGGCCCTGCAGACGTTGGAAGTGGCCAGCCGGATGCTGATTACTTCGATGAGCGCCAAGGTTGGAATTCAGGGTCTTGGCCCAGAGACGGAACGGGATTTCCTGGAGAAGGCAGGTTATAAGCCAAGGCGCAACTGGAGCTTGTAGGATAACGCCAATTAGTAACGAATCGAAATGCCGTCGGATGATCGGATCCGGCGGCATTTTTTCTTGTAATGCAGTTTTTGGCGAGGCTAACCAACTCTATTGTTTTAAGAAAAATACCGCTAAATGCGGCCTGACTGCCGAGAAAGTACGTCGATAGACGTTTCTTGTATAGTTCTGCAAGCTGCGGCTTGAAATGTTGGGCAGTCGCTGTTTTTTTCTGCAATGCTCATTATTGGAGCCTACGTATTTATGCGGTGCGGCGCGATCCGTTTCCCAAGCGTTAAACCAAACCAGACCAGAAACAGAATGAGAGGCAGGGAGACCAGGGTTCCCATCACGAATGCCGTGACATCCACGATTCCAGTGGACAGCAGGCGGTTGAGCGCATAAATGCCGTATGGAATTTCAAGGACCGCAGCTGTAATGACGCCAGGGGTGTATGCCTTCAGCGCGATTGAGGCCCCCACATGTTTCACGCCGTCCAGCAGGAACACCGTAACGAACCCCGCGAACAGGGCGTTGAACGGGCTGCCGATATCGAAGGCACGCGCCGTTAGAAACGTTACGCACGTGAGGATGAACCCGATCAGCAGTACAGCAAAGGAGAATTGCAGGGTGATGTTCTTATCCCACGGAATGGAGACGGGCGAAAATTTCGTGATCCAGGGGCTGTTCTTGTTCTTCCTGAGCCACCATTCCATCGTGGCAATCTCTTCTCCGTCGTGAATGAAAAATACAACCGGCAGCAGCCACAACATCATGAGAAAACTCCAATCCGGCATGAATGACAGCATGATCCTCATCTCTCCCTTCAATCTAACCATATTAGCGATGCCTAAAGAAAAGAAACTGAGTAAACACACAAATTGTGCGGATAAAAGAAGCCGATGCAGCATGTTCTATACGGCCATCAGCTTTTTGTATACATCGTTCTTCACGTAGAAAACGTCATGATCCGGATTCTTCGCCCATCCCATGCAGCAGCAGCCGGACGAGCTCGCGAATATAGGATTCGTCCCCGAGCGGGAGTGCTTCCTCTCCGAAACGGGAATGGAGCATGCAATAGACCAGGATGGAGGAGGTCATCATCAGCATGGCAACCTGAACCGTGTGTTCCGGTTGATGATTGGATCCCGCCGCCTGTTTGAGCATGCTGCTGCCAGCTGTCCCAAAACCACCGATCAGCCGCGAAACCTCTTTTGATACCTCGGCATCCCTTATGAGTTCAGGTGACCAGATGAGCATCAGATAATCCATGTTCGTCCTGAGGAACTGGAGATATGCGATGCCGTATTGAAACAGGGCCTCGTCCGCAGGAAGCTTCGACAATTCACCTGCATCCTCTTGAAGCTGCGCAGCAAAGGAAAAATTGTTCACAAGAAAGAGCAGCAGCTTCCGTTTATCTCCAAAGTGGTAGAAGATCAGCCCTTCGGCCACACCGCTTTCGGCCGCAATCTCTTTGGTTGTCGTTGCATGGAATCCCTGCCGGGAGAACAGCTTCAGAGCGGCGTTCAATATCCGTTCCTTCTTGGCATTCCGACGGGTTGTTGTAGGCATAGGCAGATGTTTTTCTCCTTTGGAATGAAATAGGCAAAACTTCCTTGTGGAGCTTCCGGTTTCCATGGATGCTAAATAGTCATGAGTGATGAATTCAGAATACTGAGTGTTTACTCAAAAGTATAATCACTCCCCAAATATTGTCAACCCTCGAAGTATCACCGCAGGGACTGTTCATTGTGGTCATGTTCTACCAAGGTGCACGGACAGACAACGTGCCCAAATGGAATAGCCAGAGAGTGAAACGGCGCTGCAGGGTTTGAAATTGCGATATCATAAAAAACCACGTCGTTTACGACGTGGTGATGTCTCAATTACCGTGATCCGCGTAATATTCGACGAGGTAATCACGGAAGGCAATCGCGGCCTTGGACAAGTATCTGGATTCCAGCCATGCGATTTGGAATACCCGGCGTGCGAGAGGTTCTTGAATGCTGAGCTTCTTCAGCTTTAGTTCCTCGCTGCTTCTGCATTCCCCGATTAAAGCCACGCCAAATCCCGAACGGACCAGATCGGCGATGGTCCCGGGGTCTTCCACCTCGCAGACGACCTTCGGTTGAAAACCGGCTTGTTTGCAAAACTCGTTATTCATCTTCTGATACGGATGGCCCTCTTTATAACCCACAAAGGATTCTCCGGCAGCCTCGCTTAAGCGGATGCGATTGTTTCTGGCTAAGCGGTGGGTGGGGGGGACTGCCAAGAACACCTCTTCCACGTGAATGGCAAGCTGCGTATATCCGGATGCCGGACGGGCATGGAAGTCAGAAAGAAGTCCACTTCATTATGTTCAATCGTCTGAACCATATCCTCCATCGAGGACTGGATAATATGAAAGTTGACCTTCGGATGTTCGCGCAGAAACAAGCGTAAAGGCTCGCGGAGCTGCTCCATGTTGGACAAGGCCAAATGAATGCGCCCATGCTCCAGCCCCGCAAGATCTTCCACTTCCCGCCGGCCCTCTTCCAGCAGCTGCAGGGCAGCGGTGGCTTTCGCCAAAAATGCTCTGCCGTACGGATTGAGGCGGATTTGCCGGCCTTGGCGTTCGAATAACGGAACCCCGAGATTCTCTTCGAGTCTGGAGATGGTTTTGCTGAGCGCCGGCTGAGCAATATGGAGCTCCTCTGCGGCTTTGGTCATATGTTCAAGCCTTGCTACGGTAACAAAATACTTCAGCTGCAACATTTCCATTACGGTTCACCGTCCCTGCTTATATACTCCAGTATATATATACATAGATTATTTTGTATTTTTTATTATCTATCGATGATTATAGAATGGTCTCAGAAACAAGATCAAGGAATGTTTGAAAGGATGATCGATATGAGAGCCGCTGCGTTCAGTACGATTGGACCGCCGGAAGTTTTACGCGTTATGGACTTCGAAGATCCTCAGGCCGGCAACGGCCAGATCAGGGTTAACATCAAGGCGGCAGGCGTGCAGCCGGCCGACTGCGGAATTAGGGGAAGCGGCTGGGCACCGCCCGCGGTGACATTGCGGATGCCGCAAATTCTCGGCAACGAATTCGCCGGAACGGTTGATCAGGTAGGAGAGGGAGTGACGGACTTTGATGTTGGGGATGACGTCATTGGCTGGTCATTACTCGCCTGCTACGCTGAATATGTCGTGGTCAGCGCAGACCAAGTTGTACGGAAACCCGATTCGATGCCATGGGAGGAAGCGGGTGCCTTGACCGCATCGGGGCAAACCGCCCATACGGCACTTGGGATGCTAGGGGTTGGCCATAAGGATACGGTTTTGATTCATGCGGCAGCGGGGGGAGTCGGCTCCTTTGCCGTCCAGATCGCACGAGCCTGGGGAGCGCGGGTCATCGGGACCGCAAGCGAGCGAAACCATGATTATCTTCGTGCGCTGGGCGCCGTTCCCGTTGTTTATGGATCAGGCCTTGTAGACCGGGTCAAGGCTTGTGCCCCCGAGGGAGTGACCGCCGCGCTTGATGCCGCCGGCGAAGAAGCGTTGCGGGCCTCGGTGGCGCTTGTCGGCGACCGGAGGCGAATCGGAACGATCGTGGCCTTCGATCTGGTAGAAGAATTGGGGGTGCTCCCGATCCGCAGCCAGCGCTCGAAGCATCGATTAGCGGAACTGGTTCAAATGTATGAACAAGGGAAGCTGAAAATCCATGTGTCGCAGACGTTCTCGCTGAGCGAAGCGGCGGAAGCGCATCGTGCCGTGGAATCCGGTCATGTTCGGGGAAAGGTCGTGCTGCGGATAGACCAGCCATGAGAACCGCGCATGATTTTTGAGAAAAGGGTTGTTCCAAGAGTAGATCTTATACTGCGGGAACTCCCTTTTCTTTTTTTAGTTTTGTCCCCGAATTTCTACCGTTACAAATCCTTGATTGAAATTTAGGGCAACAGCGATTGGAGGAATGATCCGTACGTGCAGCGTCATACAAAAGACGGAGGGGGCGTCCCAGACTAAGGTCCAGGAAGAAACTGGTCCGCGGCAGCGTGTGAACTTATTCCTCTACGATATAATGGACATATACATAAACAAGAATGGACGTGGAGGATTTGAAGAGAAAACAGGGTATGATGGCCGTGAAAATTTCGTCGCTGTTGATATTTGCCGTGCTGGTCGGATGCGATGCTGCCCAAAAAGCCGATGAAGCGGTAAACCGCGAGCTTGATAAATTAGCGCAAATCGGGAACCTAGCCGGCGAATCGGCGATAGCCATCAGCGATCAAGTAAAACGGGAAGGGAAGGAGTTCGAATGGACGACGGCTCAGGAAGCCGGCATAGCCGAGGGACTGGTCATCGACCATGCCGTAGGCAATATCGAGCTTATCGCGGTACCCGGTAGCGAGGTCAACGTGAAAACAACCGTATGGTTCAACGAAAGTTTTTTCAAGAACGATAACATTCGCACCCAGGTGACGGAGCAGGCCGCTACCTCCTTGACGCTCCAGGATGGCATGCTGGAATTAAGGACGCATCCTAGAGACGACTCCGGCATTAACCTGTGGGACTGGTCGCAGAAGCAGTTCGGCGATTCCGGATTCATGATCGATTATGTGATCGAGATACCGGAAGCCCTGCAGAATATCCGCATCAAGAATGATGTCGGGAAGGTAAGGGTGAACGAGTTGAAGGGGGCTTTCGAGCTGCAGCTGGGAGCCGGGGAAATTCAGCTCAACCAAACGGAAATCACGGGCAGTTCCAGGATCGTATCCGAAGCAGGCAGTATCAAGCTGGATATTGGGCAGATCGACCCGGACGGCTCGCTGACGGCCAACACATCGGCAGGCAGCATCACCGCTGCGTTCGCGCCGTCCATGAAATATACGCTGGATACCGAAACCGAGCTGGGACAGATTACTGGAGCAAGCCGGGGGCAGAGCGACGTCAACGGCGGTGGAGCGAAAATATCCCTGACGACCTCGGTCGGCTCCATCAAGGTTAATCCATAAGCGGCGCATACGCACAAACAAACCCGGAGGGGCTCCGGGTTTGTTTGTTTTGTTACAGCAAAAACCAATGTGCAAATGGATAGCGGATTACATTAACTTCAATACTTGGCACAACTGATATAAGTAGTGCACGCCGAGTATTTGGTTATGATTGAGGTGATTGAGGTACACCAGCGTATCCTTGAGCACCCGTCTGGCGTTATGAACCTGATGATGCTCGAGCTCGTGCAGGACGTCCTTGATGACTTCAAGCGGGTAATTGGCTGAGCGGAGAATCCGAATGATCATAATCTGCCGGATTCGGGCACCATCGAATTTCCGGTAGCCGTTATCCTGATCCCGAGGCAGGATAAGAACGCCTTCCTTCTCCCAATGGCGGATGGCCGAGGGGGGAACGCCGATCTCGGCCGCAACCTCCCCGATGGTCAACTCTTTCTTGCGGCCTCGGGCATCGACTGCGTCAAGCTGCTCCGTTTCCAGAATGCGGATGGTCCGCTCCGCAAGGATTTTATCCTGCTGGAGGCGGGCTTGCACCTCGTTTACGATCCAGAGCGCATCATCCAGCTCCCTTTCCTGCAGCTTCTTCATGACTTGCTTCGTCACGTCTACGCCGAAACCGGGAAACATGGCGCGGATGCACTCGAAATAAGCGGCATGCTCCTCGGTATATAACCGGTAGCCGTTTGGCGCACGCTCGGCAGGAGGAACAATTCCCCATTTTTCATAGTGCTTGAGTGCACTTGTGGTAATCCCGAGTTTCTTGGCGATATCAATCGGTCGGATGCCCATGATGTCCCCCTACTTCATCCGGATCTGCCTGAATCCTTACTTATTGGGGGATTGTATCATGAAGTGCGTTTCCATGAAAAGACAGATAGAAAAATATAGCTTCTCAGCTTGGGTTTGAATCATGCCAGTATCATTGCCGTTCCAAAAATGCCCGGATGTATTGAACGATATCCGGTCCATGGGATTCACAATGCAAAACTGTTGATTTGAGCCGGATGAAACTGGATTTTATGTTCCATTGGATAAACGCCTCCTTGAATACTTGCGATTTTTTTTCGGCATGAGTGCCTCTCCTCCGAACACACGATGCGTAGATATTTAAAGTCAATTGCGGTGCACAGACAACCAACAGGACTTCAAACATTGTACATAAACCTTAAAGCTCCGTGACGGCTTTCGCCGTTGAAAACAGTGACGGAGCAACCTTTGCAGGTATGAAATTTTGTACTTGCATCAATGTTGTAAGATGGGTTTGTAAAATTAAAGGAGGTTAGGAAATGGAAGGAACGATTAAGATTCGCGGTGCCAGGGAGAACAATCTGAAAAATGTTTCGCTTGAGATTCCAAAATACAAACTGGTCGTCATGACAGGTCCGTCCGGCTCGGGCAAGTCCACGCTGGCCATGGATACGCTGCAGCGGGAATGTCAGCGGCAGTACATGGAATCCATGGGCATGGTATCGGACTCGGTGAGCAAGCCGAAGGTGGACTCGATTGAAGGGCTCTCCCCGTCGATCAGCGTGGGTCAGCACATAACGAACAGGAACCCGAGATCCACCATCGGAACGGTGACGGATATCTACACGCTGCTCCGGATACTGTTTGCCAAGCTTGGGGAACGAAGCTGTCCTTCCTGCGGCGACAGGGTGATACCGAGCGTGGACGGAGAAGCCTATCACGGTCCCTCTGACGAGGAAGAGATCAGCGATTCCCACGAGACGGTTCATTGTAGGCGATGCGGTCATGGTCTCGACAAATTGACGATGTCGCATTTTTCCTTTAACAAGCCGGAAGGCGCATGCGAAACGTGCAGCGGACTCGGTCAAACGGTCAGCCTGAACATGGATGCCGTGTTCCAGCTTGACTTAAGCCTAAGAGACGGCGGGGTGGCAATATGGTACAGCGCTCTCACCGATTATAACATCAGCATTCTGAAAGCAGCAGCCAAGTATTACGGGTTTGTGTTCGATGAGTTTATGCCGCTTCGGGATTATGGGGACGTTCAGCGCGATCTCCTGTATTACGGCGTGGAGAGCGAGGCGTTCAGCAGGCACTTTCCTGACGCGAAGCCGCCGAAGTCCGTAGGACAAGGCAAGTACGAGGGCGTAGTCACCGGAATATGGAGAAGATACCGGGAGAAGGGGAGCGAGACCGGGGAAGCGTCCCTGTTTCATGAGCATGTCTGTCCGGATTGCCACGGAACGAAGCTGAGGGAGGATAGCCGCCGCGTCCGGGTTGACGGCGTCTCCATTAACGAAGTTAACGCATGGTCGATCGGGGAAGCGCTAAATTGGATGGAGGCGCTGCTGAAGAAGCTGACGGCGGACCAATTATCGATCGTGGAACCGCTCATTTATGATTCCGTCGTGAGACTAAAGCGCATCATGGATGTCGGACTTGGTTACATGTCCTTGGAGAGGCAGGTCGTTACGATGTCGGGCGGGGAAGCCCAGAGGCTTCGGCTCGCATCGATTCTGGGCTCCGGCCTCACGGGCGTGCTGTACATTTTGGACGAACCGACGACGGGTCTGCATCCCAAAGATACCAGGGGACTTATCCAGGTTCTGAAGCAACTGAGGGATCTCGGCAACACGGTGCTTGTCATCGAGCATGACGAAGAAGTGATGCGGGCCGCCGATCATATCATTGATATCGGACCGGGTGCGGGAACGATGGGCGGCACGGTTGTCGGTCAAGGAACGCTGGAGGAATTGATAGGGAATCCCGAGTCCGTGACCGGATCGTATTTCCGGGATTCCACGATGCTGGCGGCTCCGATTCGGCGCAGGACCGGAAACGGCAACCTGCTGACGATCGAGGATGCACATCTGAGAAATCTGAAACATATTACGACCTCTTTCCCGCTAGGCTGTCTCATATCGGTGACAGGCGTATCGGGATCTGGTAAATCCACGCTTTTATTTGATCTTCTGGCGGAAACCGGAAGCGATCAATCAACTCCAACCGGCTGCAAAGCCATCACGGGCTGGGAATCGGTGGGACAGCTGATCAAGGTTGACCAATCGCCGGTATCCCGAATGCAGCGCTCTAACATCGCTACCTATACGGATGTTTACACTCATATCAGAAACTGGTACGCCAGCTTGCCGGAAGCTAAACAGAATCAATTGACGGCCAAGCACTTCTCCTTTAATACGCAAGGCGGGCGCTGTGAGACATGCCAAGGCCTTGGCCTCGTGTCCGTGCATATGCACTTTCTTCCGGAGCTGGAAGTACGCTGCCCGGACTGCAAGGGCAAGCGCTTCAAAGAAGAGGTTCTCCGCGTGACTTTTAACGGCTACACCATCTCCGATATGTTGGATATGACGATTGAGGAAAGTCTTGCCTTGTTGGCAGTGAAGCCAAAGATCATGGAATTGACCCGGCTGCTCTGCGATGTCGGACTTGGATATTTGAAGTGGGGACAATCGGTGAGCACCCTGTCGGGCGGCGAGGGACAGCGGATCAAATTGGCAAAGGAACTGAGTAAAAAAACGAAAAACCACACGCTTTATTTGCTGGACGAACCCTCGACCGGGCTTCACCCGGGAGATGTCCGGCAGCTTCTCGTCCTGTTAAATCGTTTGGTGGATGCGGGGAACACCGTGATTTTGGTTGAGCACAATCTGGACCTGATCTGGAATTCCGATTGGATCATCGATATCGGGCCTGGCGGGGGAGCAGCCGGCGGATCGCTGGTGGCGACAGGAACACCCGAAGAAGTGGCTGCAGTGGAAGCCTCGTTTACCGGCCGCTTTATCAAAGAAATCTATATGTGACGCGTTGAACGAGAAGGGAGGAAGTTTGAATGGAGCAAACCGTAGATGAGAAAGGCAAGGTAACAAAAACCACGGTTCGATATTTTATCAGGCTGCTGCGTTCTTCGGGCATTCCGAAGCTGGTGCTCTTTCTGGCGATCGTATTAAGTTTGGTCGGGGCGGTGACGGGACTTATCGTCCCGCTCATCACCGGCCAGCTTATCGATAATTTCGCCGCAGATGCGTTTAATATTCGCATGGTCGGCTTTCTGGCCGTCCTGTTCCTGCTGGAAGCCGTGGCCAGCGGACTTTCGTATTATATGCTTGCCTATGTCGGGAACCAGACGGTGAACAAAATTCGGAAGAGGCTTTGGACGAAGGTGTTGGCCTTGCCGGTTCCTTTCTTCGACAAGCATCGCTCGGCCGAGACGATGAGCCGTGTGACCAACGATACGAATGAAGTAAAGACCCTGATCACGGATCATCTGATCGCTTTTTGCTCGAATCTGTTGACCGTTCTGGGGGCTGTTGCGATCCTGTTTTACCTGGATTGGCGGATGACCCTCATCATCCTGATTGCCGTTCCGGTCGGGTTCGGCATTTTGATGCCCATCGGCGGAAAAATGTACAAAATCTCCATCAGCATGTATGGACAGTTGGCCCAGCTGTCCGCCATGCTGACCCAAGTGATCGGCGAGATCAGGCTGGTGAAAGCCTCCAATGCAGAGCGGAGGGAGGAGAAAAGCGGGTATGAGGATATGGACAGCCTGTACCGTTTCGGCATGAAGGAAGCCAAGATCAACTCGGTCCTGATTCCGTTGATGTCGATGGTCATGGTCGTTCTGCTGGTGGTCATCATCGGATACGGCGGCGTTCGCGTTTCTTCCGGTGCGCTCAGCGCCGGCGAGTTGGTATCGTTTATCCTGCTGCTCTTCCAAATCATGTTTCCTTTCAGCCAGTTCGCCACGTTTTACTCCCAGCTCCAGAAGGTGATGGCGGCAACCGAGAGATTGCGGCTTATCCTTGAATTCGAACCGGAGAGCGATCATCGTGCGGTACGGCCGGCACCGGAAGGCCATCGGAACGTTGAATTCAAAGAGGTCACGTTTGCTTATCATGAAGGAGAAACGATTCTGTCCAATGTGTCTTTTTCCATTCCAGCCAAGAAGGTCACTGCTCTGGTCGGGCCCAGCGGCAGCGGCAAAACCACGGTATTCTCCTTGATTGAGCGGTTCTATGCGCCATCCGGCGGGGAGATTTGCTTCGGCTCGGAAGCCATCCGCGATTATACGCTGGGGTCCTGGCGGCGAAAGCTCGGATATGTGTCCCAGGACAGCCCGCTCATGACCGGAACGATTCGGGACAATATCGTTTATGGACGGGAGGAGCCGGTCTCCGACGAGGAGATTGCCGAAGCAGCGAGGCTGGCCTACGCGGAAGGGTTTATCGAAGCTCTGCCGAGAGGGTACGACACGGAGGTTGGCGAGCGGGGCATCCAGTTATCCGGAGGTCAGCGCCAACGGGTCGCGATTGCAAGGGCTTTGCTGCGGAAGCCGGACATCCTGCTTCTGGATGAAGCGACGGCAAGCCTAGACAGCGACTCCGAGCACGAAGTGCAGAAGGCGCTGAACAATCTGATGGTGGAACGAACGACCGTGGTCATTGCCCATCGGTTATCGACCGTCGTCGAGGCGGACCAGATTATTGTGCTTGAGAAGGGTCATATTACGGGAAGCGGCACGCATGAAGAATTGATCCGAAGCCATCCGTCCTATGTCGAGTGGGCGAAGAAGCAGTTCCAGACCGGGGAATAGGGACGGGGCAGGAAGGATTATTTACTGCCTGAAACGAATATAACTTCAAGGTGACATATCCTTATAGTTGAGATGAGTTTAGAGGAGATGAGCAGAGCATGGCGCAGATCAAAATTTACGGCGTCCGGGAGCAGCTGAACCCGGTGAAGGAGCAGCTGTCGGAAGTGATACATTCGTGCGTGGTAGACGCATTTGAACTTCCGGCGGATAAGAAATTTCATCGTTTCTTCCCCATGAGCCGTGAGGATTTCCGCTTCCCTGACGGGAGAACGGATCGTTACACGGTGATCGAGATCAGCCTATTTGAAGGCCGGACGGTGGAGGCTAAGAAACAGCTGATTCGATTGCTGTTTGAACGGATTCAGCATACGCTGCATATCTCTTCCCAGGATGTGGAGATTACGATTTTCGAAACGCCGCAGCACAACTGGGGAATCCGTGGGCTTCCCGGTGATGAACTGGCTTTAGGGTATAAGGTGAATATTTAGAGGCGTAGCCTAGCCTTACAATTGCAAACAAGCGCTCGATTACCGCCGGCTCGGAAAGACTGGTGATCGGCGCTTGTTTTTATTTATTCGTATCCATCACGTTATTTATTATTCTGTGTTCGTTTTGCATTCAGCGTACGGACCAAATGTGTAGAACTGTTGGAGCTGTTGGAGATGATCTTTACATTGATGTAAAGGATCCCTTCTTATCGTGAAAAAGGGTTATAATGTTCTAAAAATGAGGGATAGCACTAGTCGTATTGGAAACGCGACTGTTTTGTTGCTTGTGGTAGACAAATATGTCCTTGTGCGTGAAGTATACAAAGGGGGAATCACCTTGACCTTACAACAATTAAAGTACGCCATCGAAGTTGCCAACCGTGGTTCCATGAACGAGGCGGCCAAACGATTATTTATTTCCCAGCCCAGCCTGTCCAACGCGATCAAGGATCTGGAGGAAGAGCTTCGCATTACGATATTCGAGCGGACGAACAAAGGAATATCCTTGTCCAAAGAAGGCGCGGAGTTTCTCGGCTATGCGCGGCAGGTGGTGGAGCAGGCGGAGCTTCTGGAAGGGCGTTATCTGAACGCAAAGCCTTCCCCGCAGCATTTTTCGGTATCCACGCAGCACTACGCCTTTGCGGTCAATGCCTTCGTGAAGCTGGTCCAGGAATACGGGCAGGATGAGTACGAATTGGCGCTAAGAGAGACGAAGACCTACGAAATCATCCAGGACGTCAAAACCCTGCGCAGCGAGATCGGCATTCTCTACTTGAACGAATTCAATGCCAAAGTGATCAACAAGCTGCTGAAGGATGCAGGGCTTCAGTTTACCAGCTTGTTTACGGCGAGGCCGCATATTTTTATCAGCATCAAGAATCCGCTGGCCAAGCAGTCCATCGTGACCATTGACGAGCTTCAGAATTATCCGTATTTATCCTTCGAGCAGGGGGAGTACAATTCGTTCCACTTCTCGGAGGAAATCCTCAGCACGCTGTCTCACAAAAAAAGCATCCGGGTCAATGACCGTGCAACCCTGTTCAATCTGCTGATCGGTCTGAACGGTTATACCATTTCGACCGGGGTGTTGAGCGCCGACCTGAACGGGAACGAGATTATTCCAGTTCCGCTCGCCTGCGATGAGACGATCAACGTCGGATGGATCAGCCATAAAAACGCGACCCTGTCCAAGCTTGCCGCAGCTTATGTCGAGGCGCTGCATGAAGCGATTGCCACCTAATTATTTGAAATAGCATCAATAGATTATAGCTGGCTATAGTTTATTAGAGTTACTATAAACAGCAGCATTATGGTATACCTTTCTTACTCGCCCTTTAGTGTTCATATAGGCAGGCTGGCAAGCAGCCTGCTATGAATGCTGAGGGGATTTTTTTGCTAGAAAATCTAATATAACATATTTATGTACAAGATATTGCATACGTGTGGCTTTTTGCATACAATGAAATGGTAAAGGATATGTACGTTACGATACTTCGGATCCACGGGAGGAATTTCATATGTCCAGTCAATCGTTAAGCGCTTTCTTACAGGATAATCTAACGGAACTCAAGCAGCAAGGGCTCTATAATACCATCCAGCCTCTTGAAAGTCCGAACGGTCCGCTCATTACCATTCAGGGTCGTGAATTCGTGAATTTATCTTCCAACAACTATCTCGGACTGGCAAATGATGAGCGACTGAAAGAAGCAGCCATCCGGGCTACGACCGATTTCGGAACCGGAAGCGGCGCCGTTCGCTCCATTAACGGAACGCTTATGCTGCATGTTGAGCTTGAGGAGAAGCTTGCGCAGTTCAAGGGAACGGAAGCGGTACTTACGTATCAATCCGGATTTAACTGCAATATGGCGGCGATTTCGGCCGTGATGGGAGCGGGGGATGCCATCCTGTCAGATGAATTAAACCATGCCTCCATTATTGACGGCTGCCGCCTGACCAAAGCCAAAGTCATTCGGTTTAACCATTCGGATATGGATGATTTGCGTTTGAAAGCGAAAGAAGCGAGAGAGTCCGGATTATACGGCAAGATCATGGTGATAACCGATGGCGTGTTCTCGATGGATGGCGACATTGCAAAACTCCCCGAAATCGTGGAGATCGCCGAGACCTATGATCTGATCACTTACGTGGATGACGCGCATGGATCGGGCGTGCTTGGCGGCGGTGCAGGCACCGTGAAGCATTTCGGGCTGTCGGATCGGGTGGATATCCAGATCGGAACCCTGTCCAAGGCGGTTGGCGTTGTCGGCGGTTATGTTGCCGGTTCGCGCGACCTGGTGGATTGGCTCAAGGTTCGCAGCCGGCCGTTCTTGTTCTCGACTGCGCTGCCCCCAGGTACCGTAGCCGCTTGCATTACCGCTGTCGACATCCTG
The DNA here is from genome assembly GCF_900109305.1 of Paenibacillus sp. cl141a. Lineage (NCBI taxonomy): Bacteria > Bacillati > Bacillota > Bacilli > Caryophanales > Paenibacillaceae > Paenibacillus > Paenibacillus sp. cl141a. The sequence goes on from NZ_FNZO01000002.1 coordinate 857,129, forward strand.
CAGAACAGCAAAGACCTGCAAACGAAGCTGTGGGAGAACACCCGTTATCTGCAGGAAGGCCTTAAGCGCCTCGGTTATTCCGTCGGCCGCACGGAAACTCCGATTACGCCTTGCATCATCGGAGATGAAGCAACGACCCAGGCATTCAGCACGAGACTGTACGAGGAAGGCGTGTATGCCAAATCGATCGTATTCCCGACGGTGCCCAAAGGCACGGGAAGAGTCCGGAATATGCCAACCGCCATGCATACGAAGGAGATGCTGGATCGCGCACTTACCGCATATGAAACCATCGGACGCGAGCTGGGTCTGATCTAATAAGGGGGCACGAGCTTATGAAACGAATTATGGTAACCGGTGCACTCGGTCAGATTGGCTCAGACCTGGTGGCGAAATTGCGCCAGAATTACGGCGAAGAAGCCGTTCTTGCAACGGACATTCGTCAAATCCATCATGAAACGGTCCTATCGGGACCGTTCAAAACACTGGACGTAACCGATCACCATGCATTCCACGAAGCGGCTAAAGAGTTTCGGGCAGATACGATCATTCATCTAGCGGCTCTGTTGTCGGCCAAGGCAGAATCCAATCCGGCACTGGCCTGGAACCTGAACATGGGCGGTCTGTTAAGTGCGCTGGAGACGGCGCGGGCCTTGTCCTGCCAGTTCTTTACGCCGAGCTCCATCGCGGCATTCGGGGCGGACACCCCCAAGAACGCAACCCCGCAAGACACGCTGCAGCGTCCGCTAACCATGTATGGAGTCAGCAAGGTCTCCGGGGAGCTGTTGTGCGACTACTATTACCATAAATACGGAGTGGATACCCGGGGATTGCGCTTTCCGGGACTGATCTCCCATTCCGCGCCTCCGGGCGGGGGAACGACGGATTATGCGGTTGAGATGTATGTGGCCGCGATCCGCAGCGGAAGCTACACTTCTTTTATTGATAAAGGGACCTACCTTGATATGATGTACATGCCGGATGCAATCTCCGCCATCATTGCTTTGATGGAAGCGGATCCGGCTAAACTGAAGCATCGCAATGCTTTCAATGTTACGGCGATGAGCGTCGATCCTGAGGGAATTGCGGCCAGCATCCGCCGGCATATTCCGGATTTCAGCCTCGACTATGACGTGGATCCGGTCCGTCAAGCGATTGCAAGCGAATGGCCGGACTCGATTGACGCAACTGCGGCACGCGAAGAATGGGGATTTGATGTACAATATGATTTGAACCATATGACCGATGATATGGTCTCAAAGCTTATGGAGAAGCGGCGGGCTGATCAGAGCAAGATCAGTTAACGGCTTAGTTTCAAAAGGAGGATATGGTTACACTTGGAACCCATTCATAAAAAGGTAGGGAGAAATCTACAAGCCATTCGTAAATCACGGGGCCTCAGCCTCGATAACGTAGCCGAGTTGACCGGTGTCAGCAAAGCCATGCTGGGACAGATCGAGCGTGGGGATTCCAACCCGACGATCTCGGTATTGTGGCGCATTGTCAGCGGCCTCGGCATTTCATTCACCACGCTCATCGAGGAGGCGGAAACCGAAGTGACCGTGGTCTCTCCGGATGACGTGGAGCCTTTTCACGAGGCAGAAGGCGCGTACCGGGTGCACCCCTTGTTCTCCTACAACCTGCGTACCAAATTCGAGTCTTATATGGTCATCATGGACCCGGGCTGCGACCACGGGTCCGAAGCTCATAATGACGGCGTGGAGGAGTATATTTTTGTGCATCAGGGGGAGCTTGAGCTTTGGCGCGAAGATGAAAGCTATACCGTGCCTGCCGGAAGCTCCGTCCATTTCTCGGCTAACCGGCCCCATCGGTACGTCAACCCTGGCAACGAAACAACGAAATTTTACACGATTATATTCTATGCGGATGCCGCAGCCAGGGGATGAATACTACCTTTGTATCGGCAGGTCAGTGGTAGTGGTACCCTAAGCGCTAGTTTACGAGTTAAACGTGTTGTGAGTTGAGTTAATATGGCGATGTGACGGGGATGCTGGTATAGGTGTATCCGGCAGTGCGATGGCGCAATACCTTAAGGGTGCTTGCCAGCGTGGCGCGGTCAGCGACCGGCAATGCGGCTTGGGCGTGTGGCGCGGCGAAAGCGGATCAATGCCGCTTGGGGTGTGGCGCTGGTCAAAGCCTGGCAATGATGCTCGGTCTTGTGGCGCGGTCAAAGCCTGGCAAAACCGCTTGGGCGTGTAGTGCGGGGAAAGCCTGACAATGCCGCTTGGCGTGTGGTGCGGGGAAAGCCTGACAATGCCGCTTGGCGTGTAGTGCGGGGAAAGCCTGGCAAAGCCGCTTGGGTGTGTGGTGCGGTTAAATTCCGGCAAAACCGCTTGGGCGTGCGGTGCGGCGAAAGCTTGGCAATGCCGCTTGGAGTAGTGCGGCGAAAGCCTGGCAAAGCCGCTTGGGGTGTGGTGCGGTAAAAGTCCTGCAATGCCGCTTGGGGTGTGGCGCTGGTCAAAGCCTGGCAATGATGCTCGGTCTTGTGGCGGCTAAAGCCTGGCCTTGCGGAACAACGGTTATTATGCGTCCTGCCATGCCTCGGTAATCTGCCCAGTGTACACGCGGTGTTTAGCGGACACAGGGGACCTTATTTCGTAGAAAATAGAGGTTTGAGCGAAATTAACGGACAGGGAATCCGTTATTATCAGAAAATGGCGTTATTTTAACCGTTTGCGGAGTAAATAACGGATCTGGTGTCCGTTAGCACGTTTAATGGACCTCTTTTCTGGGAAATAACGGATCTGCTGTCCGTTACGATACATTGGCCTCTTATCTGGGAGAAAACGTATCTGATATCCGTTAGCTACGGCGTAGGCGTTCGGCGGGTGTTCTTGTCCCCCGTCGCCGCAGCTTCAATCTCGGCAGAATCACCCAAACCAAGTGTGGACGGATAAACGCTAGTTTCCTTTGCCGCCTATGCTCCTTCAAGCAGTTAGTTATCGACTTGTCTGATAGTGCATCACCGTTTTTTTGCATATCTATTATGAACAGAGGCGAGACCAGGAATGTTACCTGAAGCTTGCCTTTTTGTTGTACCCTCCTGAAAAGCAAACTCCCGGCAGTATGGGTCATCCTCGTTCATGTTCCCAGCTATTCTCTGCGTACCTTATCTCGCAAAATCACAAAGCACCGTTACCAGTTACCGCATTTTCCCCCATGTCTCTATCCAGAAAAAGAGGGGCATTTCTGCGCTTTCCTTTCCAAGTCATTGCTCCATGTATCCAATCTCAATAAACACACTATGATCGACGTTCAACCAAGCTAGCCGGGACCACGCACCGTGGACACGGTGTACTTACGGTGCACTTTACTTTGACAAAATAAATTAACCTATGTTAATTTATTTACAAGAGTTAACCAAAGGTGGTGTGTTCCCTTGCAACATCCGGATATCCCATTAAGGGAATTAAAAAAAGCCAAGAACAAAGTCGCGCTGTACGAAGCGGGATTATCCTTGATGAAGGATCGGATGTTCAGCCAGGTCATGCTGGAGGACATCTGCAGGAGCGCCGAAATATCCAAGGTCACTTTTTTCAAGTTTTATCAACGCAAAGAGGATCTGCTGATTTATTTTATGCGGGTTTGGCTGACCGAGCGGATGATCGAGATCGACCAGGAAGGGAAAAAAGGGTTTCAGGCATTCCGCCATCTGCTGTCCGAGGTCGCTAAGGAGCATCAAGTAAGGCCGGGCATGATGCCGAGTTTGATCTCTTTTCTCGCTGAGCAGAACATGCAGCCCTGCATGCCGGAGCTGAGCCGGGCGGAAGTAACGCTTCTCTTCCCCGGGCACGAGGAAGCGGGAAGCGAATCGCCCAACATGCATGCTTTATTCGAGCGGTTCATGAAGGAGGAAGCTCAAGCCGGCAGGCTGAATAAAGCCTTAACCTTGGAGCAAGCCGTACAGATTTGTTTCACCGTTTTTTACGGGGCGTTTCTGACGGCTCAGTTGTACAATTCCACGGAAATCGGCTGCTTCTACGAAACGCACCTAGGTCTGCTAGAAATCAAGGAAGGGGAGTGAGCAAGCATGAGCAAAGTGATTCCAGGTCGATATACCGCCCACATGGACGGTTCTTTCGTTGTATTCGTCATCGGGTTTCGAATTAACAAATGGTGGGCGGTACATAAGTGGCTGCCGGTCATGAACGCCATGTCCCCGATGCTGCAGGAGCTGTATCGGAACAAGGAGGAGCTCGGCTTCATGGACGGTACCTATCATTTTTCGGGGCGCGGGCTTACCCTCATCCAATATTGGAGAAGCTTCGAACACCTCGAGCACTATGCCCGCCACGGAGCCAACCACCTTACGGCATGGCGGGATTTCAACCGCAGGGTCGGAACGGGAGGGGACGTGGGGATTTTTCACGAAACCTATCTGGTCCAGGAAGGCCAGTATGAATGCCTGTACAACAACATGCCGCAGTTCGGTTTGGCCAAAGCCGGAGCCCATGTATCCGCGACAGGCCGCAGGGAAACGGCAAGCCGGCGGCTTGGCCGCGAGGGTGAACCCGCTGTGCCGACTCCTCCCAATCCCTAGCCCCTTATAGATTTACGGCGGCGAATCCTCTACGTTTCCCTCAGTAAAGATAAGTTTGATTACCATAGGATCAAGACCAAGTCAATGCTATGGAAGTAATGATGCTTTAGACGCGTTTTTCTTCCGAGTTTCAAAAAAGTGTTGGTAAACCCCGTCCGTTCTTCTATGATGAAATTACTTTCAATCGATGACGAGATAAGGAATTAAACGCTCAGGGGGATGCCTATGGGAAGGAAAGCGTGGTTTTACCGTCAGCTTTTATCGTATATGCCGGTCTTCTTTATCGTGATTTCCTTTGTGTTTTTTGTCTTTTTCCAAATGCTCGGGGAACAGTCGCGGCAAGGCGCGATTCAGGCTAATGAGACGATGATTCAGCAGGCGATGCGTTCGGTCGACAATTCGCTGAAGGCCATCGATCAGATGCTGGTGCAGGAATTGCTGTTCAACCCTGATATGTCGGAATTTTTCAATCAAGAGGATCAGGACAACGTCTATTTGAACATGCAGGCCGTGAAGGCCATGAAGCAGTTCAAGGTTTCCAACCCGCTTGTGGATTCCATGGTCCTCGTTCGAACCCAGGATGAATTCGTCCTAAGCACTTCGTCCACCTTCCGTTTGCAGGATTATGCGGATTATGACTTTCTCCAGCCTTATTTGAGCCAGGTCAATAGCGAAGCAAAATGGAGTGCCCTGCGGAATTTTCGGGAATTCAGCTTTAACAGCACGCAGCAGGTGGTCACCCTGGTACGGGATGCTCCCTTCGTTACCCATGGCAAAGGCGTGATTGCCGTCAATATCAAGGTGGACGCCATACATAACATGATTCAGGGCATGGTTAATCCCGAAGTTAGTTTCATTCATGTGATGGACACGGGGGGCCGATCCTTGATCGCCGGCACCTCGGGCGCCGAGCACGGGGAACTTGTGTCCCAAGCGATATCCCCTTACACCGGATGGGTTTACGAAGGGGGGCTTACCCAAGGCAGGGTGGTGGGTATCGTCAGCCAATTGTACAATGTCTGGTTTATCGTCGGCCTTCTGATGTGCATGGCCGGCGTGGTCTGGATCGTATTCGTCACGCGCCGGAACTATAAGCCGATTGAAGCCATCGTGTCCCGGATTTCAAAATATTCGCAGACCAAAACGAGCGTTCTGCTCCATGGCGGCAAACAGGATGAGTTTGCTTTTATCGAATCGGCGCTGGAGAGCCTGCTGGAACAGGCGAGCAGCTTTCAGCAGCAGCACCGTGAAGATTTGCTCCTGCGCAAAGCGTACCTGTTTCAGCAGCTGATGGAGGGACAGTATCCTTCTCATCTGGAGCAGTGGAACGAGCAGCGCGAAGCCATGGGGCTGCCGGATCTGTCCCAACCACAGATCGTCAATGTCATCGAAATCGATAAATACCCACTGTTTTGCGAACAGTATCCTCAGCAGGACCAGTATCTGATCAAGTTTGCCTTAAAAAGCGTCGTTCAAGAAATTGCGGCCGGGCAGGAAACGATGCTCTGGACGGAATGGATCTCAGCCTCGAAGCTGGGAGTTCTCGCGGCAGCGGAAGATCAGGATCCGAATCGGCATGTGGCCACGCTGCTGGAGCAAGCCCGCCAGTGGGTAGAGGAGCACCTGAAGCTGACCATAACCGTTGGCATCGGAGAGAAAGCGGAGCGGTATACGGAGATCCCGGAATCCTATGAGCAGGCACACGCCGCATTGAAATACAAAATGATCCTCGGCGACAACCGAATCATTCATTATGCCGAAGTATCCGGTGAGGACCGGGGGAATGCATTCGATTTTCTGAACCTGATCCGCTCGATGGCGCAGTCCTTCCGGCTTGTCAACAAAGATTGGCAGGCGAAATACAGCACCCTTATCCATAATATCGAGCAGAACATGCTGGACCGGGACGGCGTGGTGAACCTGGCGGATTACATGATGTACTCGCTGGGGCGCGAAATGTCCTGCATGGCGAAGGAATTTCAGGAATTGTGGCTTACGGAGGGGCAGCCTGCCTTACGGAACGCGCTTCAATCGTCCGATACGCTGGAGGAGCTGGAACAGGAACTCGGGGAGGCTTTATCCGCTCTATACGACAGCATCCTCGCTCTCATGGAGGGCCGAAATCATGCGGACACGATTCAGAAGGTTCGCTTGTATATGGAGCAGAACTCCAGCAACCCGGACCTGTCCCTCAATTATTTAAGCGAACGCTTCGGGATGAACTGGAAAACGCTGAGCAAGCTGTTCCGGGAGGAGACCGGCCAGAAATTCGTGGATTATTTGATCGAGCTGCGGATGAACCATGCCCGGAGACTGCTGGAAGAAACCCTGCTGCCCGTACAGGATATCGCCACCGAAGTCGGATATTCCAACGCCATCTCGTTTGGCCGGATGTTTAAAAAGCTGATGGGAATGTCGCCGGGGGATTATCGGGAGCAAGCTGCTATCAAGCAGCAGAAATTCGGGAACTAACGATCCTTCTGACTGCTTCATGCATACTGAATCAAGTAGAGAGTCCTTCTGACTAGTTCATGCATACTTTAGCCAAGTACAGAGCCCTGCGGACGATGCTGTCCTGCGGGCTTTTTTGCCGTCAACGGAGAGAGGTTTAGCGGCGGAAAAAGGTTTATCGTTCTCACGGCCTGCCAGCTCTGAAATTTTCCCCTGCTCGCGGAAATACGTTGATTCGGAGAATCTTGTTTATTGATCGGATGGAACCGTCCGCTCTAAACTTAGGACCAACACAAAGCGAAGGAGGGTGACCCCATTGGCTCGTATGAGCAGCACAATTCCAGTACCTGCAGATGCACAGGCACCAACGAATCTACGATCGAACAAGCCCATGAACCGAACGAGGAAGAAGCTGATGAAGCACTGGCAGTTCTACCTGCTCGTGTTCTTCCCGTTAGTCTACATCATCCTCTTCAAATACGTTCCGATGTTCGGCGTACTGATTGCATTCAAGGAATACAACGTCGTACAGGGGATCTTCGGCAGTCCCTGGGTAGGGTTCGATTATTTCCGGCAATTGTTCGACGCGCCGTTCTTCTGGCAGTATGTCCGCAACACGCTCGAGATTTCCCTGTACGGCCTGCTGGTCGGATTCCCCGCACCCATTCTGTTGGCGCTGGCACTGAATGAGATCAGGAACGGCCGATTCAAGAAAACCGTCCAGATGGTGACCTACGCGCCGTACTTTATTTCAACGGTTGTCATCGTCTCCATTCTGATCGTGAACCTCTCACCCAACACCGGGCTGATGAGCAACCTGTTCCGGGCGCTGGGACTGGAAACCGTTGATTTTCTCGGCGTGCCGGAGCTGTTCAAATCGATCTATGTCTGGTCCGATGTATGGCAGTTCACCGGTTACGGCGCCATCATCTATATTGCGGCCTTGGCAGGAGTCAATCCCGATTTGTACGAGGCGGCCCGAGTAGACGGGGCGACCCGGTTTCAAAAAATCGTCAATATCGATATTCCCAGCTTGTTTCCGGTCATCGTCATTTTGCTCATATTGAATCTGGGCAATCTGATGAGCCTGGGCTTCGAGAAAATCTATCTCATGCAAAACCCGCTGAATCAGAACACGTCCGAAGTCATCTCCACCTATGTGTACAAGGTCGGCCTGCTCGGAGCGAACTTCAGCTTCTCTGCCGCCATCGGCCTGTTCAATTCCGTTATCAATTTCATTCTCTTGGTCATCGTCAATTACGTATCCAGAAAAGTCTCATCCACAAGTCTATGGTAGGAGGAATCGCATGAGCAGATCAACCATACGGGAGTCCGCTGCAGACCGGATTTTCCTTGGTATCGTATATTTGTTTCTATCCGTCGTCCTGATCGTCATCCTGTTTCCGCTGCTGCACATTGTAAGCGCATCCTTCAGCTCCCCGGGAGCGGTGTCGTCGGGCAAGGTGTGGCTGTGGCCGGTGGACGTGACCCTGATCGGCTACAAAGCGGTATTCCAGAATTCCAACATTCTGATCGGGTTTGGCAATTCGCTGTTCTATGCCGTTGTCGGCACGCTTGTCAACGTCGCATTCACGGTGATGCTTGCATATCCGTTAGCCCGAAAGACGTTTTACGTTCGCAACATCATCATGATGCTGCTGGTGTTCACGATGTTTTTTGACGGCGGGCTCATTCCGAACTATCTGCTCGTAAAGTCGCTCGGCATGCTGGACACGCGCTGGGCCATGATTATACCGGGTGCGTTAGCCGTGTTTCAGGTCATCATCGCCAGAACCTTTTTTCAAACCACGATCCCGGAGGAGCTCGCCGAAGCGGCCGAAATGGACGGCAGCAGCGACATTACCTTTTTTCTGAAAATCGTCCTTCCGTTATCCAAGCCGATTCTGGCCGTGCTCGCGCTGATGTACGCCGTCGGCCATTGGAACTCCTATTTCAACGCCCTGATTTATTTAAAGGACAGCAGCCTGTTTCCGCTGCAAATCTTCCTGAGGGATATTCTGATCCTGAATTCCGTCAGCGCCGAGATGGTGACCAACGTGAATGAGCTGCTGGTCCGCGAAGGGCTGAAGGATCTGCTGAAGTATTCGCTGATCGTTGTGGCAAGCGCCCCGGTACTGGTCATTTACCCGTTTGTGCAGAAGTATTTTGTCAAAGGCGTGATGATCGGGTCCTTGAAAGGGTGATTCCTGCTTATTGTGAAGGAGGTGAGGCCGGCAGTACAGAATGGGTAAATTCCGAAGAACGGACACATAGGGGGTATATGCAACATTACGGTTCGGTTATGAAGTACGGGCAAGCATTTCATATTAGGGAGGAATTGATTTGAAAAGGTTCACTGGATTAGGTTTAAGTCTGATTCTCGCGGCAGTGCTGGCTTTATCCGCTTGCGGCAAATCGAGCGAAACAGGAACTGAAAATCCGGCAAGCCCTCCGGAGTCTGGGGCACCCGTTGAACTATCGGTATTCGCTCCTCAGTCCGCCGGCATCGAGAGCCTCGATGTCAATCCATTCTCCAAGCATATCGAAGAGAAGCTGGGGATTACGTTCAAATGGAATACGACGCCCGACGCGGTATTCAACGACAAGAAACTGCTGATGCTGGCCAGCGGGGATTATCCGGCGCTTATTATGAATGCCGGCATATCCAAGGCGGATCAGATCAAGTACGGAATGCAGGGGGCCTTTATCCCTTTGAATGATTTAATCGACCAGCATGCGCCGAACATCAAGAAGGCATTGGAGGAAGTTTCCTATTTGAAATCCGCCATGACCGCCCCGGACGGCAATATATACGCGCTTCCGAAGGTGAACGAGTGCCTGCACTGCACGTATGGCCAGCGGATGTGGATCAATACGACCTGGCTCGAGAAGTTAGGGCTTGAAATGCCAACGACCACCGACGAGTTCTATGAAGTGCTGAAAGCCTTTAAGGAGCAGGATCCGAACGGCAACGGAAAGGCAGACGAAATTCCGATGACCACTTCGCTCGATGTATGGGGAGGAGGAGTTGACGCCTTTTTGATGAATGCTTTTATATACAACAATGGTACGACATATCTAAGCGTGAAGGATGGCAAGGTGATTTTGTCCGCGGCTGAGCCCGAATGGCAGGAAGGGCTGAAATATCTGCGTAAGCTTTATGGCGAAGGACTGATCGATAAAGGAGCCTTTACGCAGAACGGCGATGCCGTCAAGCAACTTGGCAACAAAGCGGAGAATGTGGTCGGAACCGTCGGTTATGCGCTGATCAGCAGCGTGCTGGAGCCGACCGACGCCAAGCCCCGCCATAAGGAGTACGATGTCGTTCCCCCGCTGAAAGGACCGAATGGCGTGCAGCTAGCAGGTTATAGCGTCGGAGCAGGGGACGGATCGTTTGTCATTACGAACAAAGCGACGGAGGAGCAGCGGATCGCAGCGATCAAGCTGGCGGATTACTTGTTCTCCGAAGAAGGCACCGTGATGACGTCCTGGGGGTTCGAGGGAGACGGATGGCGAAAAGCGGAGTCCGGTGCGCTTGATTACAACGGCGAACCGGCCGCATACGAAGCGTTGAAGCGGGACGTGCCCGAGGGTTCCCTTGACGTAACCTGGTGGCAGCTCGGCACGATGCTGATGGTGAATTCCCTCCGCGAATCCTTTGTTGCTCCGGAAGATCCGCTCGGCAACGGAGCCTACGAGTATCGTTTATGGCTGGCTGCCAAGAAATATGAGTCTTTTGCCAAACCGGAGTTAGTGTACCCGACCGATGTGTTCATCGATCCGAAAGACGCAACCTTTATCGCGCAGATTCAGAAGACGATTCAGGATTACGTGAAATCGAACCTGGCCCAGTTCGTAACCGGCAGCAAAGACATCGAGAAGGATTGGGATGCCTATGTCAGCGGATTTAAGGGGCTTCAGCTGGATAAGTATCTGGAGATTCATCAGAAAGCATTAGACAATCAAGGATGAGGTATGGGAGGTTTATCGCTTGCACAATTTCATTGAATACGCTGCCAACATCGAGCCCTCGGAACGTCAATTAGCCGTACAGGAGATGGAGTTCTACGCCTTCTTCCATTTTACCATCAATACGTTCACGGATATGGAATGGGGCACGGGAAAGGAAGACCCGGCACTGTTCAATCCGGCGCAGCTGGATGCGGATCAATGGGTCGGCGCTTGTGTCAGCGCCGGGATGCGCGGCTTGATCCTGACCTGCAAGCATCATGATGGCTTCTGTTTATGGCCAAGTCAGTATACGGAGCATTCCGTGAAGAGCAGCCCTTGGCGAAACGGACATGGGGATGTGGTGAAGGAGGTTGCCGATGCCTGCAGGAGAGGGGGGATCAAATTCGGCATCTACTTGTCCCCCTGGGACCGGCATGAACCGTCGTATGGGGATTCGCCGCGGTACAATCAATTTTTCCTGAATCAGCTAAGAGAGCTCCTGACCGGCTACGGCGAGATATTCAGCGTCTGGTTTGACGGAGCCTGCGGCGAAGGACCGAACGGGAAGCGCCAGGAATACGATTGGGATGCGTATTACGCCCTGATTCGGGAACTGCAGCCGAATGCCGCCATCTCGGTATGCGGGCCGGATATTCGCTGGTGCGGGAATGAAGCGGGGCATTGCAGGGAGTCGGAGTGGAGCGTCGTTCCGGCGTCGCTGCGCCAAAATGAAGCGATCCAGGAAAAGTCGCAGCAAACGGATGACCGGGAGTTCGCGCGCCGCTATGAATCCGGCGAAGAGGATCTCGGCAGCCGGAGCGTCATTCAAGGCGAGAAGGAGCTGGTATGGTATCCGGCCGAAGTGAATACCTCGATCCGTCCCGGCTGGTTCTACCATGCGTCCGAAGACGATAAGGTTCGATCGCTGGAAGAATTGCTGCATATTTATTACGGCTCGGTTGGCGGCAATGCCACCTTTCTGCTCAATATTCCGCCGGATACCCGCGGACTCGTACATGAGAACGATCTGCGGCGACTGCAGGAACTCGGGGACGCCATCCGAACAACGTTTGATACCGATTTGGCAGCCGGCGCGGATATTACGGCTTCCGAAACGAAAGCCGGATCGGATGCTCGAAATGTGGTCGATGGTAACAAGGATACGTATTGGAGCCCCGAGGAGGGGACGGAATACGCCGTGATTGAGCTGGACCTCGGGCGGGCGATCGATTTCGATCATATCGTATTGGCCGAATACCGGTACGGGCAGTGGATCGAGCGCTTCGAGCTTGAATGTATGGAAAAAGGGAACTGGCACACGATCCAATCCGGGACGGTAATCGGGCGCAAACGCATCTGCCGCTTTCCCGCCGTACGCGCTCAATATATCCGCCTGACCATTTTGGAATCGAGATGGTGTCCGCGCCTGTCCGGCATGGAAGTTTACCGGAGCTCGAGGGATTGATGGGAGGACTGCAGATTTGCAGTCTCGCCTAAGGATGGGCAGGAATAAGGCGGCCATCGCAAAAGAGCGGTGGCTCCTTTTTTTCGAAAACGCAAAATTCACCTTCCGTTCCATCCAGATTAGTGTAAGATGTACGTGAAAGTACCTCATTCCATTGTAGAGAGGATGCAATCTGCATGAGTCATTCCATAACGTTTGAAACCCGGCTGTTAAGCTCTCTGTCCAAAGTGTTCGCCGATGAAGAACTGTCCCCGGCCCCGTACGACGCAGGGGCAGCGTTTAGCAATGAGACATTCTCGTTTCAAGTTGCCTACCGTTCCAATCGCTTGTTGAAAAACATCCGGGTCATTCTGCAATCTGAGTTAAGCGAACGGGTTACCGTCCGCTCCGTAGGCCTGGTTCCGTCGGAGCTGCCTACGTATCATGATCATGACGAGTTTATCTTAAGAGCTACGCCCGGGCTATATCCGGACCCGCTGCTGCCTCTGGCATCAGAGCCTGTTATAACCGGCTGCCCGGGCCAGTGGAGAAGCCTCTGGGTCACGGTGCAACCTGAGGAAGAGATCCAGGGAGGTACATATGAAATCCGGATCCGTTTTGAATCGGAATCGGGAGATACGCTTGGGGAAGAGGTATTTACGCTGGAAGTGATTCCGGCAGCCTTGCCTGCGCAGAAGCTCATTCATACGGAATGGTTCCATGCCGATTGCCTGGCGAATTACTATGAGGTGGGGATTTTTAGCGAGCGGCACTGGACGTTAATCGATCAATTTATGCAGACCGCGGCACTGCATGGGATCAATATGATCCTAACCCCGGTGTTTACGCCTCCGCTGGATACGGAAGTGGGCGGGGAGCGGCCGACGGTACAACTGGTCGATGTCGAGGTAAGCGAAGACGGAAAATATGCGTTTGGGTTTGACAAGCTCGACCGCTGGGCTGACCTGTGCGATTCCAATGGCATTCAGTATCTGGAATTCTCGCACCTCTTCACGCAGTGGGGAGCCCGGCATGCGCCGAAGATTATGGCTAACGTGAACGGTCAGTTGGAGAAGCTGTTCGGATGGGAGACGGACGCGACCGGAGAAGCGTATCATTCCTTCATCAGACAATTCATTCCTGTCCTGACCGGTTGGATCGAAAGCCGGGGACTTGAGCAGCGCTGTTATTTCCATGTTTCCGATGAGCCGTCCGAGTCCCATCTGGAGGCTTACGGGCATGCAAGCCGGCTGATGAACGAGCTGCTTCCGGACTATCCGATCATTGACGCGCTCTCCGATATTTCGTTCTATGAGCAGGGGCTGGTGAAGCGTCCGATTCCGGGCAGCAACCACATCGAGCCTTTCCTGGAGCAGCAGGTAACGCCGCTGTGGACCTATTATTGCTGCTCCCAGTACAAGGAAGTGTCCAACCGATTCTTCAATCTGCCTTCGGCGAGGAACCGGATCATCGGGATTCAGCTGTATAAGTTTAACATCGAGGGATTTCTCCATTGGGGATATAACTTTTGGAATTCGCAATACTCGAAACGCGCCATTGATCCGTTCAAGGTGACGGATGCAGATTGCGGTTTTCCTTCCGGGGATGCTTTTGTGGTATATCCCGGCGAAGAAGGGCCGATCGAATCCATTCGGCTGAAGGTATTCCAGGAAGCGCTTCAGGATTTGAGAGCGCTTCAACTGCTGGAGACGCAGATCGGCAGGGAGGCAGTGCTGCAGGCGCTGGAAGAAGGGCTTGAAGAGCCGATCACCTTCAAGACGTACCCGAGGGATCCGGAATGGCTGCTGTCGAAGCGGCAGTGGATCAATGAAAAGATCAGGGAAAGCTTGGCTGTGAGGTAAGCGGGCCGGGCATACGGCTTATTATGATGAATCAGGGCCATTTTAGGCCGAACGAATCCCGGCGTTAAACTGCCCCACCTTCCTTTGAGAAGGTGGGGCAGTTTTTGATTTTCCGATCTGTTTTTTCGCCTGATGGGTACCAAGCATGTTTCATTCTTGCTTGTGCATGATCCCGTATGGTTCCATGATAAAGAGAACGTGCATGTCATCAAGGTATACCGGCGCAAAGGGCAGTCCAATCCTAGAGATGAGATGGTCGGGATTCTGCCAACGATATCGGCAAACCACGCCCGAGGTGAAAGAGGCCTGCTGTGGTTCTAGTGGTGCCGCCGAAATTATGCCATCATAAGAGCAAGGGGGAAAGGAACGATGTATTTGGATTTCAAGTTGGCGAATGACCGCCCGGCGTATATTCAAGTCAAGGATTACATGAAGCGCTTGATGACAACCGGGGCGCTGCAAGCCGATCAGAAGCTTCCCTCCACGCGTGAGTTAAGCGCGCTGTTTCGAGTGGGCCGCAATACGGTGTTGAGCGCATACTCCGATTTGGAGGATGAAGGCTATATCTACGCGGTTAAAGGGCAAGGACACTTTGTTTCCCCTTCGATCAGCGGGGCATCCGCACAGCCGGAAGGCAAACGGCTGGACTGGGGTCCTCGCCTGAACGAGTATGCCAGGCTTGCGGAAGCGAATGATCTGATGAAGCACGGGATCCGTGCTGAGAAGGGCTCCATATCGTTTACAAGCATCGCTCCCGACGAGAAGCTGTTCGACCTGCCCAATGTCAAACGTGCATTCCTGGACCGGATGTCGCTTGAAGGCGATATCCTACTAAATTACGGTTACGCCAAAGGCTATAAACCGCTTATTGATTACCTTCTCCGTTACATGGAGAACAAAGGCGTGAATATTCAGGGCAAAGATATGCTGATTACCAGCGGTTTTACGGAAGGCTTAAGTCTGGTGCTATCCGCCTTGAACCAAGGGCATGGCCGCATCCTATGTGAGAATCCCACGCATCATACCGCCATTAAAAATTTTAAAATGCACGGGTATGCCATTACCGGCGTCGAGATGGAGCAAGACGGCATCAGTCTGACAGGGCTCGCACGAGAGTTGTCGGAGCGGTCGTACGACATGGCGTACCTTGTGCCTTCCTATCATAATCCTACCGGAATCGTGATGTCCCACCAGAAGCGGCTGGAAGCGCTGCGGCTGCTGAATGAGCACGAGATTCCCGTGATTGAAGACGGCTTCAACGAGGAGCTGCGTTATTCGGGCTCCCACATCGCGCCTCTCGTTGCATGTGCAGGGGGAGAGAACAACAGCGTGATTTACTTGGGCAGCTTCTCCAAGATCCTGTTTCCCGGCCTGCGAGTCGGATGGGTGCTGGCCGACAAGACCCTGATTCATTATCTGGAAAGCGTGAAGCGGGCCCGCAGCATTCATACGTCGACTCTGGATCAGTCCCTGCTCTTTCAATATTTGTACAATGGCAACTTCGAGAAGTATTTAAAGAAAGCGAAGGCCGAGTACAAGCGAAAATATGAGCTTGCGATCCGCTGCTGCGAGGAGTGGATTCCGATGGAGCGGCTGTCCGGCGACGGCGGGCTTCACCTGTTCGTTGAGTTCGGTCCGGACTTCCGGACGCGGGAGCTGCTGGAAGCCTGTTCCGCCCAGGGCGTGGTGTTTACGCCAGGCGATATTTTCTATACCGATGGCGGCGGCCAGCACACGATGCGTCTTGGATTCTCCCGCGTTTCCGACGAGAACATCGAGAAGGGGATTCGGATCATCGGCGAGACGGCAAGGAAGCTGGTGTAATGTGACGTCAACGGAGAAGGCGGAATTATTGTGGAGAAGCGAAGCGTTCTCCTTTGCCGTCGGATTTCAACAACGAGAATTCAGATCAGTGGAAATCTGAGGGCAACGAAAGATCGGAGGAATAATCCGCATGCGGAGTGATGATTAACATACAAAAGAATGCTTCTCCGAGAAATCATGGGCTGCAACGGAGAAGGCGGAATTATTGTGGAGAAGCGGAGCGTTCTCCTTTGCCGTCGGATTTCAACAACGAAAATTCAGATCAGTAGAAATCTGAGGGCAACAGAGATCGGAGGAATAATCCGCATGCGGAGTGATGATTAACATACAAAAGAAAACTTCTCCGAGAAATCATGGGCTGCAACGGAGAAGGCGGAATTATTGTGGAGAAGCGGAGCGTTCTCCTTTGCCGTCGGATTTCAACAACGAAAATTCAAAATCAGTGGAAATCTGCGGGCAACAGAGATCGGAAAAATAATCCGCATGCGGAGTGTTGTACAGGCAATCAGCTTGAAGAAATTATTGAGGAGGTCTACATCATGAAGGTTGGCGTCATCATGGGAGGTGTATCCTCCGAGAGGGAAGTTTCACTCATGACCGGCAAAGAGATGACCGCTCATTTGGATAAAAGCCGCTACGAGGTTTATCCGATCGAGATTCACGATAAACGCGAGCTGATCAGCAAAACCGAAGGCATCGATATTGCGCTGCTCGCCCTGCACGGCACGTTCGGAGAAGACGGAACGGTCCAGGGCACCCTTGATACGTTGGGGATTCCGTATACCGGCAGCGGCGTTCTGGCCAGCAGTCTCTGCATGGATAAAGATTTGAGCAAGAAGCTGCTGCGTTACGAAGGATTGCATACGGCTGACTGGATCATGGTCAGCTGCATGGAAGAGCTGGCGGCCGCCGACGTGGAGGGGCTCGGTTTTCCCGTTGTGGTGAAGCCGAATGCGGGCGGGTCCAGCATCGGTACCCGGATCGTACGCGACCCGGCTGACCTTGCATCCGCCGTCGAAGAGGCGCTGCGGTGGGACCGCTTCGTCATGATCGAGCAATGGATCGAGGGAGAAGAAATCACCTGCCCGGTCCTGAACGGCGATATGCTTCCGATTGTGTCGATCAAGCCGAACTCGGAGTTTTTCGATTATGCATCCAAATACGAAGAAGGCGAAGCGGATGAGCAGGTGATCGAGCTTCCCGCAGAACTTCAGGAGCAGGTGCGCACAGCCGCGCTTCAATGCTATAAGGCGATGAAGTGCAGTGTATATGCCCGGATCGATATCATCCTGAAGGGAAAGATTCCTTATATTTTGGAGGTCAACACGCTTCCGGGTTTAACGAAGACCAGTCTGCTGCCAAGAAGCGCGGAAGCGGCGGGATATTCGTTCAGCGGACTGTTGGATGCCTTGATTGAAACCTCATTATCGGAACGAAAAAGCGAAGGCAAGGAGTAGAAGGATATGAAGACAACGAGCAGCTTTCTAACATCGACGGTGCAAGTCATGCCGCCATCCGGCATCCGGCAATTTTTTAATGCTGCGGAAGCGGATGACGAGGTCATTTCGCTCGGCGTGGGCGAACCGGATTTCGTGACGCCCCAGTGTGCGATCGATGCATGCAAACGGGCGCTGGAGCATGGGCGCACGATGTACACGCCGAATGAAGGGCTGATGGAGCTGAGGGAAGGAATTGCAGACTATCTGCATGCCGGCTTCCAGCTGCAATACGAGCCGTCGAGGGAGGTCCTGGTTACGGTCGGCGGAAGCGAAGCGATTGATCTTGCGCTGCGGGCGCTCATCTCGCCTGGCGATGAAATTATCATTCCCGTACCGGGATATGTCGCCTACGCTCCTCTTGTGCAATTGAACGGCGGCACCGTCGTTGAGCTGGAGCTATCCGCCGAGCATGGCTTCAAGTTGACGGCGGATGCACTGCAGCAGGCGATTACGCCCCGGACGAAAGCGGTCGTTGTTAACTTTCCGAGCAATCCGACAGGAGCCGTCATGACCCATGAGGATTGGCTTCCGATCGCGCGCCTTGCGGTCGAGCACAATTTGGTGGTGATTTCAGACGAGATGTATGCCGAGCTTACTTATAGCGGCACGCATACGAGCGTCGCTTCCCTGCCGGGGATGCGGGAGCGGACCGTCATCATCGGCGGATTCTCCAAAGCCTTCGCCATGACGGGCTGGCGGGTCGGTTACCTCTGCGGCGATGCCGGGCTGGTGAGCGCTATGGTCAAGATCCATCAGTATACCGCGCTCTGCGCGCCTATCATGGGACAGATTGCGGCCATCGAATGTTTAAGGAACGGGCTCGGGGATCGGG
The DNA here is from genome assembly GCF_900109305.1 of Paenibacillus sp. cl141a. Lineage (NCBI taxonomy): Bacteria > Bacillati > Bacillota > Bacilli > Caryophanales > Paenibacillaceae > Paenibacillus > Paenibacillus sp. cl141a. The sequence goes on from NZ_FNZO01000002.1 coordinate 875,553, forward strand.
ACGAGATGAGGCAGGCTTACGATGAGCGCCGACAAATGTTTGTGCAGGGACTGAGCGATATCGGCCTGAGCTGCCGCGATCCTCAGGGAGCTTTCTATGCATTCCCCAGCATAACCGGAACCGGCCTCGGTTCGCAGCAGTTCGCGGAGCGATTGCTTCGGGAGGCCAAAGTAGCCGTTGTGCCGGGCCATGTATTCGGTGCCGGGGGCGAAGGCTTCATTCGCTGCTCGTATGCCGCTTCGTCCGCTCGACTCTGCGAAGCGCTCGAACGAATGGAACGCTGGCTTCAAACGCATGTACGTGCCGAAGGTCTTCATGCCCTACAGAATTCTTGACAGCTTCCGGTAATCGGTAGCGGTAATCCCCTCCAGCCTCCGGAAGATCCGGCTGAAATAATGAATGTCCGGGTATCCGACGCCTTCGCCAACCATCTCGATCGAGATGTCGGATTCCCGAAGCAGCCGGCGCGCTTCCCGGTGACGAACGGATTGCACGAATTCGCTCGGCGGCATCCCGGCAAGGCGCTTAAACAATTTGGCGGTATGATCCGCGCTTAACATCAAATGCTCCGCGATGACTTTGTTGCTCCAGTCTTTGGCTGGAGCTTTTTCGATTTGAGCCATCAGCTCGATCAGCTTGGCCTCGTGCGGCGACGTTTCCGTCAATGCCCGGGAGGGGTGCGTCCGAAACAGCTGAACCAGCACATCCAGCATCAGTCCCTTGCAGGCAAGCTCATAGCCGGCGGGACGCAGGGTGAATTCCTCTACGATGCGTTCCATCATCTGTACGCATGGCAGGGGTGGCGTGTAGATAATCCGGGAAGAAAGGGGAGGGAAGGCGGATGATACGGCTTCATGCGCGAACTTATCCGTATCCACCATGGCTTCGTTCACGATCATATCGGCTTCCGTCTGGATGTCCAGCTCATCGAAAAAATCAAAATGGATTCCCAGAAAACGCGCGTCGGGATGGGAAACCACCTCATTCTGGTGGTAAACGCCGGACGGCAGGAAGATCAGCTGGCCTGCTTCCACGGCATGCCGGTTCCCGTACATCGTAGTAACGGCTTCCCCATGGCATACATAGAGCAGCTCGAAATCATATAACCTGCGCTGCGGGAGAGCTCCCGTCCCCATGCGTTGAAACTGTGCATAATGAATGCTGGGCGACCATTCGCGGAAAGGCGCTTCGCGTTTTACCGGATAATCGGGGTCCATATCGGCCATCGTAGATTCACTCCCAAATGTTAGTAAGAGAATAGAACGGAATTGTCCAAATAATCGCTTTTCTTTCTAAATCATTTCTTGGAATGTTTATTTATTATATAAGTATTATTACATCCAATTGGTTTATTTACAACTTGACGGAAAAAGTCAAATGATGCGTTTCAGAAAACATTTGTAACATCATCAACCTATGAATTTTAGGAGGGATTTGCGATGAAAAAAGGGATTAATATCTGGTCGTTCCCGGGAGAGGCTTCCATCTCCGACTGTATCCGATTGGCAAAAGAAGCGGGCTTTGACGGAATCGAATTATCGCTGAACCAAACGGGGGAGCTCGGCCTCCAGGCAGGCGATAAGGAAGTGCAGAACATAACGGCACAGCTGAAGGACGCAGACCTCGATATTGCAGGATTGGCGACAGGTTTGTACTGGGACTATCCGATGACCAGCGACGACCCGGCTATCCGTGAGAAGGCCATGGACGTGTGCAAAAAGCAGCTGGAGCTCGCGGCTGCATTCGGTGTGGATGCCATTCTTGTGATACCAGGGGCGGTCGGCGTCGATTTTGTTCCCGGTTCCGCAGTCATTGACTACGAATATGCTTACGAGCGGGCACAAGAATCCATTCGCAAGCTGGTTCCCTACGCGGAAAGCGCCGGCGTTTCAATCGCGCTCGAGAATGTATGGAACAAATTCCTGTTGTCCCCGTTGGAATTGCGGACCTTCATTGACGAGATCGGTTCCGACTATGTCGGCTCATATTTTGATGTAGGCAACGTCGTGCACAACGGTTATCCGGAGCACTGGATTCGGATTTTGGGCGAGCGGATCAAGAAAGTCCATTTCAAGGATTACCGCAGGCAGGCAGGCGGATTGCACGGTTTTGTCGACCTGCTGGCAGGAGACGTCAATTATCCCGCAGTGGTAGAAGCTCTGCGCCTGATCGGCTACGACAACTATGTCACGGCAGAGATGATCCCCGCCTACACCCATTATTCGGAGCAGATCATATTTAACACGTCCAATGCGATGGATGCGATTCTCGGACGGACGCCGTCTTTGCGCAAGCCGGACGCGCGGCAGCATCAAGGACAATCATAATCATAAGGGATACGGAGGGAATGAGAATGCTTAAGATCGGAATATTGGGTTTTGGTTTCATGGGCCGCATGCATTTCGACAATTATCTTCGTTTGGCTCAAGAAGGGGCAGAGATCGAGCTGGTGGCGATTTGCGATCTCCTCATCGATGAGCTTAAAGACAGCAAAGCCAACGGGAATATGGCGACCGAGCGGGATGTCTACGACCTGGAGCCTTATCGTCTTTACGACCATGTGGACAAGATGCTCGAGCATGAAGAGCTGGATATCGTGGATGTGTGCCTGCCAACGTATTTGCATGCGGATATGTCCTGCATGCTGCTGGAGCGCGGCATTCATGTCCTGTGCGAGAAACCTGTTGCGGGCAGCTCGGAAGAAGCCTGGCGCATGGTGAAAACAGCGGAACGCACGGGCAAAACGCTGATGATTGGACAATGCCTGCGTTTCTGGCCGGCTTATGAATATTTGAAAGAATGCGTGGAGGACGGCCGCTACGGCAGCATCGTTGCAGGCGAATTCTTCCGGGGATCGGAGCCGCCTAAGGGCTGGTTCCTGGAAGGGGAGAAAAGCGGAGGCTGCATCACGGACATGCATGTGCATGACGCGGACATGATCCACTGGCTGATGGGCAAACCGGAGCGGGTGTCCACATTCGCCAAAACGATCATTGAAGGTAGCTCGTACGATATCGTATCCACCCATTACACTTACCCTGACGGGAAAGTGATTAACGCCCATGCGGATTGGACGCTGCACGGCGAACATGGCTTCTATATGGGATACCGGGTAAATTTCGAGGAGGCTACCCTGGTGTTCGAGAATAATGAATTGAAGGTGTATCCTGAAGACGCACCGGGCTTTACAGCCGAACTGTCCGGAGATTCCGGCTACTACCGCGAGCTTCAGTATTTTATCGAGCATGTTGCGCAAGGAAAGCCGGTAACGGTATGTACGCCAGACAGCGCGGCCGGGTCGCTGGAAATTATCGAAGCCGAGATCCGTTCCGCGAGAGCGAACGGGGCTTTGGAGACCGTGACGGGGAAACAAGCGGTATCTTAAGGGCATACAAGTTTTAAGTTCCAACACACATTATGAGACAAACAACAGGCCGATCAGGAAATTTCCTGATCGGCCTGTTGTTTGTGTTTATCAAGACCGTTCCAAGCGAACGTTGCGGTTTGCTTGGAACGGTCTCAAAGCTTGCGTCGGTTTATGCTCTGAACGTCTTCAAGAAGTCCACGGCAAGCTTGATGTCCGCTTCCGGATTGGTCTTCACTTCGCGTTCGATGGTCAAATACCCGGTATAGCCGATATCTTTAAGGGCTTGCAGGTAAGCATTCCAGTTAACGCCGCCTTCGCCAAGCGGAACCTCACGAAACTTCTCGCCGGATTCCGCCATATCGGCAATTTTGTCATGGTCAAGCGCGGGTGCTTCATATCCGAATTCGCCGTATACGTCACGAGGATCGATGTAGTCTGCCAGCTTGATTCCGTCCTTCGCGTGCGTATGAACGATATAATCCTTCAGGTTGTATACGCCCTGTACTGGATCGTCCCCTGTGACCATGACCATGTTGGCCGGGTCAAAGTTAACGGATACGCCGTTGGAACCCAGGCCGTCCAGGAATGATTTCAAGTGAGCCGAAGGCTCCGGTCCTGTCTCGATGGCAAAAAACGCGTTCATCGAGTTCGCGAAGGTGCTGAGCTCTACACAGGCCTTATGCATCGTTTCGTATACGCGGCCGTTGTGATCCTGCGGCACGATACCGATATGGGTTGTAATGATATTGGTTCCAAGCTCCAAACCGAGCTCCATGATCCGCTTGGATTTTTCGATTTTGGCCGCATTTTCGGCAGGATCCTGAAAGCCGTGTCCGCCAAGATCACCGACGAGGGCGGAAATTTCAAGTCCCAGGGAATCGATATAATCCTTCAATTCTTTTCGAGCGGAAGCGGAGAGGTTGGCCGGATCCATTTCGCCGTGAACGGCATAGATCTGAACGCCGTCCGCCCCGACCTCCCGTGCTTTGACAAGACCTTCTCTTACGCCAACCCGAAAGCTGTCAACGATAACGCCAATTTTGTTAGGCATGATAGGCTTCGACATCCTAATATCCCCCTTATATCATCCTTGTGTGATCCATAAGCCGTCTGCTTTACGCTTCGTTCCAGGCTTTACGGACATATTCCAAACCAAATTTAGCACCCGTGCGGCAATCTTCCATCCCTTCGAATTCGATCGAGATATAGCCGTCGTAACCGGATTCCTTCACGATGCGAACGACTTCCGGCATATCGATATCGCCTTGGCCGACAATCGCGCCGCGCAGCCAGTTGCCGCTGGAGGTGTTAAACCAGCCGGATCCGGGCGCGCGGTTAGCCGGACGATAGTAGAAGTCCTTGAAGTGAACCATGGACGCGAGGCCGATGTTGTTCGCGACAGCCACGGTGGATATCTCGTCTGCACAGAGGAAGTTCCCGATGTCCAGGGTAGTTTTGAAATTAGGGTGGTTCACGGTCTGAACCAGAGCTTTGACGCGGTCGCTATGCTGAATGAAGTAACCATGGTTCTCCACGCTGGTGGTAATGCCGCGTTCTGCCGCGTAATCGGCAATGATGCGGCATGCATTGGCCAGCCGCGGAAGTTCCTCCAGGAAATGCGTGATGGACAAGTCCTTGGAAGAGCCTACGTCATGGCGCATCAGCTTGACGCCAAGCGCAGCCGCAATGTCCACTTCGCCTTTAACTCGTTCAATCTCCGCTTCATAAGCAGCGTCATCCAATTCCGCAAAATTGGCGCCGATGGCGTAGTTGGAGATTTCAAGTCCTTTGGAGGCGGCACGGGATTTGATCGTATCGATCAGTTCCGGCGTTTCCTTGAGGTTAAAGCCGAGCGGAACGATCTCGATATGCTCTCCGCCGATTTCCGCAACGTAGTCGATGACGTCGGTAATGGTCATTTCGCCTCTGTTCATGGCCTGGTACAGGCTGTACGAGCTTACTCCGAGTTTCATAGGAGAACTTCAGCCCCTTTCTCGGCGGATTCATAAATGCCGCACAGAATCTTCATGATCTCAACGCCGTCTTCAACCGGGCTGAGCGGTGTCGTGCCGTTCTCGATACAGGAAATGAAGTGATTGACCTCGCTTTGGAAAGCAGCGTCGAAGTCGAATCCCTTGTTGTCGGTTTGCGGCTGGATATTGATGATGGTATCGTGCTTCTCGGTTACGATGGAAACCTCAGGGTCGATCTCGAATCCGCCCTTGTCTCCATACAATTTAACGGATTGCAGATTTTCCTTCGAGTGCAGCGTGAAGCTTACGTCCACGAGCAGAGAGGCGCCGTTTTCAAAACGGATCATCGCATTCGCCATATCCTCGACGGTGTTCTTCTCGGCATCATAATCAGCAGCTTTATAGAAGGACAGGTTGCGCACGTTAGAACGATTGCCCAGCTTCCGGTATGTATTGGCACTGACGGCAACCGGCTTCGGACGGCCCATCATGTACCAGCACAGGTCGATGACGTGCACGCCGATATCGATGAGCGGCCCGCCGCCGGAACGTTCGATGTCGGAGAACCAGCCGCCCGGATTGCCAAGGCGGCGAATGGAGGAAGCCTTCGCGAAGTAGATCTCCCCGAATTCACCCTTGTCTGCAAACTCGCGGAGCATTTGAGCGTTAGGGTCATAGCGTCTTACGAAACCGACCTGGAGCATTTTGCCGGAGGATTTCACGGCCTCCTGTACTTGAAGCGCTTCCTCAACGGTGCGGCAAAGCGGTTTCTCAACCAGAACGTGTTTGCCGGCGTTCAGTGCCGCAATGCTGATTTCGGCATGCGTATTGTTCCAGGTACAGATGCTTACCGCATCGATTTCCGGATCGGCCAGAAGTTCTTTATAGTCCGTGTAGACTTTGGTAGCGCCGTATTTTTCAGCTGCGCGCTGTGCTCTTTCTTCGTTTAAATCGCACACGGCGAGCAAATTCGCGTTCGCATGTTTTTGATAGGATTGCAAATGCATAGCAGAGATTGATCCAGTGCCAATGACGCCAACATTAATAGATTTCATGAGTTCACTCCTCTGAATTTACTGCATTACACTTTCGTATTATAATGCTTTTAGAAGAAGACACCATGATAAACCGTGCTGTTTGTTTGTACAATTGTGCTGTCTTACTGGAAGGAGATCAGAGCATTGGACAAAACACTGCGAGAACCGATGACGATGCCGGATCCTCAGTTTCCGATCAAGGTTCATCGTTGCGAGTTTGATGGACGGGGACAGGTATTATTTAATCATCACTGGCATGAGCATCTTGAAATATTATATTTTGTTTCGGGGGAAGCGACGCTGGAATGCGGCTCGACCACCTTTACCGCCAAGGAAGGCGATATGATCGTCATTAACCGGGATGAACTGCATTACGGCCTCAGCCAGTCGGACCATTTGTTTTATTATGCGTTAATCGCAGATTTCTCGCTGCTGCAGAGCCATTCCCTGGATGCGCCCGAGATGAAATTCATCACGCCGATCACCCAGAACCGGCTGATCTTCGAGAACCGAATCAGCGGGGATGATGCGCTGGCGCCCATGCTATCCATTATCAAAGAGCTGGAACGGCAGGAATTCGGTTATGAGCTGGCTATCAAATCGGAGCTGTACCGATTGCTTACGCTCCTGCTTCGAGGTTATGTCGCAACGGTTTTGACGCAGGATGAATACGCCCGGCGGATGAAGAACGTCGAGCGGTTTGCACCGATATTCAAGTATATCGAGGAGCATTACCGGGAGGATCTGTCGGTGGAGCAGTTATCCGGCATGGCCGGCCTCAGCCGTTTTCATTTCAGCCGGTTGTTCAAGGAAATCAGCGGCCGGACCGTAACGGAGTACGTGAATGAAACCAGGCTCAACCGGGCGGATTACCTGCTCCGCGAAAGCCCGCTTACGGTATCGGAAATCGCGGCCGCTACCGGATTCAACGATATTTATTATTTCAGCCGGACCTTCAAGAAATATAAGCGGATGGCTCCATCGGCTTTACGGAAAAAGTGATCCCGGGGTTTTGCGGTTCTATCAGGTTCCATATAGACATAAATATAAAAGCGACATATAATGAGTAATCATATTGATTGCATAAAGCGGCGGAGACGACGGAGAACCCTTTTGCTTACATGCATACCGTATTTGGTATGCATTCCAAGCAGAAGCGGTTCTTTTTTTTAGATTATTGAATGTAAAAGTTTTCAGCGAAGCTGAACCCATTCGATAATCGCAAGAAAAACGTCCACTAAATGCGGTCTGTCTTCTTTGAAGGTACGTCGATAGATGTTTTCTTATTATATGTTGAGAGAGGAGAATGTCAGGTGGACACAAGCTTATCCGCCAAGATGCGGACCCGTTATTTACAGGACATGTCGGCAAATAAGCTGGATGTGCTGGTGATTGGCGGCGGTATCACGGGGGCGGGCATTGCTTGGGACGCCAGCTGCAGAGGGATGAGCGTCGGCTTGGTGGAGATGAATGATTTTGCTTCGGGAACGAGCGGCAGATCAACGAAGCTGATCCACGGGGGACTCCGGTATTTGAAGCAAGGGGAAATCGGCCTGGTACGGGAGGTGGGCTCTGAACGGGCACTGCTTCACCGAAGCGCTCCGCACCTGGTGGAGCCGATCCCCATGCTGCTCCCTATTTATAAAAAAGGCACCTATGGTTATTTTGCCAGTTCCGTCGGGTTGTATCTGTATGACTGGCTGGCGGGTGTCAAACGCAGCGAACGGCGAAAGATGTTTCGGAGGGAGAGCACCCTGGCTCTTGAACCGCTCTTTCGGAAGGAGGGATTGAAAGGTTCCGGTTATTATTACGAATACCGCACCGATGATGCGCGTTTGACGGTCGAAGTGGTAAAGTCTGCAAGGGCTAAGGGAGCGCACATCGCGAATTATGCCAAGGTGCAGGAATTTATATATCGAGGAGGAAAAGTAGCGGGAGCACAGGTGGAAGACCAATTGAGCGGGGAGACCTATGCGATATACGCCAAAAAAATCATAAACGCCGCTGGTCCATGGGTGGATCAGGTCAGGCTGAAGGATAATTCGCTCAAGGGCAAGCAGCTGCTCTTAACAAAGGGCGTTCACCTGGTGGTGGATCATGCCAAGCTTCCCGTACGACAGGCCGCTTATTTTGATGTGCCGGGCGGCCGAATGATGTTTGCCATTCCGCGGGAGGGCAAAACGTATATCGGAACGACTGATACCGTCTATAAAGGGTCGATTGAGACGCCCGGCATTACCGAGGAAGACTGGCGCTATCTCATCGATGCGGTCAATCATGCGTTTCCGGAAGCAGGGCTGAAGCCAAGCGATATCGAATCCGGATGGGCGGGGCTGCGGCCGCTCGTTCGCGAGGAAGGAAAAGGTCCTTCGGAAATATCGCGAAAAGATGAGTTGTTTATATCCGATTCCGGGTTGATCTCGATTGCGGGCGGAAAGCTGACCGGATTCCGGAGAATGGCCGAAAAGGTCGTCAACCTTGCAGCCAGACAGCTGCAGGACGCCGATGGCACCATCTATCCTCCCTGTACGACGGATCGGGTTCCGATAGGCGGAGGAGACCTGAACGGACTCACCTATGCGGAAGCTCAGGAGAAGCTTATTAAACAGGGCGAATCCCTCGGCATCAGGCACGATGACGTGAGGAGCCTGATGACCAGGTATGGTACCGATACCCTTGAACTGTTTAAACGGATCAGGGCTGCTTCCGACAAAACAGAAGCTGTCGGATTTAGACTGCTGCGTGCCGAAATCGAGTATTCCATCGAATGCGAAATGACGATGAGTGCCGTGGATTTTCTGTTAAGAAGAACAGGCTGGATGTTATTCGACCGGCCCAAAACCGAGCGAGTCATTGCTTCCGTCATGAGCTTGATGGGAGAATACTTAGAGTGGGATTCTGAGGAAGTCGACAGGCAATGGGAACTGCTGCAGGACCAATTGCAGGCGGCATGGGGAGTGGCGGAAGGCAACAGAACAGAGCTGGCTGCAGCTCCGACAGATCGGGAACAAGTCAATGATGCGGTCTCCGAAGAAGAAACCGGGCATCCATCGGCCGTGTCGGCGATGAACCGATAAGGTTTATCATGATGATCTTGTCAAATGTAAAATGTGGATGTAGTATAACCTTATAAAGTTATAGAGCGGGCAGAGATGATGAGAAGCCCTTTGCATAACGAGAATCTTTCATTTGTCATGAATGAAGGTTTCTTCCATGCAAAGCGCTTCTCATTTTTTTGTATCCGCAAGGAACCGCCGGTCCAGGGACTAAAGGACATGGCGCTGTCATATGTATACCTTACGTACAGGGGCTGGAGATATAACAGAGATATTTGACCAGACCTGTCCCATGACGTTTGAAGGCGAAATTACAGATTGAACATGCAGAGGAGAACGAAGTATGGATCATTTTGCAGGGTATATTTTTGATTTGGACGGTACGATTTATCTTGGGGCCGAGGCCATTGACGGTGCCGTGGAGACCATTCATTACTTGCAGGGACTGGATAAGAGGCTGTTGTTTTTGACCAACAAAACGATAGACTCTAGGGAGAATTATTTGAAGAAATTAGCGAAGCTTGGCATTCAGGTTGAATTGAATCATATTCTGAATCCCGCGCTTGTTACGATTCATTATCTTCAGAAGCATCATCCGGATGCAAAAGTATATGTCATTGGCGAGGATATATTGAAGGATGAACTGCTGGACAATGGGATACGATTCGCCTCATCCCCGGAGGAAACCGACGTCGTGGTCGTATCGTGGGATCGGGATTTTCACTACCGTCATCTGGATTTTGCATATCAGGCGATCAAGGGGGGCGCTGAGGTTATTGCTACCCACCCGGATCGAACATGTCCGATGCCTGGCGGTGATGTTCCGGATTGCGGCGGCATGATTGGTGCCATCGAAGGCACTGCCGGCATTACCATTACGACGGTCATGGGCAAACCCTCCGTCTTGACGGCATTGACGGCTCTTGATATTTTGGGAGTGAAGGCCGAAGATTGCCTGATGTCGGGGGATCGGCTGGAGACGGATATCAAGATGGGCAATCAGGCGGGAATGAGCACCGCTTTGGTGCTGACCGGGGTGTCGACCCAGGAGGATCTGATGGACAGCAGCGTGAAGCCCACCTATGTGCTGAATTCGGTTCACGATATTTATCTCAGCGGTACTGCCTTGCAGCAGGCAAACGAAGCACAATGACGAGTATCTACAAAAATATGCCGGGGCAACGGGAGAATTGGAGAGGTTGCGGCGGCAACGAGGTGAAGACATGAAAACCAGTGTTGAAGGTGCACAACGAATTTCGTATTGCTTGAAACGTAAACCCATTATTACTTCATTAATGAATGCGGATGAACTTCCTGCCGTGTTAGCGACCGAATCGAACATCGTATTTATTCTCAAAACCGATATTTTTATCATTGAATCGATCGTCGAGGAGATTCGCGAGGCAGGCAAGCTTTCGTTTGTGCATTTTGATCTGATTGAAGGGATCGGCAAAGATAAGACGGGAGTTAAGTACTTGGCTGAGAAGGTTGGCATCGACGGGATTGTCACGACAAAAAACACGGCGATTGTGGAAGCAAAGAAGCTGGGCTTGTTAACGGTTCAGCGTCTGTTCGTATTTGACTCCGTCTCCCTGGACAACGGGATCAAGATGATTAAGGCCTCCAATCCCGATGCCATTGAAGTGCTCCCGGGCATGGTGTGCCAGCGGATTATGGAACGTATTCGCGCAGAGGTGGACGTGCCTGTCATTGCAGGGGGGCTCATGATCGATTTGGAGGATTTTGATACGGCTCTAAAGAGTGGTGTAATCGGCATATCCACCTCCAGCAAAGAGTTATGGCGCTGGCAGGATGAACATATGGCATAACGAAGAGCCGCCTTACAAGATGAAGATGGGTGGAGATTAGGAATGGATGTGTTTCAACTGGATACGGAGACCATGCTGATGCGGCTGCTGTTCGCTGCATTGCTCGGCGGTTTGATCGGTTGGGAGCGGGAACGCCGGAATAAGCAGGCCGGGTTAAAAACCCATCTCTTGGTTGCCGTCGGATCGACGCTGATTATGCTGACTTCCATCTACGGGTTTGACTCTGCACTAATCAATCATCCCAATGCGAGGTTTGATCCTGCCCGGCTGGCAGCACAGGTTGTAAGCGGTATCGGTTTTCTTGGTGCCGGAGCCATATTGCGGCGTTCCAATCATATCATTTCAGGTCTGACCACGGCCGCCACGTTATGGGTGGCAGCGGCTATCGGTTTAAGCGTGGGCTCCGGTTTTTACTGGCCTGCAATCATCACGACAGCGATCGTTCTGGTCAGCACGCTGGTGCTGAATAAATTGGAATCGAGGTTTCTCTTTATCAAAAAGTCCGGCAGCTTAAAGATTATCATCGAGGCGGGTGACCGTCCGGTACATGTAAGCACGATTACGGAGTTGCTGCAAAAGGCCAATATGACGGTGGAAGGCATGATCGTGAACAATGACACGACGGAAGACGATTCGACCAAGGTAACGATGGAATTCCGGGTATATTCTTTCAACAGCAAGGGAATTAACGGATTGTTCGAGCAGTTGTGGCAGGTAGAGGGGATTAAGCAGGTTCGCATGAACTGGCGTGATTAAGGACTCGGCGTTGCTTCGTTGCTTGATGGGGGAGTTTTGGACCGACAAATCATGGAACATGGAGCGGTGAAATGTCCTGTAAAGGCTGAGCCCGGGGGAACCCGGACTCGGCTTTTTTGGTTTTCTAATGGATGGAGGAAGCATTGAGTGACGAGTCGCCCCTGTTCCGCGCTTTCGTCCAGTTAAAAGCCGAGATGCTTCTGGCTATCAGAAACTGGGCTGCATAATACGTGGTCATGATCCATACGTTCGAATAAAGGATATCGGAAACAAACATGTTCCAGGACAGGATCGAGTCCGAGATGACAAAGAGCAGACTTCCAAGCAAGGCTAACTGGTTTCCGGTCATGACGGAGGTCCAGAGCATGGTCGAGATGACCACAATATAAGCGATGACGGGAAATATCAAAGCCTGCTCCCCATGTGAGTTGAGAGAGGTCACCAATTGAAAGCCCATCCAGACCGAATAGGCCGCAATCGGAACGATGCTGAGGAGGCGGGGAAGCGAATATCGCCATTGTCCCAGGAAGCTGACCGTATAGAACAGGTGACCGATCAGAAAAAAGGTAAGGCCGACGACAAACCAGATCAGCGTACCGTCACCGATCATGCAGAAGAACAGTCCCGATAACAGAAGATAGTGAACCTTCGTGGCACGGGGCGGGAATTGCCGATATGCAAACAGGATGATGAGCCACATGGGGATGAGCTTGAACAGCAGTTTGACGAGCATGGGCTCGGAAGGAATGAAGAAAATGTAAAGCAGACTCATGATCAGGATGAACAATGGCAGCAGATATCGTTTCAAATCAAATCCCCCCGGCAGAAATGTAATCTCATGCTTAGACAAGTTCTTCCTCAGCGTCCCAATTCCTCTTTCCTGATCCTTGGCTGTATAAAAGGTATGTTGAATTAATATAAATGGGGCTAGCCTCTGTAATAGATGTTTTATAATGGAAATGGGAAGTGAACTGAGCTGAAGGAGGGGAGAGTTTGTGATGAAGAAACGTCAAGGAGTGAAAAAGCTGCTGGCCGGTATGATGGCAGCGATAGGGATCGCCGGTTTCCTGTTTGGAGGAGAAGAAGTTTGGGCTTCGGGCACATCTTCAGACAAACCCATTGAAATTAGGGTCAATGGCGGCAAATTGCTGTTGGATTCGCCTGCTTTTATTCATCAAGGGAGGGTGATGGTGCCATTCCGCGGCATTTCGGAAGCTATGGGTGCCGACGTGCGTTGGAATCAAGCCGATCGGACGGCGATCGTAAGCAATGGCAAACATACGACGAGTTATACCGTTGGGCATACCCATGCCGTGAAGGACGGCAAGGACGTAACCCTGGATGCTCCGCCACTTCTCAAGGAGGGACGAGTTTACATCCCGCTCCGTTTCTCGGCTGAAGGGCTTGGAGGCAAGGTGTCCTGGGATAACAAGGCTAAAGAAGCTATGATTTATCCGCAACTCACGCCGAAAGAGGCAGAAGCCGCGCTGTCCAAAATCAGTGCTGAAGCGATCGAATTGTTAAAAAACAAGGATTTTGAGAAGCTGGCCGAACTCGCTCATCCAGACGGAATCACCTTCTCACCGTATGCTCACGTCGACCGGCAGAAGGACGTAACGCTCAGCAAGCAGCAGCTGCGGCAGGGATTGAACTACGACGCCGTTTACCGATGGGGTGAGTTTGACGGCAGCGGAGAATCGATTTCGATGACTTTTGATGACTATTACAAGAAATTCATTTATTCGCTGGACTTTGCGAAGGCGCCATGGATCGGATACAACCAATCGAAGAGCGAAGGAAATACGGCGAACAATGCCAGCAGCCAGTATAGAGAGGCCGGCATCGTTGAGTATTATTATGATGGAGTTGATCCTGATTATGCGGGCATGGACTGGGAAAGCCTGCGGCTAGTGTTTGAGCGGTATGAGGATCGTTGGGTATTGTCCGGCATCATACATGATCAATGGACGATCTGAGACTGGCCTGATTAGTTGAAACCATGATGAAATAATGGTTTCGACATTTTTTTTGAAAAAATCCTTGCTTTTTAACTTGGGGCGTAATATACTCTTAATTACGGTGATCAACGATCACGACTTACATAATATGCGGTCGTGGCGGAATTGGCAGACGCGCACGGTTCAGGTCCGTGTGGGCTTACCCCCGTGGAGGTTCGAGTCCTCTCGACCGCATCTATGAGCAAAGCTGTTTTTCAAGTGGAATTCGACTTGAAGAACAGCTTTTTTTCGTTCCTCTTCATGTGGAAATCGCGTTATACTGAATAGGAGGGACCGTTCCGTATGAGGCTGATGGAATGGGACGACTAGCGTAAACAGCCGTTACGGTTGGTTACTTAGAACATAAAGGGGTGTGATCGCATGATAAAACCTCGAAACAGGATGGGCATTATGCTGATGATGTTGATCGCAGTCAGCGTAGCTGTCGGATGCCAGTCATCGGATAAAGGGAATGGGGCCGGGCCTTTGCCGACTGAGGCATTGGTGAATTCCCCCAAGGGAGATATTCCTGAGACAACGCCGCCTTCCGGCACGGATGAGCCCTCGGGCCATACGGATGGCAGCGCAGGAAACGGTTCCGCAGCAGACACGCAAGAAGATCCAGCGGCCGAACCCGATGTGGATTTATCGGATGTGACGGCAGTCCGGCTCGTTAATCATAACTCCGGCTGGATCGGGGGAGAAGGCTGGATTGCTTTTAGTGATGACGGAGGCACGGAATGGGAGGTTCAAGCTCAGCCGAAGGGCACAGTACGCCAAATCTTTGCGCTGAACGGAAAGCAGGCCTGGACCGTGATGGAGAATAACGATCTGTATCGTACGACGGATGGCGGAGAAACATGGAACCGGATAGGAAGCACGCCGAATGCCGGCTTTCTCCATTTCATCTCGCCTGAAACGGGATTCAGCGGTCAAGCCAAAACCGAGGACGGAGGCAAGACCTGGAGCATTCAGGATATGCCGGATACGACCACCCGAGGCAATGACCAAAGAGCCGCCACTGACGGAGTCGTTCAACATTTCAAAAACGATGGCGTTAAGCCTGGGAAATTATACGTTATAAACGAGACGAAGACCCATAACTAATCATAACAAAGCAGACCGGAAAATTACCGGCCTGCTTTTTTGAGCTTATGCCTAAATGTTCATCAAGAATCAGGCAGAACGACGAGCCTCGCATGGTTCTTAAGGGAGCTCTTTGAATATTCTTCGGGAGCCTGCCCAAAGACCGGCTGCAATTCCAAAAAAACCGAAGAGGGAAACCAGGACCATCAGATTGTAGGAGTGCCATCCGAGCAGGAATCCGATGCCGCTTCCCATGGTCGTTCCAGCCAACAATCCCAGTGAAGCGCCGATTTCCTTCTGACGCAGCTTCATTCGTCAGTCACCTCATTCCTGGCTGCTTTCGTATGCCCGATGTTACTTGTATTCCCTGAAAACCTCAAACTATGCCATGACACAAAATAAGCCCGGCTTGGCCGAATGGAGTCCGGCAAGCAGAGCATTTGTGTCAGATCATAAGTATGGTTATTGGTTTAACGGCTAGTTTTATCGGGACTCTTGCTTCAGTGCGCAATCTGCGAATAACACAGACTTAGGGATTCGGAAGAACTGTTCCGCTTTCTCCTGGAATGCTGCTGAAGGTACGGTGCCTTGGTGCAGCCATTTGCGGAACGTGCCGGGATGCACGCCGATCCAGCGGCTGACATCGCTCACCGACAAATCATGAACCATGCACAGGCCTGTCAGAATCCGATTGCTGACCGGAGAGCGTGTCAGGGTGCGTTTCATGAATCGGGAAGGCGCTGGCTGACAGATCAAGGGCGACTTGTCCAGCAATTCTTCTCTGAAGAGAATGTGGCGGGGGTAACCCAAGTAGTCGCAGGCTTTCTCCAGGTTGTTTTTTCCGGGAACGCGTCCCTCATATACCCAGGCGCTGACGCTACGGGAGGATACTCCCAGTTCCTCGGCCAATTGCGACAATTTGATATCGTTGGCCATAAGTACGGCTAACAGGACGCGGTTACGAATTTGGCAGCGGGTCGGCCGACGAAAGCGCTTGACTCGCACGCCTTTCCCCAAATATTTACGATTGATCAGGGACCACGCCTCAATGGAGTGTTTTTCTTGCTGCAGTTGTGTAGGCATAATTCCTCCGATTTTTTTAACACAATACTACAATATTCGACACCAGCTTTTCAATAGCCAATCATTAAACATTTGTTTCCATTTCGTTGTTACATGATTTATGGAGCCGGAGATGTGGTTCGATAGACCTACAATGTGTATTTGGTCTTGTTGGATCATTGTTCGTATTTTTATAAAAATTAACGAATTTTCTCTTGGGAAAAATTAAATATAGAGTAAAAGGCGAACAATTATAAATATTTGTGTTGACTCATTCGTAATTCCGTTTTATATTAACTATGGTTGTTGAAGAGAAAAATAGGCTTATTCGTATATCCCTGAAAATAAGGTTCAGGGGTTTCTACAAGGGACCTTAAATTCCTGACTACGGATAGGGTGCGCAAGCATACCTATTCGGAGCAGGATTTTTTTGTGCCTGGAATCGGTGTGCGTAAACGACAGTCAAACACACAGGGGGATATGATGAGCAAATATGATGTTATCGTTGTTGGTGCCGGTCCTGCAGGAATTTTTGCATGTTATGAGCTGACATTGAAATCACCGGGCAGCAGGGTGCTGCTGGTTGACAAGGGACATGATATTTACCGGAGAAGCTGTCCGATTCTGGAGGAGAAGATTAAGCTGTGTCCTCCGGCGGTAGGCCGGAAGGAATTCGCCGGCTGCCTGCCGGCCTGCTCGATTACGGCCGGATTTGGTGGAGCCGGGGCGTACAGTGACGGCAAATTCAACATCACCACAGAGTTTGGCGGCTGGATGACCGATTATTTGCCCGGATCCAAAGTCATGGAGCTCATTCAATATGTGGATGCCATCAACCTGGAGCATGGGGCGACGCCAGCCATTACAGATCCGACGACCCATGCAATCCGCGATATTGAACAGCGAGGATACGCAGCAGGCCTTAAGCTGCTTCGCGCACAGGTCAGACATCTTGGAACCGAGCAGAATTTGGAAATCCTGAAGTCGATTTATGAATATTTAAAGACAAGGATTGATATGGCATTCCGGGCGGAGGTCGAGGACATCGTCACCGTCAAGGAGGACGGCACCCACCGCATTACCGGCATCGCGATGAAGGGCGGAGAGGTCCATGAGGCGAATCTGGTGATGGTTGCCCCTGGCCGCGACGGGTCTGCCTGGTTGACCGGCATTCTTAAAAAACGCAGATTGAAAATGCATAATAACCAAGTGGATGTCGGCGTGCGCGTCGAAACCTCGGATGTGGTCATGCGCGAAATCAACGAGCATTTGTATGAAGGCAAATTCATCTTCAACACTTCGGTCGGGACCCGCGTGCGGACATTCTGCAGCAATCCTTCCGGCCATGTCGTGGTGGAAAACCACAGCGGGGTCATGGCAGCCAACGGCCATTCCTACAAGGATCCGGCATTGGGCTCGGCCAATACGAACTTTGCGCTGCTGGTATCCCATAAGTTTACGGAGCCATTTGATAAGCCTAACGAATACGCGCGCGAAATATGCAGGCGGGCGAATGATCTGTCCAGCGGCGGAGTCATCGTCCAGAAATACGGCGACGTGCTTCGCGGCCGGAGATCCACCGAGGGCAGAATCCGCGAAGGGTTTCTTGAGCCGACGTTGAAGGAAGCCGTTCCAGGCGATCTTGGCTTGGTGCTGCCCTACAATACGATGAAGAGTCTGATCGAGATGGTTGAAGCGCTTGATCAAGTCACGCCGGGGATCGCGTCGGAGCACACGTTGTTCTACGGCGTGGAGGCCAAGTTCTACTCCGCAAGGCCGAAGCTGTCGGAATCCTTCGAGACGGAGATCAAGGGGCTGTATTGCGGCGGGGATGGCGCCGGAATTACCAGAGGACTTGCTCAGGCAGGAGCCGCCGGGGTCTGGATTGCTCGGAACATGCTGAATCATATTTAGCGCATAAATCCTAATGGCTGGCCATTTTATAGGATGTTCATGCAGGAGCACGTTCTGGCGCCGTCCAGTCGGTGCTCCTGTTTGGTTATATCCGGCGAGCCTTGTATGCTCCTCAGGTTCGTGGGAGCGATTTCTTTTTCCGGACGAACGGGGTATGATAGATACGAGAGATTTACATATATGCTAGAGATGGAGGAACGGACGATGATTAAACATATTGTTTTTTTCAAATTGAAGGATCCAACCGCAGAGAATATTGAGAAAACCGTGCAGGTGCTGCGCGACATGGACGGTAAAATTCCGTTGCTGAGATCCCTTGAAGCGGGTGCCGATGTGATCCGCTCCGAACGCTCTTATGATTTGGCTTTGATCGTTGAAGTGGACAATCTTGAAGATTTGCAGGCTTATGCCGTTCACCCTGTGCACCAGGAAGTGATCCAATACATCAATACGGTGAAAGATCATACGCTAAGCGTTGATTTTGAAGTGTAGGCTGTAGATAGACTTACAACAACAGGCTGGAGGAGATTTGCGGTGTATTATGTGAATCAAGAGCAAATTGAACGGCGGCTGAACGCAATTCCGGACATTGCGGAAGGTTTGCGGGCCGCGGCGCAATCGTGGGACGGAGGCCTGGTGCTGGGCCTGGTTCAGGAGCGTGCGCTTCATCTGGCGATCGAGGTCGTCACGGATGTCGGCAGCTACCTGATCGACGGATTTATTATGCGGGATGCCAGCAGTTACGAAGATATCATGGATATCAATCATGAGGAAAAGGTGTTTCCGCAAGAGGTTCATAAGGTGCTGATGGAGCTGGTTCGTTTACGTAAGCCGCTCGTACAGGACTACTA
The DNA here is from genome assembly GCF_900109305.1 of Paenibacillus sp. cl141a. Lineage (NCBI taxonomy): Bacteria > Bacillati > Bacillota > Bacilli > Caryophanales > Paenibacillaceae > Paenibacillus > Paenibacillus sp. cl141a. Next base: position 894,481 of record NZ_FNZO01000002.1, read on the forward strand.
TGATTGGGACCGGCAAGCGCTCCATTCTTTAACGCCCGTGCTGCCCGACGTGCTGGAGCAGTTTGCGGGAAACGTTCGCGAATATTTAAAGAACGAGCTGTACTGATGGCTGTTTAGCTTGAATGGTTTCTCCCATGACGGCATCGGCTCGCTCATCCATATGACTCATGGAAGTACAGACCGTTCAGGGAAATCCCCTGAACGGTCTGTTTTTTGTTGAATTCGTACCCTTGCCGGCATGTTCCTTGTGCGGGCGGGGATATTCGTTGTTCTCTGGCCGCAATAAAAAGATCGCCGATGTTGTGTCAAGACAAGCCCATCCTGCTTATAATGCATCAAGCGACTAGGCATCCGCCCGGTCGGACGAAAGGAGGAGTTCCCGATGACAGAATGGAGTGCGCTGGCCGCTGCCGCCGGCATCGTACTGATCGCGGTTGCCGCGGTGGTCATGATGCTGTCGATTAGAAAATTGATGCGGCGGGCTGAGGCCATGCTGGGCCGGCTTGAAGAAGACAGCGCCCAATTGACACAGGAGGCTTCGCAAGTGCTTGAGCAGGCTTCCGTCTCTTTGGAGATGATACAGCGTCAGCTGGCAGCCGGCGAAGCTTTTGCCGCTTCCATGTCCAGTGCAGCGACAGCCGTAGCCAAGACGGCCGATGCGGTTCATGCTGTTGGGAAAAAAGCTTCCATAACGGCCATTGAGCATCTGGAACGTGCTCGCCTCGATAATGAACGGCAGATCGGGGAGATGTTCCGTTGGGTGGATGCCGGTATGACGCTCTGGCATTCCTGGAACAAATATGCCTCCAAGTCCGGCGAAGGGCAGGCCAAATAGAAGGAGAGATGGGATATGAAGGAAAAAAGCAAAGGACTCCTCTGGGGAGTATTGATCGGCAGTGTTGCAGGTTCTGTTACCGCACTTCTTCTGGCTCCGAAATCCGGCAAAGAGCTTCGGGATGACATTGCAGACGGCGCACGCGGAATCGGTGCCAAGGTGCAGGAGGCAGCGGAGAAGGTAGGCGAGCAGGGCGTTAATCTGATCGGCATCATGACGGATCGTGCCGAGAATGTCATCTCCGACATTCAGTCCTGGCGGAGCCGGCAGGAGAGCTGGCTGGCAGCAGAGGAAACCGCACAGGTGTCCTCGTTTGATGAGGATTTTGAAGAAGAGGCGGATGTGCCCCCTGTTTCGGAAGAGAAGTTCAACGATTAAAACCAGGGATCATCGGTCTTCAGCACATCGATTGCGGGAATAAGGATCACGCCAAAATACATGAAAAGCCGGGGCGGCCAAAACGCTCCGGCTTTGCTGCGTTTAGTGTTTAGCATGCTCAGGGGGGATTATTATCCCTTGTTCCTATAATGGAAATTCGGCGAACGCATGTCATTATGATAGGATGCATGGAAAATATGCGTGGTGGCCGGCGAAACCGGAGGAATCAGCCAGCTCCAGTCTCCGGTAAGCTCGCGCCCGGCCTGCGCTTCACGCCGTTCGAACAGACCGAACTGGGCTGCAGCCGAGTGATGGTCCACGATGCTGACGCCCGCCTTTTTGTAGGAATAAAGCACGGCCACATTGAGTTCGACCAGTGCACGATCCCTCCACAGGGTGGCTTCGCTTGAAGTCTCCAGTCCCATCAGCTTGGCGATGAGCGGAAGCTTGTTGTAACGGGCCTCGTCTGCGAGATTGCGGGCACCGATTTCGGTTCCCATATACCATCCGTTGAACGGAGCGGCCGTATACGTAATACCCCCGATCTCAAGCAGCATGTCCGAGATGAGAGGCACCCCGTACCATTTTAACCCTTCCTCTTTAAGCTCCGGAAGATCAGGATGCTCCAGGCAGACCTCCAGCACGGAGGATTTCGGTATCGGCAGCCACTCAGGCGGCTCATTCCCCTGCTGCACCACCAGCGGCAGCACATCATGGGCGGTCAAGTCACCCTGCCAACCCATCTCCATGCATTCCTTCGTGAAGGCGATCGAAGCCGGGTCGCCAATCGTGCCGTCCGGCGTTTCGTAACCCGCATACCGAATCAATTGATGGTTTTTGATCATAAGGGGAGCTTCCGCGGGACGCGCAGCTCTGAAAATGGTAATCGTAGGTATGATCTTCCCGCCATTAGTGGCACTCTCGATATGGTGGAGAAGCGCCGAAAAGACGTCGGAGGTTTCCGTTAAGTGTCTGGCATCAATGACCTTCAGGCGATCCCAAAACAGTCTCCCGATACAGCGGTTGCTGTTTCGCCAGGCCATTTTGGCCCCGTGCGTCAGTTCCTCGATCGTATGTTCGTATGTACCTGTCCGCTCGATCTGTGAGCGGATGTCGCTGATCCGGGATTGCACTTCTTCCCCGGTCCGGTTTAACTCTGCATAACAGAGCCCGATAAACTGCTCCGCAGCCTGAAAAAGGCCGGTGAGATGTATGCTGTCGTTCACGTGAGATTCTCCTTTTCTATAAGCACGCTTACTATAGTATAAACTACCTAAGCTCCGCATCTGGAGCAAGAGTCCTACAATTGCTTGAACATCGTATCCATGGTTTTTCACAACGGCGCCCTTGTTGAAGATAGGGGGGAATTGGGGTAAGATTTAAGGTACATTTCGATCCGAAATGACATATGGTATCACTGTAAACCATGAATTTGACAAGAAGGAAGCGGTGGGTTCGTGCAGCAAGCAATCGCAATACTAGACTCGGGTGTGGGCGGGCTGACTGTCGCCAAAGAAGTGATGAGGCAGCTCCCGAGAGAGAAGATTATTTATTTCGGAGATACAGCCCGCGCACCCTACGGACCCCGTACACCGGAAGAAGTCCGTTTATTTACGGAGCAAATCGTAGATTATTTAATTCAATATGATCCCAAAATGATCGTTATCGCCTGTAATACGGCAACGGCGGCGGCGCTTGATTATATTTCGTCCAAAGTGCCCGTGCCGGTCATCGGTGTCATTCATCCAGGGGCACGAGCCGCCATAAGCGCAACGAAGACCGGACACGTCGGCGTGATCGGTACGGTCGGAACCATTGGCAGCGGAGCGTATACAGCGGCTCTGAAACAGCTGTCGCCATATATCGGGGTAGAGAGTCAAGCCTGCCCCGAACTGGTACCGCTGGTCGAACACGGATTGTTCCGGTCCAAGGATTCTCTGCAGGTGGTAGAGCGATCGCTGCGAGGCATCAAGGATACCTCCATTGATTGCCTGATCCTGGGTTGTACCCACTATCCGTTCCTCATGAATACGATTCAAACCGTCATGGGGCCCAATGTGAAGCTGATCAGCTCCGCCGATGAGACGGCACGCGAAGTCAGCACGATTCTGTACGATAAGGGCCAACTCGCGAGCAGCATGGAAGGCCCGGTGCATCAATTTTTCTGTACAGGAGATCCGGAGATTTTTCAGAGCATTGCAACCGAATGGCTTGGTGAGCATATCAAGCGGACGCCAGTGGTATGGCAGATTACGAAGCTATAATTCACGTTTCATACTTTCAAGCTTGTTAGAATGATTACGAATACGAGAATGCGAGGCAGGCAGGACAAGGGATGAGGCCCTTTCCTGCCTTTCTTTGGTTTCACGATCGCCTTCATGGCTGCATCATTCATGTCGGACAAGCGGCTGCTCATATACATGGATTGGACGCTAATTGAAGCGGCTTAGCCGCGGAAAGGAATCCATTATGCAGCAATATGTCGTACAGAAAGGCGATACACTAAGACGCGTGGCTGCCAGATATGGTCTGGCGTATGAACAGCTGATTACGGCAAATCCATGGGCCGCCCAGCAGCCGTATCTCCGGCAGGGACAAATGCTCTATCTTCCTGCATCGCTGCGACGGCGGTATGTCATTCAGGAGCATGATACGTTTGATCGTATTGCCAGTGCGTTCCGGTTTCGCAAGGAAGCCTTGGAAGAATTGAATCCCGGTTTATCGGCTAATCAGCTGCCCCTGGGAAAAACGATCGTTCTGCCGGGCCCAACGCATAAGCATTTGATACGGTTATCCGGCGAATATGGGCCGGGGGATCTAGAGCGCGATATCCAAGAGATGCAGCTGCTTTACCCTGCCATCGAGTGGAGTGTCATCGGACGGAGCGTGCTTGGCAAACCCATATATGCGGCCAAAATCGGCAAAGGCCCGAAGAATCTTCACATGAATGCGGCGCTGCATGCCAATGAATGGATCACCACTCCTTGTCTGATGCGATTCATGGAGGAGTACGGCAGAGCGTTGGTCCAAGATTCAACGGTTTATCATCAGGAGCCGACGGCCTGGTACCGGGACTATACGCTGTGGGTTGTCCCGATGGCAAACCCGGACGGGGTAGAGCTCGTACAAGAAGGAATCACACCTTCTCAACCATATTATGAACGTCTGCTGGAATGGAATGGCGGTCGCGAGGACTTTCGCCGATGGAAGGCGAATATCAACGGCGTGGATTTGGGGGACCAATTCCCGGCCCATTGGAACGAGGAGGTTGCACGCAGGGGCAAAACGCGTCCTTCTCCGCAGGATTATGCGGGGGCTAAGCCGCTGAGCGAGCCGGAAGCCGACGCCGTCTATCAGCATACCCTGTCGATCTCTCCGGAACGAGCCGTTTCCCTTCACAGCCAAGGCAGGGAAATTTATTGGAATTACAGGGACTACGAGCCTCCGGAAAGCGAGAACATGGCCAGAATAATGGGTCAGGCGGGCGGTTACAGGCCGGTGAAGCTTCAGGGGAGCGATGCGGGCTACAAGGATTGGTTCATCCAGCATTTCAGGAGACCGGGCTTTACGGTGGAGATTGGATATGGGATTAATCCGCTGCCGCTTGAGGATTTCGAGGACCTGTGCGTCGAGGTGGGATCGATCCTGTCGGCGTTCATGTCTTTGGAATAACCTGATAATGAAACGAGAAGCATTCCTAAACGTATACAAAGCTAGAAGAATCGGCCGCTGCTTGTCATGGATCAAGGCAGTGGCCTCTTTTCGCCCTCTGATTGATTGCGGGCCGCATAGGAATAGCCGGGATTTCTTAGAGATTCAGGAATTGGGTAATATATATTCATGCAATTGAAATGGAGGTATGCACCATGAAGTGGAGAAGATTATGGTCGCTTCGGCGCTGGTCGCACGTATTCCAGCGGATATTCGGGTACTTGGCCTCTTCCCGGATTGCTTTAGGGGACAAGCTGTTATTCCTGGTTCCGGTTGCGCTGTACTGGGTGCTGCCGGATTTCATGCCTTTCCTGCCGATCGATGATATCGGGGTCACGATGCTGCTGATGAACTGGTTCGTATCCCGCGTCGAACGGAAATATCCGGGTTTGCTCGGTGAGAATCAGGGCACGGTCAAGCGCGCAAGGTAAGTGGCCTTCGGGCAGCGGCAATACGGACAGAACCCTTGCGAAAAAGTCGGCAGGGGTCTACAATAACATATTGAATGAAACATCCGTGAGGAGATGAATATACGTGAAATGTAAAATTACCCGCAATGCGGCCAAAGTGATAAAGCGAGAGCTGGACAAGGAAGAGAACAAGGACAAGAAACTTCGCGTGCTGGTTACCCATGCGCATGGCGATCATGCCCACTATGGACTGGACCTGGACACGCCTAAGGAAAGCGACGTCGTCGTATCGACCGATAAAGAGATCGACGTCATTTTGGAGGCTGGACAACCTTTTCTGGACGGCGTCAAAATCGACTATCTTTATTTTCCCGAGGAAGGCTTTGTCATTACGAATCCATCTCAAGGGAATCACGGCGACCACTAGGATACTTCAGAACAAAGAAGGTAATGAATAATGGCTAATGATATTCGCGTCTGCGAGAAATGCAGGCATACGAAATTGAAGACAATCATCCCGAAGATTCAGAAAATGGTGCCGGATGCCGACATTAAGGTCGGCTGTAAATCCTATTGCGGTCCTTGCGGCAAACGCGCATTCATTTATATCAACGGCCGGTATGTCAGCGCACCTACAGAGGATGAAGTGCTGGCGAAGGCGCTGCCGTTTGTGAAGTAACCAACAGGCTGTTCTGGCCCCCAAACGAAGATTCATGGATTTCCCATATCTACGGGTATAGTTCCTGGCTCAGCCATCCATGCTAAGAGGGCAACAGGAACAATGACTTTAGAAGGGAGCATCCGTCATGAACAGTCACGATTCCAGTCTTCACTCCAACAGTCCAAGCAACAGCGCGTTAGATTCCGTGGAGAAACTGCACCGTGCCGTATCCTCGGCCATGTCCCATCCGACGGAACAGTTAATTCAGCAAGCGGAGAATTCGTTATCCCATACAGAGCAAGCGGTCGCTCAGGTGATCGAGCAGGGGAACCGAAACGCCGTGGAATTGGCGGAAGAGTTGTTAGGTGAAGAGAAGGAACGCCTGTCCAAGCTTCGTTCGGCTAAAAAGTAAATCATCCTGTGCAAGCCCGTTCCAAAGCTTTCAAGCTTTGAACGGGCTTTTTGGCCAACTTATATGAATCTGGGGCAGCATCAGCCTGTTTTTTGGTTAAGTGGGGCGCCAGAATTTAGATAGAACCTAAATCCGATGCTGTTCTATTACTCCGTTTGACCCTTGCCCTGTTCTTTAAATAATTTCAGCAGATCGTACGTGATGACTTCGTCCGAGATTTGCAGCTGCTTCCGGGTTTCGTCGTACCCGTCACGGCAGGCCTGGATGTCGGTTGGCTGACGCGTCGTCAGATCATAACAGGTTCCACCTTCCAGCCCGGCCGTTTCGGAAGGCAGGTAGAACACCTTCTCTTCCGAAAAAGCGCCGCTGCGCAGCGGAATCAGACGAGGCTTATCATCAAACAGATGGCCCCCGATCCAGTAATACGGCGCTTCCGATACGCCGAGAAGATGAAGGATGCTCGGCGTCACGTTCATCATGCCGGCGGCCTCGGGATAGACTCCGGCATTCCCGCCGTCAGGCAGGCGAATGAGCAGGGGGACCTGGTTCATGATCTGTTCCATGTCGAGTGCGTTCAGATCCCGTCCCAGGAACTTCTCATAGTCCGATATTTCCTTGATCGAATTATCATGATCGCCATAGATGAGCAGTATGGTATTATCCCACAGCTCTTGCTGCTTCATCTGCTCCTCGAACTGGCCGAAGGCTTCGTCCACATAATGGATCGACTGCAGATAATCCCCGAACATCGTGCCTTCAAACTCTCCAGTATCCAGCTTGCGGGCATCCTTCGGGACATAATACGGATGATGGCTCGTTAACGTAATCAGGAAGGAATAGAAGGGCTGCTCGATGCCTTTCATGCGATCCAGCGATTGCGCGAAGAATGCTTTGTCGCTCAGCGACCATCCGAGCACATCGTTCATTTCATAATCCTTCTTGCTGTAAAAACGGTCATAGTTCATTTCCCGATACATCGTCGTCCGGTTCCAGAAGCTGCTGTCATAGGCATGGAACACGTTCGCGGCATAGCCCTGTTCCTTCAGAATCTCCGGAAGAGTATCGTACTCGCGATCGGCATATCGCGTAAACACGGAACCCGTGGGCAGGGGAAGCAGGGAGCTGTGCGTGACAAAGTCCGCATCGGACGTTCGTCCTTGCCCGGTTTGATGGTAGAAATTGCTGAAATACATGCTGTCCTTCATCAAACGGTTGAAGTTGGGGGTAATTTCCTGCCCCCCAATCGACTGGCCAATGACAAAATTCATGAAGGCCTCTGTCTGGATCATGATCACGTTGCTGCCTTTATACTTGCCGAACAAAGCCCCGGTTCCGGATGCTTTCCCACGCTTGGCATCAAACCATGCCTTGACCTGGTTGACCTCTTCCTGAGCCAGCTTGGGCTGGCCGATGAGATGATCCCGGCCGTAACGGTACAGATCATATCCGTGAAAACCGATCAGTCCCGTCACGTTATATAGCGTAATATTCCACCAATTGCCTTCAAAGAGGCCGACAGCCCAAGTATCGGACGCTTTCTTGATGGGAACGAAAGTCATCGACATGCCAAGAATGAAGACGAGCGCACCAGCTGCCAACCGGCCAAACACCCGTTTCCGCCGATGCCGCTGAAATTCACCCGGGAACCCGTACGTTTGGGAGGTCGTTCTCCGTTTGCGGAACACCATCACGGCCGTAAACGGGACGATGACAACCCAATCGATAAAAAAGAGCAGGTCGACGCTGTGTATAAGGGAACGGATGCTGTCCCCGAGCGAACCGACTTGACCGGCCTGCATGAGCACCGGCACCGTTATGAAATCATCGAAGTACCGGTAATAGATCAAATCGGCGTACAGGATCCCCGTCCATACCAGATTGAGCAAGGTTAATGAAGCGAGCCGGCCTCTTGCCGGGAGCCATAAGGTCCAAAAGGAGATCAGCAGGAGCGAGCCGACGGCGATCACATAGTCTGCCCGGTCCAGCTTCATATTGGCAATATGGAGCTGATGATCCAGCATGATCAGCTTGTACATCATGAGGATAAGGAATAACAGATAGGCGGTGTACCGGTAATGCAGTCCTCTGGAGACCCGGCTGCGGATATCGATCCATGATGGCGATGAGAGCACGAGGGTATCCTCCTTTATCTAAAAACTAAAACATTCTCGAAACGTTGTCTGATTTCTATGCAAGAACGTCGATAGACGCTTTTCTAATTATAGCTTGGCCCGGCATGAATTCAAACCGCGATGCAGACAAAAAAGCCGCCCGAAGGCGGCGGTTCAAGCGGCATCATGACGTTATTCCGCCGATTTGTTACGCGGTGGCAAGGGCCCCAGATATTGATAATACTGGCACTCGATCCGGCCGTTGAACAGCTTGCGGCGCTTGTCCGCCTTGCGGCCGAAGTAATGCTCGAATTGCTTGGTCGGGCTGATCGCGAAGAAGGACCAGGTCGGAAGCGAATGCATGACGGAACCGAATTGGCGGATCAAACGTTCAACTTCCTCTTTCTCGCTTAACCGTTCGCCATAAGGCGGATTGGTGATGATACAGCCGAATTCACCATCAGGGATGGCTTTGGCCGCTGGAAGGACCTTGAAGTCGATTTCGCCGGCAAGGCCCGCGCTTTTGGCCGCGGCTTTGGCTACTTCGATGGCTTTCGGGTCAATATCGCTTCCTGCGACATGGAGCGGAATATCGTCCTTCACTGCATCAAACGCCTCCTCGCGCGCATCCTCCCACAGGCTGTCTCCAATGATATCCCAGTGCTCGGACGGGAACGACCGGCGCAGGCCAGGCGCAATGTTCCAGGCCATCATGGCGGCTTCAATCAGGATCGTGCCCGAACCGCAGCACGGGTCATACAGCGGGCGATGCGGGCCCCAGCGGCTTAACTGCAGCAGGGCGGAAGCCATCGTTTCTTTCAGCGGCGCTTCCGTCACCAGCTTGCGGTAACCTCGTTTATGCAGGGCTGGCCCTGTCGTATCCAGCGTCAGGATGGCTCGATCCTTCAAGAGAGATACCTCAACTACATAACGGGGACCGTTCTCGGGGAACCATTCCGTGCGGTGCGAGAGCTTCAGCTTCTCCACGATTGCTTTTTTCACGATGCCCTGACAGGCGGGAACGCTGCTAAGCTGCGATTTATGGGAACGTCCTTCCACGGGGAATTCGCCATCCGCCGGAATCCATTCCTCCCACGGCAGCGCTTTGGTTCCTTCAAAGAGCTCGTCGAAGGTCAGGGCCGTGAATTCCCCCATCTTGACAAGGATGCGGTCCGACGTCCGAAGCCATAGATTGCAGCGGCAAATATCGATCAGGTCACCCGAAAAGGTAACTCTTCCATTCTCTACTTCCATGTCGGTATACCCGAGCTCTTTCAACTCGCGGGCAACGACGGCTTCCAGCCCCATCGGGGCCGTCGCGATCAATTGTAATCGAGGCATTAACGATGTCAACTCCATTTAACATGTGTACGGCGAGAGTCGCCGCCGGTTCAATCTATATAGTATAGGCGATTGCATTGGCTAAGACAATTATCATATGATAGTTCTCGTTAGGTTTATCGGAGTCAAGGCATGTTATTAGAAAAAGGAGGCAGCCTCATTGCTTACGACCCCTGATGATTATGTTAACCAATTATACCCAGAAGATGAAGAGCTTCAGCTTGTAATAGAAGCCATCCGCGAGCACGGGATGCCGGAGGTTTCGGTGGCACCGGCATACGGCCGGCTGCTGACTATGCTGGTACAGACTGCCGGCGCAAGGAATATTCTCGAAATCGGCGCCCTTGGCGGCTATAGCGGCATCTGTTTGTGCCGCGGACTCCCGGCCGACGGCAAACTCACGTCCTTAGAGCTGAAGGAAGAATACGCGGCACTCGCAGGACGTCATCTGGAGAAGGCCGGATTCAAGGATCAGGTGGAGTACCGCATCGGTCCGGCGGCGGATAGTCTGGAGGTTTTGAAGCAGGAAGGGCGGACATTCGATTTTTTCTTTATTGATGCGGATAAGGAGAACTATCCTCTGTACTTGGAATATGCCATGGAGCTTGCCAATCCCGGTGCCCTCATTGCCGGAGACAATTGCTTTTTGCGGGGCCGGACACTGAACTCGGAGAAGAACGGTCCTTCGGTTCAGGCCGTCCGCCGTTTTAATGAAATCATCGCGACGGACGAGAGGCTGATCAGCACGCTGCTGCCCGCCTATGACGGGCTGATCCTTGCGCGCGTAAAGGGATGAAACGGATAACACAAAGGGGCTGTCCTCGGGTCGGTTAGACCACGGGACAGCCCCTTTGTGGATAAGACGGTTGCGGTTATTCTGCTGGCAGGCTCAACGGTATTTGGGCGAGGGCTTATGCGAGAACAGTTTCCGCCTTACCCATAACATATTGATGATCAGCAGACAGCCGGATGTAATGAACAATCCTTCGATTCCGATGAATCCGGATAAGAATCCGCCGATCACCGCGCCCAGCATATTGCCAAGCGCAAGCGAGCTTGTGTTGAAGCCGAAGGAGCGGCTTTCCATGCCGTCCGGCGTGTAGGAGCGAATCAGCGCGTTGACGCTTGGCAGCAGCCCGCCCATGAACACGCCCATCATGAACCGCACGATAATCAGCTGCCACACGGATTGCACGAAGGCTTGCGGGATCAACGTAAGTCCCGTACCGATCAAGGCGTACGTCAGTATGCGGTGCGCGCCGACCTTGTCGCTGAGCTTGCCGAGAATCGGGGAGGCGATCATGTTCGACAGCCCCGTGACCGCCACGACGAATCCGGCCCATATCGCGATATCCACCGCGGATCCATGAAGCTTCTGAACATACAGCGGGAGCAGCGCCATAGGGCTGATCATCGCGAATTGAAGCAGGAACGTAACAGCGAATAACGCCGGCAGCTGCGGAATGTGGCTCAGCTCCTTGAGCCCGGCGATAACCGATGGCTGCGGCGCCTTGGCTGCCCGCTCGCGGTTGAAGTTTTCCTTGACGAGGAACAAGGCGAGCAGCGAGGCCGTAAAGATTAACCCGCCTGTAATATAGAAAATCGGCCGGAAGCCGACCCAGCTGGCCATGAGTCCGCCGATCAACGGACCGAGTATAGTGCCGGCGACTTGTCCGGATTGCATGATGCCCATCGCGAACCCCATCCGATTCTTCGGCGTTGTGCCCGATACGAGCGATATCGCCGCAGGGTTAAATCCCGATATGGTACCGTTCAGCAGCCGAAGAGCCAGCAGATGCCACGGATGGGTGGCAAACCCCATGCACGCGATGACAAGCGCCATGCCGAAGCCCGAGCGCAGCAGCATGATTTTGCGTCCGTACTTATCGGCGACTTTTCCCCAGATCGGCTGAAAAATAAACGAGGTCAGGAAGTTGGCCGCAAAGATCAATCCGGCCCACACGCCTATCTCCCGGTCTCCCACGACATTCAGGTCCTGGGCCAAATACAATGTCAGGAACGGGGTGATCATGGTCATCCCGGAGTTGACCAAGAACTGCCCGAACCAAAGCACAATGAGATTGATTTTCCAATTGGTCAATGTGCCCTTCACTTCCTTTCTAAGCTGTCGGGTCCGGCGCGAACCGGACGTATATGGAATTACCCTAAAAAAGCCGTTCTTCCAGTATAACATATTTAAAAAGTGCCAAATGCTAACAATGTCATAAGATTGTCATGCGATTTTCATAGGATGTCCATGTAAGACGGTTGTTACTTACTTTTAAAAAGGGCATAATGTTCTTTAGGAAACTTTATACACATTGATGGGGGCCTAATCATGACCTATAACGATCAATTCATCCGCGCTTGCCGCAAGCAGGAAGTGGACCACATTCCTGTATGGTACATGCGACAAGCGGGACGCTACGACCCGGAGTATCGAAAGATTAAAGAAAAGTACTCCCTGCTGGAAATATGCAGTCAACCCGAGCTGGCGGCAGAAGTGACCCTGATGCCGGTACGGAAGCTCGGCGTGGACGCGGCTATTTTATATTCCGATATAATGAATCCCGTTGCCTCGATCGGGGTAGACTTCGATATTGTGAAAAATATCGGTCCCGTGATCGACAATCCGATCCGATCGGCAGCGGATGTAGAGAAGCTTCGCCCGATCGACGTGGAAGGTGATCTCGGCCATGTCTTGGAGACGATTCGCATTCTGGAGAAGGAGCTGGACGTTCCGCTCATTACGTTTGCCGGTGCTCCGTTCACGATTGCCAGTTATCTCATCGAAGGCAGACCTTCCAAAAATTATCTTCGCACGAAAGAGCTTATGTACAGCGAGCCGAAGGTATGGTTTTCGTTGATGGACAAGCTCGGCGACATGGTGATCGCTTATTTGCGCGCCCACGTGGCAAACGGCGGGAAAGCGTTTCAATTGTTCGACAGCTGGGTGGGAGCTTTGTCTCCAAAGGATTTCCAAACGTTTGTCCTTCCAACCATTCAGCGTATCTTTGCTGAGCTTCAGGACCTAAGCGTGCCGAAGATCTATTTCCCGGGGGTAAGCTCAGGAGAGCTGCTGCCTACGCTTACGGATCTCAGCACGGATGTCATCGGTCTCGACTGGCGAGTGTCCATTACGGAAGGACGCCGCCGTTTGGAGCATAAATATGCCGTTCAGGGCAATTTGGATCCGACGGTTCTGACCGGGCCTATGCCGGTCATTCAGCAGTATGCCAAAGAAATTATCGATCAGGGGATTCAGGAGCCGGGCTTTGTGTTTAATCTAGGACACGGTTTATTCCCGGAGGCATCCCTGGAGAAGCTGCGTGAGCTGACCTCGTATATTCACGAATACTCCGCTCAAGCACTGCAGGCAGGAGCACAACGCTCTTAAACGTTGAATATTTTATTAGCCAAGAGGTGAGATGGTATGAAGAATAAGATTGGCGTATTGGTCATGTCCTACGGCACGCCGGAGAGCATGGAAGGAATCGAAAGTTATTATACGCATATCCGCCGCGGAAATAAGCCGTCGGAAGAGCAGCTCAAGGAGCTGACGGACCGCTATGAGGCGATTGTGGGAGGCGTGTTTCCGCTCCGCGAGAACACGGACCGGCAGGTCCGCACGCTGCAGGATACATTAAATGCGGATCCCCGGGCCATCGACCTTGAGTTTGTGTGTTATCAAGGCTTGAAGCACGCGGCTCCGTATATCGAAGACGGCGTGGAGCAAATGGTCCGGGACGGGATCAAGGAAGCCGTCGGCATCGTGCTGGCTCCCCATTACTCCACCATGAGCATCGGATCCTACGTGAAGCGTGCGCAGGCGAAAGCCGATGAGCTGGGACTTCAGATTTCGTTCGTGGAGAGCTACCACATGCATCCGAAACTGATCGAGGCTTTTGCGGACCGGGTGTCGGCGAAGCTGAACCAGTTCGAGCAAGCGGGGGCTGTCCGGGACAGCGTGAGGGTGCTGTTCAGTGCCCACAGCCTTCCGGAACGCATCTTGTCCGTCGGAGATCCTTATCAGGATCAGCTGCTTGAGACATCCAAGGCCGTAGCCGAGAAGGCAGGCGTGAAGCAGTGGCAGTTTACGTGGCAAAGCGCCGGCCGGACGGCGGAGCCTTGGCTGGGCCCGGACATTCTGGATACGCTGCAGACGCTGAACAAAGAAGAACAGGTGGAGGACGTGCTGGTAGCACCGGTCGGTTTCGTATCGGATCATCTTGAGGTGCTGTACGATTTGGATATCGAAGCCAAAAGCATTGCCAAGGAGATGGATATGCGGCTTGAGCGCATCGACTCCTTGAACAGCGACCCGCTCTATATGGAGGCGCTCAGCGACTCCGTGATCACCTTGATTGGACTGTAAGCGGTTCTTACCCGAATTTCTCAACAGAATGCTTTGATATGGAACTCCCCGGCGACGGGGGGTTCTATTCTTTATGGGGAAGCTGGTATAATGGGGGAAGCGACTTATTGCGCGAGCTCATGAGTGAATAAAGGAGTGACCTATGCAGCATCTGTCACGATCAGAGAAAAGCAAGGCCGAGAAGAAGGCCCGTAAGCAGCGAACCGGACAGGTTTGGCTCATTTTAAACCTATGCCTGATTTTTATGATCGCTGCTTTGCTTGTTTATCATTTTAAATTCAAGGAAGATCCGGTTACGCAAACGGCTTATCCCCCTGGTATGCCGGACTTTGGCATGGAAGGGGAGCAGGCGGGAATCACCGGCCCCGGGCAGCAGGACGAAGGTGCGGGAACGGATTCCGATCCTTCGAAGACGACGGAGCCCGGCAAACCTCCCGATTCCGTGATAACGGGGCCAGATGGCAGCGCGGCGGATGAACCTGCCGATGACGAGATGGCAGCGCGAGTGGTCATGCATTTTGCAGGGGACACGTTGTTCTCGGGCAAGGTGGAGGCTGAGCTGAAGAAGCATGGATATGATTATCCCTACAAGCACCTGGGTGCCGCATTTCTGGAGGACGACCTAACCGTGCTTAATCTGGAAACCCCGGTTACGACCGGAGGCATTGGCGCCGCCAATAAGAAATTCGTATTCAAGTCCTCTCCGGACGTATTGCCCGCCCTCCGGGATGCCGGGGTGGAAGCCGTTAATCTGGCTAACAATCACATCCTGGACCAGGGGCAGGAGGGGCTATTGGATACCTTGAAGCACCTGAAGGACCATGATATCCGTTATGTGGGCGCGGGGCGGAACGAGAAAGAAGCCTTTGCGGCCCAGTATTTCGAACGACAGGGCTTGACGGTTGCCCTGCTGGGCTTCAGCCGCGTTCTGCCGGAGACGACCTGGTATGCGCTGGAGAACAGGCCCGGGGTCGCCGGGGCTTATGACCATGTGCTGCCCAAGGCGGTTGAAGCGATCCAGGAGGCAAGGAGCAAGGCCGATCTGGTGGTTGTCATCGCCCATTGGGGGGAGGAGCTTCATAAGACGCCGAATGTCCATCAGATCAATCTGTCACGCGCATTCATTGACGGCGGCGCCGATCTGATTATCGGCGGCCACCCGCATGTGCTGCAGGGATTGGAGCAGTACAAGGGCAAGTGGATTGCGTACAGCACGGGGAATTTCATCTTTACCAAATCATCGAATGCCGATACGTGGAAAACAGCCGTGTTCCGGGCTTCATGCAGCAAGCAAGGTGATTGCGACCTGAAGCTGACGCCTTACCGTACGGAGATCGGGCAGGTCATTCCGCTTGAAGGCAAAGAAGCTGAAGCTCTGCTGAAAGAGGTCCAGGAGCGATCCGTGGGCGGCGTCCAAATAGCGCTTGATGGTGAAGTTACAGCAGGCAAGGCCGCAGACTAATTCGTTAAACGTTACATCAAGGAGGTCCCACCATGAACAATTTATGCGTGGCTCACCGGGGATTTTCCGGTAAAGCGCCTGAAAATACGCGCGCAGCCATTCAGATGGCGATGGATGAGCCCTTCGTGCATTGGATGGAAATTGATGTGCAGCTGACTCGGGACGGGGTCCCTGTCGTGATCCATGACTTCAGCGTGGATCGTACGACGACCGGGAAGGGCAAGGTGAAGGATCTGACCTGGCAGCAAATCCGGAGGATGGACGCCGGAGAATGGAAGGGACGCCAGTTCAGAGGAGAGCAGGTTCCATCGCTGGATGAGGTCCTGCAGCTGGTCAAAGGCCGATTGAAACTTAACATCGAACTCAAAACGAGCGGGGACATGTATCCCGGCCTGGAAGCCGCTGTCCTGGAGCGGATTCAAGCGCACCGGATGCTGCCGGACGTGGTGCTTACTTCGTTTGAACCGAAAGCGTTGATGAAGGCAAAGGAATTGGAGCCCGACGTAAAAACCGGACTTATCATCGATGCGCATCCTCGCAATTTGCTGGCACGCTTGAAGCAAATGAAATGTTCCTTTTTATCCATCGGCTACTCCCACCTGGATGCGGCTTTTGCGTCAGATCTGGTGAAGAACGGCATTACGCCCATGGCTTGGACGGTGGATGATGCGAAGAGCATGAGATCGCTCGCCCGAATGAATCCCGCCATCATGATCTGTACGAACCGGCCCGATACATGGGGCCAAATCTTTATTCATAAAATTGCACCAAAAGTTCCGTTCTGGCGAAGAAAATGGAGGTTTTAATTGATGTGTGCCCTAGTGAATAACGTTTATTGTGTAGGACGTAATTACCAACTGCATGCGGCGGAGCTCGGCAATGCCGTACCGGAAGAGCCGATGATTTTCCTTAAACCCTCGCATGCCGTCGTTCCACTGGACGGCAGCGTGCTGAAGCTGCCCATGGACAGGGGCAGCCTTCATTTTGAAGGCGAGCTTGTGATTCAGCTAGCGGAGGATTACGCGCCAGGCAAGACCGTGGACGAGCTTGTAAAAACGATGGCCCTGGGCATCGATTTCACGCTGCGTGACGTACAGACGGTCATTAAGGAGAAAGGACACCCGTGGACGGCAGCAAAGGCGTTTAAATCTTCCGCTCCGCTTACGCCATCCATCGCTTTCCCGGGAACCGCCAAGCTTGAGGATAAGGATTTTACCGTCTGGAAGAACGGCGCCCAGGTCCAGCGGGGAAATGTGAAGGATATGATCTTCTCCCTTCAGCGCATCATCGATTACATCGGCGAGCATTACGGTCTTGGTGAAGGGGATTTGATCTTCACAGGCACGCCGGCGGGCGTGGGACCCACGGAATCCGGCGACGTGTTTGAATTGTTCTGGGGAGACGTCCGTCTGGGCCGCTGCGAAATCGGGTAATCTGACAAGCTTTATTATGGGAGGGATCGCGGATGGATTGGCTGATCGGGGCAGCGGGTGCCGTCATCGTGGCAGGAGCCGCTTACAGGAAACGATCGTTATCGGAATCCGGAGCCTTAGCCGCTATTCTGATGGGTACCATATATTACGGAGCAGGGAACGCGTTTTGGTTCGGAACCCTGCTTCTTTTTTTCATAACGTCCACGCTGCTCTCGCGGCATGGGAAGCAGCGGAAGGCGGACCTGGAGAAATCCTATGCCAAGACCGGCCGGCGGGATGCCGGTCAGGTCTTCGCCAATGGCGGCATCGGCATGGTGCTGTGTCTGCTGAACGTATGGATTCCGTCCCATCTGTGGGTGTACCTGTTTATAGGCGTCATGGCTACGGTGACGGCGGATACCTGGGCCACGGAGGTAGGCAGCCTTAGCCGGAAGCCTCCGCGTTCCGTGCTGAACGGAAGGGTGCTGACAGCCGGGGAGTCCGGCGGCGTGTCCTGGGTCGGCTCTGCGGCGGCGGCGGCAGGGAGTACGCTGATTGGGGCAGGCGGATGGCTGCTGGCCGAGTGGAGCGGCATGAATGCGGATCTGTTGCCGTATGTCCTGGCTGCCCTTGCGGGCGGCATGGTCGGAGCTTTTGCCGATTCGTACCTCGGCGCGACCATGCAGGTAATGTATCGCTGCCCGGCGTGCGGCAAATCGGTGGAAGTGTCACGACATTGCGGCCAGGATACGGTGCGCATGCGCGGACATGCCTGGATGTCCAACGATGCGGTCAATCTGGTCAGCTCATTGCTTGGCGGCGCGGCAGCTTATGGGATTGCGGCGTGGATTGCGTTATAATGTATCCGTCTTACCGATGAACGAACGATCAACGAAATCTATAGATGTAAGTAGGGATCATAACGATGAATATATTGACTGTGGAACAGGTAACGAAAAGCTATGGAGATAAAATTCTGTTTCAGGATGCTTCCTTCGGGATGGAGGACCAGGATAAAATCGGGATCATCGGCGTAAACGGCACGGGGAAATCCACGTTTATGCGCGTTATCGCGGGGCTTGAGCCGCCGGATGCCGGTAAAATATCGATGGGCAATCGCATCCGGGTGCGTTATTTGGCCCAGAACCCCGAGTTTGATCCGGACAATACCGTCCTGCAGCAGGTATTTGAGGGCGATCTTCCTGAGATGAAGGCGGTGCGGGAGTACACCGAAACGATGGAACTGCTGGAGCTGCATCCGAATCGCGAAGACCTGCAGCAGAAGCTGCTGAAGCTCAATCAGACGCTGGATACGCTGCAGGCGTGGCAGCTGGAAAGCGATGCGAAAACCATCCTGTCCAAGCTGGGCATCCGGAATTATGACGCGAAGATGGGGACGCTCTCAGGCGGCCAGCGTAAGCGGGTCGCATTGGCCGCAGCCTTGATCCAGCCTTCCGATTTGCTTATCTTGGATGAGCCGACGAACCATATCGACAATGAATCCGTGGCCTGGCTGGAACAGTATCTGCAGAAGCGCCGGGGTGCGCTGCTCATGATTACGCATGACCGGTATTTTCTGGACCGGGTGGCCAATGTCATGCTGGAGCTGGATCACGGGCGGCTGTTCCGATATGAGGCGAATTACAGCCGCTTTCTGGAATTGAAGGCGGAGCGCGAGGAGCGTGAGGCTGCTTCCGAGCAGAAGCGCCAGAATTTGCTGCGAAGCGAGCTGGCCTGGATTCGCCGAGGAGCCAAGGCGCGTACGACCAAGCAGAAGGCGAGGATCGAACGATTCGAGAAGCTCAAGGATCAGGAGATGGTACACAGCTCCGGCGAATTGGACGTCTCGGTCGCTTCCACCCGGCTGGGACGAAAAATTCTGGAGATTGAAGGTCTGCGGAAGAAGAGCGACGACAAAGTTCTCATTCAGGATCTTTCCTACATTGCCGTTCCCGAGGATCGGATTGGCATCGTTGGCCCGAACGGCAGCGGCAAATCCACGCTGCTCAACCTGATTGCCGGGCGGCTTCAGCCGGATGCCGGGGAAGTCGTGCTTGGCCCCACGGTTAAGCTCGGTTATTTCACGCAGGAGCATCAGGAGATGGACGGCAGTAAGCGAGTGATTGAGTATATCAAGGATGAAGCGGAGGTTGTCCGCACAGCGGACGGCTCGGCCATTACCGCGGCCCAGATGCTGGAACGCTTCCTGTTCCCGCCGGCGCTGCAGTGGACGCCGATTGCCAAGCTGTCCGGGGGCGAAAAGCGCAGGTTGTACCTGCTGCGGGTGCTGATGAGCGCGCCGAACGTGCTGCTTCTCGATGAACCGACCAATGATCTGGACATTCAGACGCTGTCCGTCCTGGAGCAGTACCTGGATGAATTCCCGGGCGTCTGCATCGTCGTATCCCATGATCGCTTTTTCCTGGATCGAACAGTGGACAAGATCATGGCGTTTGAGGGCAACGGACAGATCCGTGTCCATGTCGGTTCTTACAGCGAATATGCCGAATGGATGCAGCGCCATGGCGGCGAAGCCGCCGGGGGCAAGGCGGAAGCATCCAGTGCCAAGCCTGCTTCGGGAGGATCAGACAGCGGTTCCGCTCAGGAAGCGCCGCGGGAGCGCTTGAAATTCAGTTATAAAGAACAGCGGGAGTATGAGCAGATTGACGCTCTTATCGAAGCCGCCGAGAACAAGCTCGCTTCGATTCAATCGGAGATGGAGACCGCCGGCAGCGATGCGGCCAGGCTTCAGGAGCTGATGAAGTCCCAAGAGGAGACGGAAGGCGAGCTGGAGCATTTGATGGAGCGCTGGACCTATCTGAACGAGCTTGCGGAGAAGATTGAGCAGAGCAAGAAATCTTGAATTTGAATGCAATACAACAATAACAAAGGGGCGTCCCCAGGCTGAAGGCCTTGGCGGGACGCCCCTTTTTCTGTATGGAGATGACTTATTTCACGTAGGCAGCCAACAGCTTAACGGTGTTAAGAATAGCTTGTTTATGCGTTCTTTCCATCGCATGGGATGCATGAACGCCGGGGCCGATCAGCGCAGCCTTGATGTTGCTGCCGGCGGAGAGCGCCGCGGATGCATCGGAGCCGTAATGCGGGTACACGTCCACCGCATAAGCAATGCCTTCGTTTTCGGCCAGCTGGATCAAACGGCTGGTCATGCCGTAGTCGTAGGGACCGGAAGAATCCTTCGCGCAGATGGACACATCGGTTTCCTTGCAGCTCAGGTCATCGCCGATGCAGCCCATATCGACCGCAATTAGTTCATGGATGTCGGCAGGAATATAGGCGGCGCCATGTCCGACCTCTTCATAGTTCGAGATGAGAAGTTTCACATTGTAGGCAGGCTTCCAGTTATCCCGCTTCATGCTTTCGAGCAAGCCGAAGAGGGCGGCGACGCTGGCTTTGTCATCTAGATGGCGGGATTTAATGTAACCGCTCGGCGTAATGACCGCACGCGCATCAAAGGATACAAAATCACCAACGCCGATTCCGAGTTTCTTCACATCATCGGCAGATTCCACCAATTCGTCGATCCGGACCTCCATATGGGCTTCCTGGCGCTTGAAATCACGGGCATCGCTGTACACGTGAACGGAAGGATGCGTGGACAGGATCGTGCCCGTATATTTCTTGCCGCTGCGCGTATGGATGATGCAGTATTCATTCTCGATGCTGTTCATCATGTATCCGCCGACGGCGGTCAGCCGGAGCGTACCTTCCGATTTTACGGCACGAACCATGGCGCCGAGCGTGTCCACATGGGCGCTCAGGCCGACGGTTCGGCTGCCGTCTTGTCCGGGAACGGACAGGACGGCTCCGCCTTTCTCATTCCATTCCAGGGAAACTCCAAGCGAAGCGGCTTCCTGCTCGATCCGCTTCATGATGTCGTGGGTATACCCGGTAGGGCTCGGCGTATCCAGCAGTTCTTTTAGCAGGTCCAGCACGTAAGTTTCATTCGGTTGTATCGACACGGGTTTGTTATGCCTCCTTGGTTCGATGGGACAGCCTTCCCTATTCAACGGGAACGTCCTTCTGATCTTTCTTGTTTTCCTCTTCCGCAGTTTGTATTTCAGGGGTGTATCCCGTTACTTCACGGATATGTATGAGCTGCTCCGCTAACGAACGGATTTCCTTCTGCATTTGATATTGACGGTAAATCCCGAACGTGCCGACGATCAGTCCCCCGATCAGCGAGCATCCGATAATCAGCAGAATCAGCGGTACGTTGACGGTGCCGAACAACAGGTTCACGGCAACCGGATTGACATTGATGACGGCGAACACAGCCGTAATCAGGGCAAACAATAAGGCTGCGATTAACGACCATTGAATTTTCATGGGGAACTCCTCCTTCCTCCAAACAGTATAAAATCCCTCGCCCGTAAAGGGCAAGGGATTTTATTCCACTGGTCAATTGAGATTAGCTCATGCCCGCGAAGCTGGGCTGTTTATTTCGTCAACTGCTCCATTTGGTTGATGACGTCTTCAAATACGCTCATCGCCTCACGGATCGGCTCCGGAGAAGACATATCCACGCCGGCTTTCTTGAGGATGTTGATGGAGTAATCGCTGCCTCCGCTCTTCAGGAAGCCGAGATAACGGTCAACGGCAGGCTGGCCTTCCTCCAGGATTTGCTTGGAGAAACTGGTCGCAGCCGAGAAGCCGGTCGCGTATTTGTACACATAGAAGCTGTTGTAGAAATGAGGAATCCGTGCCCATTCCATGCCGATCTCTTTATCCACTTGCATGCCTTTGCCGTGATATTTCACGTTCAGCTCGTAGTAGATGTCGGAAAGATCCTGTGCCGTCAGGGATTCGCCGCTTTCCACGCGTTCGTGCACGATCTTCTCGAACTCGGCAAACATCGTTTGACGGAATACCGTCGTCCGGAATTGATCGGCATAGTAGGTAAGCAGATACATCTTCTGCTTCGGATCCTTGGCGTTCTTCAGCAGGTAATCCATCAGCAGCGCCTCGTTCGTGGTTGACGCCACTTCGGCCAGGAAGATGGTGTACTGCGCATCACGGTATTTCAAGGCGTTGTCGGAGTAGTAGGAGTGAAGCGCATGACCCATCTCGTGAGCAAGGGTAAACATGCTGTTCAGGTTATCTTTATGGTTCAGCAGAACATATGGATGGGTGCCGTATGCGCCCCAGCTGTACGCGCCAGTCCGTTTGTTCTCATTCTCGTACACGTCGATCCAGCCGTTGTCATAGCCTTCCTGCAGGCTGCTGAGATAATCCTCACCAAGCGGCGTAAGGCCTTCCTTGGTCATTTGTTTCGCTTCCTCGTATGTGATATCCCATTTGTACTCTTCTACGAGCGGAGCGAACAAATCGTACATATGAAGCTCATCCACGCCCAGCAGCTTCTTCCGGAGCTCCATGTAACGGTGAAGGAGCGGCAGGCTCTCGTGAATGGTGTCAATCAGGTTCGTGTAGACTTCCTTCGGAATGTTATCCCCATAGAGAGCCATTTCCAGAACGGAAGGGTATTTGCGAACGCGGGAGTAGAACATGTTTTTGTTAACGTTGGCGTTCAGCGTAGCCGCAATCGTGTTTTTCTGCTTGCCGTAGGTTTCGTACACGGCTTTGAAAGCACGCTCGCGAACCTCGCGGTTCGGGCTCTCCAGGAATTGAATATAATTGCCGTGCGTAAGCTCGACGTCCTTGCCGTCCTCGTTTTTGATTTTCGGGAATTTCATGTCCGCATTGTTGAGCATGCCGAAAATGGTCTGCGGTGCAGAAGAGAGGTTGCCGACTTGAGCCAGCAGCGCTTCTTCCGTCTTGGACAGCACGTGCGCTTTCTCCCGTTTCATTTCGGTCAGCGTGAATTTGAATTCCTTCAGGGAAGGGTCTTCGATCAATTTATCCAGTTCCGTTTCGGACAGGGACAGAATTTCAGGCGTGATGAAAGAGAGGGCTTCTCCGGCTTCCACGTTCAGTTTTTTGGCTTTGGCGGTTAGTGCCTGATATGTAGGGTTTGCCGTATCCTCGTCATGGTGCATATGAGCGTATACGTATAAACGTTCGGCATGGTATGAGATTTCGTCTTCGAGCTCGAAGCATTCCTTGATGGAAGCTGCGTTGTTTAACTTGCCTTGGTAATCGGCGGTCCGTTTCAGCAGATTCTTCAGCTCCGCAAAGCTTGCATCCCAAGCCTTTTGATCAGCAAATAAATCCTCGAGTTTCCATTGATGCTGTTTAGGGACATCAGCGCGTTTCAACAATTGTTCCATGGAAATCCTCCTTGAATGATATGGATTAGTTGGAGTCCGGGTTCCTTCAGACAAGACTTCGGAGCGGGCAGCGGATAGAGCTAGCAGGCTGATGGCAAGCGTAATGCAGAGCACCTTGGCGCCTCTCATGGCATAATACCTCCTCGAATTGAAGCATCCGAGCGATAGTATGCCGCTTACCCGCCATTTTCATCCTATAAATTTACGAGGAACCCAGATTCAAGAAACTGTATACAATAAGGTAAAAGGCAAACAAGATAAAGGCGACGGCAATCAGGGCCATCCCCTTTCTTAGTCTTTGGGGTATCCGATCCCGGTACATGATCATGATGGCACCAAGACTGAAGGCCAGAATAATGAAGATGACGATATTCGTATAATCCATCCGTTACACCTGCTTAAAGGCAGCCATCATTTCTCTCCACTCATCTTCCCGGCCTTCGAAATCTTCTTTGGGAAAGCGGTTTTGAGCCCAGTGCATCAAGGCTGGCCGACTCATGAAGGTATGGGTCTCTTCACCCCACTGGTCGGAAATTTCGCGAAGAACGATGTATCGGCCCTGAACTTCGACCGTCATCATGTTCCACTTGTCTTTTTTGTATATTTCATGTTTTTTGATCATATGCATCTCCGTTTGCTACTTAGGCTTTTGGGTAAATGATAACGCACTCGCGGGCTTAAAAGCAAATCATCTTCTGATTAAAATAGTGTACCGAAAAAAGCCCCTTAGGGCGAATTGACGGATTGCATTGTCAGAAAACATGGGATATAATATGGATATTCGCCATAGATGGCGGTATTTTTAGGAGGTTGTTCATTTGAAAGGTACAGTTAAATGGTTTAACGCAGAAAAAGGTTACGGCTTCATTTCCGTTGAAGGTGGCGAGGATGTATTCGTACACTTCTCCGCAATTCAAGAAGAAGGCTTCAAGAGTTTGGAAGAAGGTCAAGCGGTTGAGTTCGACATCACAGAAGGTAACCGTGGTCCTCAAGCAGCCAACGTAACAAAACTGTAAGCTAACTCCCGATACGGAGATCTTATAGAATTACCAAGGCATGAAGCACAGTTCTCTACCGAGAACTGTGCTTTTTTGTGTTCCTTTGGGTCAAGCAGGTCTGGTCATGATCAATAAAAGGCAAGTACGGATCGATACCCGGTCCGTGCTTGCCTTTGTTGTTCTATATCGAGGGGTGTTTCGCGCAGTATTCTAGGCGCCGAATCCAGAGGCATGCATCTCCTCCGGCTTGGCGAAGAGGTGCCGGTAGATAAAGCCGAGGCAGGCAGCAAAGGACAGGAGGGCCGCAAGCAGGTAGAAGGTGGATCTACCCGCGGCTTCGAACAGCAAACCGCCGAAAGCTCCACTGAGAAGCCCTGAGACGCTGGACCAGAAAATAATGAAGAGCGCCATCCCGGTGGCCCGGTACTGCCACGGAATGATCCTGGTAATATAACGGACTGCGGTTACATAAAACACGCCGAAGGTAATGCTGTGAAGCGACTGGACGGCGAGCACCGACAACGGATCGGATGCCAGCGCCATGAGCAGGAAGCGGAGCGCAAACATCAGGCTTGCAAAGCCGAGCAGCGGCAGCTCCTTCATTTTGTCGCCATACTTGCTCAGCAGGAAAAAAATCGGGATCTCGCTGGCAGCCGAGATCATCAAGGACCACCCGATGAGACCCTCGCCCGCACCAAGCCCCGATAAGGTGAGCGTCAGAAAGGCTTCATTCATGCGGTGGGCGATGGCAAGACAGAAGGTGCAGCCGAAGAACCACAATATTTCTTTCGAACGCAATATTTTGAGCAGGGCTGCCAGTTCCACAGGCTCTGACTTGGCCGCGACCCCATCGCGGATAAGAAAGGAGCATATGAGCGTAAACACGCCGATTCCGATGCCGATCGACAGCGCAGCCGAAGCGCCCGCCGCACCAATGGCATATCCAATGCCAAGCGCGAAGAACGCGTAGCCGAGCGAGCCGAATACCCGGATGACGGTAAAGCTGCGCCCGTACCGCTGCGCCGTCTGGATGGCCATCGTATCCGCCAACGGATAGACCGGGTAGTAGAAGAAATAAAACAAGCTGATCGTAATCAAAACAACGCCGAAGCTTGCAACCTGCCATAGGATGAGCATCGTGACAAGCTGCCCGATAATCAGAATGTTCATGATGCGCTTGATGGTCCGGTATTTGTCGCTCGTGTAGCTCCAAATCATGTTGGAGAACATGGATATCAGCGGGCCGATGGCATACAGATAGCCGATCTGCGCGCTGCTGAAGCCGATTTCTTTGTAATAAAGCGGAAAATAAGAAATGACAAGGGCTGTCGTGCCGAATATCGTAAACATAAAGGCGCGGAGCCAATTTTGATCCGGTCTGGACGAAGCTGGAAGTTTCATGCTGGGGATCTCCGTTCTTTCATGAACCCGTGGACCGGTGGATGAAACGGCATTCGCGAAGTTCATGGTCTGTAGTTCAACTCCGACTAGTATATAACATATCGCTGATTGGAGATAGATGGATAATAGAATGCGTTAATGGCCCACCCCGTCAATGATTTGTGTTATTTGTGCAAAATGGGCGATCATATTATAATAGGTTTGATTTGGATAGGTATAAAAAGACAACCATGTGGAGGCAGAGTTCATTGAATAATCAAGAGCTAAGCCGTAAGGTTCCGCGCAGTCCGGTCGGACTGATGAGCCGGGTGTACAAATTCATACTCCCGGAAGTGCGGAGCGAATTGGAGAAGTGGCGCCGGGAGGCTGAGCAAATTCCGGATGAGGAGCTACGAAGGCAGGCACTGGCCAGTATAGATACCAAAAGATTTCACTGCCAGGGCGGTGCGGTGTATGCCGCAGCCAATTTGCCGGAAAAGCACGTTCTCATTCCATTGATTGTAGCTTACCAGACAATTAGCGATTATCTCGATAATTTATGTGACCGCAGTACTTCGCTGGATCCAGCGGATTTCAGACAGCTCCATCAGTCGATGCTGGATGCCGTTACACCTGAAATGGAGCCGGCTGATTATTACGCGCTCCGGTCCGAAAGGGAGGACGGAGGTTATCTTCTCCGCCTTGTTCAGACATGCCGCGATTGCATCGGGCAATTATCAGGATATGAAGCGGCAAAGCCCTACATAAGGGATTTGGCTGGGCTTTATACCGATTTGCAGGTATACAAGCACATCCATCCGGATAAGAGAGAAGCGGCATTGCTTGAATGGTGGTCCCGGCATGCACACCGGACACCGCATCTGCGGTGGAACGAGTTTGCGGCTGCAACGGGATCAACCTTGGGGGTGTTCATGCTGTTCTTGGCTGCAACCGATCCGTTTCTGGATGACGAGGATGCATCGTCCATTCATGCGTCTTATTTTCCGAATGTATGCAGTCTCCACATTATGCTGGATTATCTTATTGATCAAGACGAAGACAGGCTGGGCGGCGATCTGAACTTTTGTAATTATTACGAAGATGCCGATACGATGCTGAACCGTATAGCTTCCATTGTTGAGTGGGCCCGGAAGGATGTCAGAACGATCCCCTCGACCCCTTTTCATCGTATGATCATTGAGGGGTTACTGGCGTTATATTTATCCGATCCAAAAGTCAGCGAGCAGCAACTGGTTCGCACCGTATCCAAACGTTTGATGAAGAAGAGCCCGATGACCCGGATTTTTTTCTACGTCAACAGCCGATGGATTCGTAAGCATAAGCATGAGTGACATTGAAGGAGGAAAAGAGACATGGCAGAGGTTAAAAAAATTGCAGTTCTTACAAGTGGTGGCGATTCCCAAGGGATGAACGCGGCGCTGCGCGCCGTTGTACGGAGCGGTTTGTATTATGGACTAGAGGTATATGGGATTCAACGCGGTTACCAAGGTCTTCTGGAAAACGACATTATCAAAATGGACCTTCGCAGCGTAGGGGATATCATCCAGCGCGGAGGCACGATTCTTCGTTCTGCCCGTTGTGAGGAGTTCAAGACGGCGGAAGGGCAGCAGAAAGGCGCCGACATTCTGAATCAGCACGGCATCGACGGTTTGGTCGTCATCGGCGGAGACGGCTCGTACCAAGGCGCGAACAAGCTGAGCAAGCTCGGAATCAAAACGATGGGTCTTCCGGGCACGATTGATAATGATATTTCCTTTACCGACTATACGATCGGTTTTGATACAGCGGTCAGCGTCGTTGTAGACGCTGTAAACAAATTGCGCGATACGATGTCTTCCCATGCCCGCTCGTCGGTTGTAGAAGTTATGGGACGCCACTGCGGCGACATCGCCCTTCACGCGGGCCTGGCTTCTGGGGCGGAGACCATCCTGGTGCCGGAAGTGGAGTACAATCTCGATGAAGTGGCGACGCGCCTTCGCGAGAATTTTGCCAAAGGCAAGCGCCACAGCATCATTATCGTAGCGGAAGGCGTCGGACGCGGCGAGGATGTCGTCCACGATCTGAAAGAGTGCCATGCGTCAATCGATGCCCGCGTAACCGTGCTTGGTCATATCCAGCGCGGCGGAGCTCCGACTCCGTTTGACCGCAATTTGGCAAGCCGTCTCGGCGATTTTGCGGTTCGCAGCCTGATTGATGGCCAATCCGACAAAGGTTGCGGCATCATCAAAGGCGAACTGGTCCTTACGGATATTGACAAGGTCGTTAACACCAAGAAGGAGTTTGACCGGGATCTTTACGATCTGGCATTGCGATTGTCCCAATAAGTCCGTTTTGACGATAACGAAAAAGACCGTCTCCATGGCAGAGTCCATTCTGCTTGGAGACGGTCTTTTTTTAGTATAAATGTTAGACCATCCTTATGTCGCAATAACAACTTCCGCGATAAGCGGTCCGTTGTCTTATGATGCGGATAAGGACGTTGTCTTTGCCTGGCCAGCGAACTTGCGTTGGACTTTGACCAGACGCATAAGCATCAGGGCCGCGCCTACCCCAAGTCCCGTGATCAAACCGATCCAGTAGCCGAAGGCTTGCCAATCGGTATAGTTGGCGAGCACGTATCCTACAGGCAGGCCAATGACCCAGAACGATAGAAAAGCGAGCATAAAAGCGACGTTAACGTCTTTGTAGCCTCGCAGCGCTCCTTGGGTCGGCGTGGCGATCGCGTCCGAGATCTGGAAGAAAATCGCGAACAGCAGAAAATGCTGGATCAACGCAACGACCTCAGGCTCGTTGGAATATAAACCGGCAACCTGGCGGCCGGCCATAAACAGGACGACAGCGGTGATCAGCGACAGGATGACGGCCGTGCCGATGCCGAGCTTGGCGTACTTCCAGGCATCCTTCATCCGGCCCGAGCCGGCTTCAAAGCCCACAAGAATGGTTAAGCTCATGCATATGCTTAACGGCAGCATGTACAGTGTCGTAGCGAAATTCAAGGCAGCTTGATGTGCGGCAATGGTCGCCGTGTCAAAGCTGCTCATGAGCAAAGTCACCGCGGCGAAGACTGCGGTCTCGAGAAAAATCGAGAACCCGATCGGCACGCCGATTTTTAACAGGCCCTTCCAAGCGTTCAGGGATACTCCCCGAAGCTGCCTGAAAATACCGAATGGAGAGAACGGGTGATTTCTATGGATGATGACGATGGCGATCACCAGGACCGTCCAATAGGTAATGGCGGACGCCAGGCCGGCACCTACGCCTCCCAATCGGGGAAAGCCCCAGAAACCATAGATCAACAGGGCATTCAAGCCTACGTTCACCGGGAGGGTGATCAGCGTGATGACCATCGAAATTTTCGTTTGCCCGAGTGCATCGATGAAGCTGCGAAGCACGGTGTAGGCAAACAACGGAATGATGCCGATCGAGATGGCGGCGAGAAAATGGGAAGCAATCCGCCGAACCTCAGGCTCCAGGTTCATGGCACCAAGAATGCTCGGTACGACGGCATACCCGATCGCAAGGACGACGATGGCCAGTAAAACGGACAGCCAGAGCGCCTGGTTGACCTGATAGGCGACTTTTTGTTCCTGTCGTCCGCCGACGAGCTGCGAAACGATGGGGGTGATCCCCATGAGAATTCCGCTGAGTCCGGTTTGGACCGGAATCCAAATGCTTGTAGCGATGGCTACGCCTGCCAAGTCGACCGAGCTGAATTTTCCCGACATGTTGGTGTCAAAAAAAGTAATGGCCGATAAAGCAAGCTGCGTTACGAGAATGGGGATGAGAATGATTGCGAATTGTTTCAGCTTTCCCCGTGTTGTAGTGGTCGGTTGCATTGTGATTTGCCTTTCTTTCGTTGAAGTTTTATGATGCTGTCCCTAATATTGTAGAACCCTGCCCTGAGCGGGTACAATAACGGGCTTATTGAGCGGCAAGCCGTAACTCAACCAGCGATTGAATCGGGGTGCCTCAGCTTGCTTGTTCAGGGCCGGAAGTCCGGCCCTGATCTTCATCATAGCATTGGCTGTCAAGAGAGGGTTCAGCATCGTTCAAACGAAAGAAAGGGCCGGCCATATTGATGGCCGACCCTTACCAAACGGATGAGTGATTATTTATGAGTGACGCCTTCCGTATAACGGTTGGAAGCATTCCAGAGTAAATATTCATCGACGTTCGTGTCTTTGAGGGCGCGAATCTGCTCCTCGATTTCCTTTTTGCCGTATTTGGCATAATTTCCGCTTCCGAGCCAGCTGGCGGTAAAGTCCTGAATCCAAGGCCGGATGATCGGCTTCTGCTCTCCCAGCTCATCGAGCTTTTTGTGGGTATCTTCCATGGATCCCTTGATGGTCTGGTAAGGAGCCTTGTCCGGAACGGGGGAGCCGAACCAGCCCGCCGTGTAATGGCTCGGGTACACCATCGGACTGATGATATCGACGTTTTTGGAGATTTTGACGAAGTCCTGCCCGATGCCTTCTGCCGCAGGCACCGAGGCCGCATAGCCGAAGATGTCAACGGATACGCGGATGCCGAGCGGCGCGAGCTCTTCCCGGGCATACTGCACAAAATCGGATACCACGTCCACGCGCGATTGATCCGTTTTGGTATATTTCAGGGAATCGGCCCGTTTCTCGAAACCTTCCGGAAAACGAACATAATCGAACTGGATTTCCTTGAATCCGAGTTTGGCGGCTTCTTTGGCGATCTCGATGTTGTAATCCCATACCTCTTTGCTGTACGGGTTGACGAAGCTGTCGCCGCCGCCGTTGGTCCATACGGTGCCATCGCTTTTACGGAAGGAAAGCTCCGGGTTTTTCTTGGCAAGAATGGTATCCTTGAACACAACCACCCTGGCGATCGGATAGATATCGTGTTTCTCCAGCCGCTTCATCAGCTGCTTCATGTCTTTGATGAACGGCTGGGATTTGCCGAGCTCCTTCAGTTTAGGATTATCGGTCTTGTACGTTATGTATCCTTCATCATCCTTGATGTCGATGACCATGGCATTGAGATCGGTGTTGTCCAAAAGATCCACCAGCTGATTCATTCTCGAGCCGCCTGCGCTATAAGCCGTTACATAAATGCCCTTGACTTTAGGCGCGTCAACCTGCGGATCGATTGCCGTCGTGTTCGGCTTGATGCCGCTTTGCCCCTGGCCTTTGCCCTCGGTTTGACCGTGGCCTTGGCTGTTGTTTTGGTGCATGCCCTGGATCATGGCGGTGTTTAACGAGGCCTGAAGTTTGGCGGTAAGATTGCCTTCCTGCGGACTGGAACCGCCTAAACCCGCGGATGCCAAGATGAATAAAGCCAAGATGATATTCATAATTACTCTCTCCCTTGTGTACATTCACATCATGATTATAAAGGAACGGTTGCCTTCAAAAAGAACAGGATTGTTACAATCGACAATAAATTGGAAACGGTGGGCGAGCGTACCTAGTTCATTAAACGGGTGAAGGGCGTTTTAAACGCTAAAGTTCGACATTAGCGGCAAGTTTACCGTGAACAACGTGTGAACATGGGGAGTGACAAGTCGGATTAGAAACACAAAGAAGGTAGATAGCGGTTACATGCGGCATTATACCGCTTAACGGGAAATGACGTGCTTATAGAATTCACATTTTCTCATAAAAAAATGCCGTTTTTCACCGGTGGATTTTACCTGAACCGGAGAAGAACGGCATTTGTCGTGCAATGATCGCGTGTTGCTTTAAAATTAATGAAGCGGAGTTTGATTCTGATGCTCGCAAATGCTGAACTGAATGATCTCAAGAGCGTCCTCCTGCTCCAGAATACTCAGCCCGTCCCTAAGAACGATCATGGAATTCAATTCGTTCTGTCTAAAGAACGGTATCATTTCCGGGAACCACTTCATGACGATTTGTGACAATTTTACCGTTTCCATTTCCATAAAAATCACCCTTTCCTTCCGAATTGGTTAGGCAGGACGTTCTTTTGTAAAACGGAAAAACAATTAAAATTGGGCCTGAGTGTATGCCCGGGAATCGGATCTCATGAATATTGTAGGAACCGCGCACAAATATTATACCACAAATTTACCGCTCCCTCACACCTGGTAAATATTTAGTTCTTGCGGAATTGCCCGATCACGGCCGTCGTTTCCACGATATTGACGAAAGCCTCGGGGTCGGTTTCCGTAATGATTTGCTTCAGCTCGGCCAGTTCATACCGCGTCGTGACGGTCATGAGCATATCCTTCTCTTTATGGCTGAAAGCCCCCTGGGTTTTGATCTTGGTTATGCCGCGGGGGCGCTTGAGCAGCTTCTCCAGCAAGGCCTCCGTCCGGTGCGTGACGATAAAGACGGTCACCTTGATGTGGCTGACGTGAAGCATATCCACCATTTTTCCGGCAACATAGATGGAGGCCATGGAAGCGAGCGCCAGGTTCCAATCCTGCTCCAGATAAGCTACCGCCATGATGACGATGGCATTCAGCGTCACTAGCACGCTGCCGACGGGGAAGTCCCGATATTTCGTGACCAAGGAGCCGATGATATCAAAGCCCCCGGTCGAACCGCCGACCCGAAAGGAGAGGCCGGTGCCGAACCCGACAAGCACGCCGCCGAAAACCGAAGACAGCAGCATGTCGGTTGCGACCGAGTTCACCGGGATGAGCTCCAGAAACAAGGTAGTGACGATAACCGAGAGGATGCTGAGACCGACGAACTTTTTGCCCAGCTTGAACCAGCCGGTGATCAGGATCGGAATGTTAAGCACGAAATACATGATGCTGATATTAAGCGGCGTGAAATAACCGATCACGAGGGCCACGCCGGATACGCCGCCGCTGAGCAGATGATGGGGAATCAGAAACAGATTGAATCCGGCGGCGATAATCATGCCCCCGAATACGATCGAGAAATAGGTCCATAGACGCTTCAACATAGGAATCACCTCCCGGTTATTATGACTTCTTTAAGCTTGCTGGTATTCCAGAATTGTTTTGTGATATAATGTATTGGATATTCTTGAGTAGTCCGTTACATTGATAACTTTGCAAGCTTATCAGGATGATTATACATTAACCAGTTCTTACACTGGTGATAAGAGAAATATACCGGTTCACCTCATGCAGAAAATCCTGCTGGCCGGGAAAGCCTATAAACGTTACCACTACTTAAGAATACAGAGAAGAAAGTGGATGTCCACAGATAGAAGGAGTATGAACCTATTGAAAAATTTTGCAGATTTTGGCTTGGAGCCGCGCGTGCTGCAAGCAATCACTGAGCTTGGCTTCGAGGAAGCCACACCGATTCAATCCCAATCGATTCCGATTGCACTCACCGGAAAAGACATGATTGGACAAGCACAGACCGGTACAGGTAAGACAGCAGCATTCGGCCTACCTCTTATCCACAAAATCGCCAAAGAAGAAGAGCGTATCGTCGCTCTCGTCATGACCCCAACCCGCGAGCTTGCCATTCAGGTTGCGGAAGAAATCGGCAAGCTGTCCCGTTTCAAAGGAATCCGTTCCTTGGCCATTTACGGCGGACAGGATATCGGTCGTCAAATCCGTGCGTTGAAAAGAAAGCCTCAGATTATTATCGGTACACCGGGGCGATTACTTGACCACATCAACAGAAAAACCATCCGTCTTGATGACGTACAAACCGTTGTACTGGACGAAGCGGATGAAATGCTGGACATGGGCTTCATGGACGACATCCAGTCGATCCTCAAGCTGGTTCCAGAAGAACGTCAAACCTTGCTGTTCTCCGCAACTATGCCGCCTAACATTCAGAAGCTGGCATCCCAGTTCCTGAACGAACCTGAGCATGTATCTGTTATTCCTAAGCACGTAAGTGCTCCACTGATCGACCAAGCATATATCGAAGTTCCTGAACGTCAAAAATTCGAAGCCTTGAGCCGCCTTCTGGATATGGAGTCGCCTGAGCTTGCGATTGTCTTCGGACGTACCAAGCGCCGTGTCGACGAATTGGCGGAAGCCCTGCAAAAACGCGGATATTCGGCAGATGGCCTCCATGGCGACCTGTCCCAGCATCAACGTGATACCGTCATGCGCAAATTCCGCGACGGCAGCATCGATGTGCTCGTGGCGACAGACGTGGCAGCGCGCGGTCTCGACGTATCCGGCGTTACCCATGTCGTAAACTTTGACTTGCCGCAAGATCCGGAAAGCTATGTACACCGTATCGGACGTACGGGCCGTGCGGGCAAGGAAGGTACAGCCTGGTCCTTCGTCACGCCGCGTGAAATGGATCATCTGTATTTCATCGAGCGTGTGACGCGCCACCGTATTCCGCGCAAGCCGCTGCCAACGATTGCCGAAGCGATCGAAGGTAAACAGCGCATCATCGCTGAGCGCGTGCTTGAAATCATTGAGCAAGGGGAATTGACCGAGTACAAAGGTCTTGCCATTCAATTGCTGGAGCAGTACGATTCCGTACAATTGCTTGCAGCTGCAATGAAAATCCTGACAGGCGACAAGAAGGAAGCATCCGATATTCACCTTACGCCTGAGGATCCGATCCGCGCCAAACGCCGGAAGCCGGATATTCGTAACGGCCGCAAGCCTAGCGGCGGTTATAGCGGACGCGGCAACAGCGGCGGATATCGCCGTGACGGCGGAAGCGGCGGCGGTAACCGTGGCGGTTACTCCAAAGGCGGATACAACCGTGACGGTAGTGGTTATAACCGTGACCGCGATGGCGGTGGATACAACCGTGACCGCAATAACAGCGGTGATCGCAAACCGCGTTCCTACAGCGGCGGCGAGCGTCGTCCTAACCGGAGCGGGGACGAATAATAACGGCTAACTTCCTTTACAGGAAGTAACCTGCCGAAACACCAAAAGACGAAGCAGCAGCCCACGCCAAGTGGAGCCGCGCTTCGTCTTTTTGTTCATGGTTAAAGAAGATGCACCCTGAGTGCATCTCCATTAACCGCGCAGTTTGAACCCACAATCAGCCCATCTGTTTCACGATAATGACTAAGGAGACATTAGATATAGAATGTGCTGAGAATAATTACAAGCAGAATGAACAGAACCAGGACAATACCAACATTATTTCCGTAGCCGTAACCTCCGCCTTCACAAGACATACATAATCCCTCCTCTTTAAATTTGGAAAATCAAGCTTGTTGAATGGATTACGTGATATCGTATGGAGAAACAGGGTCACTGGATTGGATATACACCCAGGACCGTATAAATTAGGCTCTGGCAATGCATGTACAAAATAAGGTATATTAATAGATACATGCATGATTTGAGTGAGGAGGAAACGGATTTGGAAATGAAAGGAGCCATGGGTGGCTTATATAAGCTCACCGAGTGGATTACCCGTATTGCTTTTTCGAACATCTTGTGGGTTATTTGTACATCGCCTTTCCTGTTTATCGTTCTAACCAAATTCCTGATGGCCGTTCAGACCCCGGAAGCGCATAACGAGCAGCTGCTGTCGAACTGGATCCTGGGAATATTATCACCCTTTGTTTTATTTCCGGCTACGGCGGCTTTATTTACCGTTGTTCGGAAATGGGTAATGGGCAATCCGGACGTGTCCGTGTTCAAAACGTTCTTTAAGGGTTATAAGGAAAATTACAAGCAGAGCATGATCGGCGGTATTTTTTATACGCTGCTGTTCGTGATTATGTACGTGGATTACACGGTTTATATGACGCAGCTCGATGGTTTCCAGCTTGTCGGCATCGTGATGCTGGTGCTGCTCATTGTACTGTTTGTCTCCCTGTTTAATTTTTTCTCCATGACCGTTCATTATGAGATGAAAACGACCCAGCTCCTAAAAAATGCGGTGCTGCTGACTCTGATTCGTCCGTTCCGCGTATTTTCGACTTTGATCGGAAGCGCTGTCTTGGCGTATATCGGCACGCAAATGCCGGTGCTGTTCGTGTTCTTCCTGTTCTGCCTGATGGCCTTGTTCGCGTTCTTTAACTTCTATGCGACCTTTACCAAAATGCAGGAGCAGCAGGAAAGAATGAAGAAGGCCGAGGAAGAGGAGTCGGAAACCGAGCAAGCTCTTCTGGAAAGCATGGATTCTGCCAAAAAGGGAGAGAACGGATCGAAACCTTAAATTACGGGAGGTTTACTTTTCCGGCAAAACCCCCTATAATAAGACTACATCCTGCGATGTTCGTTTCGGTTTTCCGTTGTTTTGAACCAATGACGATGTCTAGGGAGATCTATACGTAATCGTGGCTGAAATGCCCTGTCTATATGACAAGGGGAATTCATAAGCGGTTCTGCGGTCACCCACCTGCTATAGCAGGTTCGAAGACAATGTTTACCGGACGGCATAGGCGGGTTTCGTCAAGCCAATGAATAGGCACCTCTTTTATTTCGAATTCGAAGTGAAAGAGGTGCCTTTTTGCTGTATATAAAGGTTTGCTGAAAGCATAAACAATGTTAAACTAGAGTATGGAAAGGAACGGTCATTTATAAAGGAGGAACGGTCTTTGTCATTAAAACGAGTTCTAATCGGTATCGTGCGCAGCTATGACGGCACAAGCGACCGTGCTAAAGATCCCAAGCTGAAGACGCGTTATTACAATCTTTCAAAAGAAAAGTGTTTTGAAGAGGTTTCCTCGACACTGAAAAAAATTCCGGGTTACAAAGTTCTGCATGAGGTAAAATCCGTGGGAGAAATCACGTTAGAGAAAAGAACCTCCTTTGGACGTACACTGGACATTACCGTATCCGTGCTCGGCATCAGTCCGGTTCGCAGCGCAGTTGATATGTATTCGGCATCCCGCGGTTCCCTTGGGGATCTGGGGGCGAACTACCGGGTCATCTTGAACCTGTACGCTGTACTGGACAAAAAACTGAGCAAGTATAAAGTGGATGCTTAGTAGAATAAGAAAAAGCGGGAGAGCTGCTCTCCCGCTTTTTAAAAGTGTGCCGCATATGTAGCCTTTGGCGTGTTAACGCAGAGATTTCACGGCATCGATGGCAGCTTCGTAATTCGGGTGCTCCGTCATTTCGCCAAGGTATTCTACGTAGGTGATGGTATCGTTAGCATCCACGACGAAGATCGAACGCATGTCGAGCTGGAACTCCTTGATGAGCACGCCATACGCTTCACCGAAAGAACGCGATTTATAGTCGGACAGCGTAATGACCCGGTCAACGCCTGCAGCTCCGCACCAGCGGGCCTGGGCGAACGGAAGGTCGGCACTGATCGTAAGGATCACGACATCGTCGCCGAGTCCGGCCGCCTCTTCGTTGAAACGGCGCGTCTGTGCGTCGCATACCCCGGTGTCGAGGGAAGGAACGACGCTGATCAGCTTGATTTTACCTGCATAATCTTTAAGAGATACGTCTTCGAGCAGGTTCTTGCTCACGGTAAAATCCGGCGCGGCATCACCAGCCTTGAGCTGTGGTCCGATGAGTGTAATAGGATTGCCCTTGAAAGTGGCAGCTCCTGAACGTTCTTGAGCCATGAGAAATCTCCTCCTTGGATATCAAAGTTTGGTGATCAGGTTCATGGTACATTATAATCTTTTTAAAAAGGGAATGTCCACTAAAGGGCACCCCTGGCCTGGTTTAGGATGAGGAGGATGCTATGATATTCGTACGTTATGAGAATTGGAAAAGTTATTTGCGTTATTATCCCGTTACATCGCTGCTGCTTGTGATCAACCTGGTGATGTTTGTGATCACATCCATTGACGGCGGTTCCAGAAATCCGATGACGCTGCTGAAATATGGAGCTTTGTCGGATTTGCCGCAGTTCGTCGACCAGGCGTGGAGATACTTTACGGCGATGTTCCTCCATAACGGATTTGACCATTTGTTGTTCAACAGCTTCGCACTGCTGGTATTTGTTCCCCCGCTGGAGAGAATCATGGGGAGCTGGAAATTTGCCATTCTGTATCTGCTCAGCGGTGTTCTCGGTAATGTAATCGGATTGGCTTATTATGAGCGCATGGAGGGCTATACCTTCCTTGTAGGCGCCTCAGGAGCCATATACGGAGCTTATGGCGCTTATCTGTACATCGCCTTGTTCCAGCAGCAAGTCATTGATGAGTCGTCCCGCAAGACGCTGTTCACCCTGCTTATATTGGGGATCTTGTTCTCGTTTACCCCAGGGGTCAGCCTTGTAGCCCATGTCGGCGGATTGGTAGGCGGATTTTTCCTCTACGGTCTCATGATTCGATTATTCAAACGTCGAACATAATCGGACCTAAGAGGGTCTGTTATAATAGAATTGGATGATTTGGATAAAGTCTTCAAGTCTTCTAGGGAATAAGAATGGAGCGATAAAAGGCGTGGAATTACGACAGTTGCAATACTTTGTAAAGGTTGCGCAAAAGGAACACGTTACCCAAGCGGCAGAAGAGCTTCATGTGGCTCAGTCGGCCGTCAGCCGTCAAATACATCAGTTGGAAGAAGAACTGGGTGTTAATTTGTTCATGCAAAAGGGCCGGAATCTGCAGTTAACCCCGGTTGGCCAGCTTTTTTGCAAACGGGTGGAGAGCATTATGAAGGATTTGGACCGTGCGGTCGTCGAGATACATGAATTCCTGGACCCGGAGCAGGGGGAGATTCGCATCGGTTTCCCTCACAGCCTGGGCATACATTTGATTCCGTCCATCGTGGCTGAATTTCGGAAGAAGTACCCGAACGTGAAGTTCCGGTTTAAGCAGGGCATGTTCCCGACTTTGATCCGGGACGTCGTCGGGGCTGAAGTGGATTTGGCATTTGTGTCTCCGTTTCCGGATCGCCACGATCAAGTGGACGGAGATATCGTGTTGACAGAGGAGCTGTTTGCGATCCTGCCGCCGAATCACCCGCTTGCGGGGGAGCAGTCCATCAAGCTGGAGCAATTGAAGGAGGAGCGCTTTGTGCTGTTCAGCAAGGGCTACTCCTTGCGCCCGATTGTATGGCATGCCTGCCTGGAAGCCGGATTCACGCCGAAAATTGCTTTTGAAGGCGAGGAGACGGATACGATCCGCGGACTGGTTGCTGCCGGCATGGGGGTCAGCCTGCTACCTGAAATGGCGCTGTTCCAGACGAATCCGCTTCAGCCGGCACGCGTCCGAATCTCGGAGCCGAAGGTAACGCGTTCCATCGGTCTGATTCACCGCGCGGACGAGAAGCTGCCACCGGTCGCGCAAGCCTTCCGTGCGTTTCTGCTTCAATATTTTGGCATTGATCCGTCGCCGAAAAAGGAAGAGAAAGCGGAATGACGCTTCTCTTCTCCTAATAGTCAAGCTTCATGTATTCAAGCTGGACATTATCAAGTGATTATAAAAAAGAGGGCTTTCCGTCTCCGCCAATCAAGGTAGAGAGGAAAGCCCTTTATTGTTGTTCTTCATGTTAAACAGGTTTATTCCCGGTTGCTCGTAAAGATCATGATGTAACGGATCAGCTCGAGCAGCGAGATCAAAGCTGCAGCGACGTAAGTCAGGGCCGCAGCGTTCAATACCTTAGCGACTCCGCGTTCTTCGTCATTGGCAATATAGCCTTCTTGAACCATCAGCTGACGGGCGCGGTTGCTTGCGTTAAACTCGACCGGCAGCGTGACAAGCTGGAAGGCAACGGCGCAAGAGAAGAAGATAATGCCGAGACCGACCAGGTTCATGGCTTGGAACAGGAATCCGGCAATCAAGAGAAACGGAGCGATACCGGACGCAAAGTTAACAACCGGGAACATCTTGTGACGGGCTACGAGCATCGGATAGTGCTCCGCATGCTGGATCGCATGGCCGACCTCGTGACAAGCGACGGAGACGGCCGAGATGGTACGTTCGTAATAAACAGGCTCCGACAACCGGACAACGCGTTTGGTCGGGTCATAGTGGTCAGAGAGCGTGCCTGGCACCGGTTCAATCGGTACGTCATGGAGTCCGTTGGCATCCAGCATATGACGCGCTGCATCGTATCCGGTCATGCCGGTGCTGTTTTCAACCTTGGCCCATTTGTTGAACGTGCCTTTGACCCGGAACTGAGCCCAGAGAGAGAATATAAACGCAATAATAATGAGTATAAACATCCAGTCAGAATACATTTATCATACCCCCATACAAAGTTGTCAATTTGGTGTTGCATCACTACATCGAAGTGAACTGGTTCAGCAAAATTTGCAGCGACTCGATACAGGCAGCTCCCTTGGGAAGGATGTTAGCGAGCACCTCCCGTGCTTGACTGGGTTTTAATTCGCTAAGAAGCGGGTTGAGCTCCTTGACATCCCGTTCGAGCTGTTTCATCTGTATTTCGAGTTTGGTTAGCTTTTCCGTCATTTCGGAATCATCGGCAACCGACTTCCAGCGATCCAGTCTCTCCTTAATCTCATCGAGAGTATATTTCTCTTGCTTCAACTGATTAATACGTTCGAGAGTGCTTAAGGTTTCAGAACTGTACAGCCGGTAGTTTTTTAACGTCCGTTTTTCAGGGGAGATCAAACCCAGCTTCGTATAGTAGTCAATGGTTCTTTCGCTGATTCCGGCAGCCCTGGCCAGCTCACCGATCCGGAAAAGGTTTCCGCTCGTGATCCCCATCATTCATCACCTCACAAGCCTTCATTGAATTGGACATTAATGAATGCATTTATATTTTCATTTTAATAGAAATATGATACATGATCTTCAACCATACAGTCAAACGTCATAGTTGTGACAAAAATAGTTGTGACAAAAAACCTTGAAGCCTAGTTTTTCTTCACTGAGCATCATGTTAAACGATTTGCACTGTATGCACTTAATGTTAGATTTTATTACACAAAGGAAGTTTTTTTTGAAAAAAACCGTTGCGGTTTTTTAATCGTCCCCCTATAATGACAATAAGAATTCAAGGCGATGTCATATTAGTTAACACAAAGGGGAGTGTAAAACATGAAAAAAAGATGGCTAGGTTTAATGGCGGGAGTAATCGCACTACTCGCATTCCCGGCGAGCGCGTTCGCCGCTGATGGGGGAGCCACGAACGTTGAATTAACGGCTGGTCTGAACTCCGTATTCGTATTCTTGGCAGCGCTGCTCGTATTTTTCATGCAAGCAGGGTTTGCTCTGCTGGAGGCCGGTTCGGTTCGCATGAAAAATGCGGGGCACGTTGCAGGCAAGACCTTTCTGACCTTCGGCATTTCGATCGTAGCCTTCTGGGCGCTAGGCTTTGGTCTAGCCTTCGGTAACGGCAACAGCTTTTTCGGATTTGAAGGCTTTTTCTTAAGCGGCGACAATGCAGCAGGCTCATTTGATTCCCTGTCCGCATATGATGTGCCGACGACCATCATGTTCCTGTTCCATCTGTCCTTTGCAGCCGTATCCTTGGCGATCGCTTGCGGCGGTATGGCAGAACGGGCAAAACTCAGCGTTTACATCGTGTTTGGATTGCTCTTCACCATCGTGATTTACCCGATCGTTGCTCACTGGGTGTGGGGCGGCGGCTGGCTCGGCGCTCTGGGCATGCAGGACTTTGCCGGATCGACGGTCGTTCACTTGACAGGCGCAACAGCAGCACTGGTGGCTACCATTCTTCTGAAGCCTCGACTTGGCAAATATAATAAAGACGGGAAGCCTAACAGCATACCGGGTCATAACCAAGTTTTATCCGTACTCGGCGTATTCATCATCTGGATCGGCTGGTTCGGGTTTAACCCGGGCAGCACCATCTCGGCACTCACAGACGGTTTCTTCGGTTTCGTGGCATTGAATACGAATATCGCGGCGGCGGCAGGCGCACTGGCCGCATTGCTGATCTCTTGGGCGGTTCTTGGCAAAGCGGATATTCCCAGCATGCTGAACGGTATTCTCGCTGCATTCGTTGCCATCACAGGCGCTTGTGCTTTCGTGGAGCCTTGGGCGGCCGTCGTGATCGGCGCCGTAGCGGGTACGATTACGTTCTTTACGGCGCAATGGTTTGACCGCAAAGGTATCGATGATCCTGTATATGCATTCTCCGTACACGGCATTGCCGGTATGTGGGGTGCCGTGTCCACCGGATTGTTCGCGGCTCCTAGGCTTGTTGAAATCACGGGCGTAGGCAAGGAAGGATTGTTCTACGGCGGGGGCTTCGGCCAGCTCGGCGTTCAGCTTCTGGGTCTGGTCGGCACGTTTGCATTCGTGCTGGTGATCTCGTTCATCATTCTGTATATCATGAAAGTTACGATGGGCATCCGCGTAACGGAGGAAGAGGAATTGATGGGTCTTGATATCAGTGAACATGGAACCTACGGATATCCGGAGCAAATGAAACTTTTGGTGGAATCCGAAGGGAAGTCTCCCGAGTTTCGTTCCGGAAGCAAGGCGGTTCCCGGTAGCGACACGGCTTTATAAGAAGCTCACCATTATCATTGTTCATGAAACAAGTCAGAAGGAGGCCGCGGCATGAAACCTCTGAAATCCGTAAATCTGTTTCCGGCATTGTCGGAAATTCGGAAAGCAGCAACAGCCCAGCATTTACGAGATCAACGGATCGCTTGTCAGAACCATCTCATCGAGATGCGCAGTAACATGGAGCTGAGAGAGTGGATCGCATCCGTGAATACGATGCACGATCTGATTGGACAGCGTGCCGCGGCAATCTGTGAGCAGGACATGTGGGAGGCTGGCTTTGGCCGGCCTCCTGCGCGTTATGCGTTTGTAGCTTTTGGCAGCTGCGGAAGGCAGGAAGCTACGCTGTGGAGCGATCAGGACAACGGTTTGATCATTGGCGATGAGCTGGAAGAGGAGGCGCTCCCCTTCTTTCGGGAATTTGGGCTTCGGCTGGCGAATCTGCTGGAATATCTCGGGTACCCGAAATGCTCCGGAAAAGTGATGTGTTCCGAGCCATTATGGAGCAAGCGGCTTGGCGATTGGAAGAATCAGATCAGCGAATGGTGCGGAGACCGGCAGTGGGAACCGATACGAAACTTCATCATCGCCTCGGATCTGCGCCATATATCGGGGGATACCGAGCTTTCGGAGGCGTGGGTGGACCATTTCCGCAGCTCCGTCGAGCAGCATCCGGACATCGGCCATGCCGTGCTGCGGAACACGGTCAAGCATAAGGCAACGCTGAATGTCATGGGGCAAATCGTGACGGAGCGGTTTGGAGAGCATGCCGGCGAGTTTGACGTGAAATATGGCGTTTATATTCCGCTGGTGAACAGCATACGCACTATGGCGCTGCAGCGGGGGATCATCGAAACCTCGACGCAAAAACGCATGGAGAAGGTGATGCTGCTTGAAGGCGGGAATCTGCTGCTGGAAAGCGTGCAGCGCGCTTTTTTGACGGCGCTTCGGCTGAGGAACGATACGCCCTTTATAGTGGAGGACGGGCTGATTACGAGCAGCGGGTATATCCCGCAGGAGCAGCTCAAGAACAAAACCATGCAGTACGAGCTTCGCGATACGCTTGGAGTGGTGAGACGGATACACCGGTCATTGCAGCGCGAACATCGTTTTGCGGAGAGGAGAAGCCCATGACTGAACCGGTACAATCGAACGGCGGTTTCTGGAGATCGCTTCGTT
This sequence comes from Paenibacillus sp. cl141a, assembly GCF_900109305.1. Classification (NCBI taxonomy): domain Bacteria; kingdom Bacillati; phylum Bacillota; class Bacilli; order Caryophanales; family Paenibacillaceae; genus Paenibacillus; species Paenibacillus sp. cl141a. Next base: position 937,687 of record NZ_FNZO01000002.1, read on the forward strand.
CGGGTAACATCAATTCCGCCATCGCCTCCATGCGCGGGGCGCAGACAGCGCAGCAGCTGGCATTCATCCGATCCCAGATGAAGGATAACCGGAGACCGGAGGTTCTGGGCACCCCGCTGGACGAGCTGGAGGTTGTGGTATTCGATCTGGAGACCACGGGGTTCAATCACCAGCACGGCGATGAAATATTGTCTTTCGGTGCGATTCGGGTCATCGGGGAGCAGGTGATCGAGAATGAAACCTTTCATATGATCGTGAACAGCGGTGCTCCGGTGTCTCCATTCATTGCCGAGCTTACGGGTATCACGCAGCAAATGGTTGATGCAGCCCCGCCTTTAATGGAGGGGCTGCATGATTTCATGGCCTTTATTGGGGGGAGGGTGCTTGTTGCCCATGCAGCCGCGCATGACCGGGGATTCTTGAATGCAGCCTTGTGGAAGACCTCCAAGGTTCGATTAACGCATCGGCTGCTCGATACGATGATGCTCGCGCAGAGGTTATATCCCGAACAGAAGGATTACAGTCTGGATGAGCTGCTGCGAAGCAGCGGCATTCCGGTGGAGGGAAGGCACCATGCTCTTTCCGATGCGCGCATGACCGCCCGGCTGTGGGCGGATTACATGAAAGACATTCAGGCGCGCGGCCAGGCTACCACGCTAGGTGATTTATACGTCTATCTAAGCGAGGGGTAGCATTGGGATTGGAGATTGGAGGTGTCTCCTAGTTCGTCATTCCTTTAGGATTGCGAAAGGGATCGGGGCAAGGGTATAAAATGCCTTTCCCGGAAGCGACCAGGAGCTTGGCGGCAGCTGGTTGAAGGATTCGCGATCTTCCTCACTCCGGATAATTTTGTAGGCATGGAGCTGCAATGCGTTTAAGCCGGAGGCGCCGGGAACTGCAGGAGAAGCAATAGCATACACCCGGAGCAACCCGCCGAAGGATTGGAGCTGAAGCAGATCCTCGCCCGAGGGGTCAGGCGTGGTATGCGGGTGACTGTGAAACAAACCGACGATGCCTTTTTCAGCCAATACCAAGCGAGTCCACTGAACGGGGTCCAGATGAAAAGAATGCAGCGGAAATTCCGCTGTATTTTTTACGGGAATAAATTGCGTAACGGATATGGACCGGCTTGCTTCATCGGCATGCCCGATAAGGACGCCGCAAGCTTCCTCCGGCAAACGATGATGCATATGGTCCGACATATGCTCTTTGACGGCCTCGCGCAGCAGAAGCCGCTCCAGGGACGTGTGAGACGGGTTCATGTATAATCCTCCTGGATCATATAATTGGTCCGATCTTATGATGGTGTCGATCGCGTGTTTGAAAGATCGGGGTTTCAGGGTACAATAGGGACTATAACTAAGTTTAGCAAAGGAACCTATACCTATGAAACGTAACATCATCATTATCGTCCTGCTTCTTATCGCAGCAGGCGCTGTTGTCTATAATCAAGCCGGCGACGATATCCAGGCCGTCTTCATGCAGGAGAAGCCGCTTCCGACGGAGACGGGGGCCAAAGCGGGCCTGCTTGCCCCGACCTTTACCTTGAAGGGGATGGACGATAAGTCCTATTCCGGCGGCGGAGCACGCGATAAAGCAATGGTTGTCAATTTCTGGGCATCCTGGTGCGAGCCGTGCAAGCAGGAGGCACCGGAGCTCGACAAGTTGGCTGCAGAGTATGCAAGTGAGCTCGAAATCTACGGCGTGAACGTGTCCAAGTATGACAATGCGAAGAAAGCGCGTCAATTTGTTCAGGATTATAACCTTCAATACCCGATCCTTCTCGATACGAAAGGAGATGTGTTCGAGGAACTGTATAAAGGGCAGGTTTTCCCGACAAACGTGCTGATCGATCGTAACGGCGTGATTCAGGAAATCATTCTGGGCGCTCCCGATCCTAAGGACCTTCGTAAAAAGGTGGCCAAGCTGATAAATTAATCGTTTGCTTAGCCAGCTGACAAAACCAAAAAAAAGCGCGGCCGCCATGTCCTGAACATGGTGGATACGCGCTTTTTGTATTGGACATCACCTAATGATTTACCAAGCCTTGCCTTGCCGCAGACTCATGCACCTGCTCCGGGGAAATCTGACCGAGCAGCGCATAACGCATACTGTCCACCAGCGCTTCCCAGCTGGCCTCGATGACATTGCTGGATACCCCGACGGTGTTCCAGGCATTCTCGAAGTTCTTGGATTCGATCAGCACCCGGACCTTGGCTGCCGTTGCATCCTTGTCATCCAGCACCCGTACCTTATAGTCGGCAAGATGCATTTCCTTGAGCGTTGGGAAGTATTGGACGAGCGCTTTACGCAGCGCATTATCGAGTGCATTGACCGGACCGTTGCCTTCCGCAGCGGTATAAATGCTCTCGCCGGCGACGTTGACTTTGACGAAAGCTTCGGAGACGACCGGCTGTCCGGCCGACTTCTCGACCAGCATCTTGAAGGATTCGAAGGTAAACAGCTCCTTGAGCTCTCCGTTCGCTTCCCGAAGAAGCAGCTCCAGGGAAGCGTCTGCGCCCTCGAATTGATACCCTTCATGCTCGAGATCCTTGATCTTTCCGATAATATGCTTGGATTGCTCGCTTGCCGGATCAAAGTCAAGCCCCATGTCCTGCGCCTTCGATACGATATTGCTCTGCCCCGCGAGCTCGGAGACCAGCACGCGCTGTTTGTTTCCGACCTTCTCCGGTTCGATATGCTCGTACGTTCTGGAATCGCGAAGGATCGCGGATACGTGGATGCCTCCCTTATGGGCGAAGGCGGCGTTGCCGACATACGGCTGGTTAACCGGCATGTTAACGTTGGCGATTTCGCTGATATACCGTGCGGTATTCGTCAGCGTGCGGAGGTTGTCGTCACCGATGCACTCATACCCGAGCTTCAGCTGCAGATTCGGAATGATGGAGCACAGGTTGGCGTTCCCGCATCGTTCCCCGTATCCGTTCATCGTCCCCTGCACATGCCGGACACCGGCCTGCACGGCGCTCAGGGTGTTGGCAACGGCAAGCTCGCAGTCGTTGTGCGTATGAATGCCGAGCGGAGCGCCAGGCAATGGCCCCGTCAGCGACGTGACAATGTCCGAAATCTCGTGCGGGAGACTGCCGCCGTTCGTATCGCACATGACAAGCCAGTCGGCGCCTGCTTCCCGTGCCTTGGACAATACGGCAACAGCATATTCCGGATTGTTCTTGAAACCGTCAAAAAAGTGCTCGGCATCAAAAATGACCTCGAGGCCTTTCCGCTTCAGGAAAGCGATGGAATCATAAATCATGGCCAAATTCTCTTCGAGTGTCGTTTGAAGCGCCGTATGGACGTGGAAGTCCCAAGACTTCCCGACCAAGGTAGCGGCAGAAACGCCGGATTCCAGAATGCGAAGCAGATTGGCATCCTGGTCGGCAATGGAACCTTTGCGCCGGGTGCTGCCAAAAGCGGTTACTTTGGAGGTTAAGCCGAGATCCTGGACTCTTTTGAAAAATTCGATGTCCTTGCTGTTGCTTCCCGGGATACCGCCTTCAATATAATGAACACCAAGAGCATCGAGCTTCTTGGCGATTTTGACCTTGTCGTCCGCTGACAAGCTGATTCCTTCGCCCTGGGTTCCGTCGCGAAGTGTCGTATCAAAGATGGAAATGGACTTAGACATGATGTCCTCCTTTGGGTGTCCGGGATTGGACCGCATTGTTTATAATTTTGTATTATAGCATTTCTTTGCGGGAAAGTAACAGAGTAAAACAAACTTTTCCCGCAAGGGGCCCATCCTTGACCCTTGCGAAGGGGGACGGTATGCTGGAGGCGTTAAATCGGGGCCAGCCGTGCGTACATGATTCGCTTAGCGGACAAGATCATACAGGCATCGATCTCTAAAAACGGTATAATGGAAGAGGCGCCATTTGCCTCAAGTACCGTAACCATCATTCAGACCGAACCCTAAATAATGGGGCGACCCTATTCCCTATAGATTATGAAGAACCGTACCGAAGAAAGAAGGAATTCTGCGTGGGACCAATCGACGATTATTATCCGGCCAGCGGCCGCGTTATCCTGCATGTGGATATGAATGCTTTTTACTGCTCCGTGCACGAGGCGGAGGAGCCGGAGCTCTATCGCGGCAAAGCCACGGCCGTCGCAGGCAGCATCGAGCTGCGCAAAGGCGTCATCGTCACCTGCTCCTACGCGGCGAGGTCGCTGGGGATCCGCACCGGCATGAACGTGAGGCAGGCGCTGCGAATCTACCCCGACCTGATGATCATCCAGCCGGATTTCCATCTGTACCGCAAGTATTCCAATGCATTCATGAACATAGCTTATGCTTATACGCCGCTGCTGGAAGCGACTTCGATCGATGAATGTTACCTGGATATTACCGGCTCGAAGCAGTTCGGCACCCCTCTGGATATCGCTCGGGAAATCCAGGAGCGCATCCGCGAGGAGCTGTCGCTTCCGTGCTCGGTCGGCATTGCTCCCAATAAATTGCTGGCCAAGATGGCCTCGGACATGAAAAAGCCCAACGGGCTGTCCGTGCTGCGAATTCGGGACGTCCCGCAGGTGCTTTGGAACAAACCCTGCGCGGAGCTGTTCGGCATCGGGAGCAAGACGGCCGACAAGCTGCGCAAGCTGAACATCCAGACCATCGGGCAGCTGGCTGCCGCCGATGAAAGCCTGCTGACCTCGACCTTTGGCGTGATGGGGTCATGGATGAAACGGGCGGCCAGCGGCATCGATCATGCCCCGGTTGTCGCGGAGCGGGAACAAAGCAAGTCCATCGGACACACGACCACGCTCCCGCAGGATGTTACCTCGGCTGAGGAGGCCAGAAGGGTGCTGCTGAACTTAAGCGATCAGGTAGCGCGCCGTCTCCGCAGGCAGGGCTTGGTGACCAGCGGCATTCAAATTACGCTGCGCACACCGGACATGAAGACGATCACCAGGTCTAGGCATCTTGCCATTCCGACGGAAAATACCGAGGACATCTACCGGGAAGCATGCGAGCTGTATAACCGGCATTGGAAGCAGGACAAGCCGCTCCGTCTGCTCGGCGTCACGCTGCAGCAGCTCACGGCGAAGGAGGAATCCGCCATTCAGCTGGACCTGTTCGACTACGAGAAGCAGCCCAAGAAAGAGTCGCTGACCCGGGTGATGGACGAGCTGCGCAATAAATTCGGCGAGAGCGCGGTGCTGACCGCCGGCATGCTGGGCGATGACCCATCGTCCTTAATCCGCAATCATAAGCGGAGAGGTACATCTTTACAGATGGATTTTGTAAGGGAACTGGGGAACGATAATAAAAAAGCCGATCGTCCAACCACGAAGGACCCTAACCGCGATTAGCCGTTTTTTTTGTTCGTCACAGAACAGCTCATTGGCCTGCAAGTACAGCCGATTTTTGTCGGAAAATGTTAGGAAATTTATTTGTATTCCTAAAACAATTGTATTAATATATGTAGATGGTGGCGGCAGAACCGTCAGCTTATACTATGTTTATAGAGATGTTTATAGATATACAGGAGGAAGAGAGACTATGGCGAAGTTTACTTGGGTAGATAAAGATACCTGCATCGCATGCGGCGCATGCGGCGCAACGGCACCCGACATTTACGATTACGACGACGAAGGCCTGGCAGAAGTTATTTTCGACGGGGACAACAACCGCGGGGTAACGGAAATTCCGGAAGATATGCATGACGACATGCTGGATGCTTGCGACGGCTGCCCAACAGATTCAATTCGGATTGCAGACGAGCCGTTTAACGCAGAATAACAAATTCCGCTCGATCCCTGATATTCCATCTTGAACTTATACCGACGTCCTCTGCCCGACCAAGGCAGGGGGCGTTTTTTCATATCCGGGGACTCATACATAATCGGAGCGTTTATTCCGATATACAGGATAATAGAGGTAAAAATGTCATAATAGGAGGCTCTCGAATGAACAATTCGCTGTACCTCAAAAGATATGTGGAGACGCATCCCGATAATAAAATGGCCTGGTACCTGCTGGGCAAGGAGTATGAGCAGGCCGGCGAGCAGGGCAAGGCGAACTACTGCTACAACAAGGCCGAAGGGGTCTACGAAGCCTTTGAGCTGAGTCAGGTCCCTTCCGACATATGGAAAAATTACGAGCAGCGCTTATTGGAGATGGAGAAGGACAAGGAGCGCAAGCGAAAGAGGACCCGACGTTTGCTAGCGGCGCTGGTGCTGCTCCTGCTGGTTTTCCTTCCGCCCGCCCAGGCGCCGGGCTCCGCTACAGGGAATGTTGCGGAAGATTTGTTCCCGCCGCATGAGCCGGCGTCCGCCAATGCGCTCAACAAAGAGAAGCCGGATTCGCGCAAGGAACCGCTGTACACAGCCGTTGCTTCCGGCCAAGGCAAGGATTCTGCCGGTGCGCTGTCCTCATTGCTTCAGCATCCGCAGCAGCTCCCGAATTGGTCGGTTGCGTTGGGGATGAAGCGTTCGGGCAAATGGCTGCTGTGGAGCCGGGACATGGAACGGTTATACGGCCTGCATCGGAATGATCAAGGCGCAATCGCTATTCAGCCTTACGAGGGAGCAGCCGGAGAGTGCGATTGCGAGCCTGCGGACAGTTCGAGGCTGAAGCGGAGCGCGGGGCAGTGGGCCGATCTGCAGGTTGAGACGGCCGTTCTGCAGGAAGCGGCCAAACAGTATAAGGCTCGGCACGGCCGCCTGCCCAAAAAATTGGATGAATTGACGCAGCCGTATCCGAACAATTGGCTGTCCGGCCGCTCGAAAGCGATGGAGCAGATGTTCGAAACGTTAATGCGTCAGCAATCCCAATCCCAAGGAGCTGGCGGTCAAGGGCAACCGGGGCAGCAGCCGAGGAACAGCTTGGAGGAACCTGGATATTGGGGGACTTCGCCGAACGGAGATCCCTTTTTCGAACAGCCGCTTCAGGTCATCATTGACCGGAAACGGCATCGGCTGGCCGTCGTAAGCGGCGGCATCCTGCTGCGTAATTATGCGGTCGGGCTCGGCGGAGCGAAGACGCCGCTGGGTGATTTTCATATCAACGATAAGGTAGTCAATCCGAACGGAACCACGAAGGGTCCCTACGGCACGAGGGGGATGCAGCTTTCCGATACGCTGTACGCGATACACGGGACGCTGGACGAGGAGAGCATCGGCGCGAACGAATCCGAGGGCTGCATCCGTATGCTGACTGAGGATGTGGAGGAGCTGTTTGACCTGGTTCCGATGGGAACCGTCGTGAAAATACGGGAAGGGGTCCTGCCCGAGGACCTGTGGACGCCGAAAGAGCGTTTTAAGCTCAAGCATGCCCAGGGTCAGACCAACCCGGGCAAGGTGTATCACTGGCTGGATTAAGGCTGGGCGATCACAATCAGAACGATAATCAGGATAATCAGAAGAGCGATGCCGGAGCTGATCCATAGTAGGGCCTTCTTATTCACCTCTTCTTTTTTCTGCTGCAAGGTCGGAGGCTTACGTTTGGCTGACATGTCTTTCCCCTCTTTCTCTCATGATCGTGAAATGATTTGTACAATCTTCCTTTATTGTAAGGGGTTTGTCCTAAAATTGCCATATCGCTTTCAAGCCGGGACGATCGCTCAGTTTATGCCGAAGAACTTTCTTTTTGGTGAAGAAACGGATAAACTGAAGGGTAGAGAAATAACTGGATGAGAGGAAGAGTGGATGTGCTGTACCGCAACATAGGCAAACCTATATTTTTTAGACTGGACCCCGAAAAAGCCCACCACCTTGTGGTTGGCGGCCTTGGACGTGCCTCCGGCGTGGTCGGCGCAGACGCTGTCATGCGGGGAATGTACGGTGTAAACGAAACGCCGGATTTGGCAGTGGACCTGTTCGGGCTTCATTTCCCGACGCCGGTCGGACTTGCCGCCGGGTTGGACAAAAACGCTCACGCCGTCAAAGGCTTCTCCTCCATCGGCTTCGGATTTATGGAAGTAGGCACGGTAACCCCGAAGGGACAACCGGGCAATGAACAGCCGCGATTGTTCCGGCTTCCTCCGGATGAGGCGCTCATCAACCGGATGGGCTTCAATAACGAAGGGGCCGAGGCCATGGCCAAAAGGCTGTCCGCACTCAAGGAACGCCGCATTCCGGTTGCCGTCAACATCGGGAAGAACAAGGCGACGCCAAACGAGAAAGCCAACGAAGATTATGAAGCTTGCATTCAAGCTTTATTTCCGTATGGCGACTTTTTTGTTGTCAACATCAGCTCGCCGAACACGCCGGATTTGCGCAGCCTTCAGCATGGAAGCGAATTGTCATCCCTGCTGGAAGCCGTCATGAACGAAATGTCGCGGCAGGCGAAGATCCATGGGGGCGAGAAGGCCGTTCTGGTGAAGATTGCGCCGGACGTGAGCGATGAGGAGCTGGAATTCATGGTGGATACGATCAGCGCCAGCGGTGTTTCCGGCATTATCGCCACGAATACGACGCTTTCGCGGGACGGCCTGACGCACAGCAACGCCAAGGAAACCGGAGGCCTGAGCGGCAAGCCGCTGCGGAACCGCTCGACGGAGATCGTGTCGCGGATCTACAAGCAAACCGGCGGTTCGCTTCCGATTATCGGATCCGGGGGGATTTTTACGGCAAGGGACGCTTATGACAAAATACGCGCAGGCGCAAGCCTGGTGGAAATTTATACAGCACTTATCTATGAAGGGCCGGAGGTGAACCGCAAGCTTCATTCCGGTCTCCGGGAGCTGCTTGCACGGGATGGCTTCAGCCATATTTCCGAAGCCGTCGGCGCTAATCATCGGTAAAGGGGTAAAGACAGGAGGCAAGGCGATGGACGTTAGAGACTGGGGGACATTTTTGCTTCCGTATGAGCAGACCGTTGAGGAATTGAAGGTCAAATTCAAGACGATGCGTTCCGAACTGAAAAAAAGGGAGGAATACGCACCCATCGAATTCGTAACGGGTCGGGTCAAACGGATCTCGAGCATACTGGACAAGGCGAAACGCCTCAATGTGCCGATGGACCAGTTGGAAACCGGGATTGAGGATATCGCAGGCATTCGCATTATGTGTCAATTCGTGGAGGATATTCGGCGGGTGGCCGAATATATCCGGGCGCGGAAAGACCTGACTGTGCTATATGAGAAGGATTACATTACCAATTTCAAAGAGAGCGGCTATCGGAGCTTTCATATGATCATTGAATATCCGGTGCAAACGGCTTTGGGGCAAAAGAAAGTACTTGCCGAAATTCAGATCCGCACGCTGGCCATGAATTTCTGGGCTACGATTGAGCATTCCCTTAGCTACAAGTACCGTGAAAGCCTGCCGGATGACATTCGGGCGCGGCTGAAGAAGGCCGGAGAAGCGGCCAATACGCTGGATACGGAAATGTCGAGCATCCGTGAGGATATTTTGGAGGCGCAGCGGAAGTTCGAGGACGATTCCAATATTACGACGCAGGTGCTGAACGCCATACACAAGCTGTACTTTTTCCATCTGGTCAATGAAGCGATCGCATTCCAGAGCCGCTTTAATGCGATATGGCAGGATCATGACATGGATGAGATGAAGGTGCTTCTGGACGAAGTGAAGGAGCTGCTGGCGGCAGCCAAGAAGAAAGTAAATGAAGATGAGCTATGAGCCGCTATATGTCGCTTACCTCGTCTATTTCAACCGGGACCGGGACTACTTCGAATGCCATGAGGTGTTGGAGGAGCTATGGCTGGAGCGGGATCGCGATCCCAGGTACAAGGGGCTGCTGCAAGTGGCAGTCGGGCTCTTTCACTTCCGGAACAACAACGTACGAGGAGCATACAAGATGTTCACAAGCGCCGCCTCCCGGCTCGAAAGCTATCCCCGGGATGAACTCGGGATCTCGATGGGGAAGCTGGTGGGCGAGGTGCGGGACTACGCCAAGCAGCTGTTATCGTATGACGTTCATCCGTTTCCCTATAGGGATCTGACGATCGAAATTGGGGATACGGAGCTGAAGCGGGCGGTTTTGCTGGCATCGGAGCGGATCAAGCCGAACATACCGCAGCGGCGCAAGCCGGAGCGGGCACATGCCAAGTAGCGCCGAGAGAATAAGTGAAAAAAGAGCTGCCCGTCTGTAGAAGGATCTACGTGTGGGCAGCTCTTTTTTTGTATGATCATGCGATGGATCAGGACTCGGTGCCTTTATATTTGTCATCGATGAACTGTTTGATTTCCTCAACGGATTTTCCTTCGTCATGGAGCCGTTTGGCATCCTGCAGCTCGGTCAGGCAGATGCCGCACTGGGCACCATGGTCCGTCCATTTGACTTCGCCGTCCTTGCTCTCGGCGATGAAGCAGCGGTGAAGGGAATCGTGATAGCCGGTCTCCTCGTCCATGCAGCCGCAGTAGCATTTGATTTCCTTGATAATGTCCTCAAGTTCTCCGACCGTGGCATAGGTTGCTTGCGTATTGTCGGTATAATTGGACAGAAACTCCGGCATCACCGTCAGGCTGGCCGTTGTCTCGTATCGTTCGGAAGCGGCGCCGTGCTGATGGCTTGCAGCGGATTCTTTGCCGCCGCATGCGGTCAGCAGCATGCCCGATATGACGAAGGTAAAGAGAATGGCGCGGGTGCGGTTCATTTCGTCACGCTCCCTTTGTATTTATCCAGGAATTGCTTGAAGTCGTCGATAGAGTAGCCTTCGCTGGAACCTTCCGGTTTCAATCCGCCGACCATGCGTTCCTTCTCTACGCCGTTCTCGAAATAAACGAGCGTCGGGGTGAACTCGATGTTGTATTCTCTCCAGCCCTCCTGATACTCGCGGAGATTGTACTGGTGCATCGTAATGCCGGCGTCATCGGCCAATGGCATCAATTCCGGGGTTGTCGCCCGGCAGTGCGGACAATCGGAAGCAAAGAAGTATACGAAGAAGTTCTCTTTGTTGTCGACCTTGCTCTTCAGCTGATCCGGCAAAACGATTTGCTGATAATTCGGATCATTAAGGAGCTCCTGTGTAGCCGGGTTCAGGCTGGAGACCTTCTTGCCGCCGTATAAATCGCTTGCTTCGCCTTGACCGTTCAAGAAAACGAGTGCGGCAACCAGCAGTACGAAGACCCCCCCGAAGGCGTATAACGCGGTGTATTTATTCTTTTTTTTGCGGTTCATGGATCCACCCCCTAATGAGTAATAATAAACAAGGACTTGTCCTTTTTAATGTAGTTTATTATACAATATTAAAAGTCGCAGCGGAACATGCGAAAGTTCGCTTCGGCTGTGCGAACATACACTTCAAACCGATACGATACAGAACAGGTAGGTACTTAGTATGGCATTACGTCTGCCTTCGCCGTTTCTGGCGAAGATGAAATCGCTGCTCGGCGAAAACTATGACAATTTTATGAAGTCTTATGAACAACCCCCGTTTGCCGGCATTCGGGTGAACACGCTGAAGATCGGCAAGGCCGATTTCTTGGAAATATCCCCTTTTGCCCTTGCGCCCATCCCCTGGTGTCCAACCGGTTACTATATTCAGGAGGGGGAGCGCCCGGGGCGGCACCCTTACTATCATGCAGGGCTTTATTATATCCAGGAGCCGAGCGCCATGGCTCCCGTCGAGCTGCTTGATGTTACGCCGGGCGACCGGGTACTGGATTTGTGCGCCGCTCCCGGGGGCAAATCCACGCAGATTGCGGCGAAGCTGAAGGGGCAGGGGATGCTGATCAGCAATGATCTGCATCCGGACCGCACCAAAGCGCTGGCCAAAAATTTGGAGATGTACGGCGTGCGGAATGCCGTGGTGCTGAATGAAGAGCCGGAGCGGATTGCCGGGGCTTTTCCCGAATTTTTCACGAAAATATTGATAGATGCTCCATGCTCCGGCGAAGGGATGTTCCGCAAAGACGAATCCATGCTGAAGTACTGGGAGGAATCGTCTCCGCTCAAGTTTGCGGAGATGCAGCGGGACATCCTGAAATCGGCGGCAGCCATGCTCTGCCCGGGAGGCCGGCTCGTGTATTCCACCTGCACCTTCTCGCCGGAAGAGAATGAAGGGATGGTGGCAGAGTTTCTGAGCGAACATCCGGATTTTCGCGTGGTTCCGGTGGATCATTCGGAATTCTTTTCCCCGGGAGAAACGGACTGGATGGCGGGCCAAGGAAACGTGAAGGACGATGTGCTGGGACAGCTTGCCGGTACCGCCCGATTATGGCCGCATAAGGTCAGAGGCGAAGGGCATTTCATGGCCGTGCTTCAGCGGGAAGGCGAGCTGGACCTTCGGGAGGCCGAGAAAGACCAAGCTCCTTGGATCCAGACAGGCAGGCTGGGCCACGGTTCGCTTGCTGTCTCCCCGCGGACCGACACAACCCGAGAGCGTAAAGGGAAATCCGCTCTCCGGGAAGAGCGGCCGGGAAAACTCGGGAGGGGCAGCAACGGCGCTTCGCGTCAGCAGGCATCCCGCCGAAGCGGAGGAGATCGTCAGTCCAATCCGATTTCGCTCGACCCGTTCCAGGCCTTTATCCAAGAGCTGTACGTAAAGCTGCAGGGATATCCCGTTGTCTACGGCAGCCATGTGTACGTATCTCCACTGCCGGAGGAGCGTCTGAAGCAGCTGAAGGCCATCCGTCCCGGATGGTACATGGGACAGCTGAAGAATGAACGGTTCGTGCCAGGGCATCCTTTGGCCACGGCGCTGCAAGCGGATGAGGCCGCCCGGCATGTGAGCCTGTCTTCCCAAGACGGCGAAGCGGTTCGGTATTTGAAAGGGGAAACCTTGTCGATTCCGGAGGAACGCGTGATGTGCCGGTCGGGTGCTGAAGCGAAGGGTTATGTGTTAGTGTGTATAGACGGGTATTCGGCCGGCTGGGGCAAATGGCAGTCGGGCATGTTAAAGAACGAGTATCCGGCAGGATGGAGGTGGACATCGGTATGAGTGGCAAAGGCAGGACAACGCAAAGATTGGACAAGGTGCTGTCCAATCTGGGATTCGGCTCGAGGGCCGAATTAAAGAAAAAAGCGAAGCAGGGGAGCATCGTCGTCAACGGAACGGTTACGAAGGATCCGGGAAAACATGTGGATCCCTACACGGATATCATTGAGTTTGAAGGGGAAACCATTCAATACCGGGAGTACGTGTATCTCATGCTGCATAAACCTCCGGGCGTCGTCTCGGCAACCGAGGATCTGCGCGATCGTACGGTGCTGGATCTGCTGGATGCGGAATATCGGGTCTTCGAGCCGTTTCCGGTGGGCAGGCTGGATAAAGACACGGAAGGACTGCTGCTGCTTACGAATGACGGCAAATTGGCCCATGAGCTGTTGTCGCCACGGAAGCATATTCCCAAGACCTATGAAGCGACCGTAGAGGGCCGCGTGGACGAAGAGGATGTGCGCCGGTTTGCCGCAGGAGTCACATTGGATGACGGTTACGTAACCTTGCCCGGAGAACTGGCGATCCATTCCCATGAGGAAGGGGAGGACGGGGTCCAGTTGTCCCGCATCTCGCTGACCATCCATGAAGGCAAATTTCATCAGGTCAAGCGGATGTTTGAGGCGGTAGGCAAAAGAGTCGTGTATCTCAAAAGAATCAGCATGGGCGAACTTCGATTGGATGAACATCTCGAGATCGGAACTTACCGGGAGCTGACCGAGCAAGAACTGGCTTTGATCGGAAGAGCCGGATCAGAATAGAGAAATAGAGACTTAAAGGATGGATGGAGAATGGGATACAAATTGGTTGCGCTTGACGTAGACGGAACGTTGCTGAATGATCATCATGAAATTACGGAGAAGACCAGGAATTCCGTGATGGAAGCCGCAAAACAAGGGGTAGAGATCGTGCTGTGCACGGGCAGAGGGCCGCTGAATTCGATTCCTTTCATGAAAAGCATGGGTCTTGGCGGTTATGTCATCAGTCATAACGGCGCGGCAACGGTCGAAGTGGAGACCCATCACATCGTGCATCAGTTCGGCATGGACCCGGGTCAGCTGGAACCCTTCATGCAATATTGCCGTGAGCACGGGGTGCATTTTGACGTGAATACCGCCTTTGAGATGTACGTGGACCAGGTGGAGGAACTTGCCGGACCGGTACGTTCGATGTACGAAAACTATTTGATGCTGCCAAGCAACCTGCCGTCATGGGAGGAGCTGTCGGACCCGGTCGTGAAATTCACGGTATTCGGCGAATCCGCCGATATCGACCGCGTTTATGCGGATTGGAGCAAGTGGACCCTGCCCTTCAACATGCTGCGAAGCGGCGAGTTCTTTATCGACCTGATGCACAGCCAAGCATCCAAGGGAAATGCGCTGAAGCAGCTGGCAGCCAAAAGAGGCTATCGGCCGGACGAAGTGCTGGCCATCGGCAATTACTTCAACGATATTACGATGTTCACCTACGCAGGCATGGGCATTGCGATGGATAATTCGCCGGTAGAGGTCAAGGCCGCCGCCAATGCGGTAACGGCTTCGAATAACGAGGATGGCGTACACGAGGCGCTGGTGAAATACTGCTTGTCGTAAAATGAAAAAGGGGCTGTACTCCTGCATGCTGGTGCAGAAGAGTACAGTCCCTTTTTACGAAATGAATCAGCAAGCACGCAATCGTCTGCTAATTTGATCCATTGACCTTATCGTAGGCCGAATGTAATTTAAAATCGTATCCGCTGTAACGACAGTCTTTCACCGTTCGCCACTTTAGGGGGGTTAGAGAGGGGCGCTACTTGGGATTGCGCAGGCCCTTGGGCAGGTGATTCTTGAGCTGGCCGCCGCTGGCTTTGCCCCAGCCGAGGGGGAGCCCGTCCGTGGTCACCAAAGTCCAGCCCCGATATTCGGAAGGAATGGTGAGCACCTCTCCCCGCAAATAAGCAGCCGTTTCGGCAGAATCTGAAGGCAGGTCCCAGCTTCTGGCAGCTTGGCCTGGATTCAAGGACATGGCGAGGGCGTGAGCCGGCTCGATCCGATTCTTCTTCAGATGGGCCAGATGAAGGCCGGCGCGCGGCATCTTCAGCCCCTTCAGCTGATTGTCGTGCCAAGGGACGCTCTCGCTGACCGGCAGCCAATATAATTCTTCGCCGAACAATATCGGCGTGCCGCCGCCAAGCTCAAAGCCGGGGAGGTCCTGCTTCGCCCAGTCTTGAAAGTCGGCCAGGGCGGAAAGCGCAGGAACCTGTTTGCCGCCCCGGTTTGATTTGGCCTGAGCCTTGCCGCTGTTGGTAAAGGTTTCCTGATCGTCGCTGTAAGCCTCGGCCGCCGGCGTCTTGACCAAGATGGCAACAAAATGCCCTTCGCCCCGTTCCAAATGTGGCCACAAGCGCTTCATTTGCTGCAGCTCCAAGTCGGGATACTGCAAGAGCATGCGCTCGATCATTTCCTCATTTTCCGCCGTGTTGAACGTACAGGTGGAATACGCCAACGTTCCGCCTGGCTTGAGCATCCGGTAAGCCTCCTGGACAATGTCCCACTGCCGCGCAACACACAGATCCACGTGTTCGGGCGACCATTCGGCAATCGCAGCGGCATCCTTTCGAAACATGCCTTCACCGGAGCATGGCGCATCTAGCATGATCCGGTCAAAGCAGGCAACGAAACGGCGGGATAGCTGATCCGGTGCCGCACTCGTAACGACGGTATTCGTTATTCCCATACGTTCCACGTTCTCGGCCAGAATGCGCGCCCGTTCGGGGTGGATCTCGTTGGAGACGAGCAGTCCCCGGCCCATCATGTTCGAGGCGATATGGCTTGTCTTGCCGCCGGGAGCGGCCGCGAGATCCAGGATGGTCTCCCCGGGCTGAGGATTCAGCAGTTCCACCGCGGACATTGCCGAGGGCTCCTGAATATAATATAGTCCGGCGGCATGATAAGGATGCTTGCCTGGACGAACGCTCTCATCATAATAGTATCCGGTATCACACCAGGGCACAGGCGTCAGCCGGAAGTCCCGGATGAGTTTTTTGACGTTGTCTGCGGCATGAGCCGCTTTCAGCCCGTTAAGACGCAGCCCATGGGTGCGGGGCGAATCGTAGCTGTCCCAAAAGTCACACGAGGCATCCCCAAGAATTTCGTTTATGCTGGCGACGAAACCGACAGGCAATAGTTCCTTTCCCATTCGTTAATAGCTCCTTCTTTAGAAATAAGGTTCATGTTGCTGCGTTAAGGCAGTTAATCCCTGTTCAGAGCTAAAATATCTTCTTTTGTCTCTAAGGAATCGGTCATTAGTTTATCACGTTGCCGCAGGGGGAGTAAAGAAATGTCAAGCAAAAAAAAAAGACCGCCCTTTCATATCGTGGGCAGTCTGCACCAGGGTTACCCGGCGGATTCCGTTGGTTCGGTGGATGCGGTTTTGAGGGACCGGTAATCGGATACCTTGTTTTTGCCGGTCGTCTTGGAATGATACATGGCTTTGTCCGCTTGTTTCATCAGTTCATCGCCCCGAACGCCTTTGCGCAGCACGCTGTATCCGATGCTGATGGTTACGATGCTCTCGCTCGCCACTCGGGCTCGGATCTTCTCGGCGACCTGCGCGGGTTTGGCTTTGCGGTCAACGACCAAGGCGACCAATTCCTCGCCGCCATACCGGCCCGTAATTCCGATGCCTTCAAGCTCTTCCTCCATGATGGCGGCGACCTGCTTCAGCACTTCATCGGCTCTGGCGTGCCCCTGGGTATCATTCAGCTTCTTGAAATTGTCGATGTCGCAGAAGATGGCGGATATCTTCAGCTCCTGCGCCGCGTAATGGTCCAAATGCTTCATAAAGTGCCTGCGGTTGTAAAGCCCGGTTAATCCGTCCGTAATGGCGGACCGGTAAATGGACTGCATCAGCTCCACGATGCGCCTGAACAGAATGAAGAACACGATGCTGTAAAAGAGCACAGGCAGCGCGAGCGCCAGTCCCTGAAGCGCAGGCGACAGGCTGCCGGAATAGGTATGTACCGCTTGCAGAATCGTCCAGATGACGTAAACGGCAAGCCCGAGCGCGTATTTGATCGGTTGTCCGATCCTCGGGGTTACTTGGGTGTAGGCCAGGTAGAGCGCAGCGAGCTGCAGCACGTCAAAATATATGCTTTGCCATATCGGGTCTAGGGTGTATGGAAGGAATGAGGGAAGCATGAATGGAAGCATAAGCAGTGCGGCCGACAACAAGGGAAGCCAATAATGCATGGTTTTGATTTTGCGGTACAGCATGACGACCGAGATGTTCAGCAGAACGAACGAAAAAAGCTGGATGAAACGCAGAACGTCCGACTCCGGT
This sequence comes from Paenibacillus sp. cl141a, assembly GCF_900109305.1. Lineage (NCBI taxonomy): Bacteria > Bacillati > Bacillota > Bacilli > Caryophanales > Paenibacillaceae > Paenibacillus > Paenibacillus sp. cl141a. The sequence goes on from NZ_FNZO01000002.1 coordinate 954,870, forward strand.
GAGAAAACAGGTTTTCCCGTCCATGCCGAATGGATGTTCAGACCCTCGTATGTCATAATGAAGAAGAAAGCTGCCGCCATATATAGGTAAGCATTCTTGCGTTGCTTGCTGTACATAAAGAGACACATGATCAGCATCATGAGAGCGATATAAGCTCCGCACACGGCAAATATGGTGGGTAGTGGAGAAGTGGACCAGTAGTTCAATTCATAGGACAAATCGATTCACTCCTGAATAGGGATAGGTTTCCTTTGCATGAAACATATGTTCTAATATATCATATCGAAAAAGAATCTGAAAAGAGATTTAGAGAAAGGGGGATTCCCCATGAAACTTCTTCAGGCATTATTCTTCCCTCCTGAACAGCCGGGCGGCGTCTCGTCCATGATTCCATATTTGCAGGAGCGCTTTCATTCCTCCCGGTGGGAGATGGAGATGTTCTGGCTGCCTAAGCGGATCCGCAACAAAGGCCAGGAGGATCCGATATTCCACACGTTTGATTGGAGAGAGTTCGAAGGGAGCCCGATCGTGGCCAAATACCTTCAAACCTACCGGGATTATCTGTGGTGGACCCGTCTGCGCATTCAAAAGCCTTATGATCTTATCCATAGTCATCATCCGATCGCAGGCATGTCGATGAAAGCCGTATTCCCCGAGGTGCCGCTCATCCAAACCGTGCACTCCAGTTACGAGCGCGAGCTGATCCTCAACGGAAGAATCAAGGAGGGAGGGCTGGAACACCGGTTCCTGGTGTCTTTGTACAAGGAACTTGAGCATATCAGCGACCGGCTGCTGACCGTGTCGAACTCCTTCAAGGCGTATATGTCTCCCTACGTGAACACGCCCGAATCGATCGGCGTCATCCATAACGGATTCGATGATAAGAGATTCAAGCCCGTTCCCCATGAAAATGCGGTGCCTCAGCTGATTACGGTATGCCGTCTGGTGCCTGCAAAAGGATTGGATATTCTGCTCCAGGCCTGCGCGGAACTGAAACGGAAGGGATATGATTACGTCCTTCATATTATCGGCGACGGACCTTCCCGCCAGGAGCTCGAGGAGATGGCCAAAACGCTGGATATCTACCAGGAGACGATTTTTTACGGCTATACGCTGCATCCGGAGGAGTTCATGCCGTTCTTTGACATCTTTGTCCTGCCTTCGAGAGCAGAGGCGTTCGGATCGGTGTTCGCGGAAGCGGCGCTCAGCTGTCTCGCCCTGGTAGGGACCGACGTCGGCGGCATCGCCGAGCAGATTGAGGACGGGGTCAACGGTTTGCTTGTACCGCCTGAAGATCCGATGGCGCTCAGCGTGGCGCTCGAGAAGGTTATCAGCGATCCGCTCTATCGTTACGAGCTGGCCCGGACCGCTTCGGATAAGGCAAAGAACCAATACTCCTTGTCCAGATCGGTGAACGAACTTAAAAAAATGTATTTGAAATTTCAACCCCAGATAGAGAGTTAGGGATCAGTTATGGCTTCTTTTCGATTTATTCACGCTGCGGATTTGCATCTGGACAGTCCGTTCATCGGAATCAGCGGACTCGATGAGGATCTGCGGTCATTCGTTCAGGAATCGACCTTCCGTGCGCTGGAGCGGCTTGTGCAGCTCGCCATCGGGGAGCAGGTTGATTTTATCGTCATCAGCGGAGACGTCTACGACAGCTCCAACATTTCGCTGCGGGCCCAGCTTCGCTTCCTGGATTCCCTCAACCGCTTGGGGCGGGAAGGGATCGCGGTTTATGTGATCCACGGCAATCATGATCCGCTCGACAGCACGAAGCTGTCCATGACGCTTCCCTCCCATGTCCATGTGTTTGGGGCGGAGCCTGCAGCCGCAACGGCTGTTCGCCGTTCGGACCATCAAGAAGTGGCGGTCATCGCCGGCATGTCGTATCCGACCTCGAAGGTCACGGATAATATTGCGATCCGCTATCCTGCTCCTACACCGGGGCTCTATCATATCGGACTTCTGCATGCGAACGTGGACGGAGATCCCCAGCACGAAACCTATGCTCCCTGTACGAAAAGGGAGCTGGTTCAGGCCGGATTCCACTACTGGGCGCTCGGGCATATCCACTCCCGCCGCACCCTGCAGGAATCTCCTTATATCGTATACCCGGGCAATATCCAGGGACGCCATGTCCGGGAGACGGGCCCGAAGGGGTGTTATGTCGTCGATGTGGATGGCAGCTTCAACACGAAGCTTAGCTTCCATGCGCTCGATTCGATGCGATGGAACATCGTTGAAGCGCCTATCGATGCTTGCCGGGATGTCGACGAATGGCGACACTCCCTGGAGTCCATCCTCACCGAAACAGCCAGAGCGAACACGGATCGGCTAAGCATGATCCGCGTTCGGATCACGGGACGAAGTCCGGTTCATCGTCAGCTAGAGGGCGGATACGTGCTGGACGAGCTGCTGACCGATCTGCGGAGAAGAGAGGCCGCAAAGGGCAAGACATGCGGCTATCGGGGCTGCGTCTGGATCGAGAGCTTCTCGCTTCAATCCGGGGATGCGATCGATACGGAGAGGCTGTTGGCGGAAGACAGCTTTACGGGGGATTTGCTTCGTCTTATCCGGAAGGAGCAGGAACGAATTCATGATTCGGAAGGGGTTGTTGCCAAGGGTTTGGAGCCTCTTATGGAACATGCGGAGATCCGCTCGTTGCTTGATGAGACGAGTCCGGAGGAAATGCTGGATTGGGTTCGCAGGGCGGAGGAACTGACCTTAGGGTTATTGCTGCGAGACCGTTCGCGAGAGGAAGGTGCCGGAAGATGAGGCTGGAACGGATGAACATACAAGGTTTCGGAGCCGTCCGGGACATGAGCATTTCCATCGATGCCCCTGTAACCGTGCTGTATGGACCGAATGAAGCGGGGAAGAGCACCGTCCTGCATTTTATCAGCGCCATGCTCTACGGGTTTCCGGGCAAGGGCTCGCCGGCGGAGCGCGGAGAGCCCTCCGGTGAAGGCGTTCACGGAGGCGAGCTGCGTTTTCTTGATAAGGAGGGGATACCCTGGGTAGTCCGGCGCTATAACCGGTCCAGGGAAGGGAATGCCGCCTCCGGCAAGGGCGAACGTGTACATATTCATAAACAAGGGGATAACGGGCTCGTGATTGAGCTCGGGCAGCAGGAGCTGGAACAATACGCCTTGGGCGGTGTGTCCAGGGACATGTTTCGCCAGCTGTTTGCCATCTCGTTAAGCGAACTGCAGGAAATCCGCAGTCTGCAGTCCGCCGAGATGAGCGGCTACCTGTTCCATGCCGGGATCGGCGGCGGAGCCAACATCCTGGAGGCCGAACGCAAGCTGTCCCAAGAGATGGATAAGCTGTATAAGCCTCGCGGGAAGGTACAGCAGACCGCCAAGCTGCTGCAATCCATCGAGGATTTAAGAACCCGGGTCGCAGACAGCCGGGCTTACGTATCCCGCTATAACGAGGTCGTAAGCTCCATTCTGGAAATAGAGCGCCGTTTAAACTTGCTGGAACAGGAACGTGCCAGGACTGGCGAGGATTTATCGCTGCTTCGCAAAGCGCTGGACATCCGTCCGGCTTGGCTGGAATGGCAAGAGGCCGGGGTGGAATTGAAGGATCTGATGGACAGCAGCCATTTTCCCCCGGATGGAATGCCCCGTTATGAAAAGATGCTGGAGGAAGAGCGGGTCCTTCTTGCCCAGTCCATCCGCGTTGAGCAGGCGATCGAGGATGCGGAGGATAAGCTGGAGGCTCTACCCGTTAACGATTTCTTGGAACAATACGGTGGGCGGATGGAGGAGCTGTGGGCAAAACGAAGTCTACATGAAGCCGGGAACCGCGAGCTTGCCGAGCTTACGGCCGAATATAAAGCTCAGGAAAACCGGCTGGAGCAACTGCTCCGGGATATCGATCCGGCATGGACCCGGCAAGAGCTGCTGTCGTTGCCGGTGTCCGCCTCAGACCGTGAGGAGGTAAGGCGGATCGGTGCTGCCTTTGCCGGATACGATCGCCGGATGGAGGCGCTGTTCATTGAACAGCGCGGGGCCCAGCGCTCGGCGGCTGCAGCCGAATCGGCGCTGCGGGAAGCAAGGCGGCAGCTGCGCGAGGAGTCGGAGCGGGGCCGGGAGGCCTTTGCGATGATTAAGCCTGCTGCGCCGCAGGAGACGGCTGCGCTGTGGAATCAGCTGCAGCTGGAAATTGAACGTTGGCGCGAGCGCAGACTGTCCGGTGCCGGGCCCGTCTCTGTTTCGACAGGCCGGCCGGGGAAAGGACGCCTCCCCCGGGTGTATGCAAGGCTGCTCTCGGGCATGGCGGTCATGACGCTGCTCCTTGCTGCCGTGTTGTTATGGACGGGAGCCGCGGAAGCCGCCGTGGTCTCGGGCATCGTGATGCTGCTTGGGATGGGATATATATACTGGAGCGCTCAACGCGGGCGCGAGATTCAGGATGAAGCTTCGGAAGGCACTTCCATGCTGGACGGGCAGGGAACGGAACATGTGGACCATCTATACTCCAGTCTGGTCTCCGCTCCCTATGCCGCGGCAACAGGGAGCTCCATTCCGGGCAGCCGAAGGGATCGAAACGCTGTTTTGACTCGTGACCCCCTCATGGTGGAGGCGAGAATGCGCGAGCTTCGGTCCGTGATGGAGGGCTGGCAAGCCTGGCGGCAGCGGCTCGATCGATTGACGTCAGATTGTGCGGCGGCTGAGGAGAAGTCTGCCCTGCAGGAGGCCGAATTAAAAACGATCCATAGCGCCATCGAGCAGGAAGAGAAGCGGTATTTGGAGCTGGAACGGCAGTGGGAGTCCTGGCTGGTGTCCCGGTCACTCCCGCAGAGTCTGTCGCCTGACGTGATGCTGGATGTATTCGTGAAGGTTGAGCAGGGCCAGGAGCTGATCCGGCAGCAAAAATCGCTTGGTCTGAAAATGGATGTCCTGTTAAGAGAGGCCGAGGATTATATCGTCCAATGCCATGAGATCCTTGCGGCGGATCCCGAAGCCGACCCTGACGGCAACCGAAATCCGGGCGTGGCTGAGCTTAGCGGCATCCATTCCCGATGGAAGGCGTACCAAGAGGATTCCAGGCAGCGTAAAGTGCTATCCGAGCGCATCCAGGAGCTGCGCAAAGAGGCGGCAGCGATGGAAGAGGAGCGGGAAGGGCTGCGGCAGCGCAAAGCGGCATTACTCGCATCGTCCCGATCGGCGGACGAGGAGACCTTTCTTCGCATGGGAGCTGCCGCCAAGCGCAGGGAGGAGCTTGTCCGAACGATTCGCCATCATGAAATTACCATGTTCAGCGGATGGGATGAAACGGGCCGCAGGCGGCTGGTGCAGCTGCTTGAGCTCACCGACGCTGCCGAGCTCGAAGCTCAGTGCGTCGAGAAGGAGGAGGCCGCATCGGCCGCGCACAGCCTAAGGGACGAGCTGCAGGAACGGCGCGGGCGGCTGCTTCAGGAGAGGGAGTCGCTGGAATCGGCGGGCAATCAGGATTCGGCCCTGCAGCAACTGGAGGAGCATCGATCCGCCCTGCGGGAAATCGTGTCCCAATATGCGGTGCGTTCGATGGCCTCCGAGTTTATCAAACGAACGAGGAGGATATACGAGGAAGAGAAACAACCGCAGGTGCTGCAGCTGGCTTCCCGGTTCTTCTCGATGCTGACCGGCGGTGTGTACAGCAGGGTTGTGATGCGCTTGGGAGACCAGAGCCTGTTGGCTGAACGCCCGACGGGTGAGCTGGTGGAGAGCAGCCGATTGAGCCGGGGAACGGCGGAGCAGCTATATTTGGCCATGCGGCTCGGGTTGATCCAATCGATGCCGCATGCGGCGGGTCTGCCGCTGCTGCTTGATGATCTGTTCGTTAATTTTGACGGCGATCGGCTGCGGCATGCGCTCGGGGCTATCTCGGAACTGTCCCGTAACCGGCAGGTTGTCATGATGACGTGTCATCGACATGTCGCCGAGCAGACGATGGAACTCATACCGGATGCACGGCTCATTCCGATGCAGCCATAAGATAGGGCTCCCCAAAGGAGGCGTTACGACCTTTGGGAGAGCCCTTTTATTTCCCCCTGATTTCAGGTGTTCCGAATAAAGTCAGCCGGAGCACCCAGAGCAGGCACAATCCCCCGAACATCGGATAGAGCAGAGAGAGCAGGGAGCTGAAGCCGAACTGGCTGAAGAAATAACAGAACACCATGATGCCAAGGGTGATCACTCTCGGGGAGAGCGAGGTTCGCTGCTGAACCTGCAGGGTGATGCCGTAAATATTGGCAACGAAGGTGCTGAAAATTTCAAGGAAGATCAGGATGAGATAGATGATCTGTACAAACCAGCCCAGCTGGTTGGCGATGCTGCCCATCGGAATCTCGTACTGGCTTATGCCGGGCATATAGGCGGACATCGCAAAATGCGCCGCCATCAGCATAAACCCTACGCCCGTCCCTCCAATGATGCCCCCCCAGGTTACGGTTCGCGCGCTTTCGGTCTGGCTGCCGAGCGGGACCAGCACCGGCATGGCCATCACCAGGTTAAAGGCGGTGTAGAGCAGCGGCGCAAGCCAAACCGAAGGCAAGCTGTGGTCGGTGGTCAAGGTTAAGAAACGGGTGGCGCCCGGGGACTGAAGCGTTTGAGAGATCACCGCCACCGATAAGGTCAGCATCATGGGCACGACGAGACTGTTCATCGTCATGATGGACTGGATGCCTTTTCTGAGAATAAAAAAAGTCCCGATCATCGTGACAAACAATCCGGTCTGATAACTCAAATTCAGGTGCTCCACAAACACGGAACCGGCACCGGCAAGCATGATGCTGTTCACCCCGAGCAGAATGACAAACATGAAGAGGCTGATCCAGACGCCGGCTTTCTCGCCAAACAGGAATTTGTTCAAATCCTCAAAGGATTTGGCTCCGATCCGCCTCGATATCGTCATGATTTTCGTGCCGAGCCAGATGAATAATCCCGTCGTAAGCACAATGGTCAGTGTAGCCCAGTGGCCGTACTGGGTAAAGAATTGAAGGATTTCACGGCCGGTAGCAAAGCCCGCGCCAACGACGGTTCCGATATATGTAAAGGCGATCTGTAAAACACGTATAAAATTACGCAAGCCTCGCGTCCCCCTTGAAAGTTAATCGTTCTGCATAGTACAAGGTATGCTTGGCTGAGCCGGGACATGACTTCTACCTGTCCAAGGCCTGCTACTGGAGGGGATTTGGAGGCATAGCGCCAAACAGCGGAAAGCTATGTCAGGAATTATGACGGGAACTAGCAAGTTAAATGACGGAGCATCCGTTTGTACTTGCCGTATAGGGAGGAATATGTTACTTTTACGACAAAGGAATCATGGGAGGTCTTTGGGATGGATTGGTTAAAGGAGCGGATTGTTAAAGAAGGCGTCGTGTTGTCGGATCAGGTGCTGAAGCTGGATGCCCTGCTGACGCATCAGGTTGATCCGGCATTGATTATGGATATGGGCCGGGAATTTGCTGCGAGATTTAAAGAGAGCGGCGTGACCAAGGTCGTTACGCTGGAATCTTCGGGCATATCGGTTGCCTTTGCCGCAGCGCTTGAATTGGGAGTCCCCATGGTATTCGCCCGTCGCAAAAAAACGCTGCTCGCCGATCCAGACGCCTTATGCGAGCGGGTGCCGTCTTTCACCAAAGGCATTGTCACGGATATCATGGTGTCGCGCCAGTTTATCGGCGAGGGCGATAAAGTGCTCTTCATCGATGACATTATTGCAAACGGGGACGCCGCGAGAGGGCTGATCAAAATCATTGATCGGGCCGGGGCGGAATTAATCGGGCTTGGCGTCGTGATCGAAAAGAGCTTCCAAGCCGGGGCGAGAACGCTGCGCGAACAGCATGTTCACGTGGAATCGCTTGTCACCATATCGTCGCTTGAGGATGGGAAGATTTCGTTCAGCTAAAACTTAGGGTCTCCTTAGGCTTGTCTTCGACCGATTGTCACGGGCTGGGTCTTAGGTCATGAACGGTTGTACCCTACTCTAAACGAAGAGAAAAAATGGTAAATTGAAGTAAATGATAATGCGATTTCCGCCTAAAATCTCAACTAAATCTTTTCGCCTCCGTGATTTTCGCTTATAATAAAGAGGTAGGCAAGAGAGAGGAGGCAGCAACATGGGGAAACAACCTGTAACCGAGCCGTTTTTGATTGAGAAGCTGAATGAAGCGAAGGTACATTTTGAACGTGCTTTGGATTGTAAACATACGGAGTTTGATGATCTATATCCCTATATGATTGAACATCCTCAGTTCTTCTGGTACAAACGCTATGTTGCCTGGTCAGAACTGCTGACGATTGCCGGATTGTGCGAGGAGGTTTCCTTCGAATGGAAGGACCAGTTTACGCCTCAGCAGGTCGAATATATCGAGAAGCGCGTCATGTCTTCCACCGTGCTGGATTATTGGTACGAGAAGAATGATAGCATCGAGCCGGCTCAGCGTTAATGGGTATATAGAACATCTCTTAATCGGGGTGTTTATCGATATCGCAACGCATTCAAAAGACCTAAATGATCTCATTTAGGTCTTTTTTTGCACAGTAAGTGATGAAGGAGGAATGGCGATGATCAGTGATGAAAGACTCGATGAACTGCGGCTCTCCGGCGAGCTGGTCCGGGTTGTGCGGGATGGGCTGGAGACCAATGATATTATAGGGTTCGTCGTAGCCTGGGACCCGGAGCAGGTTATCATCCGCCGCAGAAACCGGCGGGTCGTTAAACTGGATCGGCGCTACAGCTACCAGCTCAAAAAAGAGCCAAGAGTCAGCCCGGTCGAAGAATAAGCATAGATCTCGAATTCGTAGGACAACTTAACCTCGGAACTATTTTTACGGGAAGAGGTGCTTTTGGTTATGGAAATGTCCAATGACAAGGTCTCGGCATACAAGAATGAAATTCTGAATTTGAAGCAGAGCATGCCGGACATGGCAGAAGCGTATCATCAGTTCACCGGCGTTTGCTTTCAGGATGGCGAGCTGGATGCGAGAACGAAGCAACTGATCGCGCTCGGGATCGGATTGTTTGCCAACAATGAGCTGTGTACCTTCTACCATATGGAGGAAGCCCGTGCCAAGGGAGCCTCGGATGCTCAGATCATGGAGGCCGTAGCCGTGGCGTCTGCCGCCAGCGCGGGACATGCTCTCTCGCAGGGACTGACCCGCGTGCAGCATAACCTTCATTGATCTGTGATAAAAAATAACCGTCTCTCCCGCAACGCTTGTACAGCCGGGGAGGCGGTTATTCTTTCGTTTAAGGAACGGCGATGTTAGCGCGCGAAAGCAGCGGCGGGAGGATGGGCTTGCTCGGAGGAATCGCTCTCGGGCGGAACCAGTCCGAGATACGCTCGCATGCGATCCATCATCTCCTCACGGAAGGATGGCCATAGAATGTTCATCGATCCGATGTACCCCCGGCAAGCATATCGTGCCTGAATCCCGTCTTGGCTTTGACCGATGTCATATACCTTGATCGCCCGCTTGGTGAATTCCTGCTTCACCTCGCGAAGAAGCACTGCAGCACGTTTGGCGCCGTTGCCCACAACCTCTACGTACAATTGAGGAGTTTTGAAAACCCCGCTCTCCTGAATGATCCGGCAATCCCGTTCAAACACCTTATGAATGAACATCAGCAGCAGGTAACTCTTGATCAACGCCCGTTCTTCCGTTGTAACAGCCTGTATGGCCATCAACATCACCGCCTTTATATAGAAAATGGATATCGAATGGGAACTTATGTTCTTATTTTAACCGAAAACAAGGTTTTTAATCAAGTTCAAAAAAAGTGTTGACTCGATTTATTTAGCGTGATATTATATATCTTGTCGCCGCTGATAAGAGCTTGGCTCAAAGGTGAACAACATATATGCGGTCGTGGCGGAATTGGCAGACGCGCACGGTTCAGGTCCGTGTGGGCTTACCCCCGTGGAGGTTCGAGTCCTCTCGACCGCATCTAATGAGAGAGCTCGTAAACTGTTCTTGCAGTTTACGAGCTTTTTTGCTTTGGAATTCTTGGGACAGTGCGATGCAATCGATAGTCAATGCGGCACAGGCCGAAAGTACTGCGCAGCTCCCGGCGCTGCAACGAATAAGAAAGCCCAACGGTCTTACCGTGGCCGGCAATTCTCTGCAATTCGTCGGAAATGCGCTGCAGGTGATTGCGGGAGCGGAGGGTTCCATCGGAATGCGAACAAGACGTTTTCCTGCGATGCGAAAGCGTTTGTTTCTATTTTCTGGCGCTTTAGAAAACTCTTGTGCCGGTCCATGCCGAATACAATCATTTATGCTTGTACTTACATATTTGAATGGATTTTCTCAAACAATACGGATAGGTAAGGCTATCCTGAGAATGAGTGGAAAGGGGCGTAACAATGCGGAAAAGATATAGAATATCGGTCGTCTTGCTGTGCATGGTATGGGGGATCGCGAACGGAGCACAGATCGGTTACGGGGCGGGGGTGGTTAGTGCAGCTGATTCGTTCAACCAAAACCCAGAACCCCAAAACGTGCACGAAGAATCCGGTCGCAGCAGATCCGTCCAGGAAAAGAAGCCGAATAAGCTGGCCGTCATTATCGATGATTTTGGCAATGATCAGAAAGGGACCGAGGAGATGCTCAATCTGCCTGTCAAAATCACGGTAGCCGTTATGCCGTTTTTGCCGACGAGCAAGAAAGATGCCGAGGCCGCGCACCGTCAGGGGCATGACGTCATTATTCATATGCCCATGGAGCCTAAGCAGGGCCGGTCTTCTTGGCTTGGACCGGGTGCTATCTTAAGTTCGCTCACCGATGAGGAAATTCGCAAACGCATGGAAGAGGCAATTGATTCGGTTCCTTATGCCGTTGGGATTAATAATCACATGGGCTCCAAGGTTACCGGGGATGAACGGGTCATGTCCATCGTGCTCGACGTCTGTAGGGAGAGAGGACTGTTTTTCGTCGACAGCAAAACGAATTACTACAGCGTGGTCGGCAAACTGGCAGCATCGAGGGGAATGCCTTCCATCGCCAACGATATCTTCCTGGATGACGTTCATACCGTACAGCATGTAAGCAAGCAGCTGCAGACCGCGGCGAAGCATGCGGAGGAGAGAACTTCCTGCATTGCAATCGGCCATGTTGGTGTATATGGAATCCGGACGGCAGAGGCGCTAAAAGGCGCGATCCCGGAACTGCAAAAGAAGGTGGAGTTCGTCGGGATCAGCGATCTCGTCAGGGAGCGCTCGAGCTGGCGGCCTGATCCGTTGGGCTCGTATTAGATTTCCATGAGCTCCCGAAACAGGTGCGCAATCGTGGAGTAACGAGTGAAGGTCCAACCGTTGAGATCATCCGAGACCGGGTATAAGTATAAAAAGAACGGCCTTCCGCGCAAGAGTCCCGGTGATTCCGAGATTCATGCTTGGAAGGCTGTATATATGTTGCATTTCGCTGTTTTACCGGATGCGGGCATCGGTGAGTTTGAATTGACCTACTAACTGCTGCATCGATTTCGCTATGGCTTCGACATTGCCGGAGGTGTACCTTACGCTTTCAATTTCCTGCGACAGCTCCTGCACTTTGCTCTCCACATCCTTGGAAATCTTTCGGTTCTCCTTGCTGACCGAAGCGATTTTCTCCATCAGCTGAACCACTTCATCCACGGCCTGATGCTTGCGCAGATCGTCTTCGGCTGCGGCGGCAAGCAGCTCGGAAGCCGCGGAAACCAGCAGGTTTCCTTCTTCCACGACCCGGGTCCCTTCCTTCATCGATAGCACGGCGTGCTGGGCGTCCTGATAGATATGGCCGATAATCCGGTGGACCTCTTCCGTGGACTGTCTGGTCAGTTCGGACAGCTTGCGGATTTCGGTTGCAACGACGGAAAAACCTTGTCCGTGTTCTCCAACCCGTGCGGCTTCAATGGAAGCATTCAGAGCCAGCAAATGGGTTTGGGAGGATATTTGTTCGATCGCGTGCAGCACGCTTGTAACTTCCTGAACAGTTCCCATGAACGTGCGAATGGTCTGATTCGTTTCCTCGACTTTTGCAGAAATATGAGACATCTTATCTCCGATCCGGACGACTTCGTTCTTTGCCACATCAATCTGCTCATTCGCTTGGCGTTCCAGCTGGCGGAGCGTCTCCCGCATCCGTTCCGCGCTGTCCTTAACGGCATCGATATCCTGCAGCTGGCTGCGCATGCTGCGGATCATCTCGCTAATGTTGCTGCTTACACGCTGTGCGGAAATAACGGTGACGGCGGTGGTGTCGTTCATTACCTGTTGGCTGGAGGATACATCGCCTGCCGTTAACTTCACCTGCATCATGATGCTTTCCAGCGAATCGATCATATTGTTGATCCATTTGGCTAATTCGCGCGTTTCATCCTGATCGAATTGGCGGGGGTCCAGCCGCTGCGTCAGATCTCCGCTGCCTTCGGCATTCATGCGGATGAAGCGGTTGAGGCTGCGTAGACGATCCGCGATTCGCCCGATTTCTTTACGGCCGACCAGGGAAGAGGTGAGAAGGCCGGTGACCAAGCAGGTTAACCCTCCGGCCGTGGCTGCCAATGCAGGAGATAAATAAACAGCCGTAATAAAAACAATGACTGCCGTCAGGAGGCTCGAGACAAGGGTAGACAAGCCATGGAGTTTGGCATGTCTGAAGCGGATGCCGCGAATCCGGTAAACCTCTTCGAGATCCCCTTCGCACATCATCCCCCAAACATCCGGACAATGGGGCAGGCGGAACGTCACGCCTTTGCCGATCACCGGAATGTGGCGGTAATCGGAATAACCGGGGAAGTCCACGAACAGATTGCTTCCGTTTGCGATGGTGTTGGCTACGCCTGGATGAAGCTGACCCGTTGCCGGGTCGGTGAACATCAGCTCCAGCTCCGTATGTTCGTGAACCGATACGGTCCCCCAGTCTGTCGTGATGCCGTCCTTCAGGTTCTCGCCGTGCGTGAAGGTCCGGTCTTCAAACCGGCTTCTGGAAAGGGCCGTGCCCGGAGCAATATGTCGATTCATCTCGGGCTTGGCCATGAATATATAGTTGTCGCCGGAATCGGGATAGACGTGGCCGGATTCCCTCTGAATTAAATCCCCGATCACGTCGTTTGGCACCCGGCCGCAAAGGATACCAGCGAACGTATCGTTCACGTAAATGGCATTCATGAACAGCAGCGTCATTTTGTCGTGAAAAGCAGAGGAGCGGGGACCGATAGTGAACGTGACGGAATCCGCATACGGCCCGAAGAGCAATTTGCCGGTATCCGAGCCGGCGAGATGAATGATTGCGTGCCCCAATGGACTGCTCTTGCTGTAGCGGGTTCCAACATGCGAAGCGTATGTAGAGTGCGTGACCTCACCCGAAGGGTTCAGCAAGAATAATTCCGTGAAATCGGCAGCGCGCGAATACAAAGCGGAGAAGAGCTGCTCCTGGTTCAACGGGGCACTTGTAGAGAAGGGATGAGGATGCTTGCCGCCGACTGTTGAACCATGGGGCTTGTCCTTGTTCAACTGCTCCTTCAGTCGGTCCAGATGCCCCCAATATTCATGGCTCCAGGAGAACAGCAGCTCTTTGCGCGTCTCGGCAATGCCTTCGAATATGTCTTCGATGTCTTCCTTCAATTTACGATTCAGACGCCATGAAATCCAAAGCGGAAGTCCTTGGCGATACCCAAGCCAGTCAAACATAGCGATCTCCCCCAATTCCCATTCGATTCATCTATCTTCAAGTATATGTTAGATATACTAGCATAATTTTCGGGAAATTTGACTAAAAATTTTGAAAAAAATGATGCTTTTTTCATATTGATGTTAGTTTTTATGACATAAATATGGGTTTAAAGGCCTGGAATCAAGATTCTGTAGCCAGACACCCAATAAAAAAACAGCTCCTATTTAAAGAGCTGTTAAATAACTTATAATCCCGTCAGCAATGGCTTCGGCAATCATCATTTGGCCGTTCCGGCTGGTCAACAATTCCCTGTCCTCGATATTGCTGAGGAAGCCGGTTTCTACGATGACGGCAGGTACTTGAGTTTGATTGAGCAGATAATAAGGCTTGCCTAACATGATGCCATTGTTGCTGTGATATACCAAATTTAACTGTTCCTGAATGGTTTCCGCGAGCAGGGTGCTGCGCCCCTCGGATTGGTGAAGAACAATCCCCCCTCGCCTGGAGGCCTTTTTCCCCCAATTCACGTGAACGCTGACCACCAGCTTGGTCGGGATTTCGCTGCTGAGCTGCTTGCGCTGCGACAGATCGCGGAGATGCCTGGAGGAGCTTCGATGCCAGCGGTTATCGTCGCTTAGCGCGTAATCGGCGTCGCGATTCAGCACGGCATGATACCCTTCCTTGCGTAGCAGCATGAACAGTCTGCGTGAAATGGCCAGATTGATATCTTTTTCGAGAATGTCCCCATACGACGTTCCGCCGTCGATTCCGCCATGGCCCACATCGATCAGCACGACATCATGTGCAAATGGGTGGAGGTGTCTAAGTTGTGATTGGTCGATTTCCCGTCCAGAGGAATGGGTTGATTCCGGCGTTTCGGACATAAGCTGGGCTGCCGGCATCACATTCGGATGAACGGCTCGAGCTGGGAGCTTTAGGTCTTGCTTCTTCGCTGGGCTTGCTTCCGTGACAGAACCGGGGAGTACCAGCGTCAAGAGAAGCAAACATACCCCTGCTGACTTAATCATGATGGATTCCTTCTTTCACGTAAAAATTTCGGCTTTATTAGAATGTGCATTAGACGGAAAAATCATGCCGTTAAACAGGAGTCTAGAATCGGCCGGAATGGAGCACACTGATACTGGGATGGATAAACCATAAGGAGTTGATTCGTATGGCAAGCGGAGATGAATTGATCAAATATATAACCGAACGCGTGGTTAACTATATAGATACACCTAGGGAAATTCGGCGCAAGGCGAAGGTGAAGGAATCCTGGACCACTAGGTGGTTTGGCATGATTCCGTTCTCCATGTCGCTGTGGAAAGACGACGTATCCTCCAAGCGCAAAAAAAGGCGAAACTAAAGCCGTTGCTTATTTGCTGTTTGTTTCCTTAATGGAGCCAGCGATTGGACACAAGAACCCTCTGGAGAGAGCGGCCAGACTTGAGCATGTTTTTGCATTGTATTGGCTGGCAGTTGACGCTTGGAAGTACGGAAGCACGCACTGAATAAAAGACGTAAAACAACGAAGGACGCGGGCCCTGAAAAAGGGGCCGCGTCCTTTTGTCCGTCATGGGAGCTGAATAAATGAGACCTTATGGTTTGTTTCGCATGAATGACGGACTTGTTATCCTATTTACTTTCGCTTTCGCGTCATTTGGGTTGGGCATAGAACTGGCCTTGTCCGATCAAGCGGGATGCCGGCAGGAAGCGGAGGGTATCCGTGTCCCGCAATGGAACCGACACATAGAGTGCATCCGGATGCCTCTGAACCTCAGTCGACCACCGATGCCACCCGTTTAAGGTAAAAGGAGCTCCGTAAGCGGCGTTGCTTTTTTTGGACTTGAAGATCAGGCTGGAATGATCCTGCAGTAGATTACGCAGATCGGCACTGCTGTGGGCCGTTAGATTGCTTGAGGTCAACCACAGCAGATTATCGTAAGGATCCCGGGAATCGCCGGCTGCAATAGTTGGCGCTCCGGCAATCCAGCGAGCGGATGAAGCCACCAATCCCTTGCTTGCCGCCGGCATTGAAGCCGATACCGGCTTGACCGCCTTCGTTGTATGCTTGAATTCATCGGGAAGAACTTCGCTATTCAGTGCACTGATATAAACCGGTTTCTTGCCCGGCAGCTGAACCTGCCAAACAGGGGATATGTCATACAGTTTGCGCACGCTGCTTCCCTTCGGCAAAGATCCGCCAGCCTTCAGAAGTCCCTCGGCCGCAAGCCGTTCATTCAGCAGTGCTTGACTGTAGGGAAGGGTGGAGCCGATCCCGTATTCGCTCAAGATATATCCACCGTCTTCTCCTGCGCTGATAATCATGTAGCCCTGAGGCAGTCCCTGATCGGAAATCGTGACCAGCCAGCCGTGCGTGCCCGGACCTAGTGGGGTGAATTCCAGCTCTGCCCCGTCCCAGCCAGTAAATGGCACATGCACCGACAGTTGATCCACGGTCTGTTCTGTAAAGTCTACCAAACTTTCCGGCACTTGAGCGTGGGTAATGCTGTGAGCGAGGCTGGATGCAGGTTGGACTGCAGGCAGAGAGTTTGCCGCAAAGACGGTGCTCGCTGGAGTGGGGTTGCCTGCTTCACGAGCCGCAGCCATGCCTGCCTGCGGGTGGATCGTGCTGAACCACAGGAGGGCCGTTACGATGACGGAGGCAGACCACCTTCGATATTGGATAAAGCGTTTGTTGCCGATTGATTTAGGTTTGCGCATATTGTCCTTGTCATCCCGGTAATGGGGTTCCATGTTCCACAGCTTCAAATCGCTAACCGCCTTTCCTTGGCCCTTACGCGCCATGGATGTGATGGAATCATCATATCGGACAAGCTCTGCAAAGGCTGTTGCAAGCTGTCGCGGCAGGGGAAGGGAGAATGGTTCTTTTTTTGCCTGCTTTTGTAGAGAGGCGTCATGAAGACGCGCCCGCGGGCGAGCACAGATGAAACAGACCGCAGGTTATGGCGGACAGGCTCACTTTCGGCTCGTACTGCCACTGCATTTCCGACCGGCGGTTCTTGTACTGCTCCTCGATTTGCGCCTTTTTCTCTTCGTCCTGCTCTTTGAGCAAATCCTCGTAGTAGCCGTCGATGACCATGAGTTCATCTTCGAGGCGTTCCTTAGCCTTCGCCGCCCAATCGTAATCCAGCTTGCTCAGCTTGTTGATCAGATGATTCTCCAGGGCAGCTACGGCCTGATCTAGGGTAAGAGCCGCCGGTCTGACGTGAACGCTCTCCGGCAGGCGTGGAGTCAATTCGCGCCCATGCAGAATGGCGGGGAAATCTTCGGTGATCGCGCGGCTGGACAGCGAGATTCCGAGAAAAAATAATTCCTCCCGCTTCAGATCGCAGCTGAACTCCACCTTGAAACAGACGCCCAGCCACTGCTCATAAGGCGTGGAACGGCCCCTGGGACGCGGTTCGGAATCCCGCTGCTGGAACAGATACACGCATTTGCCCTCTTCGCGGGAAGCATTCCAAATCTGGGCGAGCCGGCTGCTGCCGTAACCGATATTCTCCCGCTGAATGCGGCCTGGCCCCAAGATCGGCAGCACCGGGGCGTTCCCGTAATAGCGCGCCAGCAGCGGATCCTGCACAGGTGCGTTGAGCTGAGTTTTGGCTTTGGCTTCTTCGGCCTTGGCGAGCCGTTCGTCGTATTTTTCCGGATCAAACACGAAGTTGAACGACAGCGTTTCGGCGGGAGCCCCGGTACGTTCCACGAACCCCCAGTAATAGGGGCGGTTGGTGAGCATTTTGTCGGCCTGCGGCGACAATTTCACGGTGACATGCTCGGGCGATTTTTCGATGACGGTGCATTCGGTGGCTTCCAAATAGGCCATGAAGTGCTGCTGCACCTCCTGCGGCGTCATGGTCATATTAGGCTTCTTCCTCTCTGAGAGTTTCTTCGGCCGTGCTTTCCAGCTCGATGTCCTGCTTGATATGGTGAATGGAGTCGCCCAATGTGCTGATGCGCTGGCGGATTTCATCATCATTGCCGGACTCCAGCATGATTTTGTACAGGCTCTTCTCGATCGATTCCTTCTTCTCGAAGCGCTCCAGGATAACGTCTAGCCCGCCGATGACCATCTCGAACATGTTGATCTTCTCGTGCAGCAGGTTCAGAATATGCTCCTCGATGGTTCCCGAAGTCGACAGGTTGTAGATCTTCACGTCATTGGTTTGGCCGAGACGATGCACGCGTCCGATCCGCTGCTCGACCCGCATCGGATTCCAGGGCAGGTCAAAGTTGATCATATGGTGGCAGAATTGCAGGTTGATGCCTTCGCCGCCGGCTTCCGTCGCGATCATGACCTGCGCCTTGCCGCGGAAAAGATCCATCATCCAGTCCTTCTTGCCGCGGTTCATGCCCCCCCGGTACGGGACGGAGATCAGCCCGTGATCGCGGAAATAATTGAGCAAGTATTCCTGCGTGGCCCGATATTCCGTGAACACGATGACCTTCTCGTTCATTTGCTGAATGAGCTCGATGGCTTTTTCCGCCTTGGTGTTTGCTTTGATGGCCTTGATGAGATAGACCAGCTCCCAAATTTTATCGCGCAGCGGAGAGTCCTCCGGCAGCTTCTTGGACAGATTAACAAGGGTCACGAAGACGGCATCCCGGCTGCTGCATACTTCCCGCTGCAGGGTGACGAGCGACAGCATACTGCTTAAATTTCCCCCAGCTGCCTGATACTGATCTTTGACGAAGGACGTAACGCCGTCGTATAATGACTGTTCTTCAGGCGAAAGGCTGAGTCCCACGTTGCGGACGGACCGCTTCGTGAACTTCACTTCGCCCTCGCCCCGGCGGTTGCGGATCATGACCTTGGACAGCTCATCCTTGAGCTGGTCCTGGTTCTTCGGTCTTCGTTTGTCCACGACAAAATTAGCGGCAAACTGTCCCTGGCCGCCAAGCTGGCCCGGTTTCAGCAGCGTGATGAGATTGAAGAGCTCGCTGAGATCGTTCTGCACCGGCGTGGCGGTGAGCAGGAGACAGTATTTTTTGCGCAGCTTTTGGATGAATTGATAATTGGATGTTTTCTTGTTCTTGAGCTTGTGCGCTTCATCGATGATGAGCATGTCGTATTCCTGGTTCAGCAGAAGCTCCTGATGCGGATCGCGCTTGGCCGTATCCATGGAGGCGACAACGATGTCATTGCCCCAGGAGTACGCTTTTTTCTGCGCGACCGCGGGAATGCCGAACTTGGAGTTCAGCTCGCGAACCCATTGCAGCACCAGGGAAGCAGGTACGAGAATCAGCACTTTGGATACCAGTCCGCGCACGATGTATTCTTTTAAAATAAGACCGGCTTCAATCGTCTTGCCAAGTCCCACCTCATCCGCCAGAATGGCTCTGCCCGACATCTCGAACAAAACGCGTCTTGCGGTATCGGTCTGATGGGGGAGCGGGGATAAACCGCCAAGGTGCTTGAGGCACTGCAGTTCTTCAAAGCTTGTAACGAGGCGCGATTTCTCGCCCTCAACGGCAAGCTGGGCCAGACGATAGTCACCCCAAGGGCCTCCTTTGTCCAGTCGGCCAGAGAGATCGTCAAACCAAGAACGGTCGATCTGCAATGGAACGGGAAGGCGCGGGTCGATAATCTTGCCTGAGTCGGCAGATGGCTGTTGGTTCATGTCGATCTCCTCCTGTGATGAAAGATTCCGGGCCAGCGGTGTATATGTAGTATGGACGAAAAAAGAAGTCTTCATAACCTTGCACGGATTCGGGAGCCGCGGAATACCCTATAGAGCGCACAGCTGCTGGAATTGGGGATTTTCATTCCTTTTTTTCATAGGGATCAGCGAAAAAGAGAGCGAGAGGAAGAAAGCGGAAGCTTGCGCGCGGGAGCTTGGAACTGTCGGCTTAATTTTCACATTATCGGCATAGTTAACCTATATATAGTGTAGTATAATGAATAAATAGCACTATATGTGGTGTATATAGTGGTTTTGGATGTTTGACCGGCTACATAACAGGTTATGTTGTTGGTGAGCACATACTTGGGAATCTTTTAAATTTTATATCTTAATATAGGAGGTAGTTGCACTTGAGTACGATGCAGAATCAGCGGCTGGAAGGTTTAAGCGAGAAGATCTTTTTGGACCGGTATGCCTGGAAGGATGCGGACACCAACAACGCCAAGGTCGGCGATGTGGTGCTCGTGCTGACGAAGGATGATCCTAAATTTCCGACCAAGGAAGTTGGCGAAATCGTGAAACGCGAAGGCCGCAAGGTCACCGTGAAGACACGGAAGGGCGAGCTTGTGGAGTCGGATGTGGAGAAGTTGACGTTAACCATCGAGAAAACGCCGGAAGAAATGTGGGATCGACTCGCGGCCGCCATGTCATCGGTTGAGGCAACGCCGGAACTGCAGGAAGAGTGGCGCGGGAAATTCCGCGAGATTCTGGATGATTGGAAGCTGGTGCCGGGCGGACGGATTGCGGCCGGAGCGGGTGCAAGCGATGAATTGACGCTGTTCAACTGCTACGTCATTCCTTCCCCGAAGGACAGTCGGGGCGGCATCATGGAAACCCTGAGCGAGATGACCGAGATTATGGCGCGCGGCGGCGGTGTCGGCATCAACTTGTCTTCCCTTCGTCCTCGGCGCGCGATCGTGAGAGGCGTGAACGGATCCTCCAGCGGTGCCGTATCGTGGGGTGGATTGTTCAGTTATACGACAGGCCTGATCGAGCAGGGCGGAAGCCGCCGCGGTGCGCTCATGCTGATGATGAACGATTGGCACCCGGACGTGGAGGATTTCATTACGGTGAAGCAGACGATGGGACAAGTCACGAACGCGAACCTGTCGGTATGCGTCAGCAACGATTTCATGAAAGCCGTGAAGGAAGATCTGGACTGGGAGCTCGTGTTCCCGGATACCACCGATCCCGATTACGATGAGCTGTGGGACGGCGATTTGGATAAATGGAAGAAAGCCGGACGCAGCATCATTCCATATAAAACGGTTAAAGCACGCGAGGTATGGCACACCATTATCGAATCCGCATGGAAATCGGCAGAGCCGGGCGTGGTCTTCATGGAATACTACAACCAGATGTCCAACAGCTGGTATTTCAACCCGATCATCTGTACCAACCCTTGCGGCGAGCAGGGACTTCCGGGCTGGGGCGTATGCAACCTGTCCGCGATGAACCTGTCGAAGTTCTACGATGAAACGAATCATGACGTTGCCTGGGATGAGCTGGCTACAACGACGCGTTACTCCGTGCGTTTCCTGGATAATGTCATTGACCGGACGCCGTACCATTTCGAAGAAAACGAATTGAACCAGAAAAAAGAGCGCCGCGTAGGCCTCGGAACAATGGGTCTGGCCGAGCTGATGATCAAGCTGAACATCCGTTACGGCAGCCCGGAATCGCTGGAGTTCCTGGATAAGCTGTATGGCTTCATCGCCCGTGAAGCGTATCTTGCTTCCGCCGATATTGCCGAGGAGAAGGGCTCGTTCCAGGCATTCGATGCCGAGCTTTATCTGCAAAGCGGCTTCATGAAAAATATGGCCGAGGTGTATCCGGAAGTTGCCGAAGCGGTCCGCAAAAAAGGCGCACGCAACGTTACCGTCATTACCCAAGCGCCAACGGGCAGCACGGGTACGATGGTTGGAACGTCGACGGGCATCGAGCCGTACTTTGCCTTCAAATACTTCCGTCAAAGCCGTCTCGGCTTCGACGAGCAGTTCGTGCCGATTGCTCAGGATTGGCTGGACAGCCATCCGGGCGAAGAGCTTCCGGACTATTACGTCACCGCGATGAGTCTCTCCGCCGAGGATCACATCCGCGTGCAGGCGGCGATTCAGCGCTGGGTGGACAGCTCCATCTCGAAGACGGCGAACTGTCCGTCCGACTTCACGGTTGAAGATACGAAGCGCCTGTATGAGCTGGCATTCGATCTGGGATGCAAAGGCGTAACGATCTACCGCGACGGCAGCCGCGACGTACAGGTGCTGCAGACGGAGAAAAAAGAAGACAAAGCCTCCGAAGCGACGACAGCTTCTACTGCGGAAACAGCGCTGGAGCAAAGCGCGGCAGGCCAAGCCGCAGAGGAAGCGGCGAGCGTGGAGCCAGCGGCTGCTAGCGTGGCCGTGACAGCCTCGCCGAGCAAGAGCGGGCTGGATAAACAATACAAGAAGCGTCCGCAAGTGCTGCGCGGCGCAACCTATAAAATGAACACGCCGTTTGGCATGGCGTACATCACGATCAATGATCTGGACGGCATTCCAAGCGAAATCTTCCTGAACGTCGGCAAAGCCGGATCGGATGTGTTCGCGATGGCGGAAGCTTTGGGCCGCGTATGTTCCCTGTTCCTCCGTTACGGAGACCACGGCAACAAGGTGGAGCTGCTGATCAAGCACCTCAAGGGCATCGGCGGCACCGGCGCGATCGGCTTCGGCGCGAACCGCGTCGAGTCCATCGCCGACGCCGTGGCGAAGGCGCTCGAGACGCACGTGGCCAACAACGCCGAGGCGGATCATGACCATGATCCGGCACCGGTCGCAGCCACGATGGCGCCTGCCGATGCAGGCGAAGCCGGGTCAACGGCAGCTGCGGGCCACGGCGGACAGGGCGCGCACGCAGGCGGCAGCATGTCGCTGGATTTGTGCCCGTCCTGCGGCGGGGCGTCCTTGATTAACATCGAGGGATGCAAGACGTGCGGGAACTGCGGGTATAGTAAGTGCTCTTAAGGACGTCGTAGGGAGGAGCTCCCTCCTAAATTAAATTTGATTTTCCCGCGCAATCTAACGAATATGATAGTTCAATAAAACAGCGGCAGTCAGGACTTTATTTTCTCGTCCATGGCTGCCGCTGTTTCGGTTATTAGAGTATGGAATAAAACGCTTGCACCATTCGTAACGTATATATTAAACATATTGAATGAAATGTGGTGATTCAATTGAGCTCTACGGAAAGAATGCCATTGTATCAAAGGGTTCAAGAGTATATACGCGACTTGATATCGTCGCAGGTACTGAAGGTTGGAGACCGTATACCTACGGAAAAGGAACTCATGGAGCGTTTTGGAGTAAGCAAGATTACGGTCGTTAATGCCCTGGCCGGCTTGGTTAACGAAAAAATCATAACCAGGGTGCCCGGAAAGGGGACTTTTGTAAGCGAGCCCGAATCTCAAATGCCGGCCACTCCTCCTATAAGTACCGCAAAACCTGTCCATAAAACTAGCGGAGAAATGGGGACACGGTTGATCGGGCTCATTATGCCCAGCATTTATGATTATTTTACGATTCGGCTTATACAAGGCATTCAGCAAGCGCTGAATGAGAACGATTACCGCTGCGTTATCTATTTATCAGAGGGCGATATTGATAAGGAAAAAGAGGCGATCCAGACATGCAGTAACATCGGAGTGGAAGGGTTATTGATTTTCCCGGTGGACGAGGAATTATTCAACGAGGAAATATTAAGCATGAAATTTGCGGGGTTTCCGTTTGTTCTCATCGACCGTTACCTTCCCGGGGTGGAAACTCACTATATCGCATCGGACGGCAGGCTTGGCGTTAACATGGCGGTCAATTACCTGTGGGAACTGGGGCATCGTGAGATCGCCATCTGCTCCGATTCGCCCATACAAACCGTAACCGTTCAAGAACGGATCGATGGATATATGAATGCCTTCAAGGAAAAGGGAGCACTCATTAACCCTGCCCATATCGTAACCGGTTTTGAAATCGGAAGCCTTGAGCAAGCTGAAACGCATCCATTGTACCGCTATATCAAAAATCGAATGGCAACGGCTTATATTACGCTTAATGGAATTCTTGGGGTAAAAATCTATCAGATTGCGCGTCAAGCCGGATTGAAGGTGCCTGAGGACATATCCATCATCAGTTTTGACGATCCGACTTCCATCATCGAAGGATACGGCACGTTCACGCATGTTAAACAGTTTGAACGAGACATGGGCTACCGTGCGGCTTACACGCTGCTAGAGGTCATTAACAGTGAGGACGGGCAAGACGGAAAATACGTTAAAACCCTAGTGGAGCCGGAATTGGTCATTGGCGAGACGACGGGAAAAAACGTTGCATCCACTTTCTGATACCAACACACGCTTCTTCCTATATAGGCAACCTAATAACGAGTCCGATGCGCTTCCTATTCGAGCCTGACAATGGAAGCGATGGCTGCGCGGACTCTTTTACTAGGTCAGCCATAACTTCCTCTCATGAAATCCTCCCCCTAATAGTTTCCCAAAATCAAATCAATAAAGAAATCCAACAGAAGCTCTTCCATCCATTCGCAGGTCGTTACATCTCAATATCATACTTTTTATCAGATCATTTCTTAAGGATATATTGAATATAATGTATCCTTGCTAAGGATTAAAAACATCTGAAAAGAAGGTTGGGGTAGGGGCTTTTGCCCCGTTTATCTACAACCTAAGGTTACTTTTTAACCAAATGAGGAAATTGTGGAATGATTCCTACACCATATTGAATATATTTAAACTATAAAATTGAAACCGCTTGCAACGAAGGAGGGGGAGACAGTCGCTATTTACCGTAAGACGAAGATGTAGGAGGTGTTCGGAGAATGGTACGAAAGGGTGCTCTTATCCCTGGATTGGAGCAATTAAAAAAGAATAAGAAACTAACTAGAATATGGTATTTCAGGCACATATACTTATTTTTGCTTCCTGCGATCATCTGGTTCCTGGTGTTTGCTTACTATCCGATGTACGGCATTATCATCGCATTCAAAGATTACAAATTCAATTTGGGGATATTGGGGAGTCCGTGGGCGGGGTTTAAATATTTCGAACAGTTTTTAAACGATTCCAGTTTTTACGATGTGCTCCGAAATACGTTATCCATTAGCGCCCTTAAACTTATTTTCGGATTTCCAGCTCCCTTGATCCTAGCTTTAATGCTCAATGCCGTCATGCACAAAAAAATCAAACGAGTGTTTCAAACGATTTCCTATCTGCCGCACTTCGTTTCATGGGTCGTTGTCGTTACCTTGCTTCAAAAAATCCTGTCTCCGAACGTAGGGCTTATCAATGACATTCGGTACCAAATGGGTTTGGATCCCATCTTTTTTATGGGAAAGCCGGAATTATTCTATCCATTGGTCCTCATATCCGACATCTGGAAAGGCGTAGGCTGGGGTTCGATCATTTATTTGGCCGCGTTAACGAATATCGATCCGCACTTGTATGAAGCTGCGGAAATCGACGGGGCTGGAAGGTGGAGCAAACTATTCAAGATCACGCTTCCATGTCTTACGCCAACGATCGCCATATTGCTTATATTCTCACTCAGCGGAATCCTGAACGCGGGTTTTGACCAAATCTGGCTGATGCAGTCCCCGGCAACCTTAAGCGTCTCGGAGATCTTGGACACTTATGTCTTAAAAACAGGCCTCCAACAGGGGCAATTAGCATATTCCACGGCCATCGGTTTATTCAAATCAGCGATCTCGCTGCTGCTCATTGTCGCTGTCAATAATATATCCAGACGCGTGAGTAACGTATCGTTATGGTAATCATCTAGCACTGAAGAGGAGGAGGTGTGCGTTATGGGGGCAAGTAGGCTGTCGCCGGCAGATAAAATGTATATGACGCTGAACTATGCGGTGCTGCTTTTATTCTGCGCTACGGCGTTATATCCATTTATCTATTTTTTAGCCCTTTCTTTCAATGACGGTTACGATGCGATGAAGGGGGGAATCTATTTTTTCCCTAGAGTGTTTACATTAGAAAACTATGCAAAAGCTTTTAGCAACACTTTGATCCTAAATTCCTTCTATATTTCCATTACCCGAACCCTTGTGGTCACGGTCGCCTCCGTATTTTTGACGGCCTTATTGGCCTACGCCCTTTCGCGGAAAGGTTTGCCGGGAAGAAAATACATCGTATTCTTCTTTTTCTTTACCACGTTGTTCAGCGGCGGACTGATTCCGACGTTCATCCTGTTCCGGCAAATCCACATCCTGGACACGTTTTGGGTGTTGGTGCTGCCGTCCCTATATAACTTTTTCAATGCGATTATCATGAAAACCTTCTTCGACGGGATTCCTGAAGGTCTGTCGGAATCGGCCCGAATCGACGGCGCGAGCGAGTTGTCGGTATTTGCAAGAATCATTCTGCCTCTATCGATGCCGGTGCTTGCTACCATTGCTTTGTTTGTCGGGGTGGGCGTGTGGAATGACTGGTTTACCGGTCAGTTTTTCATACAAAATGAAAAGCTGCAGCCTGCCGCTACGTTTCTTAACAAGATGATCAGCGAAGCGTCTTTCCAGTCGATGACGTCGTCGTCGGGAAATAGCGGATCCGCCATTCAAAACATGACCGAGACGCAGATGGAACTGCGAGGCGTAACGCCGGAAGCCTTGAGGATGACGTTCGTCATCATTATAACGACCCCGATCATTTGTGTGTATCCGTTTCTTCAGAAATATTTTGTGAAAGGCGTACTGGTAGGTTCTCTTAAGGAGTAGTCGGTATAAAAGGCTATGCCTTTTATATAAAAAACTTCCAATGGAAGGGGATTGTAGGATGAGGAAGAACAAGCGCAGGAGTGTTCTTGGTATAACACTAATCGCTTTACTGCTTCTAGCAACCATGACGGCATGTACGGGAAAAGGCGGAGGGGAGGATGCAGGTACGGTTGACACGGGTCCGAAGGAGCAAGGTACTGAAGAAATAAAACCCGTGACCTTATCTTTCCTCAGCGCTTGGAACGGTGGCGGAGCCGGTTTCCCGCAGGACCAGGAGAATAATCCCGTAGCCGGGCAGATCAGGGAAAAAACCGGGGTCACGTTGAAACTGGAATCCATCACGACAAGCGAAGTAGAAAAGCTAAACACCATTTTTGCTTCCGGTACGGTTCCGGATATCGTTAACGCACCTTTCTGGTCTACGACAGGAGGAGAAGGACAAGTCATCAAGAAGGCGGCCATGGAAGGACAGCTTCTGGATTTAACCCCTTATCTCGATAAATATCCGAATATCAAAAGACTTGTGACTACCGGGATCGCGAAGGATTTTGCCGAGTTCGATCTCAATAGTCCCGAATTTGAAGGCAAGACGTATCTCATTCCTACGGAAACCCCGGACGGTACCCCTGAGAGCATTCATAATTGGAATTACGGCCTTTTTGCCAGGGGCGATATCCTGAAAGCTTTAAATGTCAAAGCGGAGGATATTGATACGCAAGAAGAACTAGTTGATCTATTGATCAAGATCCGAGACGGCGGTTTCAAGGATATTGGCGGGAAGCCGGTCATTCCTGCCGGAACCATGTGGAATGGATGGGATTACGGCCAATTCCTTGCCGGGTGGACGGATTACACGATTTCGGACTACCGTGAAGTGGATGGAAAACTGATTCACTGGACGCAGTCCAAGGATCATGAAGCTAGATTGTTATACATGAGAAAGTTATTAACGGAAGGTTTGTTTGATCTTGAAGCCTTCAACAATACGAGTACAACAGCGAATGAAAAGCTGACGACGGGCAAGCTTGCCGTATTCGGAGCCCAGCCTATGTTAGCGGATTTACAAAAAACGCTGTATAAAACGAATCCGGAAATGCAATATGAATTACTCGGACCGATGAAGAATAAGAGCGGAGAGATTCGAACGCAAGTGGAAAAACCCGGCCGTTCCGGATTCCCTGCCCTTTTCTTAAGCGCTAACATCAAAGATCCCGATGCGGCATTGCGGTACATTGATTATGTCAACAGCGAAGAAGGCCGATTGCTTGCGTATTTCGGAATCGAAGGAACGCACTACACCATGGAAAACGGGGTACCCCAATGGATCTCTGATGTGAAAAAACAATTCGATGAAAATCCGGATCTGAAAAGAGACGCAGGGCTCAATTATCTTCCAGGAAGGTTCATCGGAGCATTCTCCTCTGAAGTCACTTGGCCTACGCCCGAAGATCAAAAAACGGAGTGGCAGAAGCTGGAGGAAAGTTTCTCGGCAAAAATGCCTATCAAAATCATAGACAAAGTAAGCGCCAGCTACCTTGCAAGAGAGTGGCCGAAATATCAGGAATATATCGATAAAACCAGCAGTTTGAATTTCGATGAGGAATTTAAGAAAGCGTTTTTTGCAGGGTCAGATGAAGAAGCTCTCAATATGCTTCATAGTGTTCAAGAAAAATTCAGAGCGGCCGGCGTGGAAGAAATGGCGGAGTTCGTGGCTCAAAAAGCTGCAGAGCGAGATGATGTCGGGTTTTAAGTGAAGAGGCTTGCGGGATGGTGTCACTGCCATCCCGAATCACTTTTTACATGTAAGGAAGGGGACGACAACATATGTTAAACCCGATCGTTTCAGCAGGCGCATTCACTGAACTCGATCAGTTTATGTTCGAATCGTGGGGTTATTTTGTCATTCCGAATGTGCTGTCGAAAGAGGAGGTCAAAGAATGCCTGCAGGCATCCATTCGACTTCATGAAGCGGCAGGTACGGTCGGTTGGGGTCAAGTCGGCAGAGGGTATGAGTCTGAACACGCTCTTGAAAATTTAATGGATCATCCATCGGTTTTACCGAAGATAAGGGGGTTGCTTGGCGATCGATTCATTATGCAGTCCGGGTGGAATACGATGCAGCCGGCAAGGGGTAGGATGGGGGGCTGGCATCAAGACGGATCCAGCGCCTTCGATTTTAAGAAACTGGGGTATCCCATCCCTCTTATACAGCTCCGAGCTTCATTTTTACTGACCGATCAAGAAGAACCTGGGATGGGGAATATGGAGCTCATTCCAGGCAGCCACCGCAGTCTCGTTCCACTACCGGATTCGATTCGGACTGCAAATTCGGGTACGCCGATCAGCCATGTGATATGTGCATCCGCAGGGTCAGTCCTGGTGTTTCACAACGCCGTATGGCATCGGGCGTACGAACATAATTGGGATTACGACCGCTATACCATGCATTACATCTATAGCCCTCCGTGGGTAAAGCCCTCGGACCGTTTTCATAACGATAGCAACTTTATGCAAAGAACTACGCCTGTGCGAAGAGCTTTAATGGGGGACTTTTCAAGGCCTGATGCGCCATTTGGAGCAAGTTATACCCCACCCCCCTTTGAAGAAAACTAAAATTTTGTGAAAAAATACAAACGATGACGGAGGGGAAACGCATGTTGAACGTTGCGATGTTAAGCAAGTGGCATGTGCATGCAGATGATTATGCAAGAAGGTTGCAATCTCACGGTAACGTTAAACTCACGGCAGTCTGGGACGAACAGCCTGAGCGGGGAAGCGAATGGGCTGCCCAACTGGGAACGGATTTTGAAGCGGATTTGGATACGCTGCTAGAGCGGGAAGACATCGATGGCGTCGTGGTGGATGCCCCTACAAGCATGCACGCTGACGTCATGGTAGCTGCCGCTGAGGCCGGCAAACACATCTTTACCGAGAAAGCCATGGCTCTTACCGTAGAAGAATGTAATCGGATTTCTGCAGCGGTACGCAAAGCAGGCGTCAAGTTCTGCATTTCATTTCCGGCTCGCACAAGGCCTCACCAATTGTTCGCGAAGCAGCTGATCGATGACCATGTACTAGGGGACGTGACGCTTTTGCGCATTCGGAACGGCCACGACGGCGCATTGAACAATTGGCTCCCGGAATACTGGTACGATGAGAAGCAAACCGGCGGCGGAGCGATGATGGATTTGGGATGTCATCCGATGTACTTAGCCAGTTGGATGTTGGGTCAGCCCAAACGAATCACCTCCATGTTTCATTATTTCACCCATCGTGCAGTGGAAGATAATGCGCAGTGCTCCATTGAGTTCGTCAACAATAC
The DNA here is from genome assembly GCF_900109305.1 of Paenibacillus sp. cl141a. Taxonomy (NCBI): domain Bacteria; kingdom Bacillati; phylum Bacillota; class Bacilli; order Caryophanales; family Paenibacillaceae; genus Paenibacillus; species Paenibacillus sp. cl141a. The sequence goes on from NZ_FNZO01000002.1 coordinate 984,317, forward strand.
GGTCGCACTGGTCGAAACCAGCCTTGTGACGTACAGAACCCCTTCTGCACTTGAAATTTACGGTACGGAGGGCACCTTGATGATCTCAGATGATACCGTTAGAGTCATCTCGAAGAAGCTCGAGTTACCTTTTTACGGATGGATCTCACCCACTCAACTCCCTAAAGAGCAGCCGCTTCCGATCATCCAATGGGCGGATGCCTTAATTCATGACAAGCCGATGCCCTTCGGTTTGGAAGAGGGAACGAAATTGACGGAGCTATTGGAAGCGGCATACATCGCTCATAAGGAAAACCGAACGGTAGAGTTCAAATAACGCGAGGGAGGGAATGCCATGAGAACCGTAAAAGTAGGGGTCATCGGTTGCGGAATGATTGCGAACGGCAAACATATGCCGTGTTTATCCAAGTTAGACAACGTGCAGATGGTGGCCTTTTGCGACTTGAAGCCGGAAAGAGCCGAGGAAGCCGCGAAAAAATACGGCACGCCTGACGCAAAGGTGTTTACGAATTACAACGATCTGCTTGCCATGGAAGAGATTGAGGTCGTGCATGTGCTAACTCCGAACAGCTCGCATGCAACGATTTCCATTGATGCGCTCGAAAGCGGCAAACATGTCATGTGCGAAAAACCAATGGCCGTCACAGGTGCGGAGGCCAAGGCCATGTACGAAGCCCACTTGCGAACAGGCAAGAAGCTCACCGTAGGGTACCAGAATCGTTCCAACGCCAAAAGCCAGCTGTTAAAAAAGATGATTGCCGATGGGGAGCTTGGAGATATTTATTTTGCAAAAGCGGTCGCTACCCGAAGAAGAGGCGTTCCGACATGGGGCGTGTTTCTGGATAAAGAGAAACAGGGCGGCGGTCCCATGATCGATATTGGAACCCACTCCCTGGATCTGATCCTATGGTTGATGGATAACTATGAACCGGAGAGCGTCGTCGGCAGTGTCTTCCATAAACTGAAATATACCGAAAATGCCGCGAACGAATGGGGGGCCTGGGATCCTAACGAATTCGAGGTAGAGGATTCGGCGTTCGGGTATGTGAAATTTAAAAACGGAGCGACGGTCATCATAGAAACCAGCTGGGCCCTTAACATTGCGGAAGGTGGCGGCAACCTGCTGTGCGGAACAAAGGGAGGAGCGGATTTTGCTAAAAATGAACTGCGGATCAATGGCGAGAGGGACGGGAGCTTGTTCCTGAATAAAATCGAGGTGAATCCGAATGCACGAGAACAATTCAGGGGAGAAGAGTTGACCGATTTCGAATATGAAGCCAAACAATGGATTCACAGTATCGTAAACGATACCGAACCTTTGGTTAAACCGAGGGAGGCTATGATTGTTTCACAAATATTAGAGGCCGTGTATATATCCGCAGAAACAGGAAAAACCGTTTATTTTGATAAGGAATAAGGACCAGGAGATTTCCGCGAAGGCGGGGATCTCCTTTTTTACGTGCATCCAGCATAACGGGCGTTCACTTACGGCTCCAACAATCCCCTAATTACAGTCTACTGGCTACTCGAATTTTGAAGGAGGCACGTTGTAATATTTCTTGAACGCTTTCGAAAATGTGAACGGATCAGGATAACCGAGGAAGCCTGCGATTTGCTGGATCGTATATTTTTTTTCGTATAGATAATCTCTTGCTCGATTCATTTTGATTTGGGTAATGTATTGTCCCGGCGTGATGCCCACGCTTTTCTTGAAATAGGAGATAAAATACTTCTCGGAGACGCCGGCAATCGCGGCGAGCTCGTTCATCCGAATGGTACGCTGCAAGTTCGCATCCACGTATTGGAATACGTCCTGCAGGACATCCAGGCTTCCTTCTGTTTTTCTAGGCTTCCTGCCATTCAGGAACTTACCGGCGTAGGCACCTTGCCCGTGAAGCTCGAGAATTTTAGCCATCACGACGAGAAGAGAAGCCTTTAAGTAGAGCTGGTTTCCCGGCGGCCCGCTGCCTTGCTTCAACCGATGATAGGCTTTGGTGAAGAGCGTCGCCTCCTCCCGGATCAGGTCGCCTGCCACAATACCCGGGAGTTGAAACTCGCCCAAAATTCGCTGCTGTTCTCCGATGCCGAAATCGAAATGTATGTATAAGAATCGGCAAACATCCCCGGTCGTCGAAGCGATATAGGGCATATCGGGGTAAAAAAACACCACGTCTCCCGGGACAGCCGTATGTTCCAACCCGTCGATGGTGATCTTCACCGAGCCTGATTGAATGAACCAGAGATCGTAATCGGGATGCGACTTGTGTTCGATCCAGCCCTTATCATGAGCTTGTTCTAAATAGGAGCTCATCCGGAGACTTATATACTCCGAGAGTTCGTTGATTATACTCATGTTCATTTTCTTGGCGCACATTGAATATCCCTCATTTCCTTTACCACATGACATCCACCATTTTAAGCAAGTATACTAAAGAATTTATGAGATGTGAATTAACATACTATATGACATGTTTTGAAAACTATCGTACATTCCGCTTTCCGGCCACTCTCCTATAATGGACTTATATCCTATGAGGAGGGTTAATCATGAATGGTTCCAACATGCAGCAGCCGAAGGTGGTCGTCATCGGAGCAGGCAGCCTGTTTTTCGGTCGTCAGTCCATATGGCAGATGGTCCACTCCCCGTACCTGAATCGGGGAACGCTTGCTTTGGTCGATACGGATGAGGAAAGGCTGTCGAAAATGGTGCGACTTGCCCAGATGGTGGCCCGGGAGAACAACGTCTCCTTGAAGGTGGAGGGCTCGACGGACCGAAGACAGGTGCTTCCCGGGGCCGACTTCGTTGTACTTAGCTTCGCCGAACAATCGGTGAAATATCGGGGCATCGATTGCCAAGTGTCTTTGAAATACGGCATCCGCATGTGCTCCGGGGATACGATCGGACCTGGCGGGATATTCCGAGCGATGCGGGAACTGCCGGTCATCATGGAATGCACTAAAGACATCGAGGAGTTGTGCCCTGACGCTTGGGTGATCAACTATATTAACCCATCTACCGTCCATGGTATCGCATTGCACCGATATGCGCCGAAGCTAAAATCGTTCGCGCTGTGCGACAGCCATCATATGCCGCATAAGAAGGCCTATTATGCCGTGCGGGCCGGCATTATCGGAGACAGAAGCGAGTTCACCGAGGAGATTGACCGGAAGTTCGACTTCCGCGTCGCCGGCGTCAATCATTTCACTTGGCTGCTGAAAGCGGAGTTCGAAGGAAAGAATGTCATGCCTGCGATTGCGGAAGCCATGCGCAAGGCGGCCGGCGAAGAGAACAACGGGGGCGACCACGGCGCAAAAGCGCTTCATAACGACGCCATCACGTATGAACTGTACGATATTTTCGGGTGCATTCCTACCTGCACGGCCCATACCAAGGAGTATGTCCGGTACTGGCAAGCTCTCGGCAAGACGCAGGACTCCATTCCGCCGTTATCGATTTGGGAGACGGAGGACCGATATCAGCGACACGACGAGATGTGGCGCCAGGTGGACGACTTCCTCTCGGGGAACATTCCGATTGCCGATTACATGAGCACCTTCGGCCCCGATCATGCGACGGACATTATCGAAAATATGGTTGGAAATCTGGGGAAGCGGTTCTTCATTAATACACTCAACCGCGGGGCGGTAACGAACATGAGCGACGACTCATTCCTGGAGCTCCTGTGCGACGTAAGCATGGAAGGGGCAAAGCCGGTTCACGTAGGCGAGATGCCGCGGGGAATCCGAGGCATGCAGGAGCTTGTGCTGGATACGCATGAGCTAACGGCCGAGGCGGTCGTCGAACAGAGCTACGAGAAGCTGAGGAGAGCGATGCTGACGGATCCGCTCGTGAATTCCATCAGCGACGCGGACCAAATCATCAAAGAACTGCTGGTACTGGAGCGTGAGATGATCCCGGACACTTGGTACGAAGATTGACCTGAACTTAAAGTTTATGCGGAGTACATCAAGACCCCGGTTATAAGGCAGCCATTCGTTCTAAGTGAAGCATTTGCTTCTCAGGTTACCGCTGAAACTAAGAAAAGCAGAGCATAAGACCACAAGATACCCTAATCAGGGATCATGTGGTCTTTGGTTTAATACGGCCGAATTGCGTGGAGCTGGCATGCTTCAAGTGGCAGTTGTATTTACTTGGTAGTGTTAAGTATTGAAGCGAATGGCAATTCCAACGCTCAGATGGGTATTGAAGCGTATTGCTGGATATCGAAACAGGAAAAAACCGGTCGTTAGTGATCTTAAGAACTTGTAAATGTTTAACATTACTAATAGTATATGATCAAGAGGTGATTTTTTGTTGAGAAAGATCTGTATCATTTTCGTGTTCATTTTAAGCACCCTGACTCTCGGGTGTTCGCAACAGGAATCAAAACCATTAGTTGTACCAAGCGAATATCAACATGCTAAGGATATACTCGATCTTTTAAACAATGAGGGGCTCAAAATTCAAGAAATTCATAATTCTAAGTACACTGCATTCTTCAATACAAATCCTAATTACTCGATGTATATTAAATCTGATATGGGCATATTCGAACTTGTACATCTTGAACGTAAGAACGGCAAGGAAATAGATATTGCAGCAGAGGAAGCAACTGATAGTGGGGAATATAAATATGTCGTTTCAGAGAATGGCGTAGAACAACTATTAATCCTAGGCTCAGAGAATTATTTTAATAAATCGGACGAATACATTACTATATCGAGAGATAAAGATTTAAATGATAAAATTAAAAAAGCACTAGAAGTTCAATAGACCTAATATGAACAACAGAAACGGACTAGTCACGCTAGTCCGTTTCATTTTACTCCAAAATTCCACAATCATACTTTGCAGTGTATGCTACCTTAATCAAGTATTAAGGATTATTAGACTATTTAGTCACTAAGAGGGGAAGACTGGCGAATGAAAAAGTCGCTACTTCAATGGGTTATCATGCTATCGGCAGTATACTGTGTAGGACATATCTTATTTGATTTTAAAGAAACGCGATGGATGAGAATTCTTACCGGGGCAGTTGAAATATCATTCTTTGGAAGCATACTACTCTATATTTATTTGAAACAGCGAGAAGGTAAGACGGCTCATTCAACAAAACCCAAAAAATAACCCTGGCTGTTTAACTGCAGTCAGGGTAGACTTTGGTTGGCAATCGGCGTTCGAGAGGGATTATTGCTGATCAAATTAATTGAAGCCGAGGGAAATGAAAGGAATTAAGTATGAAGAGATATATTGAGTTTTCTTTTTATCTACCGTTTTTTGATTTGATAGATGATATGGACGAGGTATTCAATTTAGAAGAAATAATGAGACAACTAGATATTAGTTTTAATAAGATGGAATTGTATAACCAGTATTCATCTGATGGTGAAGGACCATATAGGGCAGGAAAGGGAGACATTTTTGTCTTTTTTAAGAAAAATGATAAGGATAGTTTTCTATTAATAGATTTGTTTAACGATTTTACCGATCAGCATAACATGGTGAAATTAGGAGTGCGTTGTGAAATTAAATATGATAAGCAGATAAGGAATATACTATATAATATTCATTCTGGGGCAGAGATTAAAAGTAAAATAAAAGAGAGTCATGATGATTTACTGAAGTTGGAGATCAGCAGCGAAGATTATCCTAAAGAAATCCGTTATGGGGATCAAAAATACATAAAAAACATTTATTGTGACGCTTTCTAAACATCATGTTAGCAATTCAAGAAGGCAGGAGATACATCTATAACATAATATTCGCGTTGCGGGGGCTTACCCCCCTCGATCGTCCGATGTATAATCATGGAAGATAACTCGGATGACATCGAGCCGACCTAAGATAGGAGCTATCTAAGGCCGGCTCTCGTCGTAAATAAAGGAACGTTATCAGAAATTAGTGCAACTTATTAAACCAACAAATCATTAATGTTTTTCATGGGAGGTTATTAATATTGCAAAGTCCAATTGCAAGCAGGGTAGATACAATCTTTATTCATGTAAGAGACTTAGAGAAGTCTGTAGACTGGTACAGCAAACTCCTTGGAATCGAAGTGAAAGATATAATCCAAGGACCAATTTATACTTTCGATATGGGACCTGGACGCCCTGGGCTAACACTTGATAATCATTGTTTTGATGAGATGTACGAACTGAAGACGTCGAATCAACCATTATTTAATTTGAGTGCAGATGACATCAATGCAGCGTATCGGTTTGTAAAAGAATTGGAAGCAGAGATTGTAACTGAAATTCAAACCTACCCTGATTTATCGGATTTCACATTTAAAGATCCTGATGGGAATATATTAATGATTTGTACTTGTTTCAGTTAATGCCGAGATAGATTTATACGAGTATTTTTGGAGAAGGCACTAGCCTCTGATAACAACATATTGACGCATTGGGCTATTAATCTCGGTCCGAGTGGAAAATGGTAAAATATAGGGTTCATTTAAACCGAAAGCGGTTCACACGTTGGTTGCTAAAGGCGCTAATATCAGCGCAATAAATAAGATGGGGCAGACTCCATTAGAAAAAGCTTTGGCCATGTGCAGGAACGCGGATATTGTCAATATGGCGGAAGTTGCCGATATTTTGCTAAACGCTGGAACAACTGTAACGCCGGGGATGCAAGACTCTATTAAGCGAATCGGAAACGACTTTGAATTTCACAGAGAAGGTTTTAATAAAGAATATTTGAATCAAACCGATGAGGCACTTTTACGTCTATATGAGCTATTTGATGTTCCTCCAGTAGAGAAGCGAAAGACGCACGACGGCGCCTCTTCAATAACAGTATCAACAAAGGGATGGCAGGCTCAACATCATGAACTCTGGAATTTACTCATTCCTTCAAAAGGACATGCGAAAACCGTACAGGGTGAGGTTATCCGGATTACGGGTAAAGTGTCATACGAAATTTTAGATAACGGCGGTATGAACTGGGATCAGCAATATCGTAAAATGCTCAATCGTTTGATTCATTACTTTAGCTTGGGTACACCATTAGATCCCGCTTCACTTCAGGAGGCAGGAAAATTAGCGAAAGAACTTCACAACGGAAATGGCAGCGATGAGCCTGCGAGACTGTGCGAGCTGGCAGTGCATTGGGTTCTCAGCAATCCGAATCCTATTACTCTGGAGCAGCCTGACTATAAGCGATAACATATATTCGACTTATCAATGTATATAATAAGCATTTTAAAGCAGAATACTTTCCCTTTTTCTAAGCACTTCGTAGCTAAGAAAAAGGGGATATTATTTAAATTTAATACATAAGAAATGTAAAGAACGAAGTGAAATGAAGGAACGAATGAAGTGTGTTGTAGAATTACTCGAAGAAGATATTGACATCTGATAACAACATATTCACGAAACGTGGCTTACACCCCTTGGTCTGCCAGAGACATGGAAGAAGTCATTTCAGGCAGACAACTCTGCACCACCTATATGCATGGTAGCCAGTCGCTCTGCTCCTTTAAGCGGTTAGGATTCGTGAATACAAGATCGTTATAGGAAATATCCGCAAAATATTAAAGAAAGGGAGTTTTTTATGGAGCTTCAAGAAATCGAACAAAAATTAAAAGAGACCAGAGACGAATTATTTGGAATTCTTACTGGGTTGAGCGGAGATCGATTAAACCAACAGAAAGACTTAAACAGTTGGAGTATTAGTCAGGTTTGCCAGCACCTTTTTAAAACAGAGGAATTATATGTCGTAGCTATAAAGAGAGGGTTAAAGAGCAAAGAAGATTCATTTATAGAAAATAAATCAGTCGAATTTCTGCTTGATCGAAGTCAAAAGCTAGAAGCTCCTGACATTGCTAAACCAACGGATGAATTTTTAGAACATGAAGAGATCATTGAGAAACTAAACAATTCAAGACAGAAGTTACTTGAACTATTAAATACAGTAGAAGACGAGTCAGTGCTGAGTAGAAGACATTTTATACACCCGGTCTTTAAAGAGATGTTATTAATTGATTGGCTTAAATCCCTCTACTTGCATGAACAAAGGCATATTAATCAAATACATGAAATTATAGATAGACTTAAGTAAATAAGCTGCATATTCGAAAAAAAGGTGGATACAACCTATACCATTTTATTCATGCATCGGGCATATGGGAGTTGGACATCGTGAATACATTAACGTTAGTCGAAATAACAAAAACTTAAAAGAAAGGAGTACCCTTTAATGTTATATACATTAGGACAAAAAATCGGAGAAGGCGGATGCTCTGAGGTTTTCGAAGTAGGGAATAATAGAATCATAAAACTGGCCAAAGAGAATACAAGTTTCGAAGCTTTAAGAAGAGAGTATTTGAATAATTGCATCGCTTGGGAATGTGGACTCCCTATTCCTCAGCCTTTTGAGTTAACGAAAATGAGTGGAAGACCGGGGATTGTATTCGAACATATTGCAGGTAAAACTATGATGGAGCGTTTTTTTAATCAGGTTATCGTTAGCCATAACAACGAAGTTAAACAAGCCGACGTTCAGCTTACAGCTCAACTCCTATTTCGCGTTCACCAAGCATTAGCTGAAGGTAAGGAATTGCCTTGCCAGAAAAGCATAATAAAATCAAACATCTTGAGTGTTAATTACCTGAGTGCCAGTGAAAAAGAGAGCGCAATATCCTTATTAGAATCGCTGGAAACGAAACAATGCCTATGTCATGGTGATCCAAATCCACGCAACGTCATCGTTAAGGATGACGGAGAAGCAATCTTGTTAGACTGGATGAATGCAACCATAGGAAATCCTGAAGCGGATATTGCTGAGTATATTGTAATGATTCGATATGCCGTATTGCCGTCCTCCTTTCCCGAGGAAACCAGAGATATGTTTGATTCGATTCGTGAGGATCTAATTGACCTATTTATAGACGAGTACTATAGACTCTCTGGGATTTCTTATGATGATGTAGTGCCTTGGATAATACCGATTTTAGCAAGGAAATTGTCTGCTGATGCCATTTCTGATGTTGAGAAGAAGAAGCTAGTTGCAGAGATAAGAAGAGGTTTAGGGAAACAGAAAAATCGAGTGTAGGCAATTCTTTCACGCTGGGGGCCATCCGGCCCTCGGTCCGGCAGAGGGTTTTCGAGGATACGGATACCGTCGGAGACTTCTTCCCCTTTAAGATAAAGACTATCTTGGAATTGGCAGATAGCCCCGTCTTATTCAAGTAATCCCCTACTTATTTTCGTAATGAGATACCTGCTTATTTCTACCCATAGCCAGCTGTAGAAAAGCGAGAACACATATACGAGAGAGATCGTACTTAGGCTAACTGTAGATGAAACTGCAGGGCCCAGAACAGGAAATCGAAAAACGTATAGCAACAAAAGGATTCCCGCCCACAAAGAAAACGATCCGGCAATCACGGCCGGCAAGCGTAATTTCAAATATAACAGCGAACCGCCAATCCCAAGCCCCAATAAACCTGTCGTGAAAGGAAAAACGATCAGTTCGCTGGGTTGGATAAAAAAGAGAAGCAGCATCGCGAGCAAATAGGCGGTCAGACCGGAACCGACGGAAAGGATCGTACATAACACAATGGGGGCTGTGGCGAGGGGACTAATCAAGTAGCCTATCCCTGGCAATAAGCCTCCCATGGATTGAAAAATGGCGGATAGCGCGGCAAGAAAAGCGACCGTAATCATTTTTCTTGTGGCAAATTGGGCCGCTCCAAAACGGGTGTGAATCTCTGAAACTTCTGCACTTACAGGCTTTAGCCAGTAATTTTTCATGGAATCCATCGTTCAAAAACTTCTCCTTTCAACAGCATATGGATCAGAAGCAGAGCCAGCGCAAGAAGGATCGTTATCCCATCGCGCCAGCTATACTGTAAACGGCGTGCCCGGATTTTATTTCCCGGTAAGTAGCAACGAGCGTCCATCGCGAGAGCCAGTTGGTTCGCACGGCGAAGCACGGCAACGAACAGAGCAACGAGAAGCTGAAGAAGAGATTGTGTTGTGGTTCGAAGGCCTTCGCCTTTATAACGTGCGTGTTTCAGTTTGTGCGATTTCATCATGGCGTCGGTTTCATCGATAAAGAGCGGAATAAACCGGAAGGCCACCGAGATCATACATACGAAATTCTGAACCGGAAATCGAACGAGAGTAAGCGGGCGTAGGATGGCTTCTAGACCGTCTGCCAGCTTGGTCGGAGGGGTTGTTGCACTGAGCGCTATAGCCGTTGTGATAATAAAAATGAGCTTGCAAGGCAGGAGAATTGCATTTTTAAGATCGCCTAGCAGCATGTGAAAACAAAACAGCGTGAGCAGCAGGGGAATCAAACCCAACAGACCGTTCCATAAATAAGCTAGCGGCAATCGGGCGGCGAGAATCAACGACAATCCAACGATTGCATAGAATACCACGCTGACTAGATCATTTGAGATGGTAACCAAAGATAAATAGGTCGCCGTAAAGATAAGTTTTGAACGAGGATCCAAATCTTGCAAAAAAGAGCGCGTGTTCATAGACGACCCGAAAGACAGCAGCTTCAACCATTGCATATCACAGTTCCTTCCTAGAGAGAGTTGTGATGAATGATATCAATTGCTCCTCTTTATATACACTTTCGAGCAGTTTGTTGGCGGACCGTTCTTCGAGTGAATCTATAAAACGGAGCAGGGGCGTTTTCACAAAACCGATTCGCTCCAACCGCTGCCAGTGATCCCGAATGTTACAGGGGTGGAAATCCGCGTATAATTGACCATGGTCCAACACGAGAATCCGATCAGCGTATTCGAGGGCCTCTTCAAGCCGATGAGTCATGTAGAGAACCGTCATTTTTCTCTCATTATGAACTTGCTTTAGATACGATAACACTCTGCTGCGTTCCCAGTTATCTTGGCCCGCTGTCGGTTCGTCCAGAATGAGAATTTTCGGCTCCGTAACGAGCACTCCTGCCAGTGCGATCCGCCGCAATTCACCGCCGCTGATTTGAAAAGGCGACCGGTCTTTGAACTGCGAAAAGCACAACCCTACGGCTTCCATCGTTTGTTTCACTTGCTCCGCAACCCATTCCCGCCTCGTGCTTAGTCGATGTAGTCTGGCTCCGAAATGGTTGAAAACCGTGTCCTCTATGACTTGGTGCTCGGGGAATTGGAACAAGAATCCGATTGTTTTCCAAAGGCGGAGACGGTCGGACTTTTTATGGACTCGGTAAGGTCCGATTCGTACTGCCCCTGATTGAGGGAGGATCAGGCCTCCCATCAACTGTCCCAATGTGGTTTTTCCGCTCCCTGTCGGCCCCATCATCGCCACGAACTGCCCTGCAGGAACATGCAGCGAGATTCGATCAATGGCTTTTGCATTAAAAGGGGTTCTGGCGGCAAGCATGCAACTGACGTCCTCTAAAACAATATCCATCATTCTTCCCCGAATTCAAATTCATTCGTAGCAGGTACATTCAGCCCTTTTTGCTTGGCAAGATCACGCATTCGAACAGAAAACGGTGGGAGAAGGCCGGAGTCCGTAAAAACGCACGAATTTGCCGCCGCTTCTTGGGGCGTTCCATCGAACCGGATCTTACCTTTCTGCATCACAACAAGACGATCGGCAGTGAAAATCTCTTCGACCTCATGGGTCACCTGGATAAGCGTGTATCCGTTACGATGCAGTTCGGACATAATCTCATGAATTTGCCGGGCGCTATGGGGATCGAGCATGGAAGTGGACTCGTCAACAATGATCACTTTGGGCTCCATGGCCAGAACTCCGGCAATCGCGAGCTTTTGTTTTTCCCCGCCGGATAGAAAATATGGAGGACGATCTTTCAGTTCATAGAGCCCAAGCAATTGCAAGACGGATCGGCAACGGGATTCTGCTTCATCCGGGGAAACGCCGATATTATACAAGCCAAAAGCCGTATCCTCCTGAACGGTCAAGCCAACAATTTGATTCTCCGCGTTGGGGAACACCATACCCACAGTTTGACGAATATCCCATAAGTTCCGATGGTCGCATGTTTTCTTTCCGTAAACGGCGACTTCTCCCAATGTAGGTTGGAGCAGGCCGTTAATCAATCGAACTAACGTTGATTTTCCGGAACCGTTACCACCCACGATCGTAAGCCATTCTCCTTCATCAAGGGTTAGATTGATTTCCCGAAGTGTCCAATCCTGGCGCGAATCGTACCGGAACCATACGTCTTTGAAAGAGATAACGTTTTCCATTGTGCCCTCCGGCTTTGGTTCATTATGAATCATGGAACAATTTCAAAAACGGTACCCTGGTTAGCATCAGCCACTTTCATCGAGCCATAAACCCCTAAATAGAGTCTGGTTTGATTCAGATTCGTTCCCAGACTAACATAATACGCGGATTGAGACCCAAACGGATCATCGGTTTCAATAACATGAAAATCATTTAGCTTACCATCCGTTCTTACCTTGGTGTAAGCTAGGACCCCTCTAACGGGAAGTTGAGATTCAGGCCCTCGAGCCAAATCGGTAAACACAACGTTTCCTGATAGAGAGGGGATCTCACATCCCATATAGGGCTGTACTCCTGTAAGTGCAGTTGCTCTAAACTTATCGGTTCGGGAATCTTCATGAAAATAACTTGTCAGAGGCTGAAGTCGCCGCACGGAAGTTCTTACGGCTTCCTCGTAATATGCAATGGTTTTCTCGTTCAAAGCCGGATTTGCAGGGCAGCCGGTTATGATCGAGGTCGGAAAAGCACCTTCCCAACCGCGCCAGCCGAGGTTAATAAATCCTTCATGGTCCGGTTCCGTTTTCATTAAAGAAGCTTGTATAAGCTGAGTAACCGGTATCGGTTTATAATGAACGAACGAAAAAATCGACTCTACGAGATCCTGTCCGACATTTCCTACGTATTTGATATACTGATTGTAAAACCTTTGAAATGAAATGCCGGGTATATTGCGAACGCCTTTGGCAATAACCGTAAGCGTTTCCTGAATGGGTACGGGCAGTTCATGAAAACGCGTAACGACGGGCGGATTATCGATATACGTATTCTTAACGACATCAATTTCGATGATTTTACCTGCAATTTCCATATCGTCTTGGCTTAAATTAAACGGATCATAGCCTGATCCGCCATCACCGGTTGTCAAAACAAGCTTTCCTGTTTCAGGGGAAAAGTTTAGGCTATTGACACCGTTATGGTTTAAAAATGGCCTTCTGATATTAAGTAACGTCCGCCTTTTGTGAGGTTGGCCATTCGATTGCAGAATCCATTCTTCGACTGTATCGATATGATCGTATTGATGTTCTCTATTTGTCCACTTTAGGTTTAAGGTGCTAGCATCGCACGGGTTAGGCTTAAAAGATTCAGAAGGAGCACCTGGAAAGGCCCCTGGACCTTGGGTTCCAGCTACTGAATAATGGAGATAAAACAGACGGTTCAAATAAAATTGGGGATGAAATGCCAGCCCTAGCAGTCCCCGTTCATCATATCCGCCGCTAGAACCACCTAGTTTCAGGATTCGCGGGCGAATATCCAAGAAAGTCTCTATATCTCCGTTTCCAATGTAAAAGATCTCCCCTACCTGAGTCGCAATAAATAATCTTTCGATGGAGTCGCCCGGAAGAATCGTTGTTTTCAACACCGTGGGTAAATTTAGCTTGCTAACAATGGGCCGCAAACTAACGTTAACCTTCGTCAATTCACTTAACCCTCCTTTTATGGCTTTCTTGTATAAGCTTATGATTAGAACCGGTTATTATTCCGGAGGAGCGGCTAGTAGAGTCCATATAATTGTGCACTATGTTCCATGGAAAAAAAGACGAGCCCTGATAAAAATCCTCGGAGAAAGATGAGCGCAAAACGATTAGCAGCACATCCTTTCTTTTAATGAGAGGTGTGCTGCCAATGTAGCATAATGCAGTAAGAATTCCTATTCATTTAATCCAGCACATCTCGTCATACTCTCTCTATATTTACCGGGAGTAATGCCTTCGACCTTCTTAAAAACCCGAATGAAAACCGTATCGCTTGTATAACCGACCATCTTGGCAATCTGTGCGTTGGTCAGTCCAGGATCCGACATCAGTTTCTTAGCGTGATCCATGCGTACGACAGTCAGGTAGTCGTTGAAGTTCTGTCCACTCACTCTTTTGAAAAATTGTGAAATATATTGCGGCGTGATCTGCAAATGCTCAGACACTAAATTCAAGCTCATATTGGGATCGGCGTAATTCGCTTGAATGCAGGCTTGAATTTGCAGCAGGAGCTGTTCATTGTGATCGCTTCGTTCCAGTTTGAACGATTCGGCGGCCGATACATACAAGTCCTTCGCTTTTTCAAACATTTCGTCGGTTGTTTTACAGGAAAGCAGGAAACGCACAGGGTGGATGTCACCTTCTGTAAGCTTCCGGTAGGCCAGCGTATCCGAATCCGATGCCATGATACGCAGAAGGGTACCGGCAAGACTGAATAATAGGCATCTCCCGAGCTCCGGAGTGATGGATTCGTCCCGAAAATTTCGATCGAACAGCTGTGTAAGCAGTTGGACCACTTGCTCTGTATCGCCGCTTCGAATACAGTTGATTAACTGCAGCTCGGTTTCGACAGGGTAATAATACTGCAGCTTTTTCTGGCGAATATCATGATAGTAAAAGGTCGACAGCTGCCCATTGACCATCCTGTACTCCAAGGCGGCAGCCGCTTCCAAATAGGCTTCTCCTATCTGATGCTGGCCCTTATGAACGCCGCTTATGGCTATGCTGATCTCCAGCTTGAATCTCGTCTCCAGCATGCGATGCAATCCGGATACGATGTCCTTCACCCGGCAAGCCGGATGATCCATCTGATCCGGTCTTAGATTCACGAGCAGGGCCAGCCGGTCTTTCTCCAAGTCGATCGTATGAATCGTATGCCCTTCGTAGACGGTATCTTCAGCCAGATTAGAGATGATAAATCGCACCAATGCCCATTGTTTTTCACTTTGGTTCGGTGCGAACCGGGACATGTCGTCCACTTGAACAAGAATGACAATAAAATGAGGAAACGGAAAATGGATGCCCATAAAATCCAGCGATTGTTTCATTTGCTCCGGAGGCTCGAAATAGCCTTGAAGCACACGATGCAAATAGTTAGAACGAAGGATGGGCAGTTGCTGCGTCAGTTTGTTTTTGATATGCCGTTCTTCATCCCAGGAAATCTTCATCATCTCCAGAATGTAGTCCAATTCATTCACTGCAGGTTTGCGTGGATGAGATCTTCCGGCTTGAATCGCCTCTACCATTCTTTTGATTGGAAAATAGTTTCGATACGCGATTCCATATGCAGCTGCGCTTCCCGCAAGGATACATAGCAAGAGAAGCCACAGCGCAAGCTGCTCCATTTGTTTCACTTTCTCCAGATATACATTCAAAGGCATCACAGCAATATAGTACCATCCGACTTGTCCCGATGTTGTGAAGGATACCGTTACATCTTGGCCGTTCAGATTGGAATTGCGCAAACCGGAGTTCGACTTCAGTTCATTCAATATCGAGTTTGATAACGGACTAGCACCGGGTGTACTGCTGATGAGTTCATGATTTTGGTTCACGATATAAACGGAACTGCCGTTTGCGGACTCGATTTGTCGTGTCATTTCGTGAATCTTGGTTTCATCGATCAGAACCGTAAGATTCCCTTTAATATTAGACGTGTCTTCGACCGGCAACGATTGCATAAAGGTAATCACTTGCATAGGGTCATTCTTCAGGTTGCCGTATCGCTGTAAGGTGGAGGACGGCAGGTAAGTTTGACTATGATAGCTCGTCATCTGCTTACGCCATTCTTCATAAGTCATATGTTCAAAACGATAATATTTATCATAAAAGTTGTGAGAATCGGTTACGAGATTCGGTTTGACCACAGAATCGCTTCGGTCCAAAAAAATATAGAAATCATACACAAAATCCTTGGTCATTCTCGAATGCATTGTTAAATAATCTCTTGTAAACTGGACCAAATGATACCGTTCTGACAAGTCTTTGTTGTCCGTATCCAATAAATAACGCAGCTTCGGATTGAGTATAATCTGATGGGATAACTGCTCGATTTCTTTAAAATGGCTGTCTATATTGAGTCGCATCTGCTCCAGCATGCCGAGATTGGACCGTTCCGCATTGGATTTCATGATATGTTCAATATTGGTGTAGAACACAAACCAGATCAGGATGGGAAGCAGGAGCAGAAGACAATTGGATATGAGCATCCTGATGAATAGGCTTCTTCTTCGGCTCCCGGCATTCTTTCTCCGAATGATTGAATACATGGCGATCCTCCTAGTATAGAAAAGCTTGCTCAATCCCTATAATTCGGGAAGAGCAAGCTTACTCCCTTCGTTGGATGACCGATTCGTGTGATGATCATTCTTTTAACGCACCGATCAGGACACCGTGTACAAAATACTTTTGCAGAAACGGGTACAGGCATAATATTGGAAGTGTTGATATGATAATCGTCGCATATTTGATCGTGATCCCGATGTCCAGCCGATCTGTGGCTGCTGCGCCGGTCGTCATGCTGTCCGTGCTGTTCGAAATCAGAATTTCACGGAGCACTAACTGGAGAGGAAATAACTCCCGGTCACGCAAATAAATCAATGCGCTAAAGTATGAATTCCAATGCCCCACTGCATACCACAGCACCATGACGGCAATAACGGGCATCGAAAGAGGCACAATGATTCGGCTCATAATGATCCAATCATTGGCCCCGTCGATCCGCGCGGATTCCTCCAAACTAACGGGTACCGCTTGAAAGGCGGTTCGCATAATGATCAAGTTAAATGAACTGATAGCCCCTGGCAAGAGAAGAGCCCAAGGCGTATCCAGCATGCCGAGACTGTTCACCAGCAGAAAGGTTGGAATGAGGCCCCCGTTGAACACCATCGTGATCACGATGACGAGCATGATGGAATTGTTGAAATAGACGTTGCGGCGAGAAAGGGCATAGGCACCGAGCGTTGTCATGAATAGGTTGATGATTGTGCCGCCAGCAACATAGAAGAGGGTGTTCCGGTAGCCGGTCAGAATCATGGGATTATCTATAACGGCTTTATACGCATCCAGATTAAACCCGGTCGGGAAAAACAGCATGCCGCGAAATCGGGCGATTTCTGCAGGATCGCTTAAAGAGGCGAATAATACGTATAGGAACGGATACAGCGTGACGAAACAAAGCAGGAGCATGAAACATGTATTGACGACGGAAAATATCGATTCACCTAGGCTGCGTTTGTGAAACATACCGGTCCTCCCTTACCATAATTTATGTTCGCTCACTCGTTTGCTAATGGAATTGGCGAGTACGATCAGAATGAAGCTGATGACCGAATTGAATAGTCCAACGGCAGCGGTATAACCGAAATCGGCTCCCAGTATACCTTTCCTGAATACATAGGTAGAGATGACATCGGCCGTCTCATAGGTCATCGGATTGTACATCAAAATAATTTTCTCGCTCCCGACGGAAAGCATGGACCCCATGTTGAGGATGAGCAATATCACAATGGTCGGCATGATCCCGGGCAGGGTAATATGCAACGTCTGTTTCCATCGTCCGGCTCCGTCAATTCGGGCAGCGTCATAGAGCGTCGGATCAATATTAGCAATGGCGGCGAGATAGATAATAGAGCCCCATCCGATTCCCTGCCAGACGCCGGAAGATACGTACATGAACCGAAACCACCCCGGCTCTTGCATGAAGGCAATCGGTTCAAGTCCGATCATGCCAAGAAGTTGATTCACCAGACCATCGCGGGCAAAGAAGTCGATCATCATCCCGACCACAACGACGATGGAGATAAAGTGCGGGAGATAGCTTATCGTCTGGACGATCCGTTTAAAAAAACTCCTGCGAATTTCATTAAGCAATAAGGCCAGTATGATCGAAGCGGGGAACGCAAACAGCAATTCATAGATATTGATCAGCAGGGTGTTCCGAATCAGTCTCCAAAAGTAGTAGTTTCCAAAAAAACTTTCAAAATGATCGAACCCCACCCACGGACTTCCCCAAATTCCGTCTGCAAGTCCGTAATCTTTAAAAGCGATTTGCAGACCATACATGGGTCCATAATGAAAAACGATGTAGTAGGCAACGACGGGCAGCAGGATAAGATAAATGTAGCGATTTCGAATGATGTCCTTTTTGATCATGCTCCATTTCTTATCTGCCCGGTTCCCCGTTGCCGTCTTCACAATGTTTCTCTGTACATTAGGCATGGTTTACTCCTTCTTTGAATACCGGAGAACGGCAAGCCGCAAGCTTTCCGTCTCCAGTGTAGTAGGCATGTTATCGGTTGTTATAGCGTTCCAATCCGGATTGCTGCATTTGAATTGCCTCGTCGATTCCCATGCTTTTCAGGGTAGCGACATACTCATCGAACTTATCCAGCGATTCTGCGCCCATAATAAATTTGACGATCATTTCATTTTTATACGTATCGATATCGTTCATGATCGAGGCATATCGGCTATTGTTTTCCCTGGCGATGGTGATCGGAGGCATTCTTTTTTCATTCGAAGGTTCTGTCCAGACGGTCAATGCCTCTTGCTGCTCCGGTCTGGCCGCATATTGCTCCATGTAGCGTACATCCTGCAAGAAAGGACCCGCATCAGCGGACAAGACATGCTGTTTCAGGGATTGGGCAAGCGGCAATCCTTCCGGATTGTTCATGACGGAATCCATATACTTCGGATAACCGTCCTCCATCGTATAGGATGTGCCTTCTTTACCGAAGTTCATGATCATTCGGCCTTCTTCACTATAGAAATAATCGAAGAATTTTACGGTTTCAGCGATGTGTTTGTTGCTTTCAGTTATAGCAGTGAATATGCCGACAATCTGATTGTCCATTTGACCGAATATCGGTTTATCGCCAGATTGCAATGTCGGATAGGGTGTGGCAACCAGCTTGAATTGCGGTTCCTTGGACTCCATTAAATCCATAAACCTGCCCATGCCTCCGCCTACAGCCATAACAGCCGCACCGACCTGATTGCCGGTTATTTTGGCATCGTACATTTTGCTGTCATTGGCTGCAAAGTCCTTGTCCAACAAGCCCTCATTGTACCAACGGTTCATCGCCTCCAGGTATTCCTTGAATTCGGGTTGAACAGGGCCATATTTGACCGTATTTCCTTCGTGATAGAAGCCGTTCGGGATGCCAAAAGCGCCAGTAAACGCAAGTTCGCCTGCTCCGATCATGATCGGAATTTCATCCGCCTTTCCGTTGCCGTTAGGATCTTGTTCCTTAAACGCTTTCAAAACGGTGTACCATTCATCGATGGTTCTAGGAATAGGCAAATCCAACTTGTCCAACCAATCTTTACGTATAACCGGGCCGGAGTGGGTTTGCAGTTTTCTCACGGGGCGGATGAACGGAAAACCGATAAGATCGCCATCGTCCGTTGACGCCTGTCTTCTCCATTCCGGGTTTTCGTCCAGCAGCTTTTTGAAGTTAGGCGCGTGGTCCAAATAGTCATTTATTGGAATGATCTTTCCATCCTTAATCGCTTTTTGAGCGCCTCCCGGATAATTATTCCACGAATATTCAACGACATCGGGCAGCGATTTCGAGGCCATCATCAAGTTGAATTGTTCGCCAGCTTGGCCTTGGGCCGGGTGTTGGTAATCGATTTTGACACCGGTTTTATTTTCGATTTCTTGAATAGCGGTAATCTCACCATAGCTTTTCATAATAGCGGCTGCGTCGGGATGCATCTGTTTCCAATACGATAAGTTGCTCAAAGGTTGGGTGGACTCTGTGGATTCCGTACTCCCCTTTGGCATTTCCTCACTGCTGCAGCCCACAATCGCTGTGGCAGCCAGTCCCAGACATGTTATAACAGGTATAAGCTTTTTGATGATGTTCCTGCTCATCTGCATAAACCGTAGTTCCTCCTCCATTTTGATGTGCTTTTGACATATTCAGCATAAAGGATGGTTGTTTTTTCCGGAATCATATAAAATCAGGAAAGGGTTGCCATTATTAAGATCAGGCACTGGCGAATATAAAACTGAATCGACCATATTAAAGATTGGCCCTAGTAAGCGCTCAGCAGAGAGCCGTGAGCCAGCGGCAAAGAAAAAAGCCGCTATGGTGAGTAACGGTCGGCAAGAAAGGTCATGCAAGAGATTGTAGCCGTAAAGACAAATATTGACCATTTGTTATGCTTGACGGATGCGCAGAAAAATAAAGAAATGGAGCGATAACAACATGCAGCAACATGAGGTGCGAAGCACCGACTTGGCAGAAGTTGCAAGTGTCAATACACTTGCCGTGCTTGCCGGTTAGTGCAACTGGAATAATTGGTGCAAAAAATTCATACTAAAAAAGCCCTGTAAGAGAACAGGGCTTTTCTTTATTTGTAGTTTTTGTGGAAAAACGATTATCGCAACTTCAACGTATTCCCGTCAAGGCTATATGCTTTATTTTCTGAACGTCCGTCCTTCAGGAGAGAGATGGTAATCACAGACTGTCCACCCATAACTTGGTGATGCGTTGTTGCTTGTCGCAGATCTACATTTTGACTGCTAGCAAAAGGTCGGAAAGCTTCCGTAAGGCTGCTAATTACAAATTCATTATTTTGAAACCGAATAAGGGAAACCGTTGCGGGATTTAACCCTTTGCCTGGGAACTGTAGCAGCAGGCCATCATCGTCACTGGCAACTACTCGTCCAAAAACGTTCATCACGCTCCACTGTTGATTCGATGGGGTAAACACTAAAATTTGAGACTTGTATTCTCCGCCAATCGCAGACACCAGTCGCAGTTGATTTGGTCCCGAGCCAAACTGCAATCCTACATTTTGATTGTTCACTTCATTGGTTGTACCCGCAGCCAAGTCGGATAACACGAATTGCTGATTATTATAAGTAAAAACGCCATTAATGACCGGAACCCCGACCGATTCTATCTCATACAGATCCAGGACTAGCTCGGTTTGATTCATTTGACCTAACTCCAGGCTTCCTTTCTTCTCCCATGTTGAAGGAACCGTTTGGATCTGTTCGACTCGTTCCAGTCCAGCCGATTCAAAGCTCAACGTCAAGTGATCCGGAAACGCAAGGGTGCTTTCCGTACTCACGGTTACTCGTCGGTTTTGCTGATCCCAACTCACATTAGCACCTGTCGCTTCAGATATGACACGAACGGGAACCATCGTTCTTCCGTTCATAATTTGAGGCGGAACATCCGAATGAATCGGATTCCCGTTGATTACGATTCTTTCATTGGTTGGATTGGGTGCATTGCTTACCTCGCTTTGGTTATTCAAGTACACGGTTCCAGTGGCTTGATTCCAGCTTACGGTATAGCCTAATGCTTGTGAAATCTCCCTTACAGGGACCAACGTACGCCCTTGCTGGATAACGGGTGAAACCAGCATATTGATGGATTCTCCATTAACGACAACATCCACATTACCCGTAGGATTCGCAAAGGAAGTCCCCGATAATGAAGCACACAGCGCTGCTGTAACCAGTAATGAGGTAATTTTTTTCTTCAAGATGATATGTTCTCCTTTCTGTTCTCTTGTAATATTAGACGTTTAAAACCGAAGTATGTTTCAAGGCTAAAATTATCATTTTTTTGAGAATGGAGTAATTATTGATGAAAAGATTGCTTTACGGAACCTTTGCCTCTCCTACTTCAATCTCAGCGTAAGCCACGTTTATGAAAGTGATTTGTGGTGGAACATGACCACAATCAATATCGTAGATTATTGGAATCTGCAATTCCTCAAATAGCTCTTTGTAAATATCCTCCGCTGTATAATTGTCAATAGGTTGGTTAGCAGCGCTTCTTCCAAACAGAATACCCTTACAAATTATCAAACCACCCTGATCAAAACTAAGAGAAGTAAAGTTCAGTATATTTATAAATTACCTTTGCATAAATGGGTCGTCATAGTACCCTATATTTACCATGGTATTAGGGGATGACAAATGAACAGTACAGATAATGCAACTACTGCGAAAGAGGCACTTGCCCAATACGATCTTAATGTTGTATTCGTAACACCTGTAGCTCAAAGCGGTGCCGCGGTTTTCAAAATCGAAGATAATCAGGGGTTGTTGTAAAGCTTCTCGGGAGGTGATTCCATTGGTAAAAAATAAATAAGAAAATCTGTATGTAGATTAAAATATAGCATGCAGATTTTCTCTTTACTGTTACAGATTAAACGAAGAGGAGATTGAACATGCTAAATAAATTAAGTGAATCGATCTATTATCTATCTAACCAAAATGATAAAGAAAGACCGACCTTAGGGTTAGTTTGCGGAGATAAATATAGTCTTGTGATAGATAGCGGGAATTCCACTCAACATGCTAGAGGATTTTTACAAGAAATAAGCAATTTGAATGCGCCTCCCATTAAATATTTGGTTATTACGCATGCCCACTGGGATCATTTTTTAGGAATGAATGAGTACAATGCTACGATCATTGTTCATCGTTTAACCGAGCAAAAAATGAATGCTTGGAGAAATTATTCGTATGATGATCATTCTCTTCAAACCTATGTAGAATCTAATAAAATGACTATACCGTGCATGGAAACGATCCAGAATGAAATGCCGGAGAGAGCGTCATTTCAATTAAATACGCCAGATATCGTTTTTCAGGGATCTCTCCAAATTGATTTGGGAAACAAGGCTTGTATTATTGAAACAATTCAAAGCACGCATACGGATGATTCCACCATCGTGTATATACCGGATGAAAAGGCCATTTTTTTAGGAGATAGTGTTTATGGAACGACAACAAATTCATTATTTCATTACAAAAAATCCCGCCTATTGCCTATGATTAAAGATATTCAAAAATATGATGCGCGTCATTTCTTGCTTGGTCATGCTTGGTCATGAATCGATTTGTGATCTCGATGAGATGAATCAATTCTGGAAAGAGCTTACCCCTATCTAGCAGAGCCGCCAAATCCACATCATTAGATAGATGCATAGCGATTTTCGAGAAAGAGAATGATAGGAGTCCCCAAGGGGATGAGCTTTTCTTCTTAAAAGCTTTTGTTAACGATGAAATATTGAAATCACAACAGTATTAACCGAGTAACAGTAGATAAAAGAAGTTGCTGACATCAGGCAACATTGTATTCTGTGTGGTGATAAGCACCTATAGCGCTACAGACTAGGCATGCCCCGGCCAAGATAGGAGTTATCCATGGCTGGGGTTGTTTCGTATTAAAGACAAGGAAAGAAGTGCAGAGTTTTTTTGGAGAGGGTTAAGGAGAAGGGAGAATTTTAAGGGGAGATTAGACATTATTATGAAGATTATTGCTCCAAACCGATCATGATAACACGGAGAAGTGATGACAACTCAAAAAGAGGCGCCCCACAAGATCCGAGATCTTGAAAAAGGACACCCCTAATCGAAAGTATGCATTTTGCGTTAAACAAGCATCAGGCGGGCTTCTGTGCTTTTGCAGCTGATGGAGCCGCCCCGGCTGACTTCCGCTTGGCCAGATCCATTTTACGCTGCAAAAACCCAAGCACGATATCCGCAACGATGGCCAGCACAGCGGCAGGAATGGCGCCTGCAAAAATCCGCAGGGAGTTGTTGCTGTTTAGTCCAGCGTAAATTTCTCGTCCCAGCCCGCCTCCTCCCACGAGGGGAGCGATCGTTACAACGCCGATAGCAATAACGGCCGCGATACGCAGGCCCGACATGATGTACGTCAGCGCCAGCGGAAAACGCACTTTCACGAGCATTTGGAAGGGGCTCATCCCAATGCCTTTTCCCGATTCCAGATAGCTGGGATCTACCTGTTTTAACCCCACGTACGTATTCCGCGCGATTGGATTCAGGGAATACAGGAAGAGTCCCACCATGACCGTTGTCGTTCCGAGTCCCATCCATAACATGAGAACCACGAGCATGGCCAAGCTTGGTACCACCTGCAGGATGTTGGTGATAAACAAAATGACCTTGGCCGCCCATTTACTCTTAGAGCAGAGGATGCCAAGCGGCACGCCGACGATGAATGCCAGCCCCAGCCCGATAACCACCATCGTAATATGCTGGATGAAATACTCCCAGAGCAATTCTTGATTTCGTGATATATACGACAAAAAGTCGGCAAATGTTAAATGTTCACTTTCCATGCTTACCCTCCTTTAGCTTTTCAAGA
The DNA here is from genome assembly GCF_900109305.1 of Paenibacillus sp. cl141a. NCBI lineage: Bacteria > Bacillati > Bacillota > Bacilli > Caryophanales > Paenibacillaceae > Paenibacillus > Paenibacillus sp. cl141a. The sequence continues at coordinate 1,008,453 of NZ_FNZO01000002.1, forward strand.
AGCCCTGCTCTTTCAAGTACGCGATCGCGACCTCACGCTCGCTTTTCTTCTCAATGTCCACCTGATAATTAAGCGATATCATCGTATCTGCATCCAGATGACCGACTAAAGGCGCTATCGTATCCTCAATTTCAGGATGCTTCTTCAAAAGGTCCGAACGCAATACCGGACTTGCATCATAGGGAGGGAAGAATTGCTGGTCATCCTGAAGCGTTTGCAATTGGTAGGCTTTCAGCCGGGAATCCGTGGAATAGGCCAACACGATATCCACCTGCTCATTGGCTACCGCGCTGTAGACCAGGCTGATTTCCATGGGGAAGACCTGACCGAATTTGATGTCGTATGCTTTGGAGAATGCCGGATATCCATCCGTGCTTCTTTCCAGCCACGTTGTGTCTACCCCAAGCTTCATGGAGGCCATGTCTTTTTTGACATCCGAAATTTTGGTGTACCCGCTGGCTTCGGCAAGATCCTTTCTTACCGTGAACGCGTAGGTATTCTCAAAACCCAGCGGATTCATCCAGGTGAACCCGAAGTGTTCCTGGAATCCTTCCTGTGCCTCCTTCAAGACTTTATCGCGGTCTTTGGTGCCGCTGATTGGGAAATGGTTGTTGAAAATCTCACCGGTATATAGCGTCGCCATCTGAACGTCGTTTCGCTTCATCGCATTGATGACCAATGAACTTGATGCCAGATCCGGGATAATATCCACCTTCAGATCGGTTTGGTCTTCAATCAGCGCTTTATACATTTCGGCAATAATCTTGGTTTCGGTATAGGTTTGCGTCCCGATGGTAATGTCGCTTTGAATTCCGCATGCCGAGGTAAGAACGGCAAGAGCCATCAGGCAGACTAACACCGGTATCCTTTTCAGCTTGTTCAGTTTCATCACGCCTTCCTTGTTCCGTCCGGCTCGCTGTTTACGGTTGAAGTTATTCATATCGCAGCGTCCCGGGTTTGATTCTGATGGTAGTGCTTGCTCAGCCAGCCTTCCAGCAGACCAAGCAGTCCGTCAGCTACAAGTGCCAACAGAATTGCACCAATGCCACCGATGAATATCATCTCGGGTTTGTTGACCCCAAGCCCGGATACGATGAGCTGGCCTAACCCGCCAGCACCGATCAGGGAAGCCAGTGTTGCCCAACTGATGATATACACGGTCGTAATGCGTACACCGGACATGATGTAAGGAAGCGATAGGGGAAGCTGAATTTTCAAAATCGTTTGGGCGGTGCTGTATCCCATCCCCCTGGCTGAATTGAGCACGCCTTTATCCACCGAGTGAAAACCGTCATAGGTATTCCGCAGTATAGGCATTAGGGAATACAGAAACAGTGCGAGTATGGCCGGCTTCATACCGATCCCGAGCAGCGGAATCAGAATCGCCAGGAGCGCCAGGCTGGGAACCGTCTGAAACAGATTGGCAACGAAAAAGACGATGCTGTTCAACCAGCCGACCCGGTTGTAGACCAGCAGGATTCCGATCGGTACGGCAATCGCAGTCCCGAGCAGCACGGCAGAGAAGGAGAGGACCAGATGCTCTTGCAATGCCTTCAGAATATCCGGATAACGATCCGTGATGAAGCTCCAAAATGCATTCATATCACTCACCCTCTCCGTTCAGCTCCGGAGGAACAATCGTTGGATAAACCTCTGCCAAATGTTTAACGACGCTACCTCTTGTAATGAGTCCGAGGAACCGATTATTACTGTCGACAACTGGAAGGTTGCTGAGCTGATGGCTGTCCATGATCTCAATAGCCTGGGCAAGCGTGCTTCCCGAAGCCACGGAAAAACGGACCGGATGCATCACATCCGCCACGGTTTTTCCTTCCTCGCCGTATTGGTCGAGAACCCGGTAGATCGAAACCGCGCCTTGAAGCTGACGGTTACGATCCACGATCAGCAGAGAATCGACCCGCTTCATTTCCATCATCTTGATGGCTTCAGCCAAGCCCCGGCTCGGAAATGCCGTGACCGGATTCGTAATCATCACTTCATCCACAAGCGGAATTTCATAGGCGCTTTCATTTTCATTTTGCAGACGTTTCGAACCGATAAAGTCACGTACAAAATCGTTGGCAGGATGACGTAAAATGCTGTCCGGTTTACCCGTTTGAACCACTTCGCCGTCTTTCATCAGAACGATGGTATCCGCGATTTTAATAGCTTCGTCCATATCATGCGTTACAAAGATAATGGTTTTATTGAGCTCCTGCTGAAGCCGGATCAGCTCATCCTGAAGCTGCTCGCGGCTGATGGGATCCAGCGCGGAGAACGGCTCGTCCATCAGGATGATATCGGGTTCAGCCGCAAGCGCCCGCACGACGCCTACGCGCTGCTGCTGTCCGCCGCTTAGCTCGGATGGATAGCGCGTGCCGTAAATGGTGTGGTCAAGCCCGACCATGTCCAACAATTCATTCACTTTTTGATCTGTTTTGTCTTTATCCCACTTCTTCAGACGCGGAACCACGCCCGCGTTCTTGGAGATATTCATATGCGGAAATAAACCAACGCTTTGAATGACATAGCCGATATTGCGCCGCAGTTCAACCGGATTCAATCGGGAGATATCCTGACCGTCAATCAGAACTTTGCCCGAGGATGGCGTATTGAGCGCGTTGATCAGCTTCATGGTTGTTGATTTGCCGCAGCCGCTCGGACCGATGAGGACGGTAATTTCCCCTTTTTTGAATTCGAGATTAATGTCCTTCAGCGCGTGAAAGCCATTATCATAAACCTTGTTCACATGCTCCAGTACTATCATTCAATCGCCCCTTTGCAAGCAGTATCCATATTATGCGGAGCATTTGGCATATCATCCATCGGGGACCGAAAAAAAGTTGAGGAAAAGTATATTGCTGAGTAGGGAAGGCGGCAGCCTCGTTATGTAGAAACAGAAATGAAGCTAAGCAAGTTAGCTCTAAAAGATATCAAAATGGAATAGGATTAAGCGCATCATCAAGGGATGGAGAAAAACCAAGAGGAAACCCTGAGGGTATTAACAATTTAAGTCGGCAATCTTTGATATGGCATAGACTTACATGCCCCAAATTCCACCTTTATATGCATTTTAGCTTTCTAAGCGGTGTGCAATCCCTTATTACATCCATCCGAAGGAAGTATTCCAAGCCTTTTAGCCCCTATTCGTATATATGGATCATTTGTATCTTCATCCATGAATCCTGATATACCTGTGAGAATCAAGAGCTACGCCACTGCTTCTCTCAGCCCCAATGGATATATGCAAAATGCGTATGCAAGCAACGAGTCCTTGTTGAGTAGGACCGTATAACTGCTTATTCAATAATATGTTTAATACTAATACCCAGTTAGCATTGGTTTGAAACATGTATATGGAATGATTTGCAGCGAAGCACGGGAATACACATAATATGGAAGTGTTAATAAAGTTTATTTATATGATGTTATATGAATACAGAGGATTCGACATTTTATGGTTTTGTGATAGGTTCGGGAACAGCTGAAGCACATGTTTTGTGAACAATATGGATTTGAAAGAGATTCAAGAGGCAACTCAGCAGGCAATGTTTAACCAAAAACAACAGACGAAAGGATAATATTTCTTATGAAATTATCACCTGAAGAGCGACATTCGTCTCATGACACTCGACTTGCTCGCTATACGGCCGTGTCCACTGCACTAACTCTGCTTAGTAATGAACAGCTTAGAAAGCGAGTGGAAAAAGCTACGGTTCTAAATACTGGTATTGGTGGTACGACAGCTTTCTTGCAAATTGATGGTATACCCGTATTCATAAAAATGGTGCCGAATCCCAGGATTGTCTAGCATGCAATCACGCCGTGCCCTCTGAAGAGCAAAAGCAGCCCGTCCTCTAACAAGGAACGAGCTGCTTATTTCTTCTCTTTCCTATCCTGTAAATATGGGGTTAGTTTCTCGTTCTAACGGCTAACCCACTAAACGATATAGGCCCAACTACATCGGCTCTTGTATTTGCAGTAAGATTTTCTGCTGTGACTGTGTAAACATGGGCACCGGCTGATACATTTCGATCTTCCGCCTGGAACGTAACTGCATAATTTTGTTCAGATCCGGCAGATTCGATACCTTGTTGAGTGTTGAAAATCTCTCTTCCATCGCGGAAAATTCTAAAGAGTACTTGCGCAATGCCAGTGACGCCACGAACACCCACAGTTGCAACCAAATCTACCCGATTTGGTCGAGAGTTTACTGGAATTCGTAAAATGATTGTTGCAAGGCGCGATCTTGCTGGAGAACGTCGGATAATCAATGAGTTTGCTAAGTTGAATCTACGGCGCGGCTGGACGGCAGCTTTATCGAGAATTTGTGCCAAATATATCAACTCCTCTTGTTTTGATATATTCAAGATATGTCCGAACAAGGAAAGAGTGATTGGACAATTGTGGGAAATGCTTTGATTTGAATCAAATGCCATACAGGAACCATGGTATAGAGCAACGAACGTTATAGGGACTCGGGGGAATAACCGACAATAAGACCGTTAATGGGAACCTCGGACGTATTGGCATTCGTGTAGGCAAAACCGTAGTATGAATTGGAGGCTATGATGGTTAAAAATGTTACGTACAAAAAACTACAAGTCGGGGATGAATTGATATTTTTCGAGTTAGTGTTGCTTTTCAATAAGGAGTTCGAATCACCTAATAAGGACTACGTCAATATTGATAATACTACGGATCTTTTACGTAACCCTTTTTTTGCTTGTATCGTTGCAATAAAGGGTGACGAGGTTATTGGCGGATTAACAGGATACGAATTACCAATGTATGATCCAATAGGGTCTACTTTATATTTATATGACATAGCGGTAGGAATGAATTATCAACGCAAGGGAATAGGAAGCAGTCTTGTTAGGCAATTAGTAGAATATTGTAAAACAAAGCAAATCAATGATATCTTTGTTCAAGCAGAAGCTATTGATCAACACGCGGTTGATTTTTATAGAAAACTTGGCGGAGAGATTTCTAGTGTTTATCATTTTACATTTACAGTTAAATAGTTCCAACGAATCAAATAAGTTTTGTACCGATGTTCATTAAAAAGATGTTAGCTGAAAATACCTGTGGGAGAGGATGGAGAAAATGAAATTAGAGATTTTAACGGTGCCCTCGTTTTGGAAAACGGAAATGAGACAAAAATATTATCAACTTCAAGAGGACAATAGTAAGTTGGTTGTTCTGTTTCCCGGAAAAAACTATCCCTGTGATAAGCCCGTTCTACATTTTGCAGGAGCTTCCGCGATTCAAAGCGGTTATGACTTCATGGTGCTTGAATATGGATATCAAGCTGCGAGAACGGATTTGGATATTGATGATCTACAAAGAGTAATAGAAGAGTGCCACGAATCGGTTCAACGAATCATAAGCCAGTATAAAGAGATTGTTTTTATTAGTAAGAGCCTAGGCACAATCGTTGCTGGAGAAGTTCATGAAAAGCTTGGAATTCCAATAAAACATCTATTTTTGACGCCGATTAAAGACACCATACCCTATATCAACAGGTTTAAGGGAGTTGTGGTTTATGGTTCAAAGGATGAAGTGTTTAATCATGAACTTGCCAACCAAATTAAACTAGACATGGCCACAGAGGTCATCGAAATTCCTAATGCCAACCATTCTTTAGAGACCAATCATGCCCCGGAAAGTATTGAGATTCTAAGCAAACTGGTAGGAATATATATGAATTTTCTGATATGAATGGTAGAGGGGGATCCTCATGGAGATCTCGCAGTCTTTTAATTCTGAAGAAATCGCAATGCTGAATAAGGAAATTCATGAAATTCATGTCTCGCTCTATCCGGAGTATTTTAAGGAATATGATATTGAAGAAGTGAATGAGTTTTTCAAGAAGATAGTGTCCACACCTCATTATTATTTTTATATCGTTACAGATGAAGGTCAATCTCTTGGTTATGCCTGGCTAGAAATCCGGGAATACCCGGAGAACGTATTTATGAAATCATATCGATCCGTGTACATTCATCAATTAGGAGTAATGAAAGCGCACCGAAATAAAGGAATTGGACGACTCTTAATGAACTTTATTAATAACTTTGCCAAAGAGAATGGAATAAACAAAATACAATTAGATTATTGGTCGGACAATGAAAGTGCTGGTCATTTCTATATACAAAATGGTTTTAAGAGCTATCGAAATTATCTGTATAGGGAAGTAGATTCCATGTAATGACTCAAACCAAGTAAGGAGAACAACATGCCTCAATTCCCCCTATTAGAAACAGAAAGATTGGTATTAAGACAAATTAAACCAGAGGATGCTGGAGAGATCTTTCATTATTTCTCTATGGACACCGTTACGAAATTTTATGATGTGGAGAGTTTCACGCATGTTGAACAAGCGGAAGAACTGATTCGTAGATGGAATCAAAGGTTTGAAAACAATCAGGCCATTCGTTGGGGAATCACTTTACGGTCGGAAAGCAGAGTCATTGGAACATGCGGATATCATGGTTGGATGAAACATCACTATAAAGCTGAGATTGGATATGAGCTGGCACCAGAATATTGGCGGCAAGGTTACATGACGGAGGCGATTCAGAAGATTATGGAGTTCGGATTTAACCATCTTGAATTAAACCGGATTGAAGCATTCGTAGAGCCAGAGAATACGGCATCAAGAAAGTTGCTGGAGAAGATGGGATTAGATGAAGAAGGGACATTGAAGCAGCATTTTTATTGGAGGAATCAATTTGTTGATACGGTCATCTACGCATTACTTAAAAGAGATTATCAAGCGCGTTAAGTAGTGGGGATAAGCAATCCATAATTGATCTTTTCTCAACCGCATGTTCACCAGCATGTCCGGTGTTATTTTGTTACTAACTCTAATCTAATATAACAATAGCACCGTTAGTAACAGTCAATAACTGTTCTAACGGTGCTATTCATATCTATCCTTGTCACCACGAGTTTTTCGTAATGATACTTATGTATATTTTGGATGATATCTCTCTTTATACGCGAATATCAATACTAATATTCTGTTGTGCTTGATGGTTAAAATTCTTATTCTTGTCAGTATCCTGATTCTGCTCTACCGTATCCCCAGCGCCTACAGGTTGATCAGATACGGATACATCCTCCCGATTATCAACCTCTCCTGTGATGACTTTCTTATTGTCGTTTTGAATGCCCTCTTTAGTGGCTTCGATCTTTTCACTTATTTTACGATCCAATTCAGTTATTTTCTTCTCAATGTTTAGGGCTTCTTCCGTTTTCGATTTATTAACCGTCAATTCTAGATTCTTTCTCATTTCCGATTTGCCTGGGTCTCCAGGCTCGTTCTCACCACCAAGAAGTTCTCTACCCTTTCTTACTTCATGCCTAAGAGTGTCGGCTTCCACTTTCAGTGATCTACGCACGCTTGCCATTTTGGTCAATTGGTCATGTAGATTGCTAGCTTGTAAAAACTTTTCCATCGATATGCCTGATCCATCTTGCTTACCTGCATCCATTTCGATTTTTTTACTCGAATTCTCCTTTTCAGAAGAAGCACTGTTGTCATTTTTATTCTCCTCAGTCTTCTCCATTCTTTTCTGCATAATTTGAGATTCAAGTAATTGTAAATCCATGGTTAACAATTTTATTCTTTCATCTTTTTGTTTAGAATCCAGTTTTTCATCTGATTTAACACTCGCGATTTTTTCATGAATAATTCCTTTTTGATTGGTTAACTGCTCAATCTCCCGGTCAATGGGTGACATAATATTCGCTCTAGTCTTTACAGGCTGTGTAAACTGTGATCTACTTGATAAGCTTGAAATCTGAGGCATTTAAACACTCCCTTAGAATGAAATGGTAAATATTTCTTTGTAATTATTATCGGCTGTTATTCATGTGAATATTAGCTGGGTTTGAGTGTGATTTAGAGAAGAGGTAACAGCAGCTTATACAGAATCTACTCTTCTTGGTCATCATGTATTCTAGATAGGGAAGAGAATGGAATCTATGAGGTAATGCCCGAACCTCTTGTTCAAGGACCGTGCTGTTGGCATCTCCGGCAGGCGGTCTTTTTTATTGGATAGAATTTGGCGCTGCGGGACTGTTTTATAGTAAGCTGATATCAGTATGAATTTATAACTTGGGAACTGTGAGGACATGAAGATGACAAAGAAGCTGTATTACGAATCCGCGTATACCCGGGAGTGGGGGACACGAATCACGCGGAAGCTGGAACGGGAGGACGGGACCTACCTGGTACTGGAAGAGACGGCCTTTTACCCCCATGGCGGAGGACAACCCTGTGATCTCGGGTGGATCGATAAAATCCCGGTTCTTGATGTCGTTCAGGAGGACGGAGAGATACTGCATAAAATCGAACGTTTACCGGAGAGGGAAGAGGTAACCTGCCGGTTGGATTGGGACAGAAGGTTCGACCATATGCAGCATCATAGCGGTCAGCACCTGCTGTCCGCCATGTGTCTGCAGGTATGCGAGGCGGAGACGCTCAGCTTCCACCTGGGTCAGGATTATGCCACCATCGATATCGCCCGGTCGGATCTGCCTCAGCATCAGCTGATGATGCTGGAGCTGGAAGTCAACGACCAGATTTACCTTAATCGACAGGTAACGAATTATGTTGTGAGCCGGCAGCAGGCGGCCGCCCTGCCGCTGGTGAAGCAGCCGAAAGTAACCGACGATATTCGGATCGTTGAAATCGAAGGTATCGAATATAACGCATGCGGCGGCACCCATGTCTCGGCAACGGGTGAGATCGGCATGATCAAGCTGCTGAGAGCGGAGAAGCAGAAAGGAAATATTCGTCTGTACTTTAAGTGTGGATATCGGGCATTGAAGGAATTTAATGCCGGAATGGAGATTCTCGGAAGCCTGTCAGCCAGGTTCAATACGGCAAAGGAAGAGATTCTGGACCGGATTGCCAAATGGGATCAGGAGCAGAAGCAGCTCCAAGCTGAACTAAACGCAGTGAAGGCCGAGAATGACGCTTACCTGGCTGGGAAGCTGTTGGATGAGCGTCAAGGCAGACTTGTCAAACATGTTTTTGCGGACAAGCCGATGAAGGATATGCAGAACTTGGCAGCCAAGCTTACCGAACAAGCCGAGGTTATCGTGCTTTTCGCGTCCAACTCGGACCATAAGGTGGTTCTCGCCCAAGGAGGGGAGAGCGGACCTGCTTGCGGTGCTTTTTTCAAACAGCATCTGGCGGATTATCGAGGAAAAGGCGGAGGCAGCGATAAGATAGCCCAGGCTGGTTTTAACACCGTGGAGGATGCCATGGCATTTTACCGGTTTACGGCGCAGTCATTAGGTCAGCCAGAAGAGGAATAAGCGATCCGATTAGCAGAAGCCGTTCCTCAGCAGTATGCTTGATGCTAATGTCGAGCATGAACGAAGAATGCATACATGAGGTGAACATGGGATTCAGTTTCGGCTAGCGAACAGAAGGTACCCTCGGGGCTCGGCTTTCATTGATAAAGGCCGGGCCCCGTCCTGTTCCGAGTTCTCTTTGCCTCAGTCAGAAAGCACAATGCAATGAAGGACTTCTGTCTCTTTAGCCGGGTGCTAGTGGATACCAATATCATGATCTGTATGTTATGTCGTCATCTTTTTTTGAGTCCGGGTTAAGAATACGATGCACGTGAGCAAAACAACGGCTAATGCGATCCACTGCGAAGTAGCGAGAGCACCGAACTGGCCTCGGATGATATCGCCTCTGAAAAATTCGATAATAAATCTCCCTAAGCTATAAAGTATGAGATATAGACCTGCTATTAGGCCGGTAGGTCTCTTTCTTCTAGCCAAATAAATCAGCAAGAAAAAAATAGAAAAGCTGAGTACGCTCTCTAATATTTGCGTAGGAATGAGTTTGACATCATTCGGGGCAAGCTCGGAATCGTGAAACGTTATTCCAAACCAACCCTCCGTTTCTTCACCATAGCAGCAACCGGCGAGAAGGCAGCCAATTCTTCCAAAGCCCTGCGCTAATGCAAGGGAGGGCACAAAAAGATCAAGGTATTTTAGAAAATTTATCTTTTTCTTCTTACAATAGGCATAACCGACCCCCATCCCCCCGATAATTCCACCGTACACCACGAATCCTTCCGAAAAATTCAGAACCATCGAGGGATCCTGGATGATATGGTTCATTTGAGTAATCCAAAACAAAAGCTTAGCCCCGACCAACCCGCCTAATAAGCTCCAGAAAGTCAGAGAGGAAACATGGGATAGTTCTACTTGTCTAGAAGCTGCTCTATAAGCAACAACCTTGTAAGCAATCAGGATTCCGATTGCAATCATTAATCCATAGCCGTAAATGGTCAGGGGTCCGATATGAATGAGCTCATTATGCATATGTTCATCTCCTATTTGATAAATTCTTCCGTCTAAACGCGATTGCGATTGAACTACATATTGTAGTGTAATCATTCAAAAAAAAGGGATTATGAATCCCCGCCCAACATGAGGAGCAGCAAAATGGAACAGGATCTCAGAAAAGGCTTCAGCAGGGCTAATGGAACATGGACCCCTAGATCAGGCTCAAGAACCTGCATGACCCGGTACTCCAATGTCGTATTCGCAAAATGCACGGCTGTCTCATACCGCTGAAGCTTACCGAGTTTCGCTAATTGTAATAAGACGCTGCCTAAATACTGCTCCGTACCCATCTGCCGGATGGCGTAGCGGTCAGCAAATAGCTCTTGCCACGTCTGATAGTAGCGAAGAATCGGTTTAACGATCGGCAAATATCCAAAGGCGTCTGCCAGCAAGGCCGAAAAGAACATTTTTAATCCATCGTAATTGCGGCAGTGATATCGTTCATGCAGTAAAATCGCCTTTATTTCCTTGTCAGTAAACATCTCTAGAACGGTAGTGGATACGACAATTTTCGGTCGCAGAAGACCCATCGTCAGAGCCACAAAGGCATCGTCCTGTACCACGATGATTTCCGTGCCCCAGTAGCGGTATTTGTAATTGAGGCGCTTGGTTAATTTGTTGTGCCTGTTGGCACGGAAGTGCCTTAGCCATTTTTGCGATAAAGCCAACTGCCGGGTACTTCGCCATATGATCTGACCAAGGGTATACGCAATGACAATGTCGATTAAGGCGTAATTCAGTACGGGGCCTTGAACCACTCCGTTTCGGATCTGGTATGTAATGAGCATTCCCATATGTACCATGACAACAGCTACGAATGCGATCATCAGCGCGTAGGCACATCTTAGCCGTAGGGTAGGATTCATTGCTTTTTCCCGCGTTTGATATCGTTTAATTTACGCTCCAGCTTTGCGATCACCTCGGGATCGACATCATCCAGCGCATCGATCATGTGGTTCACGACCAAGCTCCCATATTCTTGAATGAGTCCCTGCGACACTTCTTTCGTCTGTTCGGAGAGAAATTGCTCCCTTGACTGCAGCGGACTGAACTTGGCTGCCCGTGTCCGGCCGGTTCCCGTCATTGCCTTTGTCAGCAGGCCTTTATCCAGAAGACGATTCATGACGGTCATCACCGTATTGATCGAGATCGGGCTCTCCTGATTCAGGATCGACTGCACTTCCTTGATACTCAGTGCCTCTGAAGACCAGAGGATATCCATAATTCTTGACTCCAGTGGTCCAAAAAATCGATTCAGGCCCTCGCCCTCGATATTCATTTTTTTAATCTTCATTCCTATCTCACCCCATACTACACATCGTAGTATGGTTATGGATAAAAGTCAACTTTCCTTCGTTCACCGCCTACCTGATTGATCATAGCTTTTCCCTTTGTTCGTTCTGTCGTGTATCCTTCATTTGTCGGGCGCTGTACCGGTGACTGAAAACGTCCGTGACAAAAGGTTTTTTGCCGTGCGGTCGAGAATAGATGAATATAGGAGAAGTTCAATAAGGTTTAATTCAATGCAAAGGGCGATTACGAATGGTAGAATTTCCAAAGATTGAAACCAATAGACTGTTCATGCGAGAATTGACACTTGATGATGCTGAATCCATATACAGGCACTTTTCTCACCCCGAAGTCACAAAATTTATGGATATCGAAGCATGTAAAGACATACATGAAGCAGTGGACATTATTATGTTTCATATCCATGATTCGGGCTGCAGGTACGGGCTGTTCGGAAAAGACAAGAACGAACTCATTGGAACCTGTGGGTTTCATTGTTGGATCAAGGACGAAGAAGAAACAAGAGCTGAGATCGGTTTTGATCTATCCCCGGATTACTGGGGGAAAGGATTCATGCAAAAGGCTTTGCATGAACTGATTCCGATAGGGTTTAATTTGATGAAACTTAATTGTATCGAAGCGACAACGGAAATTGAAAACGTTCAATCACAAAGGTTATTAGAGAAGATGGGATTCACTAAAGAGCCAGATTTAAAGGATCGTTTGATGTATTTTACATTATATAAAAACCGAACATAGACGGATGATTCAGGAGGAGATAGAGTGGCCGAAAGATTTCAGTTGAAAAACGTTGGAGTTGAGGATCCTTCAGATGAAAGCGGCATGTCTGGGTTTGGGTATCTTGCATTGTTCCAATGCAATGTCGAATATCGTTTCAGCACGGAAGACATGAGTGTGAAGGAAGCGGAAATTTACATACAAGACGTGCTGAATCAGCTGCCGGCTGAAACCGTACATGAAATATGCAAGAAAGCATGCGAGTGGAAAGACCTCAAAATGTCCAGCGATACGGCTGATTATCCTCCAGGGTTAGGTGAGGTGTATGGAGCGGGTATTTTGGAGTTTATGTCCGTAGGGGAAGTTGATCTTTATCGAAATCCTTATGATCGAAACGATCATACTTTCGGAGCCATCCTGGGTGGAGGAGCAGAGTGGGACTCTGAAAATGGCATGGAAATTGTGATACGGGGCAGTGAGGTTCTAGAGGTGCGTGAGTATTTAGGCTATGGCGCAGCCGCCATTTGGGACGAAACCGACGAAAGTGTATAAGAAAGAGCGATGCATCGGCAGCCAGCGGTTTTTAATCGTTTAGGATTCTGACATCCTGTAACAAGGTGTCTGCGCTGTGTGATGCTTGGGGAATGGGGGTGATGTTTTGTTCAGGCAAGCGGTATTTATAGATAGGGACGGAACTCTTGGAGGAACCGATCGGGTTGTTTTGCCCGGTGAATTTGAGCTTTATCCGAAGGTACAGGATTCGATTCAATCTCTCAGAGCCGCTGGCATGCTTATTTGTTCGTTTACGAATCAACCTGGAATTGCACGTGGCGAAGCAACGATGGGAGAATTCGAGTCGGAATTGTCAGCCTTTGGTTTTGACAAGATCTATCTTTGTGCGCATGAGCATGGAGCGGGTTGTCAATGTAGAAAACCATCCGCAGGGATGCTGTTGAAAGCCGCAGAAGACAATCATCTGGACTTAGCCAAGTGTTATGTCATAGGGGACAGATGGACGGATATGCTGGCTGCCAAAGAAGCCGGCTGCAAGAAAGCATTAGTGATGACGGGGGCCGGAGCCAAGGAACTGGAAAAATATAATAACCACGAGTACTTCGGCAAATGGAAAGATGCGTATCCCGATTTTATCGCGACAGACTTGAATGAAGCCGTGACATGGATATTAGAAGGGGGAGTAAATAAATGAATCCAGCCAAGCATTTTGTGTCTGCCGCTGCCATCGTAATCAATGAAAAGGACGAGATTTTGCTCATTAAAGGACCGCAGCGAGGATGGGAAATGCCTGGGGGTGTCGTGGAGATCGGAGAATCTCCCGCACAAGCTGCGATTAGGGAAACGAAGGAAGAATCGGGGATCGATATAGAAATCATGCGGTTTTGCGGGATCTTCCATAATGTGAAAGACAGTGTATGCAATACATTGTTTCTGGCCGAGCCCGTTGGAGGAGTCCCGATCATAACCGAAGAGAGTTTGGAGACTGGTTTTTTTCCAATCGAAGAAGCAATGCAGATGGTTAACTTTATGAACTTCCGGGAGCGAATCGAAATGTGTTTAGACCCGCTGGCACATCCGATCTATGTCGAATTCTAGGATCGTGAGGGTTTGGGGATGCTGCTTATTTTTACAAGAAAGGCTGTGATAGGATGTTATATGATTTGCAAGGCGAAGGGAATATGTCAACGATCGTGGGCATGTTCTATGGGGCTGTCAGAGAGAACAGTGAGCGGCTAAAGTCCATATCCGAGGGCATGTCGCAAGAGGAAGTTGATTATAAGGGACCTGGTGGCCATTATAATAGCACCGCTCAATTAATAAAACATATCACGTACGTTGATCTGAATTGGGCTTATCGGATCAAAGGAGAGGCGCTCCCCCCGTCGTTAAAGGACGAGTACGGCCCGATGATCGATGTGCATAACAAGCTGCCGATGGTCAGAGGGATCTCTCTGAACACCCTCCTATCTAAATATGAGGTTGTATTCAATTTCCTGAAAGATGCATGCTCGCAGTTAACGGATGCGGATCTGGATCGCATCGTCACATTCGGACACGAGAATGAAAAGCAAGCCACCATTCGCTGGGGCTTGTGGCATATGGCCGACCATAACCGTTATCATCAGGCCCATATTAATCAGCTTAGAAAGTGGTATTCCGAGCAAAGGAGTGGAATGGAAAGTGAGTAGAAGGGAGGTTATTCTGGAATATGGCTTCCCCCTAAGAAAGGACAAAAAACCATGATGACGCATAAAGAAATGATACATATCGTGCAGACCCAGCTGGCGATTGATCTGAATTGTACGGTGGATGACTTAAACGGGGAAAAAGACCGCGTGATTATTGTAGACGCCAGAGAGAATCCAGGGCGGAGACCGTATCCGAGAAATGAACGTTATTTCGAAATTTTGTCGATGGGCAAATCGATTGTGGTGTCGGCTACGCCGGAGCGGCTGGCGATTGCCAAAACGTTGATGCAAGGGAAAGAAAGGGATACGATTTTTTCGCTGCCGTTTATTAGAGGACTTTATTTGCATTTTCTCCCGGATCTAGAGAGAATCCAGCCGATGCAGCCACCGGCCGGGTTTTCGTATGAAGTGGTGGAGGAGAATGAGATTTCAAGCCTTAACGGGCTTGAGGGATTGGAGGATGCCATTGTAACCGACCCGGGGCGTCCGTATCAGACGGTATTGGCCGTAATCGCCAAGCACCATGGCAGGATTGTTGGCATGGCAGGGGCCTGTAACGTGTGTGCCGCGATGTGGCAAATCGGAATCGAGGTACTCCCTGAATTTCGCCAAATGGGATTGGCGTCTTATCTTGTAAACCGTTTAACGTTTGAGGTATTGCATCGCGGACGCGTGCCGACTTATGATGTGATCGCTAGCAATATCGCCTCCCAAAGGGTAGCTTACCGAGTGGGATATTACCCGGCGTTCGTGACGGATTGGCGAGTAAATTTTAGGGATTTCGAGTCTAACTAAACGAATATTCAAAAAATAAATTTACCGAAGGGGGCGCACGCCAAACGAAGATTATCGAACTCAACAGAATGAATTTAGTAGGAATAAGAGTAGTATGCCCTGGCGACCAGTATGTCCATGAGATTCCAAAGGCTTCTGTCGTACTTAAGGAAAGGCTGAAAGAGATTTCTGGCGTTGTACAACCCGCAAGATTGATTGGGGCATTCTTCGTTGAGGATGTAACGGAAGAAGAGGACGGTTACTGGGTATGTGTTGAAGTGAATGACATTACAGAAGTACCAGAAGGGATGGTATCTGTAGTAGTTCCGAAACAAAAATATGCAGTTCAACGACATAAGGGGCCAAATTATGAAGTCAGAAATACATATGAAGAACTCCACAACAGGATAAGAGAAAACAAACATGAAAGATTGCTAAGATCCTGGCATCTGGAGATTTCAGATGAATGGGGACATGGGGATGTCGATCATATCGAAGTAGACTTGTATGACACCATTAAATAGATGTAGCAGCTAATTGCGCCTTCCATAACTTGCTGATATAATTTTGCGTATGAAATGGGATTGGGGGTTATACCGATGGCAATGCTGAATTGCTCATTAGCTAGGAAGTCCTCATGCAAAGCCTGATCTGGGGCGATACTTTGCGTGGGGTGCGATAGGATGAATTCGATCGCCCAAACTTAACTTTATCGTTTCTAATAACAGGCTTTGCACCTTATTGAACTTTGAATAAGAATAAGGGGCTGAAAGCTATGAGTACGACATTTATTAGAAACCACCAATTTAACGTGATTAAAAAACAATCGGAATTCCTTCTGAAGACGTTGCGAACCGTTGCAGATCGACGCGTTCTGGAAACCGTCAGGTTCAGTTCGGTTGCCAACATCATGGATGCCTTTCCATCGCTGGCCGAGGATCAGAAGCGGATGCTGGGCGAAGTCTCTACATTCGAGAAGGCCGAGGATTTCGAGCGATATCTGAACGGTTTGGAACCTTACCTGGAGTCTTTTCCGACGATTACGCCAAAACAGATTCAGAAGTTATTTCCTAAAAATAAGAAATTGAAATTACCGGATCTGACCTCGATCGATTTTCGATACGTAACCTATTTGGGCTGGGTCGATATTGCCAGCAACAGGTTATTTATCGTATATCCGTTCGAAGGCCGCTTCATCGGGATCGAAGGGAGAATCACGCCGACCAACAAGAAAGGGTACTGCCTCTTCTGCAATCGGCATCAAGAGCTCGCCTTGTTCTCGGTCAAGACCAAGCCGTCCGGTGCTTCGGCGGATAATCTTTCTGCCATAAGCCATTATGTTTGTCTGGAGAGCCAAGGCTGCAATCACAGCATTACCGACACGGCAGCTCTGGAGAAGTTCATTCTCTCCGCCAGCAAATAACAAATTAGAAATAGGCTGCCCTAGAGGCAGCCTATTTAGGTTTCGTCCGCTTTGTTCACATACTCCACCGAGTAAATATGCGTCCTCGTTAGATCAATGACCTCTTTTATGAAATCCTCCTGCGATTCCCTGAAATTGTTTCGAATCCAGTTCAGAATCAACCCATGAAAGCCGTAGGCGGTGTACCGCTTAAAGTAATCCATGTTCACCGGGATCTGGTTAATCGTTTCGAATATGAATCGTTCCTGGTAGATTTTTACGATCGTTTGAGGGAATTCCGTATGCAATCCCGGCAAGGTATCCTCGTATTTGATCAGCTCAAAAAAATCGCGGTGCTCGTAAATGTAGGCCACGATATTAAAGGACGGGGCACTGAGGTTCGCCGTATACACTTTGTGTCCCGGTATGTAGGGCTTGCCCACCGATTCTTCCAAGCCCTGGAGTTTGGAAGCCAGCACATCGTCGGCTAATTCGATTTTGTCCTGGTAATGGACATAGAAGGTGCTGCGGTTATAAGCAGCCTTATCCACGATGTCTTTCACCGTTACAGCATGATAACCCTTCTCTTTTACAAGTTGAATACAGGCGGATTTCAGATGTTCTTTCGTCCGATTTCTTCGTGCCGATGTCACGATTTGTTCATGATTCACGAAAAGAGCGCCCCCCCAAAAAAGACAGTTTGGTTCCAAGTGTTGACTAAATCGACACTTCATCACAGGTTAATGATTGTTAAATGTGAACAGAATAGTACAATTGAATTGTAAGCAAAATAGTACTAAATTTAATATCTTAATTTAATTGTAATCAATATAGTACTATTTTAATCCATTATACGGGGGTATCCAAGATGGGAAAATTACAAAACAAGGTTGCTGTAATTACCGGTGGTGCATCCGGCATCGGTGCGGCGACCGCGCGTCTTTTCGTTGAAGAAGGAGCCAAAGTGGTGCTTGTCGATCTCAATGAGGACAAAGGCAAGGCGTTTGAAGCCGAACTGAAGGCGCTTCATCACGAGGCGTTGTTCGTTAAAGCGAATATTACCAGCGAGGAAGAAGTAGCCAATATCTTTAAGCAAGCGACTGAAGCTTTTGGCAAAGTGGATGTTGTATTTAACAACGCCGGCATCGGGCGCGTTCATTCTTCACATGATCTAGAGTACTCCGAGTGGCGAAACACCGTAAACGTGGACTTGGACGGCGTATTCCTGGTCGCCCGGGAAGCTATCCGTGAAATGTTAAAAGCAGGCGGAGGCACGATCGTTAATACCGCATCCATGTACGGTTGGGTCGGCTCGCCCGGTTCCGCGGCTTATAACGCCGCCAAGGGAGGAGTCATTAACTTGACGCGTTCACTGGCACTGGAGTATGCCGAGCACAATATTCGGATCAATGCGCTGTGCCCGGGCTTTATCGACACACCGATCATTCCGGAGGAGAGCAAGCAAGCGCTGGCAGCGGCCACCCCGATGAAGCGTTTGGGACAAGCCGATGAAATGGCAAAGGCTGTTCTCTTCATGGCTTCGGATGACTCCTCGTTCATGACGGGGAATACCTTGACGGTTGACGGTGGATATACAGCCCAATAATGGGTGAACTTAGACATATCAGAGAATCATGACATCTTACTAGGAGGCATACACCATGAGCAAATTTGATGGAAAAGTGATTGTGATTACTGGCGCAGCAGGCGGGATCGGAACGGCAGCCGCCAAAAAACTGGCGGAACAAGGGGCCAAACTTGCGCTGGTCGATTTGAACCTGGAAGCCGTCCAACAAGTGATTTACGATTTGGGTCTGGATGATTCCAGAGCAATTGCGCTGCAGGCCAATGTCGCCAAAGAAGAGGAAGTCAAAGCGTATGTGGATGCAACGGTCGCGAAGTTCGGTAAAATCGACGGCTTTTTCAATAATGCGGGGATCGAAGGGATCACTGCCAATGTAGAGGACTATCCGACCGAAACCTTTGAAATGGTCTTCAATGTCAACGTCAAGGGTGCTTTCCTTGGACTGAAATACGTGGTTCCTGTCATGAAAAAGCAAGGTTACGGCAGCATCGTGAATACCTCCTCCGGCGCAGGCCTAATCGGTTCGCCCGGATTTGTCGGATACAATAGCTCCAAGCATGCCGTGATCGGCATGACGAAAGTGGTTGCATTAGAAGCTGCTCCGTTCGGCGTGAGAGTGAATGCCGTAGCGCCTGGAGTGATTAATACCCGCATGATGCGCCAAATCGAGAAAAATACGGTGCCTGAGGATGCCGAAGGTGCAAGAAAAGCTTTCGGCGCCGCCGTTCCGCTCGGACGATACGGGGAAGCGGAAGAGGTAGCCAACGTAGCTGTCTTCTTGCTGTCCGACGATGCGTCGTATGTAACGCAATCCATTTATACCGTGGATGGCGGCCAAATCAATCAATAAGTTTACAGCACCAGACAGCCAAGATATGAATAAAAATAAACAATCGAGCCTATAAAAACGTTATAAATTGAGTTATACTGAGGTAAGAATAAGTAAGGAGCCGTGCTGGAACACGACTCCTAAGCACAATAACTGCATAAAGAGCAGTCGGCCGCTAAGTGGTGGTCGAAATAGACCGTTACCTTAGGCAGGGCGGTCTATTTCTTTTTCATGTAGGTAAGAAGCGCCAAAATGAACATAGCGAACATGAACATTAAGGAAAGTGCGTCTTTGACCTCCATGGGCTTCACCTCCCTTCCGGGAGACTAGCCGACCGCCCTTTTAGCCGTATATTGTACTAGGGAAATTATAGCATAACGAAGAATAACAAAAACGAATAAATAATATCAGAGAGTAAGGCATAACAGAATAATCAGACAACAATAGACCCGGCCTAAGATATGAGTTATCTAAGACCGGGTCACTTCGTAGACGAGGGAACGTTATGTGAAATGATCCCACTACAACAAAGAGCGAAGGTGTGACTTTTTTGCAGAATGGAAGGATCCCGAAACTGAAATGCGCAGCTAATAATTAGAAAGGGGATATGAAATGACGGAGATCAGCCAAGTCCATATGGAAGATCTGTGGTCGGTTCGAAGAGAACGCTTAGGCAATCGATGGTTAATCGGCGTTCAGAATCAGCTTCCGCAATCCTATGAGGACGAACAGCGCTTGTTTGCAACCCTTAGGTCCAGAAGAGACGAAATAGAGCATCAAACTGCCGATCCGAATACGTACATGGTAATCCATGATGACGGATCGAAGATGACGGTAGCCTTGAAGGTAAGTCGTATCGGGAAGATCCCGGAGGGCATGGTATCCTTGAATCTTCCGGAAGAGGAATACGAGGTTTTCCGGTTCGAGGAGAAACATATTTGTTCATTCTGGCAGTATTTCTGCGAAACCGATCATCGGAGCCAATATGGCGTCAATGCTGCCAAGGCAAGATTTGAAACCTTTAACGACACCTTGCAGCCGAATGGCGTAACGGAAATTTATTACCCGAAGGAATAGGAATAGGAGAGATGCCCGAACATGTATCATAGATGACAGAAGCCGTAAAGGGAGGAAGGAATATGCGAGCCACTGAAGATATCATGCAGGTATGGAGGAAGTTCAACGATTTTCCGATGGAAACCTTAACGAAAGCCTGGCACAGTTTAATAGACCCGGAATGCAAACAACGAACAACGGATGTCATGAAAGAGCATCGCGCATTGTATGGAACGTCGGGCAATTGTTTTGATTTGGCGATTTGGTTAATCGATGAATTCAGACAGAACAAACGCCCCTGTTATGGAGTGCTAACGGAGCATTTGCATGTCGCCGTGGTCGCCGTCAACGAAGAGGGCAATAAATATTTCTGCGATCTGGGAGATCAATGGATTGAGCCCATTTTGTTGGAATCGGGTCATGAAGCGTATACGGAAGAATTCGTCGATGGTTTCTTTCCAGGTTCACGCATTAAACTGAACACCCGAGCGAATCGTCTCTTGGTAACCTACGGAAGACCAAATGGAAAGGAAAGCAGCCAAGCATTCGACTTGACGCCTGTATCTGATGAGGCATTGATCATCGCCGGGCAAAAAACGCAGCGCCTGTTCAGCGATCCGCTTGTGGAAAAGAGGATTTTTACGGATCAGGAGGTTCTCCATTGGGAATTCGATCATTACGAAAGCTACCTAAGTTCCAAGGAAGGCAGAAAAGCGGAGCCTCAGCTGAAGGGTATCGAGGAATGGGCAGAACGAATACATACGATGAGCGGGATCCATGAAGAAGTTGTCATAAAGGCATTGGAAGTCTACTCGAAGAAGTCATCGCATCCTTAACGCTGGACTTTTAACACCTTAAGTCTGGGGAGAACGTTACATCCAAAGGAAAAAACAGCTATTGCCGTGCGGCTCCAAGGGATTTTCCCTGGCTAGGGCTTGCCGGCAATAGTGCGTTTCGTTTTCCTTATGGATTTCAATTTCTTCGATAAGGCTGGCTTCAAAGGAAGCTTCATGATTGAATGTTTGTTCCCCTATGCCTTGACAAGCCATCGCCAACCCGCTGACGGCTACCAAGACAATGCGGTTCCACCGTTCATATACTGCATTAATCTTAAGCTACATCGGTTCGATCCACTTTGTAAAAAGCAAGATAGCTAAGGATCAGGCCAAGCAGGCAGAGAACAATCGGGATGGCGATGAATTGGAACAAGCTGGACGAGCTTCCCCCGTCGGACACCGATGCGTTAATCAAGAATCCAATAATGACAGCCGAAGTAATCGTGGAAGGCGCCGATTTTTTTCTCATGCCGAACGATAACGGAATGAGGCTGATGCCGGCCATCATAAAGGCGTTTAGCACCGTGGCCGGAACAGCGGCCATCATGGCAGCGACAGGAATAGACGCGTCAAATAAACCGATCATCGGATTCAAGAGGTACGTTAACAGATGGATCAGGAACGTGGTTATGATGATGCTGAAAAAACAGAATCCAAACACAATCGATAACTTGGCTTGAATAATTTTTTTTCGCTGCAGCGGGTAGGTGAACAACACTTGGATCATGCTGCTCTTGTATTCGTCAATCACTAAACGGGACAGAATAACGCTTGAGAATATGATATAGGTGATTCGAATCAAAACACCTGATAACGATATGAAATCTGCATAACTCATGGGCTCGTTTTCCCCTTTGGAACCCAGCGCCATCAGCGTAACGGCGGCGAAAATAGCCGCAATGCAAATGGCTAATCCTTTGAAATATCCGGACAAGTTATTCTTTTGCCATTCCAGCTGTATCAATTTAAGCATAGCGTTTGCCTCCATGAACGAGATTGATGAAATACGCCTCCAACGACCCGGCATGCTGTCCCCGGATGTCCTCCATCTTTACTTCCGTTAACAATTGCCCCTGATGAATAATGCCGATCGTATCGGCAACCGATTCGATTTCCGACACGATATGGCTCGATATGAGAATGGTGGTTCCGTAGTTCTTCTTGAATAGCAGCAAGAGCTCCCGAATATCCTTAATTCCGATCGGATCCAGTCCGTTGATCGGTTCATCGAGAATAAGGATGTCCGGTTTCGTCACAATGGCCCGCGCAATCCCTAACCGCTGCTTCATTCCTAGCGAGAATTCATGGATTTTCTTCTTCCCGACTCCGTGAAGGCCTACGATCTCCAGCGCTTCCTTAATCGCAGATTTATTGTGATAGCCGACGTATTTGCAATGCAGATCCAAGTTGGCTTCGGCCGTAAGCCGGTCGTAAAACACGGGATATTCAATAATGCTGCCTATTCTCTTTAGGTATTGAACCGATGTGGGGAGAACCGGTTGATCGAATACTCGGATTTCACCGGAAGACGGTTTGACCAGGTTTAAGATCATTTTCATAATGGTGGTTTTCCCGGCACCGTTCGGACCCAAAAACCCGTAAATTTCCCCTCTGTTAACGTTCATATTGACGTTCGTAATGGTTTCTGATCCCTTGAACGCCTTGCTTACTTGATGGATTTGAATCATGGTTTCCACTCTGATTTCCTCCCGCTCTCTGATTGATGTGCTACACTTAGCTTAAGGAACGAAAGTAAAAATAAAGTAAACGGAGCGGAAAAAACTCGTAACATTTGACATAGTGAAAACTCGTAAAGGATTAAATAAGGTAAGATAGAAATACATGTTCTGGATTAGTTTGAAACGAGGGAAGAATAGCAAATGGAATCTGCAACCATATTGGCCGTCGATGACGAGATTGGTATTTTGAAGTTATTGGAGATTACGCTCCGGAAAGAAAACTTTACGCATATTGACACGGTCTCATCCGGTAAAGGCGCATTGCAGCGCGTCAAAGAAAAATCATATGACATGATCCTGCTTGATATTATGCTCCCGGATCTAAGCGGCTTTGAACTCTGCACGGAGATCCGGAAACATACGAATGCGCCGATCATTTTCATCAGCGCGCGCTCTACCGACTTCGATAAGTTAACGGGGTTAGGCATCGGCGGGGACGATTATATAACAAAGCCCTTTAATCCATTGGAAGTCATTGCCCGAATCAAGGCGATTCTTCGTAGGCAAAAGATTATGGAGAACGCACTTCAACAAAACACGGCATACGATTACGGGTACCTCTCATTTCATCCGGAATCGGCAACGTTAATCGTGAAGGGCCAACCAGTAGATTGTACTGCCAAGGAGCTGGAGCTGCTGCATTTCTTCTGCAAGCATCCCAATCATATCTTCACGACGGCTCAGCTTTATGAGCTGGTATGGGGGAGTGACGTGTTCGGGGAAGAAAAAACGGTCACGATCCATATCTCCAAGCTGCGCAAAAAGATAGGCGATGATACCCGCAAACCCGCTATCATCGTGAATTTAAGGGGAATCGGTTATAAATTCATCCCCCCGAACGAGGCACTGGCATGCGAATAAAAACTCGATTCACGGTACATTTGGCGTCAGGGCTCATTCTGTGGATTCTTGGGACGGGGATTCTTCTTGTTATTATGCTTGAAGGTGTTCTTCCCATGCTAGGTATCCATTTCAGCGAGGATAATGAAGGACTTATCGTAGGAGCGATCTTCGGAGTCAGCACGCTGCTATGTATAACCCTGTTCGGATGGTATTTTGGCGGCCCGATCGGATTCATAATGACCTGGATTCAACAGCTTTCGAAAGATGATTGCAAACAACCGGCCGATTTGTCCAAAATCGTTACCCGAAAAGGGAAACTGCGCATGCGGTACCGCCTCTATCAGGAGGTGCTCCAGCATCTTCAGTCCTTGGGCAGCATCCTGCAAGCGAACGAGGCGGAAAGAACCCAAATCGAACAGGCCAAACAGGAATGGATCGCGGGGATATCCCATGATTTGAAAACACCTTTAACCTATATTAAGGGCTATTCGGCTCTCTTATTGAACGAACAGTACGAATGGTCGAAGGAAGAGGCGATCTCTTTCATCCGGGAAATGGACGATAAAGGAAAGCATATGGAGGAATTGATTCAGGATTTAAGCCTCATTACGCAGCTCAACCGGGCTGATGGCGCGCTGCCGTTACAGAAGGCGAATCAGGATATCGTCGAGTTCACCAAAAGGGTGGTAGCCGATATCAGCAATAATCCGCAGGCAAGCAACTACCTTTTGCATTTTCAAACGGATTCGTCTGCCATGCGCGTGGATTTTGATGCGAAATACATGCAGCGCATCCTGCAAAATATCATGATGAACTCGATCATTCATAATCCGGAGTTTACGGAGATTTTCGTTCGGATCACGGACGCAGGAGAGTTTGCCGCTATCCGCATTACGGACAATGGCATAGGCATGCCGGCCGATACGGTAGCCCATCTGTTCCAGCAATATTATCGCGGGACCACGACGGATGCTGCCTCTGAGGGCACCGGACTGGGAATGGCGATCGTCTACAAGCTGATTCAAGCCCATGACGGCACCATCACAGTGGAGAGCAAGCCTTCGCAAGGGACAACGTTTACGATTCGATTGCCGAAAGAAGGAGGGGGACATTGTTGAAGAAACTACCGACGATCGTATTAGAAAGGCTGATTTTACGCCCGTTCAGTTTAGAAGATGCAAAAGTCGTACAGGAACTGGCAGGCGATAAATATATTGCAGAAACAACGTTATATATTCCGCACCCGTACGAGGATGGGATGGCAGAACAATGGATAGAGTCCCATTTTGCTAACTTCAATGAAGATCGATCCCTTGAATTAGCTATTGTACATAAAGAAGAAAATTACGTAATTGGCGCAATCAGTATAGGCTGCAACCGAAATTTTGATCACGGTGAGCTTGGATATTGGGTAGGGGGAAAATACAAGAATCATGGCTATTGTACAGAAGCGGCAAAAGGAATCGTAAAATATGCGTTTGAAGAAATGCGATTAAACCGCATTTTTGCACGTCATCTGGGGAACAATCCCGCATCGGGCAAAGTCATGCAAAAGCTAGGAATGAAGCATGAAGGAATATTAAGACAACATATTAAAAAATGGGGTGAATATGAAGACCTAGCGCATTATGGTCTGTTGAAGGAAGAGTATGTACCAGAGAATAGTTAAGGCTCTCGTTGAAATCAAAAACTGGATGATATCATTCCATCCAAGGAGTGATGTATAGATATGGAAATTCTGACGTGCGTCTTGAAGGCTCATTCCTCTATGGGGGATGGGTCTCTTTTTATTTTTTTCAGATAACAACGGCCTTGACAACGGAAAGCGGCATGATATGATATTACCGACAGACAGTCGGTCTAGGAAAGGAGGGGGAAGCATGCGGATCGTAAAAAAAGCGGAGGAACGCAAGAATGAAATCCTTGACGCGGCGGATACGCTTTTCGGTCAGAAGGGCTTTGACGGCACAAGTACCAACGATATTCTCGAAAAGGTCGGCATTGCGCGCGGAACTTTGTATCATCACTTCAAGTCGAAGGAGGATATCATGGATGCGCTGATTGACCGGTATACCGTCCGATTGTTGGATCGGGCACAGGCCATTGCCTTGGACAAGAGCATACCGGTAATCGAGCGCATCATCCGTGTTGTGATGGCGCTGAACATTAGCGGCGATGGAGAGAGCAGCAAGGAAATCATGGAGCATATTCACAAGCCTCAGAATGCGCTCATGCATCAAAAGATACATAAGGTCATTATCAACGGTGTTCCGCAGATCCTGACGGACATCATCCGCGAAGGCATCGAGGAGGGGCTGTTCAGCACGCCGTTCCCGTATGAATGCATGGAAATGGTAGTGATCTACGCGAATACCGTTTTTGATGAAGATCTGGTAACGATGAGTGACGAGGAGCGAGGGCAGCGAGTTCTGGCCTTTGTTTGCAACGTCGAGAGGCTGCTCGGCGCAGAAAGCGGAAGCCTGATGGAGGTTATGGGGATGTTTGGTGGAGGAGATGAAAGCGGACAAGCATGAATCAGCGCAGGAAAGTTCATCAGCAGGGGGAACGGCAGAGAAGCAATCCTTTCTCCTCTTTATCTTAGGAAAGCTGTGATGGTAGACATCGGTTAAAATGCTTGAACACAGGGGGGCCTTATGTATTTCAGAATCATCCGAAGGGATATATCCAAAAGCAAATGGACCACGTTGATGACCATGATCTTCGTTGCAGCAGCAGCGATGCTGGTTTCGCTCGCGGCCGTGCTCATTTTAAATTTATCCGGAGCGGTACATACACTCATGACGCAAGCCAAAACCCCGCATTTTATGCAAATGCATTCGGGTGATATCGATACTGAACGGCTAGCAGCTTTTGCGGAGCAGCACGGCAATGTCGAAGATTTCCAAGTGACAGAATTTCTCAACATGGACGGTGCGCGGATTCGGTTAGGAGAGCATTCGCTTGCCCATAGCGTTCAGGATAACGGATTCAGCATACAGAGCAAGAAATTCGATTATCTGCTTGATTTGGACGGGAACATCATTCACGCGGACGACGGCGAGTTATATGTTCCTATAAATTATATGAGAGACAATATGGCAAGGGTTGGCGATGTTGCGGTGATCAGCGGGAAGGCATTTACCGTTGCCGGATTCCTCCGCGATTCGCAGATGAATTCCACGCTCTCCGCCTCCAAGCGTTTTCTGGTCAGTGACAAGGATTACGCGGAGATCAAAAATTCGGGCAATACGGAATATTTGATTGAGTTCAGACTAAGGGATTTGTCGGAGCTAGGCGCATTTGAAGCAGACTACGCTTCCGCGGGTCTTGAAGCGAACGGACCTACGGTTACCTATAAGCTGTTCCGAATGATGAACGCCCTTTCCGACGGGATAATGATCGGCGTTATCCTTCTCGTTAGCATTCTTGTCGTAGCGATATCTCTGATGTGCATACGCTTTACCCTCTTAGCCAAAATCGAAGACGATTACCGTGAAATCGGCGTCATGAAAGCGATAGGGCTGCGTGTTTCCGATATGAAAAAGATCTATCTCGCGAAATATGCTGCGATTACCGCGGCAGGAAGTATTCTTGGCTTTGCGCTTTCGGTGCCTTTCAAAGGAATGCTTCTTGAGAACATACGTCTCTACATGGGAGAAAGCAGCCATTCTTCTTATGCCTTGCCGTTCGGACTGATCGGCATACTGCTTGTCTTCCTGACGATCATCGCCTATGTAAGCAGGGTTCTGAATCGCTTTCGGACCATATCGGCCGCAGATGCGGTACGCTTTGGCACTTCACCCGAGAAAAACACGGGCGCCGGACGCTTTAATCTGAGCGGAAACAGGCTGTTTAACACCAATGTTTTTCTCGGGATCAAAGACGTTCTCGCCAGGAAAAGACTTTACGCTATAAGCCTGACGGTAATCGTGATCTCGGCATTTATCATGATCGTACCGCAGAACCTGCACAACACGATCTCGTCCAAAAGCTTTATTCAATATATGGGCATCGGAAGCTACGACATGCGGGTTGACATTCAGCAGACTGGGCAAATATCGGAAAAAACGGCCGATATTGTCCATACGATGAACAACGACCCTGCCATTACAAAGACAGCCGTCCTTTCAACCAAAACATTCAAAATCAAAACGGGAGACGGGACGGAGGAAAATATCAAAATCGAGCTTGGGGACCATACGGTGTTCCCTATAGCATATGCCAAGGGCAAAGCACCCGCAGAAGACGAAATTGCGCTTTCGGCGATAAACGCCGATGAGTTGGGCAAAAAGGTCGGCGATATCATCACGTTGGTGATCGAGGGGAAGGCGAAAGCCCTCACGGTAAGCGGAATCTACTCCGACATTACCAACGGCGGCAAAACCGCAAAGGCTGTATTCACCGACGATACGGCGGACACGATGTGGAGCATTGTCTGCGCTGAGCTATCCGATCAAACGCTTGTCCATGAGAAGGTCTCCGCCTATGCGGAGAGGTTCGATTATGCAAAGATCTCGGACATTGACGACTTTGTATCGCAAACGTTCGGCTCGACCATTAGCTCCGTCAAAACGGCCTCCAACGCTGCCGTTACGGTGGCGCTGATAATAGCGGTTCTCGTTACCTTGCTGTTTATGAAAATGCTGGTTGCCAAGGACCGGCATGCGATTGCCGTCATGAAAGCCTTTGGCTTTACGAACTCGGATATGAAGGTGCAGTATGTCTCGCGTTCGGTATTTGTTCTGATTGTCGGCATCATGGTTGGAACGCTTCTGGCCAACACGGTCGGTGAGATGCTTGCAGGTGCCGCAATTTCCTCGTTTGGAGCGTCGACATTTCATTTTGCGATCGATCCGCTTTCGGTGTATCTGTTCAGCCCCATGTTGATGATCGGCGCGGTGCTGATCGCAACCGTGATCGGCGTTTCTGGCGCGGGACGAATCAAAATATCCGAACATATGAAGGAGTAACCTATGAAAAAATTGATTATCTGTGATGATATCGTAAAATCTTTCGGCGAAGGTGATGACCATCGCCGGGTTCTGGACGGCGTGTCCGCCTGCATTCACGAGGGCGAGTTCGTTTCGGTTATGGGGCCTTCCGGTTCGGGAAAATCAACGTTCATGTTTGCATTGAGCGGGACGGATGGCGTGAACGGCGGAACGGTCTTTTTTGACAGCAAGGATTTATCGGCAGCCTCGGAGAATGAGCTTTCGGATATACGGAGGACCCATATGGGGTTTGTCTTCCAGCAGCCAACGATGCTGAAAAACCTCAATATCCTCGATAATATCATTCTTCCATCCATGCGGGATCAACGAAAACACGTTTCATCCCTGACGAAAAAAGCAAGAGCTCTTATGAAGAGGGTGGGAATCGAAGAGCTGGAAAAGCGAGACATCACGCAGGTTTCGGGAGGACAGCTTCAGCGTGCGGGAATCTGCCGGGCGCTGATGAACAGCCCGAGAATCATTTTTGGCGATGAGCCTACGGGCGCGCTCAACTCCAAATCCGCGCAGGAAATCATGGACATTTTCTCCGAAATCAACGCGGAAGGCACGGCGGTCATGCTTGTAACGCATGATGCTAACGTGGCGGCCCGGACGGAGCGCATTATGTTTATGCGCGACGGGAACATGGTCAGTGAACTCAAGCTTCCCAAGTACGACGGAACGGATATGGATCGCAGGGTAGAGCATGTGAGGGCAAAAATGCTGGAGATCGGAATATGATGTATAATGATGGAAAAACAAAAACGCTTCAAACGAATTCTTCACTTGATCAGTCATTGAAATGATAGATCAAACATGGAAATGGCGGTGTTAATCGATGTTTGAACAGTCAAAGCATTTGGTTGCTGTTTCAGCTTTAGTGAAGAATAGAGACGGACATGTGCTGATGGTTCGGACGCATTTGCGTTCGGATACGTGGGAACTGCCCGGAGGTTTCGTTGATGCCGGGGAGCCGCTGGATCAAGCGGTGTGCCGGGAGTTTCTGGAGGAGACGGGCGTGGTTATACGCCCTTTAGGCATTTCAGGAGTCTACTACAATGAGAGGCTGCACGTGTTGTCCGTCGTTTTTCATGCGGAATACGTCAGCGGAGAAATAACCGTTCAACCGGAAGAAATTGTGGAAGCGAAATTCGTAGACTTGGTAGATTCCAACCTGGATGAATACATAAAAAGGCCCCACATTCAAACGCGCACGCTGGACGCCATCCGTACAGAGCGTTCGGTCCCTTATGAGACTTGGGATTTGTGAACCCGCCTCAGTATAAGCTGCTGTCCAGATTGGACGGGAAACCGCTGAATGCCAAAACGGCATTTTTACTCACGGGGAAGCCGAGGATGGGCAAAACGACCCTGATCAAGAAACTCATACATCTCGTCGGCCCTGATCTTTGCGGCGGTTTTTATACGGAGGAAATAACGAATGCAGGCGATCGAATCGGTTTCAGATGCGTGGCTGTCGATGGAGAAAGCGTAGAGATTGCAAATGTGGAAAGTCCCAGCCATATTCGAGTTGGCAGGTACGGCGTAGAGGTTGGGAAATTCGAGGATTTTGCTATTCATAAATTACGGGAAGCCTTGTCCTCCAAGAAAATCATCGTCATGGACGAAATGGGATTTATGCAGATGCTGTCTGCCTCTTTTCAAAGCATGGTACAAGAGATTATTAGTGATCGCCGGATTGTTCTAGGAACGATACCCGTCGAGAGTCACCCTGAAATAGATATAATTAAATGTCGAAAGGAAGTCGGCATCATCAGCTTGAACGAATTCAATCGTGACAGGATGCCGGAATTATTGACAAAGGATATTTTGAAGGCATTGGAGGGGGGAAGGACATGCGGATAGAGGATATCTTTTCGGATCTGCCAACCTTAGAAACAAGCCGAACGATTTTAAGAAAATTAAGAAGCGAGGACGAGCCCGATATCTTTCGTTACGGATCGGATGATGAGGTATCGAGATATACCTCCTGGCCGACGCATCAAACGATAGAAGATACCCGCCATTATCTAAACAAGGTGCTGCAAAAATACGACCATCATGACGTGGCCCCGTGGGGGATCGTGGACAAAGAAACCGGAAGGGTCATCGGAACTTCAGGATTTATGGCTTGGAATGTTCATCATGACAAAGCAGAACTGGGATATGCCTTGTCCAAGGATTATTGGAATCGCGGTTACATGACCGAAGTGATCAGGACCATCATCTCTTATGGATTTGAACGAATGAACCTGGTTAGAATCGAAGCCAGCTGTCTGCCGTCAAACCTAGGATCAGCCAGAGTGATGGAAAAGGCCGGCATGACCTTTGAGGGAATCATAAGACAGTCTATATTTGTGAAAGGCAAACATGAAGATCTGAAATTATATTCCATTGTCGTGGATGACTACCGGAATCAGAACAAGACCCGTTAACGGGCTTGGTCGGATAACGGCCATCGCAAAAATCCCTTCGTGCATGCGGATTTTTATAGGAATGGTCGACAGCCTGGAACGATTACTTCGCGGATATCCCGGCATACATGTTCCGGTACACGGCCGGGGTGAGGTTCTCGAACTTTTTGAACGTTTTGATAAAATAGCCCGTGTCGCAAAAGCCTAGATCATCGCTCACTGGATGGATTGGCGAATCGGTGGATTCCAGCAGCCGCTTGGCCATCTCCTTCAGGCTGAAATTTTCATGCTTGTGCGTAAAAATATAGTCAAACGCGGGCTGAAGCACCGGATTCGAAGAAGCAAACCGCCCGGCGCCATTCTTCAATTTGGTGTCGATCAGCAGCGGTGCTCGGCGCGCAGAAGATGGCGGATATCGTTGCCCGAATGGGTAGAGCGGGTACGGTAGGGGAACGCAGCATCGGATACCCGGATGCGGGCGCGTATGCGCTCGGGGTTATTTTCACCGATCTGGCTAAAGCGATGAAGTAATTCCGAAGCAAGAAAGAGAACAATAGCTACTAAACTAACTACTTACTAAAAGAATTCAGAAAAAAAACCACTAATTAATGTTGGTGGTTTTTCGTATTATCAGGTTAGCCAGAATCTTCTGGTTGGCCTTTTTTTGTGGTCGTTTTACGATGGGGGGAGCCGGGAGAACGTGGCGGCTTTAGGGGCAATGAACCCGTAATAAAAACTGTTCTCTCACGACCTCCAAAAGACCATGTTTGAGCTGGTAGGGGCGGTAGACCCCGCATCACAAGCGAAGCTATGGATTTGGAACCATCGTGAAAAGGCCGGTGAAATCAAGGAGAAGGAGTGAGGAAATGGAACCTGTTATTGGCGTGGATGTCGCTAAAGGTTCAAGTGTGGTACAGGCATTCCGGAAACGAAACGAGCCCTATGGAAAAGCTGTAGACATTGAG